>NZ_SDHX01000002.1:485000-1085000 GCF_004118375.1 Oleiharenicola lentus
CTGCGGCGTC
The DNA here is from genome assembly GCF_004118375.1 of Oleiharenicola lentus. Taxonomy (NCBI): domain Bacteria; kingdom Pseudomonadati; phylum Verrucomicrobiota; class Opitutia; order Opitutales; family Opitutaceae; genus Oleiharenicola; species Oleiharenicola lentus. The sequence goes on from NZ_SDHX01000002.1 coordinate 485,011, forward strand.
ATACCGTTAATCGCCGCCGAAGAGGCTTTCGCGAATTGCTGGTGCCGCTGCGCCATGAAGGCATGTCTGACAATCACAAGGGGGCTATCCACTCATAACAGTCCGTGGGCTTGCAGGTCCGATAGCACCGCCGGCGCAGACAACGATTGGCCCGCAGCAATGAACGACCGCCGACCCAAGCGCAGCCCAACTTTCGCTGGTATCTGGACTGCGTCCATGACCGGCTGACCAACGGTCGGTCACTTCGACGGCTCACGATCACGCTGAATACACCATCGAGACCCTCTAGATCAAGGCATACGCCATGCCGTACGGGTCCCGTCTCACCCGCTTGCTGGTATTGGTTCGCGCGGTCACGTGGGCGGACTCATAGCCTATGGGCCAACAGCGTACCCAAATTTGCCAATCAGGTGCTAGTACGCTGGCCCCAAGAGCAACTGGTCGCTCATCGCGTCTTCAACCCGGGCAAGCTGCCCAAGAAAGACTACACCGAAAGCTTCAACGGCAATCACCGCGACGAGTACCTCGACGAGCACATGTTCATTAACCTCCACCTCACCCGGGAACTACGCCTATCTGGATGAGGCAGCAAACAAGTGACGAGCATGCGGGAGTATTGATGATTAGCCTGGTACGACGCAATCCACACTAATCCTGTGAAGAGTAGCATTCAAAATGCGGGTGGTTTTTGCGAATTACGGCAAAAATTAGGGTATTTTTGCCCATATTTTGGGCTTTTTACACAAAAGCAGTTGGAAGACAAATCGAGGGTTGCTTTGACAATTTAAAGTTCTTTTGAACGCATGCTCTAAAGAAGGCATTAACTCTGCGACTTAACTCAACCAAGGCGTTTGCTTGGACCTTAAACAAATTAAACAGATCATCGATCTGATGAAGCGCTCTGAACTTTCCGAATTCGAATTCGAGGAAGAAGGCTTCAAAATCAAAATTAAGCGTGGAGTGAATGGCCTCCCGATGGTCGCGGCCGCTCCTCAATCCACTCACCCCTTCCCCGTGCTATTGCCTGAGGCCTCGGCTGCCCCGAAATCTCTACCTACGCCTCACTCCAATACGGCTGCATCAGGAGGTGACGAAGCCGGGTTTGCTTACGTAAAATCCCCGATGGTAGGCACTTTCTACCGTTCACCTTCCCCTGAAAATCCTCCATTTGTAGATTCCGGCACAAAGGTTGAGGAAAAATCGGTCGTCTGCATCATCGAAGCGATGAAGATCATGAACGAAATCCAAGCCGAGGCAAAAGGAACAGTTGTGGAAGTCCTCGTTGAAAACGGACAGCCGGTTGAATACGGACAGCGCCTATTCAAGGTTAAGCTCAACTAAGCCAGTTTGCCTAGAGCCGGGCAGTCAGCTGTCCGGCTCAATTTTTTTATCCTCATGATCCAGAAGGTCCTCATCGCCAATCGCGGTGAAATCGCGCTCCGCATCATCCGCGCCTGTCGCGAACTCGGTATCAAGACATTGGCCGTGTACTCTGAGGCTGACGTGCAATCCCTCCACGTCCAACTCGCTGACGAAGCAATCTGCATCGGTGGCCCCAAGAGCTCCGACAGCTATCTGCGCGCCGACCGGATCATAAGCGCGGCTGAAATTGCCGACGTCGATGCGATTCACCCCGGCTACGGCTTTCTCTCAGAAAACGCGAAATTTGCCGAGCAATGCGAATCCTGTAACATCAAGTTCATCGGCCCGAAGTCGAAGAGTATTCGGATCATGGGCGACAAAGCTATCGCCAAGGATACCGTTCGTAAAGCGGGGGTGACCACTGTTCCAGGCTCAGACGGTCCAATAGACAGCGAGGCTGAGGCCGTTAAAATTGCCCGCAAAATCGGCTACCCTGTGATCATCAAGGCTGTAGCCGGCGGCGGCGGTCGTGGTATGCGCATTGCCCACAACGACGTCTCCTTTGCCAAGGAATTCCACGTAGCCCGCGGGGAAGCGGAAAAAGCCTTCGGCAACGGGTCCGTATACATCGAGAAATACATCGAGAAACCCCGCCACATTGAGTTCCAGATCCTCGCGGACAGCCATGGCAAGGTTCTGCACCTCGGTGAGCGCGACTGCTCCGTTCAGCGCCGCCACCAAAAGCTGATTGAGGAATCACCCTCCCCCTTTCTTACCGCCGACCTCCGAAAAAAGATGGGGAAGGCCGCCGTTAAGGCCGCCGAGGCTGCCGAATACCAAAACGCCGGCACCATCGAGTTTCTCGTGGATGCCAAGGGCAATTACTACTTCATCGAGATGAACACGCGCATCCAGGTTGAGCACCCCGTGACCGAAGAAGTCACCGGAATTGACCTGATCAAGCAGCAGATTCGTGTAGCGAACGGCGAGAAGCTCGATTTCGACCAAGGGGATATCAAATTTGAGAAGCACGCCATCGAGTGCCGCATCAATGCCGAAGACCCGGCCCGCAACTTCGCCCCATCGCCCGGAACTATCTCGCTCTATTATGCGCCGGGCGGCCACGGTGTGCGTGTGGACTCCCACGTTTACAGCGGCTACACTATCCCGCCATATTATGATTCCATGATCGGCAAGCTGATTTGTTACGGCGACACGCGAAAGATCGCCCTCCAGCGCAGTTACCGTGCCCTCAGCGAATACCTTGTGCGTGGCATCAAGACCACTATCCCCCTGCACAAGGCCATCATGAGCGACCCTGTTTTCATCGACGGCAAGGCCACCACGGCCTACATGGAAGACTTTCTTTCCCGCACGCCGACCGACTTGTTCTGAACCAAGGCTTAGGGTCGGATCAGCACCAAGTCACTCCACTCGCCCATCACGCGCGAGTCCACCTGCCAACCACCGGCCTGGGTGACAAAAGTATCCCGCACCAGAGCCAGTTCGCTCGCTAAAATGCCGCTGAGGACAAGCGTCCCATGTGGGGCAACGGAACCGACCAATTCTGGGGCATATCGCATCAGCACATCCGCCTGAATGTTTGCCAGCAACAGCTCGGCCTGACGGCCAGCCAACCCGGTCACCAAGTCTCCGACGTAGAACTCCACGCGCCCGACCAAACCATTGAGAGCAGCATTATCCCGGCTGACGTCCACGGCCAGAGGGTCGTTGTCAAATGCCGCTACGCGCAAGTAGCCAAGCTTTATGGCAGACAGGGCCAGGATACCCGAACCGCAACCGGCATCAATCACCCGCCCGCCGACGCCTTTCTCGGTCGCGAGCTTCACCAAGCGCTCCACCACCAGTCTCGTCGTCTCGTGATTGCCGGTGCCAAAGGCCATGCCAGGGTCCAACCACAGGACTTGATCACCCTCCGGCAGTCGGAACGTTTCGCGTTCCCAGACCGGCACCCAATGCAGGGGGCCAAACTGCCAGGCCTTGAAGTGCTCTTTATAGCTCTCTTTCCAGTCCTTGTCGGCCAATTCGCTGATAACCGGCTCGGTTGCCAGCCACTCGGGGTCCATGAGCGGGGCAAACCCTTCCCATGATGCTTGCGCAACCACACGTGTCTCGAAATACCCCGTCAACCAAGCCCGACCCGATGCCTTATCCTCGATCACCATCAGGTGCTGCTCTTCACGTTCGGCCAACTGATCCTCGATGGCCGGTACGGCCCCCAGTGCGACCTCAATTTTGAACTCAAATACGGTGGCCATGTTTATTTCTCTCCGTGGCTTAGCCGGGCGATGACCATTGGTAGCAGTTTGTGCTCGGCGGCATGCACTTTGGCCGCCAGCGAATCGAGGGTTTCACCCGGTTCGATTGGCACGCGCGCCTGTTCAAGAATTCGACCGGCATCCACGTCCATCGTTACCTCATGCACTGTGCAACCGGTTTCTTTCACGCCGGCCCGCAAGGCCTGTCCAATTCCATCCAGCCCCGGGAAAGCCGGCAGTAAACTGGGATGCAAATTGATGATCTTACCCGCAAAGGCCCCCAGAAACCCCGCCTTCAACACGCGCATGAAGCCCGCCAGCACCACCAAATCAGGCTGAGCCTGACGCACCGCCGCGATAAATCGGGCTTCGCCTTCGCCTTCCAGCTTGGTCCTGAACGGTGCGGGATCCACAAACTTCGCCGGAACACCAAACCGTGCGCCCAGCGCCAGAATCCCCGCCTCCGGCTTGTCCGCAAGAATCTGCACTACCCGAGCCGCACCCAGCCGGCCGGCCTGCTGCGCCAGCAGGATCGCCTCGGCATTGCTGCCTCTTCCTGAACCGAGAATTACAACTCGCATCCGCCCATTTAGGTCGGGGCGTGGAGGGGAGGCACGCATTATTTCTGTCAAACCTTCACCACTAAGCGCACCCTGCTTGCCTGCGGGGCGAATCCGCGCACGCTCGCGCCATGAAATCCGGCCGGGGATTCCTCAGCCTCTTCGACAGTCTCACCGATCGCATCCTGTGCGTGGTCGGCGCGGTGTTGTTTTCCCAAGGCCCGGAGTTCATGCAGCAATACCTGCAGCGTCTCGGCGGGCATCTCGATGAAGCCCGCCGCCAGCTCGCCACTTTTCAGAAAACCGCCGACCAGGCCGGTCTCACGCTTGACCAGTTCATCAGCCAGACCGCCGCCAATGCCGACTCCGCCGTGGCCAAACTCGGTGGCGTCATGAGCGACTCCGTCGATCGCGTCGCCTCGCTCCAATCCGCGCACGACGCCCTGCTGTCGGCCGCACTGTGGGAGCGACCGTTCGTTTTCGTTCGGCAACTCGACCCCAGCATCGCCCGCGCCACGGCCGGTGTTTACCAGCCTGCCGTGCCCACGACCGCCGAGGGCTTGGTTTACGCCCTCGCCGGCATGCTGATCATCCTGGCGCTGTACCATCTGGGCCTGAAGCGTCTGTTCGGGCTGGTGTTCACCCGCTCAAGCGCTCCTGCCACCGCAAGGGCTGGCGCTTAGAAGAACTTTTTCGCCTTCTCGAAGAAGCTCTTCGAAACCGGTTCGTCGGCGTCGCCGCAGGCCTGGGCGAATTCCTCCAGCTTGCGCTTTTGCTCGGAGTTAAGCGAGGTCGGCACCTCGACATGGACCCGGATAAGTTGGTCGCCCTGCACGCCGCCGCGCAGCTGCGGCATGCCTCGGCCCTTGAGCCGGAAGGTGGTGCCCGACTGCGTGCCGGCAGGGATCTTGAGCGTGGCCTTGCCCTCCATGGTCGGCACTTGGACGGTGCCTCCGAGCGTAGCTAGCGTGAACTTGATGGGCATCTCGCAAAACAGGTCGTCGCCCTGCCGCTCGAACACCTCGTGCTCCCTGACGACGATCACGATGTAGAGATCGCCGGCCGAGCCGCCCATCACGCCCGCTTCTCCGTTGCCCGTGGAACGAAGCTTGGAGCCCGTGTCCACACCGGGCGGGATGCGCACGTTGATCTTGGCGGTTTCCTGCACCCGGCCATCGCCGGAGCATTTCGCACAAACCTTCTCGAATCGCGAACCCGAGCCATGGCAGGTTGGACAGACCTGGCGGACATGGAAGAATCCTCGCGAGGTGGTCACCTGCCCGGCGCCGCGGCAGGTTGGACAGGTCGTCTTCTTGGAACCGGGTTCTGCTCCCGAACCGCTACAGTGCTTGCAGGCGCCGGCACGGCGGAAGGAAATCTCCTTCTCCACGCCCTTGGCCGCCTCCTCCAGCGAAATCTCGAGATCATAGCGCAGGTCCGACCCACGGCCGGAGCCGCCGCCGTTGCCTTCGCCCCCGCCACCACCGAAGAACTCATCGAAGATGCCGCCGGCCCCGCCGCCGCGCTGGCCAAAGACTTCGCGGAAAATGTCGAAAGGATCGTGGAAACCGCCGCCACCGTAGCCACCGCCGCCGCGCGGCCCGGCGCCGGCCTGCTCGAAGGCCGCATGGCCATAGCGGTCGTACGCGGCACGCTTCTCGGGGTCCTTCAGCACCTCGTAAGCTTCGGAGACTTTCTTGAACATCTCCTCCGCCTCCTTGTTGCCGGGATTCTTGTCCGGGTGATACTGCACGGCCTTCTTACGGTAGGCCTTCTTCAGTTCCTCCTCGCTGGCGCCCTTCGCCACGCCGAGCAGCTCGTAGTAGTCCTGTTTTTGTCCGGCGGCCATGGTCAGTCCTTCGCCTCCGCGGGTTTGGCCGGGCCGCTGGAAACCACGACCGACGCCGGACGCAGCAATCGTCCGTTCAGCGAGTAGCCGAGACGCACGACCATGCTGACCTTCTCCTCGGGCACCTCGGCGCTGGGCTGGTGCGAAATGCAGTCGTGCAGGTTTGGATCAAAGGCCTGGCCCTGCGGGTTGATCTCCTTGAGGCCGTGCTTGGCGAGCGTGCTCTTGAACTGTTCCAGCACGAGCGTGATGCCGTCGGTAATCGCCTTCACGTCGGTCTGCTGTTTCGCCGCACCGAGACCCAGGCCGAGGTTGTCGAGGATCGGGATGATGTCCTCCATCACGCCGGAGGCGGCAAACTGCCGGAGCTCGTCTTTCTCGCGCACCGTGCGCTTCCGGAAATTCTCAAGATCGGCCACGGCGCGCGTGTAGCGGTCGTAGTTGGCCGCAGACTCTTTCTTCGCTGCCGCGAGCTGTTCCTCCAAGCTGGGCGCGGCCGGAGCCGGCGCAGGCTCGGCCGTGGCACCGGCGGGTGCGGGATTGGGCTGGGTGGTTTCGGTCTGACTGTTCTCGCTCATGAAAGGGGGCGGAAATTACCTCATGCTTTTGCTTTTTCAAGCGAGCTGAAACCATCCGTGACCAGCACTTGGGCGTCCTCGACCGCGATGAAGCCGAACTTGCCGCCAAACGGCAGCAAAGCGTTGTCGCCCAACGTCAGCGTGGTCTCCCCGGCCGCGAGTCGGCCGCCTACCACGGAAAGAATCCGCGCCTGCTCACAGGCATTGAAGGTCAGGCCTTCGCCCCGCGCCAGGCGGTGGCGGGTAATGCGGAACTCCCGGCACTGCGCCAGCACCGCCGTCTTCTCCCCGTTGCGGACAAGTGATGGCGCGGCGGCAGTGTTGGCCTCCAACGATGCCATGGATTGCTCGACGTGCATCGCCCGCGGTTTGCCATCAAGACCAACGCGACCCCAGTCATAGACGCGGTAGGTCGTGTCGGAGTTCTGCTGGATCTCGAGGATCATGTTGCCGCCGTCGATGGCATGCATGACGCCGCTGTGGATGAGCAGTGAGTCCCCGCCCTGCGTCGGCAACCGATGCACGAGTGACTCGGCGGAGTTGTCCTTGAGCGCCTCGCGAAACGCCGCGGCATCGACCCCGGGCTTAAGACCGGCGAGCACCGCGGCGCCAGGCTCGGCGCGGGCGACATACCAGTTCTCGGTCTTCGGTTCGCCGCCGAGCTTCGCCGCGATGCTCGCGGGTGGATGCACCTGGAGGCTGAGGCGCTCGCGACAATCCAGCCACTTCACGAGGATCGGAAACGGCCGCTCCTTCGGCCAGTGCGGCCCCATGAGCTCGGCGCCATGCGTCGCCATCAGCTCACGCAACGACCGTCCCGCCCAAGGTCCGCCCTCCACCAGCGACTGTGCTTCCACGCGGTCTACGAGCTCCCAGCTCTCTCCAATCGGCGTGGAACCGGGCAGTTTGCGACCGAGAAACGACTCGAGCCCGCGACCGCCCCAGACGCGTTCCTGATAGACTGGCTTGAATTTGAGAAGTGGTGTCATGCTTTGGAGACAAACGGTTTGCGGAATTCTTGGCGGGGGCTTTTACATTGACCCTCCGAGCCGATGAACCTGCAATAAATTCGGTCACACACTGAAAATGCCCAAAGCGGACAGAGCAAATCCAAAGGAAAAAGATACGCCCTCGTTCGAGGGTCCGCGCCACAGCCGGAACCTGTTGGCCGCTTTGTTGTGCCTAGCTTTAGCTGTGCTGATTTCCTATTGGCTGTTCTACTATCTGCCGGCGGAAAGCAGCGTCCACACCAGTGGTGGCAGCAGCGAGGTGGTTAAGGGCAAAATGGAGCAGCGCGAGTTTGTGCCCAACGGCATCAAGCGCCTCGGCATCATCGGCGATCTCTACTCGGCCGGGAGCGTGTGGTTGCTCGGTGCCGCCGGCTGGCTGATCCCGGCGTTTCTGTTCTGGATGACCTACATCTACATGCTGCGAGCCCGCCACCTGACGGCGACGCGATCCGTGGCTTTGATCATCGCCGTGGTGACGGGCGCCTCGTTGCTGGACATGCAGAGCACCCTCTTCACTGACCTGGATTATTATCAGGAGGGCCCGGGCGGCGCCCTGGGCAAGGTTTTCTATCGCGACATTTTCGGGGCTTTGCTGGGACCGTTTGGATCGGGCCTGGTTCTCGGCAGCGTTTATCTCGCGAGCATGCTCTTCATCTTCACGCGCGACATCGGTATGGAGTTTGAGCGGCTGCTCCTCGCCCTGTCTGAGTGGCGCAATAAGCGCGCCGCGCTCAAGGCCGCCATCGCCGAGGAGCGCCGCAAGCAGCGCGAGGAAGCCGCCAAGGCCAGGCAGGCCGAGGCCGCCGCGGCCGCAACGGTCGCCGCACCCGCGATCAATGCCGGCACCAGCAAAAAGATGGTCGTGCCCAAGACGGAAGACCCGCTCGCCGAGAAACCCAAGTTCATCCCTGCCGCTGCGGTCAAACCCGCCCCCGAACCCGAAAAGCCGGCCAAAACCGTCACCACTCCGCCGCAGCCGGCGCCTGCTAAGGCTGCCGCTAGCAAGACCGCGACCGACCCCAAGGACCTCGCCGTGGCCACAGGCAAACTCGAACTCAACATCGTCAAGCCCGAGGAAACCAAGAAAGCCAAGGTCACCCTCCCGCAGAGCGACGACAAGGATTACGAGTTTCCGCCGCTCAAGCTCCTGCGCGAGCAGGTAAAAACCGAGGGCAACAGCGAGGAGGAACACCGCCAGAACGCCGAAAACCTCCTCCGCATCCTCGGCGAATTCGGCGTCGAGGTCACGCTGGGCGAAATCCACGTCGGCCCCGTCATCACCCGCTACGAGGTCGTTCCCGCCGCCGGTGTGCGCGTCGAAAAAATCTCGGGCCTCGACAAGAACATCGCCCTCGGCATGCGCGCGCAGTCGGTGCGCATCCTTGCCCCCATCCCGGGCAAGGCCGCCGTCGGTGTCGAGGTGCCCAACCAGAAGCCCACGCCCGTCGGCATGCGCGAAATACTCGAGAGCGAAGACTGGGTTGGCGCCAAGGCCGAGATTCCCATCGCCCTCGGCAAGGATGTCTCTGGCAAGCCGCTCGTCTCCGACCTCACCAAGATGCCCCACCTGCTCATCGCGGGCGCTACTGGCTCGGGCAAATCGGTCTGCATCAACTCCATCGTCGCCTCCATCCTCTATTCGAAAAGCCCCAAGGATCTGCGCCTGATCATGGTGGACCCGAAGGTCGTCGAGTTGAAGATCTTCAACACCCTGCCCCACATGCTCATCCCGGTGGTCACAGAGCCGAAGAAGGTGCCCGGTGCGCTGAAGTGGCTGCTGAGCGAGATGGAACAGCGCTACCAGATTTTCGCCAAGGTCAACGTCCGCAACATCACCGGCTTCAACAACCGCAAGAAGGACCCCAAGGCCGCCGAGTTCCCACCCACCGAACAGCAGGCCGAGTTGGAGGGCGTCGCCGAAGAGATCGAGATTCCCGACCGCCTGCCCTACATTGTCGCCATTATCGACGAGCTCGCCGACCTCATGATGGTCAACCCGGCCGAGATCGAGACCAGCATCGCCCGCCTCGCCCAGCTTGCCCGTGCCGCCGGCATCCACCTCATCATTGCCACCCAGCGCCCGTCGGTGAACGTCATCACCGGCGTAATCAAGGCCAACCTCCCCTCGCGTATCGCCTTCCAGGTGGCCTCGCAGGTGGACTCCCGCACCATTCTCGATACCAAGGGCGCCGACACGCTTATCGGCCGCGGCGACATGCTCTTCTCGCCCCCGGGCAGCTCGCGCCTCGTGCGCGCCCAAGGCGCCTTCGTGGCTGACGATGAGGTCATCGAGCTGGTCGAGTTCCTCAAGCGCAACGGTCCGCCCCAATACGCCCAGTCCGTCCAGCAGCAGATCGACCGCGCCGCCAAGGAGGACGACGATGAGGATGGTGAGGGTGGCAGCGACGACCTCGGCGACGACCAGGAACTGTTCATGCAGGCCTTCGACGTGATCAAGGCCAGTCGCCGCGCCTCCACCTCCACCCTCCAGCGCAAGCTTCGCATCGGCTACAACCGCGCCGCGCGCATCATGGATCTCATGGAGGACAAGGGCATCGTCGGCCCCGAGAACGGTTCCTCGCCGCGCGAGATCCTCGTGGACCTCGACACCTACCAGCCGTGACCGCCGCCGCGTTTCACGCCGAATTTCGCGTCCGGCGCGTGTTTCGTGGTGACATGACCCTCCGCCTTTCCTAACTCAATTCCCATGCAGACCATCGGCGAACGACTCGAGGAGGCACGGAAACGGAAGGGCCTTTCTATCCGCGAGGCGGCCGAGCACACGAAGATCCGCGGCGACTATCTGCAGAAGTTCGAGGCCAACTCCTTCGACATCGACCTGCCGCCGCTCTACATCCGGGGTTTCGTCCGCACCTACGCCCGCTATCTTGAGATGGATGCGGAGCGCATCGTCAACGAAGTCGAGACGGCCCTCGGCCGCGAGACCAAGCCCGCCCGCCGCGAACACCGCGAACCGCTCGGCCGGGTGGACTTCGGCGCCGAGCCGCGCAAGGCCGACTCCAGCGACACCGGCGAAAAAGTCGGAGGTGGCTCCGCCAACGACAAGGCCATGCTGATCAAGTTCGGTCTCGTGGGTGGAGGCGCCCTCGTCGTCATTGTCGTGATTCTCCTGCTTATCAACGTGCTCACCTCGCGCACCCCGGCCAAACCTGCCGCGACGGTCACCGAGTCTGCCACCCCTACCGTGCAGGCCGAGCCCGCCCAAACCCTCGTGCTGACCGCGGTGGAGGCGACCCGCGTCAAGGTCGTGCAGGATCTCGACGGCGCCACCCTGTTCAACGGAGCCCTCACCAAGGGAGAGGCCAAATCTTTCAAGAAGCAGGGCAGACTTCTCATTACCGTGGAAACCGGCAAAAACATCCGAATGGAAGTCAACGGCCGCAGCTATCCCGTTCCACTCGACGGCTACGGCCGCTTTGCCCTCGACTGAGTATCAGCCCGGGCCGGCTCAAGGCGAAGTGCGGGCAACCCACCCGCAAGCATCAGGTGCTACTTCCGTAGCGCCACGGGCGGACCGAGCACTTCGCGCAGAATGAACGCGCGGCGCAGGGCTTCGGGACTGCGCAGATCGCCCACTACCGTTGAGCGGGTGGCCGCCCGCTTCGCGGCGCTGTGGTCGGCCGTCGCTTCCTCAAACTCGGTGCGCTTCGACGCGGACTCCTTCATGCGCTTGGCTTCGATCAATTTTTCCTGCCACGCGGCCTGCTGCTCCAAAATTTCGGCCTGACGCTGCGCATCAATACGTGAGCCGCTGCGCAACTGTGGTGTCGGCTGCGGAGAGGAAACTATCACTTCCCGGACGAGCGGAGGCGGAGTGTCCGAGCCCTCCTCGGCATATTCCGGTACGGTAGCAGTTTCTTGCGCGGTGCCACCCCGTTGGCGCTGGGCGATCTTGCGCTGGATTTCCTCGCGGATCTTGCGCGTGCGCTCAGCCAACTCGGGATCCTCGAACTCGAATTCCTTGGACTGCTCCGGCTGCCCGAGAGCAGACTCGTCCGCCCCCTTCTTCCTCGTGATGGCCTGGAACAACTGCAGCAGGACACCGCCGATGATGATCACGGCCCAGATGTTATCGAGCAGCAGTTGGATCCATTTCATGACCGGAAGGGGAAGGCGTGAATGGGCGGCAATTCCGGCTTATTTCTTGCCCTCGGGATGTGCAATCGAGCCGCGCATGGCGGTGTCGGACTGGATGTTTTCCATCTTGTAGTAGTCCATGACGCCCAGCTTGCCCTGACGGAAGGCCTCGGCCATGGCGCGCGGCACCTCGGACTGGGCCCGCACGACTTCGGCCTGCATTTCCTGCACCTTGGCCTTCATTTCCTGCTCGAGCGCGACCGCGGCCGCGCGGCGGATTTCCGCCTGCGCCTGGGCCATGTTCTTGTTCGCCTCGGCCTGCGCTTCCTGGAGCTTGGCGCCCACGTTCTCACCCACGTCCACGTCGGCGATATCGATGGAAAGGATCTCGAACGCCGTGCCTACATCGAGACCGCGCTGCAGCACCACCTTGGAAATGCTGTCCGGGCTCTCGAGCACGGTCTTGTAGGTCTCGGCCGAGCCGATGGTGGTGACGATGCCCTCGCCGACGCGGGCGATGATAGTCTCCTCCTTGGCGCCACCGACGAAGCGGCCGAGGTTGGTGCGCACAGTCACGCGCGCCTTCACCTTCACCTGGATGCCGTCCTTGGCCACGCCGTCGATCGTGGTGCGGCCGCCCTCGGGATTGGGGCAGTCAATGACCTTCGGGTCCACCGAGGTGCGCACGGCCTCAACCACGCTCTTGCCCGAGCCCTTGGTCGCGAGGTCGATGGCACAAGCCCGGTCCCAATCGAGCTCAATGCCGGCCTTCTGCGCGGCGACGATGGCCTGCACGGTCGGCACGACGTTGCCACCGGCGAGGAAGTGGGCGGCGATCTTGTCGGTCGCCAGCTCGATGCCGGCCTTCACGGCAGTGATGCGGGCATCAACCACCAGGCTGTAGGGCACGCCGCCGAGGCGCATGCCGAGCAGGTTGAGCATGCCCACGGGCGCGCCGTTGAGCATCGCCTTCAGCCAGGTGCTGAAGAACGAGAACACGATGAAGAACGCGATCAGCGCGGGTACGCCGATCAGGACGAGCACAATGACGGAGGGCATGGTAGTTTCAGGATTTAGTTAGAATTAGACGGAAATTGTCGAGGCCCGTGACCCGCAGCATGGCCCCCTTCGGCGCATGTCCGGATTGTGAGAACGCCTCGTAGCGACGCCCCTCGACGATCACGTAACCGCTCGGCACGAGCGGCGTGATCGCCTCGGCGGTCTTGCCCACCACGGCCTGAAGGTCAGCCACTGGCGGCTGACTGGTGGCGGTGACCGCGGACTGCACAATGAGCTTCTTGCCGACACGCGTCTTGGGCAGCCAGATCAGCTCGATGTAAAGCATCAGGCCCAGCAGCACCACGGCCACGGCCGTGGCGATGAGCCCGCCAGCCAGGCCAAAGTTCACAAACGCCAGCACGCAGCCCACGAGCATACAAAGCCCGCCGATGATGCCGAGGATCGCGCCGGGCACAAAGACCTCGCCGGCCAGCAACAGCACACCGATGAGAAACAGGATAATGATGGCGTTCATAACTTGGCCTTTTCAACGACGAGACCGAAATCCGTGCGCCCACTGACCACGATCGCCTCGCCGGTGTCAATGCCCCCGACCTCGACCTTGGCCTCGTAGCGCCGGCCGCCGATCTCCACCTGACCGCTAGGCCGCAGCATGGTGACAGCCACGCCGGTCTGACCCACAAGGGAAAGAATCTGCCCCCGGGCCTCGGGCGCTGCGCCGGAAATTTGGGCGGTTCCTGCCACGGCGGTTTGGACAATCATTTTGTCCCACACCCAGCCTTTCGGCAGGTAGCGCAGCAGGGCCACGCCCAAAAGGACGGCCAGCGCCAGGCCCAAACCCACATTCTGGAGCGGCCGTACGAAGGCGTCGCCCGACCAAGCCACGCTGATCGGTTCACCCGGCCAGAGATCTGCCATGGCCCAGACCATCGAACCCAGCATCAACGCCAGGCCGCTTACGGCCACGATGGCTATGCCGGGAAAGAAAATCAGCTCGACCGCCACCAGAATTAGACCGATTGCAAAGAGCAGGATCGGCTCGTGCCCGGAGAATCCGGCCACGTAATTGCCGAGGAACACGATCGCCAGCAGCGTAATGCCCGCGATGCCGAAGATGCCAAATCCGGGGGTCTTGAACTCAATGAAGAGCGCCAGCATGCCAAGCCCCATCAGCACCGGTGAAATGGCGTTCAGATATTGGGCGAGTTTCTCGGACCAAGTGACTTGGAATTTCTGCACGGTGTATTTGCCTGCACCGAACTTGCTGGCAAGGAGCTCCTCGATGTTCGCTGCTTTGCCCGCACCGAGCAGCGGCTGGGGTGGCTCGCCGTAAAGTTCCAGGGCTTCGGTGGCGGTCAAGGAAAGCAGCTCACCCTTGGGCTTGATTACCTTGTCGCCGATCTTCAGCTCGAAATCCTCGTCGATCATCGCCTGCACGGCCTGACCGCGGAAGCCTTTGCCCTCGGAGGTCGCCCGCACCCGCGCGCGCAGGTAACTGACGATTTTCTGTTTCATCGTCTTGTCCACCTCACCGCCGGTAGCGAGCACCGGGGCGGCGGCGCCAATGACCGCACTCGGGGCAAACCAGATTTCATCCGTCGCCGCCGAGATGAAGGCGCCAGCCGACATCGCCTCGCTGTCCACGTAGGTCAGCTTCTTGCCGGGAAACTTGTCGAGCGCCTCCATGATCTCGAACGTCTTGTCGAGGGCACCACCAGGGGTGTTCATATCGAGCACCACCACATCCGTCTTCCGCTCGATGGCCTCTTTCAGGCCGCGCCGCAGGATGTAAACGGTCGGCGTGCTGATCTCGTCCTTGACCGGGATGACATAGACCCGGGTCGGGCCAACCACGGCCGGTTCCGGCGCAACCACCGCGCTCTTGGGCGAGGTGGCCGGCGCCGGCGCCTCTTGGGCGACGGCGAGTGCGGCTGCGGCCAGCAGGGGGAAAAGCATCAGGGCGTGCTTAAACATCAGGGCCATCCTACCGTATGCCCGTCGCCAAGCAAGCGTCGCCAACTTACAATTCCCCGAATTATTTCCGGCCGGCCCGCCGGCTTGTGCATAAATTGTCTGACTTTGGGTTGGAACGCGCCCGCCAATTCGTTTTACCAACAAGCCATGGAACGCATCCCGTATCTCGGGCACACGATTTTCAAGTGGCAGGTCGGCGCCTCGTCCTTCCTGGCGCTGCCGGAAAAGGGCGCGCGGCTCATGAACTGGAACGTCACCCTCGGCGATGGCAGCGTGCGCGACATCATCTACTGGCCCGAGGTCGAGAATCTCGACACCATCGCCAGCGTCCGCGGCGGCAACCCGATCCTTTTCCCCTTCAACGGCCGCACCTACGACCGCGGTGCGATCCACCAGTGGCGGGCGGAGGACGGCGTGCAGCGCCCCATGCCCATGCACGGTCTTGCGCGGCAGGGAAAGTTCAACCTGACCCGTCTCGACGAGGGCGGCTTTTCCGCGCAGTTCATACCCGACGAGGCCGCCAAGGCCGCCTACCCCTACGACTACGAGTTCGTCGTCAGCTACCGGTTCGACCCGCTGGCACTCTTTGTGGAGTTGCAACTCACCAACCACGGCCGCGCGCCCATCCCGTGGTCGGCAGGCCATCATTTCTATTTCACGCTGCCTTGGAGCAGCGGCCGCACGCGGCGTGACTACACGCTGGAGACCACCGCCACCAAGCACCTGCAGCGCGATGACAAGGGCCAGCTCGTCCCCGGCCCGCGCGTAAACAACCGCGAAACCCTCGACACCCCCGCGCTGGTGGACCTCATCCACACCGGCCTGAAGCGCGAGGTGTTTGCCGTCACGGAGGCCGGCACAGGCAACCGCCTGTTCTTCCGCACCAGCATGGCCGGCAGCAGCGCCAAGGACTTCGCCGTCGTCACCTGGACCCAGGACGAGAAGTCTCCGTTCTATTGCGTGGAGCCCTGGATGGGGCCGCCCAACGCCCCCGAGACGAAGGTCGGACTGCACCACGTCGCCCCCGGGCAGACCCAGAAGTTCTACGTCGAAATTTCCCTCGGTTGATTTTGCCGGGAATTTCCCCACGTTTCTGAGCAATGCCCGGCCTATTGCATCTTTCCCCCGCCTTCATCGAGGGCATTGGCGGTCCCGAACTGCTGATGATCATGTTCGTGATCCTGCTGCTGTTCGGCGCCGACCGCCTGCCGGACCTGGCCCGCGGCTTCGGCCGTGCGATGCGGGAGTTCAAGAAGGCCACCAGCGGCGTCGAGCAGGAGGTCCGCAAGGCCATGGCCGAGCCGCCGCCCCCGCCCTCGCCGCGGCCCGTCGGCACCGTCGGCCAGGGCGACGCGCCGAAACCCTACATCCCGCCTAGCCCTTCCTCCCCGCCGCCGTCCGCGGAGTGATTCGCGGCGTCAGCCGAAGATATTTCCGCGGTTGAAGCGCCACACCGCGATGCCCATCACCGCAAGCGCGATGCCCCCGAGGATGGCCAGCGTCGGGAGCAGCTCAACGAACGATGCGTTGGCCCAGAGCACCTGCGCGAAGCCTTCCATCGCCCAATAGACGATCGTCAGCTTGCTCAGCTGCTGGATGAACTCCGGCATGAACGTCACGGGGAACCATGCCCCGCCAACCGCGCACATGACCAGGATCACGAATGTCGCCAGCCCGCTGGCCGCTTCGGGCGAGGAAGTCAGCGAGGCGATCAGCATGCCGAACGCCGTGCAGGCCGAGGCCGCGAACACACACATCAGCAAAAGCAGCCCGAAGTGATTTTCCACGTCGATTCCGTAGAGAATCCGCCCGCCGATGAAGAGCACGGTGAGCTGTAGCACACCGACGCTCACGCCGAAGAGGAACTTGCTCCACAGGATCTGGGACCGGCCGACCGGTCCGGCCAGGATGCGATGAAAAATGCCGTGGTCGCGCTCATAGAACAGGGCCGTAGCGGCACCGCTCAGCGCGAAAAGCAGGAACTGCATGGCCCAGCCGCCGACAATGCGCGTGGCGGCCGGAGACTTCACGTCCTGCCCGGCCACCTGCACCGACTCGATGCGCACCGCCTGGGCGAAGAGCGATTCCGCGGGAGCGGTCGAACCCGCGGAGCTGCCCGCGCGCTCGCCGAAGCCGAAATTACCGCTCTCGATGTCCTTGAGAATGTCGTCGGCATTGCCGCCGAAACTGCGTGCAATGCTGGTGGCGAGGTCGCGGTTGAACGACTGCTGGCGCTCACCGCCGATGAAGCCCCGCCCGCGTGCGAGCAACGACTGCCCGAGCAGCTGCGGAACGTTGGCAAAGATCGTTTTCTGGAGGATGCCGTTCACCATCTGGGTTTCGATCTCGTTGCGCGGGTTGCTGTAGATTTTCAGGTGCAGCCCGAACTCCTGCTCGCTGACCACGTCGGCCGGGATCACCAGGGCGAAGCGGAATTTGTTGTCGCGCATCAGCGGCGTCAGATCCTCCTCGCGCAGCGGGCGCGCCGTTTTGTCGCCTGCGGTCGTGGTGGTGATCACCTTGAAAGCGGGCTCGGCCTGTAGGGCCGCGAGGAGTTTCGCCGCCGCGGGATTGTCGCTGGCGTTGACTACGGCGAGCGGGATGCCGCTCGGGCCGGTGTCTTTGCGGTTGATGCCGAAAACGCCACCGAAGATCCAGATGAGGGCGAAGGGCACGATGAAAGTCAGCGAGACCGCCGCCTTGTTGCGGAAGAACGTGGTGAAGTCCTTGCGGACGAGAACGAGAATGGTGCGCATGGCGGGAGGGTTTATTCGCGGAGCGTGCGGCCGGTGAGATGGAGAAAGAGCGCTTCAAGCGTCGGGCGCTGGCTGGTGAAGAGGCGCGCGGGCAGTCCGCGGGCTTCGGACTGCGTGTAGAAATGGGACAGCTTCATCCCGGGTTGAGGGCGGAAACTGTAGGTGTCGCCGGCCTTGGCGATGGCACCGTGTCCGGCCAACTGCGCGGCCAGCGTCGCGGTATTTTCATCGGCTGGAAACCGGATCTCCTCCTCGAAGGGCAGCTTGAGCAGCAGTTCGTCGAGCGTGCCCAGCGCATGGATCTTGCCGTGGTCGATGATGCCGATGCGCGAGCACAGCCGAGTGGCCTCCTCCATGTAGTGCGTGGAGTAAATCACCGTCAGGCCTTCGCGATTGAGTTTCTCGAGAAACTCAAAGATGGCGCTGCGCGACTGCGGGTCCACGCCGACGGTGGGCTCGTCGCATAGCAGGAGTTTCGGCCGGTGCAGGAGCGAGGCGATGATGTTGAGGCGGCGCTGCATGCCGCCGGAGAAGGTCTGCACGAGATCGCGGCGACGGTCCGCCAGCTGCATGGCCTCGAGTCCCTGATCGATGCGCTCGCGCAACGTGGCTCCGCCGAGCCCGTAGAGCTGACCGAAGACCCGGAGGTTCTGTTCCGCGCTGAGCTTTGGGTAGAGCGCGATGTGCTGTGGCACGAGCCCCAGCGCAAGACGCGCCGACGGATCGGCGGCCGTGAGCGGTTGGCCATTCAGGGTGAGCGCGCCGGCATCCGGGGAACGCAGACCGGCGACCAGCGACATGAGCGTGGACTTGCCGGCGCCATTGGGGCCGAGCAGACCGAAGAATTCGCCGGCTTCGATCCGCAGCGAAACGCCATCGAGCGCCGTGAGCGCGCCGTAGCGCTTGGTGATGTTTTCAAGGGAGAGCATGGGAAAGGGTTGCGCCGAGGAATAGGTTATCCGTCCGCCAAGACGAGCCTCCCGTCATCTCCGAAGGTCATGGTCATGGTGACCGGCACTTCCGTCCCATTGCCGGGAACGTCTGATTTCGACTTCGTGCCTTCGGCGAAAATTCAGAAACAGCGCGAAACCACGCAGAAAAATTCTTCTGCCTCATCCCTGCGCACTTACACACACGGCTGCAACTTGGCACATCGGGTGCGTGTAGTGAGGGCAGAACAATATCCGCCATGAAAAAGAATTTCCTCATCATCGCCACCCTCGCGGGGCTCAGCACCATCGCCAGCGCCGCTTCAAAATCACCCGATTCCGAAGTTTTCGTGCTCCCGACCTATGTGGTCACCGCACCCCGTTTTGAATCGGCCGAGCAGCAAATCCGGACGAGCCTGAACGAGCTCCGTCACCAGCCCCTGCTCGCCAAGGCCATCACTCCGGACTTCAGCGCCCTGCGCCAGCATGTCGCCCCGGCCACCCGGGTTGCCCATGCCCCGGCTAACGTCACGGCGAAGTCCACGGCCAAATCCTGAGGCGAAGTCGCCTCCCACTTTGTCAGTGCATTAGTGTGTGTGCAAAAAGCCGCCCCTGGGGAGGGGCGGCTTTTTCATCGCCTGCCGCCGGCGATGCCCAAGCATGGGGCGCATGGCCTCCGACGACCCCGAACAGCCCGTCGCCATCCCCATCACGGGTGAACTCGACTTGCACACGTTCCGGCCCGCGGAGATCGCGTCGTTGCTCGACGACTATTTTGCCGAGTGCCGTCGGCGTGGAATTTTTCGCGTGCGGGTGGTGCACGGCAAGGGCACCGGCACGCTGCGCACCACGGTGCACGCGCATCTGCGCCGCTCGCCCGGCGTGGCGGGCTTCGCGCACGGCGACGAGAACAGCGGAGGCTGGGGCGCGACCATCGTTACACTCAAACCGGATAATTCCTGCTGAAGCGCCGCGACTTTCCTGCGATGATGCGGGTCCTTTCCCCACTTATGAACGCCATGCACGAAATTGACTACAAGATCCACGGCGACGACATGCAGTTCGTCGAGATTGAGCTCGATCCGCAGGAGGCCGTCGTGGCCGAGGCGGGCGGCATGATGTATATGGACGACGGCATCGCCATGCAGACCATCTTCGGCGACGGCTCGCAGCAGAACTCCGGCTTCATGGGCGCGCTGCTCGGGGCCGGCAAGCGCCTGCTCACGGGCGAATCGCTCTTCATGACGGTCTTCCAGAACCAGCAGATGGGAAAAAAGAAGGTCGCGTTCGGCGCACCCTACCCCGGCAAGATAATCCCCGCCCACCTCAAGGAACTCGGCGGCGAGCTGATTGTGCAGAAGGACTCTTTTCTGTGCGCGGCCAAGGGCGTGAGCGTCGGCATTGCCTTCCAAAAGCGCCTCGGCGCCGGTCTCTTCGGTGGCGAAGGCTTCATCATGCAGCGGCTCACCGGCGACGGCTGGGCCTTTGTCCATGCCGGCGGCACGCTCATGGAGCGCACGCTCAACCCGGGCGAAGTCCTCCGCGTGGACACGGGCTGCATCGTGGGCTTCCAGCCCAGCGTGGATTACGACATCCAGATGGTCGGCGGCATCAAATCCGCGTTGTTCGGCGGCGAGGGCCTGTTCTTCGCCACGCTGCGCGGCCCCGGAAAGATCTGGCTTCAGTCCCTGCCTTTCTCCCGCCTGGCCGGTCGCATCGTCGCGGCTGCTCCGCAGACGGGCCGCGGCGGGCGCGAGGAAGGCTCGCTGCTCGGAGGTATCGGCCGCGTGCTCGACGGCGACAACCGGTGAGGCCGTTCATCCGCGATTAGGTCCGTTCGTCTCCCCGCAGCTCGGCTTCCGCGCCGGGCTGCTTCATTTACCATCCCGCACACCTTATGAAAACCACCCTGTTTTACGGCTTCGTCATGGCTCTCGCAGGCTCCCTGCTGACCTACATCCTGTTCTTCCTTGGATATCACGACTCTGTCGAAAAGTTCACCACGGCCCAGACCATCGCGTCAGTGGTCGGTCTGCTGATCTGGATTACCTGCCTGCTTCTCGGCATCAGGGCACGGCGCGACGAAGTACCGGCCCATGAAGCCTTTGGCTATGGGCGTGCATTGGGCGCCGGGACGCTGATCGCGCTCTGGGGTTCGCTTTTCGGCTCCATCTCACACGCCATCTACATGATGTTCGTGAATCCCGATTTCCGCGAAGTCGTCGTGCAGAGTGAAATCGCCAAGATGGAAGCCAAGGGTGTGCCCGCGGCCCAAATCGAACAGGCCGAGGGCATGGTTCGGATGATGACCGGACCGGTTGTGCAATCCATCTTCGCACTGATATTCGGATTCATCCTGTGCTTTATGGTCGCATTGATTGTCGCCGCGTTTGTCCGCCGCCCTGCGACCGGCACACCGCCGCCGCTGGCCTGAGTTTAATAGAACAGATCGGGATCGCGCACACACCACGCGACCCCGATTATTTTCTGCACACACCCTGGCGCGGAGATCCGCGCCAGAAACGTTTTCAGAGCGTCCGCATGCCGGGTTCGGTCGCGCTCACGTCATCGCCCGCCGGCAGCTCGAAGCGGATTTTGCGGGCCGGATTGAGGATCTTGGTCTCGATGTTGATCGAACCGGGTTCGCCACCGAATTCCGCCCCGCCGATGCTGTCGATCCGCGCCTTCACCTCGGCGGGCAGCTTGGCGTGCTCCTCAGGATTATTGATCGGGCCCTGGAAGGTGACCTTGCCGTCCTTGTCCTTCACCGTTAGCTCGCGCTTGCCCTCGGTGGCGTTGACCTCGACGGAACCGGCATCGTCGGAGAACACAAAATTGCCCGCGGTGAGGTCGAGGATGGTGGACCCTGCTCCGCCCGCCCGCCGCAAAACATGCACCCGGGGCTGGGCGAACCAGTGCATGCGGTCACCGCCGATCACGCGCATGACATCGGCCGGATCGCCGGGGGGAACCCCCATGGCCCCGGCGCCCGCCGGACCGCCGGGCATCGACCGAGAAAAGGCCATGACGTTGGGGCCTTCACCGCCAGGCAGAGCGTGGCCGAAGACCTGCACGGCCCGATCGCCCGGGGCACCCTCCCAAGCCAGTTTGGGCACTTCGCGCTCCGCGAGCTTTGCCTTGGCCGTGCTCTCCTTGCCGTTGCGGATGTAGGTTAGCTTCACCTCGTCGCCAGCCTTGTGGTTGCGCACAAGCACAGTGAGCTGCGCCATGTTAACCAAGATCTGGTCGTCGAGCTTGGTGAGCACGTCGTGCTCCTGGAGCAGGCTGGCGGCCGGGCTGCCCTCGGCCACCCGGCGCACCACGATGCCCGTACCCTTGGGCAGGCCGAGCTGGGCAGCGACGGTGGGATCGACGGGCGCCGTCTCAACGCCGAGGTAGGCGACTTTCTCCATCTCAGCCTGACCGGGACCATCCATCTTGAAGGCGAGGTGCGGGCCGTCGCCCTTGGCGGCGTGGTGACGGACGACAATCTCCTTCTTTATCTCGGGCTCGGCGAAGGCGCTGGTGGCCGTAGCCAACAGCAGGACGGGAAGCAAACGGGTGACGATTGGGTTTTTCATGGGGAAAGGGTTCAGTCAAAACTGGCGCGCACGAGCCGCACTTCGTCGCGCGGCACGCTCCAGCGGACCGAAGCGTTGGTGTTCGGGTTTTTCCAAGTGTAGGTGTCCACGTAACGGTAGCGCACCTCGCGCCCCTCCGTGCGGTCAGGGAGCAGCGTCGGTTCGCTCTCGTGCAAATCGTAGAGCACCGACGAGGCATGCACGGGCTCGTAACGGTTGGTCGCAGCCACTACGGGCTTGAGGGAAGTCGAGGCGGTGTTCGCAACACCCGGCGACTCGGGCGCGACGGCCGGCGGGCGATCCCAAAGCAAGAAGGCGACCAGCAACGCAGCCGCCGCGCCGGCGAGCGACCACGAGGCCCATTTCCAGGACTGCCAGCTGTGCGCCGCGGTGTAGCGGCGCGCCGGAGCGGAAGCCGGCGTGGTTGCGGCCGGACCCAGTTCACGTTCGATCACCTGCATCAGCGCAGCGGAGGGCGCGCGCGGCGTCAGGCGCTTCAGTTCGTTTTCGAGTTCTTGGAGGGACTCATCCATGGCAAAGGGGCTCCAGTTGCTTGCGGAGGGCGGTCAGGGCGTAGCGGTAGCGCGACGCCGCAGTGTTGGGCGAGATGCCGAGCGTCTCACCGATCTGCTCGAAGGTGAGGTCCTGCCAGATTTTGAGCGCCAGCACCTCGCGTTGCTCAGCCGGCAGGCGGCGGAGGGCCGTTTCGATTTCCTGGCGGCGTTCATCGCCCTCGCCGGGCAGCTTTTGAAAAAGGGCCTCGCGCTCCTCCAAGCCACCATCCGCGCGTTCCTCGCGGGCCGTGCGGCGGTCTTCGCGGCGGGCGAGATCCAGCGCCGCACGGCGGATGGAAGTGACCAGCAGGGCCTGCGGGTCGCCCGGGAGGTGCCGCTGGTTCCGCCAGTAGCGCACGAAAGCCTCCTGAAGCACATCCTCGGCATCGGCCAGCGAGCGGGTCCACTGGCGGGCGCACAGCAGAAGGCGGGGGCCGTGGGCCTCGATCCATTGCTTCCAAGTGCTGTGCTCATGGGCGCTCTCCATGCGGGTGGGTTCGGTGCTTTTCCTGAAGAGCGTCACAGTCGGACGGGTTTGTCTGAAATTATCCCGCGAATCGCCGGATGCAGACATTAAAAGAGGCCGGGGGTTCTTCACCCACCGGCCTCTGTTAGGACTATCTCTGCTTAAAGTAAAAAACCGCGACTTAGGCGGTGTAGGTGCGCTGACGGCTGTAGTCGGCGGCGGTAAGGGCCACCAGGGCGGCTACCGCGAGGTAACCGACGGCAACCGCAACGCCCACTGCGAAGTCACCAGCGAGGTTGGTGATGCCGAAGCCAGCAATGGCAGCGGCAGCAACATTGGTGATGATTTGGATCGTGTTGGTCTTCATAAAATTGATGTCTATTTGAGTTTGTCTTGGGCCACCTGTTTCAGTGACGCCCCTACTATACGGCATGTCTTGCAATAGCCAAAATACTTAGTTTCTATTGTTTCTATCTGATTTTCCTATGGAGTTATACCAGTTGCGTTACTTCTTGGCAGTGGCTGAGACAGGGAATTTTACGAAAGCCGCCGGTCGCGTCTTCGTTTCCCAACCGTCACTCAGCCAGCAAATCCTCAACCTCGAAGAGGAGCTAGGACAGCAACTCTTCCATCGTCTTGGGAGAAAGGTAGTTCTCACCGATGCCGGACAGAAACTACTGGAAAGCGCCCGCCGCATCGTGGCCGACGCCGATCAGACAATTCAGGAGCTCAAGGAGAGCACCGGCCTTGGCCCCAAGGTCAAGGTCGGGGCCCTGCAGACCGTCGCCCACTTCTTTTTTCCCGCCGTCATGGCGCACTGCCGGGCCAACGACATCCCGCTGATTATCCATACCCGCGAAGACTTCCGCCGCCCGCTGGCCGAGGCCGTGCTGGAGGGACAGCTCGACTGGGCCCTGATTTCCCTGCCCTTCAATGAACCCCGGCTGCACTTCGAGAAACTCTACACCGAGCCGCTCTGGGTCGCCATGAGTGCCAACCATCGGCTCGCGCAGCTAGATCATCTCACCTTCGCCTCCTTGCGGGACGAAAGCTTCATCCTGATGGGCGAGGCGTCTACCCTCACTCAGCACATCCAGCGTTTCTGCGGGGATCACGACTTCGAGCCGAAGATCAGCCACCGCTGCGCCCAGGTTTCCACCGCCAAATCGCTCACCGCGATGGGCCTCGGCATCACCATCCTCCCCAAGAGCGCGCGTAGCGCCACCGACCCCGAGGGCCTCATCTTCCGCAAGTTTAGCGGCCCGGTGCAACCCTCGCGCGATATCGCCCTGGTGCGGCACCGCCGTCGCCACCTGGGGCGCGGGGCCCAGCTATTTGTCGAGATCGCGCGCACGGTCGTCGGCCCGATCGCCAGCACCAACACCGCTCCGCCGCTGAAGGGCTCGTGACCTCTTCCAGAGCATCCTTGAGCGTCGCTTGCACGGTTGCCTCCAGCCGCAGGTCGGTTAAGTTAATCTCACCATGATCAACGCGATCAAAAAGACCCTCCTCGCGGGCCTCGGCGCCGCGGTCGTCACGAAAGAAAAGGTCGAGGCCGGCCTCGATGAACTGGTTAGTCAGGGCAAACTCAACGCCGCCGATGCACGCCGTCTGGCCCGCAAGCTCGCACGGGACGGACGTCGGGAATTTGCCGAACTGAGCAACGACGTCGGTGAAAAACTGCACGACCTCGCGCTCAAGTCCGCCCGCGAAGGCCAGACCCGCCTCCGCCAGCTCGAGGCCCACCTGAAGAAAGTCGAACAGCAGAATAAGCCCCGCCGCGCCAAACCAGCCCGTCGCGCGAAGTGATCGGCTTCGACATCCTCAGCCACGCCGGTCGCGCCAAGGACATCCTCGCGGCCCTGGCCCGCCACGGATTCTCCAATCTGCTCAACCAGATGGACCTGCCGGCGGGCATCTGGCAGCGCCTGCTGCCGACGCCGCCCGCCCCGCACCGAGCGGAGGAGCGCCTCCGTCTCGCCGCCGAGGAACTCGGCCCGGCCTTCGTCAAGCTGGGCCAGATCCTCTCGATGCGGCCCGACCTGCTGCCGCACTCCTACATCACCGAGTTGCGCAAACTGCAAAGCCAGGTGCAGCCCCTGCCCTTCGAAGAGTTCCGCGCCACGCTAGTCACCGAACTCGAGCGCGAGCCCGAAGAATTCTTCAGCGAATTCAACCCCGTGCCGGCCGCCAGTGCTTCGCTGGCTCAGGTGTATTTCGCCCGCCTCAAGGAGGGCGGGCAGCCCGTCGCGGTGAAGATCCAGAAACCCGGCGTCGAACGTTCGGTGCAGATCGACCTCGATCTCGCGGCCTGGCTCGCCGCCCAGGTCCACAAACATATCGACGCGCTCCGACCCTTCGACCTGCCCGCTGCCATCGAGGAAGCCCGCCAAGGCATGCTGCGTGAACTGGATTTCCGCACCGAGGCACGCAACCAGGAATATTTCAATGCCCTTAACCCGCAGCCCGACCAGGTCTTCGCGCCGCGGGTCTATCCGGACCTCTGCACCCGTCGCGTGCTGGTAATGGAGCGCATCGAGGGTCGCCCCGTGAGCGACCCGGGCCTGCCGGCCGACCAATGCAGCGCCTTGGCCGGCCACGGAGCCCAGTCGCTCGTGCGACAGATCCTCATTTCCGGTTTCTTCCACGCCGACCCGCACGCCGGCAACGTCCTCGTCACGCCCGACGGACGCCTCTGCTTCCTCGACTGGGGGCTCGCCGGCCACCTCACGCGCCGGCTCCGCCAGGCGCTCGCCGATTTTTGGGTCGCCGCGGTTGAGCAGGACGCAGAACGCATTGTGCAGATCGCAGCCGACCTCGCGCCGGCCAACGCCCGCCCCGATCTCCGCGCGATGGAAAAGGAAGTGACTCTCGCCCTGCGCGAGGAGCTCAATTTCGCGCTCGGGGAACCGCAACTCGGCCGCGCCATGCTCCGCCTGCTCCACATCTTCGGCCGCAACGGCATCGCGCTTTCCCGCGACTACTCGCTCATGGCCAAGGCCGTGTTCTCCATCGAGGAGGTCGGCCGCGCGCTCGACCCGGAGTTCGACCTGCGCCGGCACATGCCGCCAATCCTCCGCGAACTGTTCCGCGAGCGAGCCAACCCCCGCAACCTCGCCCGTCGCTTCCGCGAGGTGCTCCACGAAGCGCTGCTCGGCCTTCAGGATTTTCCGGGGGAACTCCGCCGCATCGTGCGACGATTCGAACAGGAAAACCCGACGATCAACCTCCAGCACCGCGGCCTGGAACGCCTCGACGACTCCCTGCGCGTCGCCGCCAACCGCATCGCTTTGGGCGTCGTGGTTGGCTCTTTGATCATCGGATCCTCGCTGCTGGTGACCACCCGCGTCGGACCGACGCTTTTCGGCTATCCGGCCCTCGGCATCATCGGCTACATCATCTCGGCGCTGTTCGGCCTCTACGTCATCTTGGACATCATCCGCCACCGCCGGCACAAGTGACCGGCCGCGCCGGCGAACCCGGGTTTGCACCCGGCCGGATTCTCTGAACGCTTCCGCCCCTCCATGTCCGCTCCCGTCACCGCTGAAACACCGGTCCGCCGCCCCCTTCCGGTGCGGCCCGAGGTCCTCGCGCCCGCCGGTGACTGGGAGTGCGCCAAGGCCGCCATCGAGAACGGCGCCGACGCGATCTACTTCGGCCTCGAGCGCTTCAACGCCCGCATGCGCGCGAAGAATTTCACCGTCGCCGACCTGCCGAAGCTCATGGAGTTTCTCCACCGGCGCGGCGTGCGCGGCTACGTGACGTTCAATGTGCTGGTCTTCGCCGACGAACTTGGCGCCGCCGAGGATTACCTGCGCGCCATCATCGCCGCCGGCGTGGACGCCGCCATCGTGCAGGACGTCGGGATCTGCCGGATGATCCGCGCCATTTCGCCCGATTTTCCGATCCATACCTCCACCCAGATGACGATCACCAGCGCCGCCGGCGTGGACTTCGCCCGCGAGCTCGGTGCGAACCTCGTGGTCCTCGCCCGGGAAAATTCCATCAAGGAAATCGCCGCGATAAACGAGGCCCAAAAGTCGCTCGCGCATCCGCTGCCGCTGGAAACCTTCGTCCACGGCGCCCTCTGCGTCGCCTACTCCGGGCAGTGCCTGACGAGCGAGTCGCTCGGCGGCCGTTCCGCCAACCGCGGCGAATGCGCCCAGGCCTGCCGCATGCCCTACGAGCTGGTTTCCGACGGGGCCAAGGTCGAACTCGGTGACCGCCGCTACCTGCTCAGCCCGCAGGACCTCTCCGGCCTCGAGGTGCTGCCCGACCTGATCCACGCCGGCGTCGCCTCGCTGAAAATCGAGGGCCGCCTGAAGAGCCCCGAATACGTCGCCAACATCACGCGCGTCTATCGCCGCGCCGTGGACGCGGCGATGGCGCAGGTGGAGCCCGCGCTCCGCTCAGGTTTGGCTCCAACTGGGAACAACACCTTCGATCCCGCCGCCGCCCGCTACGACCTCGAGATGGGCTTTTCCCGCGGCCTCTACACCGGCTGGTTCCGCGGCATCAACAACCAGGAACTCGCCCACGCCCGCTTCGGCACCAAGCGCGGTGTTTTCCTCGGCGAGGTCGCTCGCGTCGGACGCGACCACGTCGCGCTGAAGCTCGTTGCCTCGCTCAAGCCCGGCGACGGCCTCGTGTTCGATGCCGGCCGGCCGGACGAAAAAGAGGAAGGCGGTCGTGTTTACCAAGTGGACGAGCGCAACGGTGAAACGGTGCTCCGCTTCGGGCAGGGCGACATTGATTTCAGCCGCGTGCGTCCCGGGAATCTCGTCTGGAAGACCAACGATCCGGAACTCGATCGCCGCGTGCGCCAGTCCTACGAGGGCGACCAGATCCGCCACCGGCGCCCGCTGCATCTCGAAGTTCATGGTCACGCGGGCGGCCCGCTCACGCTCCTCGCCCGCGACGACGACGGCCATGTCACCAAGGCCGAATCCGCCACGCCGCTTGAGGTTGCCCAGAAACAGCCACTCTCGACCGAGCGCCTGCGCGACCAGCTTGGCCGCCTCGGCGGCACACCGTTCGAACTCGGCACAATCGAGAACCGGCTGGAGGGCGCGGTCATTCTCGCTGTCAGCGAACTGAACGACCTGCGCCGTCGCCTTGTCGCCGACCTCGACGCGCAGCGCGCTGCCCCAAAGCGCTGGACGATGACCACAACGCGGATTGCAAATCGCAAATTGCAGGACGATCCCCAGCCAGTTGCTGCCGACCCCGAGCTCATCGTCGTTATCCGCCACCTCAGCCAGCTGGAAGCCGCGTGGGCCGCCGGTGCCCGTACGCTCTACGCCGAGTTTGAGGACCCGAAGAAATACCGCGAAGCCGTCGTGCGTTTCCGTGAACTGCGTGGCAGCGACTCCTCGGCGACGCTCTGGGTCGCCGCCCCGCGCATCTTCAAGCCCGGCGAAGATTGGATTCTGAAGCAGGTCCTGTCGTGTGAAGCCGATGGCTACCTTGTCCGCAACTACGACCACCTGCAGTGGTTCGCCGGCCGTCGCCGCCGCGGTGATTTTTCGCTGAACGTCGCCAATCCGCTCACGGCCGAATACTTCATCAATCACCACGGTCTGGAGCGTGTGACCGCCTCCTACGACCTGAACGTCGCGCAGCTCGAAGCCCTGCTCCAGGGCGCGCCCGCCGCGTGGTTCGACATCACGCTCCACCAGCACATGCCGATGTTTCACATGGAGCACTGCGTGTTCTGCGCCTTCCTCTCGGAGGGCACGGATTACCGGAATTGTGGCCGTCCCTGCGACAAGCACGATGTTCGCCTGCGCGACCGCGTGGGCGCCGAGCATCTCCTGCGGGCCGACGCCGGCTGCCGCAACACCGTCTATAACTCCCGCGCGCAAACCGGGGCCGAGTTCGCCGATCGCCTGTTCGCTCTCGGTGCCCGGTCCTTCCGCATCGAGTTTCTCAACGAGTCCGCCGACGAACTGCAACGCACGGTCGGACGCTACCGACAGCTCCTGCGCGGCGAGATCACCGGCGCGGAGCTCTGGCGGGAGTTCAAGCTCATCAACCAGCTCGGTGTCACCCGCGGCCAGTTGGAAGCCACCCCGCAGGTTATCCGCCGCAAGGGCTAGGGGCGGGCGATCGGTTTTATCCATCCCGGGACAGTCCGAGGGGGCGCAATTTTAGTCGCCACCCCGGGAGGGGCACCCTTTAGTTCCCCGCCTCCCCCATGGAGACCACGACCGGCAAATCCACTCCGACGAACGCCGCCACCCCGGCCGCCCCCACCTCGAATTCGCACGACCTCGAGATCAAGGACGCGCTGGTGATCTTCACGCCCATCTGGGAGGATCTCGAGGCGCACTTCGGCCGCGAGCACCTGCGCTTCCCCAAGGAGATCATCCTGCTCGGCGGCGCGCCCGGTGCGGGCAAGGGCACCAACACGGAGTTCATCGCCCGCACCCGCGGCCTCACCTGCCAGCCCATCGTGATGAGCGCCCTGCTCGACACGCCGGAGATGAAGCGGATCAAGGATGCCGGCAACATGATCGGCGACCGCGAAGTGCTCGCCGTCTTGCTGCGCGAGCTGCTCAAGCCCGAATACCGCGATGGCGTCATCCTCGACGGCTTCCCCCGCACCAAGGTGCAGGTCGAGTGCCTCAAGATGCTGTTCGAGAAGATGGTCCAGCTGCGTCGCGAATTCTACTCCACGCCGCTCGCCATCCATTTCCGACAGCCGGTGATCCAGATTGTGGTGCTCTTCGTGGACGAGAAGGAGAGCATCGCCCGTCAACTCAAGCGCGGCCACGAGACCAAGGCCCACAATGAGGAGGTGCGGCGCACCGGCCACGGCACGCTGATGGAGGAACGCGCCACCGACTTTGACGAGAAGCTCGCCCGCCGCCGCTACCGCGTGTTCAAGGAGCAGACCTGGGACGCGCTGCTCTCCCTGAAGGACATCTTCCACTATCACCTGATCAACGCGCAGGGCTCGCTCGCCGAGGTCGAGCAGAACATTCTCGGCGAGCTCGAATACCAGAGCTCGCTCGAACTCGACCCGAGCACGTTCGACCGGCTGCGCACGCTGCCCCTCGCCAGCGAGATCATTGTCCACGCCCGGCAGGAACTGGTGCGCCGCCTCGACCACTACGAGCTCACCCAGCCCGAGCTGTTCCAGCGCGTGGTGAACCTGATCGAAAAGAAAATCATGCCGATCGTGATGCGGCATGCGCTCTCCGGCCACGCCAACATCAACAGCGAAGACCCGGTGCTCAACGAGCCCGAGGCGCTGGCCATGTTCATCGACATCTTCTCCGAGCGCGGCTACCATGCCGTCGTGGACGTGCACCGCATCGAGGTGCCCGAGTCCGTGGACCTCACCACCGGCAAGATCACCTGCCGCGTGAAGAAGGTTTACCGCACCATCATCCGCTTCAAGGGCTCCGAGATCCGCCGCGGCTGAGGGCCGGCGGATTTCCCGCTTTCCCTGACCGGTGGCGTCTGTTTCCGTCCGGTCCATGCGCATCCTTATCACCGGTATCTGCGGCTTCGTCGGCAGCACGCTCGCCCGCGGATTGATTGCCGCCGGACACCAGGTCACCGGCTTCGACAACTTCATCCGGCCGGGCAGCGAAACCAACCGCGCGCCGCTGGAAAAGCTCGGAGCCATAATCCTCGAGGCCGACCTGCGCGACGGGCGCGCGATGGACGCCCTGCCCGCCGCCGACTTCGTGGTGGATGCCGCCGCCAACCCCAGCGTGCTCGCCGGTGTGGACGGCAAGACGAGTTCGCGCGAACTGGTGGACCACAACCTTACCGGCACGATCAACGTCCTCGAATACTGCAAAGCGCACAAGGCAGGCTTCATCCTGCTCTCAACGAGCCGCGTCTATTCCATCCCGCCGCTGGTGAGCCTGCCGCTTAGCCCGGTCAACGAGGCCCTCTGCCTCCGGTCTCCGGCACCCGGCCTCCCGCCGGGCGTCAGTGCCGCCGGCCTCGACGAAACCTTCGCCACCACCGCTCCCGTTTCGCTCTACGGCGCCACCAAGCTCGCCTCCGAGGCGATGGCCCTCGAATACGGCGAGACCTTCGGCTTCCCGGTCTTCGTCAACCGCTGCGGCGTGATGGCCGGCGCCGGCCAATTCGGTCGCGCCGACCAGGGCATCTTCGCCTATTGGATCAACGCCTGGCTGCGGAAGCGACCGCTCAAGTATCTCGGTTTCGGCGGTCTAGGCCACCAGGTGCGTGACTGCCTGCATCCGCGTGATTTGTTACCCGTGCTGGAAAAACAGTTTGCCGCGCCCAAGCTCGCGGCGGCGGACCGGTTGGCCAATTTCTCCGGTGGCGCCGCCTCGGCGATGTCGCTCAGGCAGCTCAGCGACTGGTGCGCCCGGCGTTTCGGTCCGCACCTGGTTGTACAGGATGGCACGCCGCGTCCCTTTGACATCGGCTGGATGGTGCTCGACCACGCCAAGGCCTCGCGCCTCTGGCAGTGGCAGCCGACCACCCCAACCGCCGCCGTGCTCGAGGAAATCGCCACCCACGCCGAACAGAATCCCGGCTGGCTGGAGCTGTCGGCGCCGCGCTAAGGCGGATCAACCCAAGGCTTGCCGGGGACGTATTTGTCCCAAATGTCCCCGGGATGTCCGGTTCGCGCTCCCGCCCGCCCATCCAGCCGTCACTCACGCTCTACTCGATCGTGATTCCCGCGCACAACGAGGAGGAATCCCTGCCTCCCACCGTGCGCGACCTCTACGCCGTGCTGACGCGGGAGAAGGTGCCCCACGAAATCGTGGTCGTGGACGACGGGAGCAAGGACGGCACCTGGCAGGTTCTGCAGGACCTGAAGAAAACCATCCCCACGCTCGCCCCGGTGCAGAACAAGGGCGCGAACGGCTTCGGCCGCGCCGTGATCTTCGGCCTCAACCACATGAAGGGCGACGCCTGCACCATCATGATGGCCGACGCCTCGGACTCGCCCGACGACGCCGTGAAATACTGGCGCCTGCTCAACGAGGGCTGGGACTGCGCCTTTGGCAGCCGCTTCGTGAAGGGTGGCAAGGTGATCGACTACCCGCGCGTGAAGCTGTGGGTCAACCGGCTGGCCAACTTCCTCGTGCGCGTGGGCTTCAATATCGCGCTCAACGACACCACCAACGCCTTCAAGGCCTACCGCCGCACCGTGATCGAGGGCTGCCGGCCGTTTCTCTCGCCGCACTTCAACCTGACTGTTGAGATTCCGCTGAAGGCCATCGTCCGCGGCTACTCCTGGACCGTGATCCCCATTTCCTGGCAAAACCGGAAATTCGGCGTGGCCAAACTCAAGATCAAGGAAATGGGCAGCCGCTACTTCTTCATCTGCGCCTATGTGTGGCTGGAGAAGTATTTCAGTCGCGGCGACTATCGTAAAAAGTAGGACGCGCCGGCTGAAAACCGCCTATTGACGACTTTCGCTGCCGCGTGCCTATTAGGCGGCTTATGATTTATCTGCTCGGAGGTTCCGGTTACGTAGGGTCGGCTTACCAGGCGCTGCTGCAGCGCAAGGGATTGCCCTTCCGCAATCTGCGTCGAGCAGACTTCGACTACACCGACCAGAAGGCGCTGACTGAGTTGCTCCGCCGCGAGAAGCCGGAGTTCCTTATCAACGCCGCCGGCTACACCGGCAAACCCAACGTGGATGCCTGCGAACTGCACAAGGCCGTCTGCCTCTTCGGCAACGGCGTGCTCCCCGGTATCATCGCCCAGGCCTGCACTGACGCCGGCGTGCCCTGGGGCCATGTCTCCTCCGGCTGTATCTACACCGGATCGCGCGCCGACGGCACCGGCTTCACCGAGACCGACACGCCCAATTTTTCGTTCCGCACCAACAACTGCAGCTTCTACTCCGGCACCAAGGCCCTCGGCGAGGAAGTGCTCGCGGACCGCAAGGACGTCTACATCTGGCGCCTGCGCATTCCGTTCAACGAGATCGACAATCCGCGCAATTACCTGACGAAGCTGATGCGCTACAACAGCCTCCTCGAAGCCACGAACTCCATCTCGCAATTGGAGGAGTTCGTCGCGGCGACCTTTGCCTGCTGGGAAAAGCGCGTGCCCTTCGGCATCTACAACGTCACCAACCCCGGCGAGGTCACCACCCGCCAGGTCGTCGATCTCATCAAGAAGACCGGCGTCTCCAACAAGAACTTCCAGTTCTTCACCGACGAGGCCGAGTTCATGCGCACCGCCGCCAAGACGCCCCGCTCCAACTGCACGATGAACTCCACCAAGCTCGCCTCCGTCGGCATCAAGATGACCGAGGTGCACGAGGCCGTCGAACGCGACCTGCGCCGCTGGGTGAAAGCTTCCTCCTGATTCCCGCACCATGAAAATCCTCGTCACCGGCGGCGCCGGCTTCATCGGCAGCAACCTCGTCCGCCTCCTCGTCACCACGACCGAGCACAGCGTGCTCAACGTGGACGCCCTCACCTACGCCGGCAACAAACGTTCGCTGAGCGATCTCGAGGGCAATCCCCGCTACCGTTTCGCGCAGGCCGACATCTGCGATGCCGCCGCCATGGGCAAGCTCTTCGCCGACTTCCAGCCCGACTGGGTCATGCACCTCGCCGCCGAAAGCCACGTGGACCGCTCCATCGACGGCCCCGGCGCCTTCATCCAGACCAATGTCGTCGGCACCTTCACGCTGCTGCAAGCCGCCCGCGGCCACTTTGAGAAACTCACCGGCCCGGCCAAGGAACGCTTCCGCTTCCTGCACGTCTCGACCGACGAGGTCTACGGCTCGCTTGGCGCCACCGGGCTCTTCACCGAGGAGACGCCCTACGACCCGCACTCGCCCTACTCCGCCAGCAAGGCCTCCTCCGACCACCTCGCCCGTGCCTGGGCCGACACCTTCAAGTTGCCCGTCCTCGTGACGAACTGCTCGAACAACTACGGTCCCTACCAGTTCCCCGAAAAGCTGATCCCCGTCGTCATCCTCAAGGCCCTGCGCGGCGACCCGATCCCGGTTTACGGCAAAGGCGAGAACATCCGCGACTGGCTCTTCGTCGTGGACCATGCCGAGGCCCTGCACACCGTCATCGCGAAGGGCCGCTTGGGACAGACCTACAACATCGGCGGCAACAACGAGCGGCAGAACATCGACCTCGTGCGCCTGCTCTGCGGCCTGCTCGACGAACTCTGCCCCCGCGCCGACGGCAAGAAATACGCCGACCAGATCACCTTCGTAACCGACCGCCCCGGCCACGACCTGCGCTACGCCATCGACGCCTCGAAGATCAAGCGCGAGCTCGGCTGGACGCCGAAGCAGGACCACACCTCCGGCTTCCGCAAGACCGTCCAGTGGTATCTGGATAACGAGGCCTGGTGGAAAGGCATCCTCGACGGCTCCTACAAACTCGAACGCCTGGGCAAGGCTTGAATCCGACCATGAACCGCAAAGGCATCATCCTCGCCGGTGGCTCCGGCACGCGTCTCTACCCGCTGACCATCGCGGTCTCCAAGCAGCTCATGCCGGTTTACGACAAGCCGATGATCTACTACCCGCTGTCGGTGCTGATGCTCGCCGGTATCCGCGAGATCCTGATCATTTCCACGCCGACCGACCTGCCACTCTTCCGCAAGCTCCTTGGCGACGGCGCCAACCTCGGCGTGAAGTTCAGCTACGCCGAGCAACCGAGTCCCGACGGTCTCGCCCAGGCCTTCACCATCGCCGGCGACATCGGTTTCCTCACGGGCAACGAGCCCTCGGCTCTCGTGCTCGGCGACAACCTCTTCTACGGTTCCGAGTTCGTGAAATCCGTGAGCGACGCCGGCAAGCGCACCACCGGCTCCACGATCTTCGGCTACCATGTCGCCAACCCGACCGCCTACGGCGTCGTGGAGTTTGCGCCGGACGGCCGCGTGCTCTCCCTCGAGGAAAAGCCCGCCCAGCCCAAGTCGAACTACGCCGTCCCCGGCCTCTACTTCTACGACAAGGACGTCGTGCCGATGGCCCGCAGCCTGAAGCCCTCCAAGCGCGGCGAACTGGAGATCACCGACCTCAACCGTCTCTACCTCGAGAAGGGCAACCTGCACGTCGAGCTCTTCGGCCGCGGCACCGCCTGGCTCGACACCGGCACGCACGACTCGCTCGTCGAAGCCGCCACCTTCGTGCATGTGCTGGAAAACCGCACCGGCCTGAAGATCGCCTGCATCGAAGAGATCGCCTACAAGGCCGGCTGGATCGACCGCGCCGGCCTCGAGGCCAACATCAAGAAGCTCGGCAAGTCCTCCTACGGCGAATACCTCAAGCGCCTGCTGGCCTGAGCCGCCTTACTTCGAGCAACGGCGCCATCGCCGTGGCTTTTCAGTTTTGGCTCCGCTTTCCGTGCCGGATGCGCACACTGCGCGCCATGCGTCTGGTCGCCGTCTCCGTCGTCAAGAACGAGGCCGATATCATCGAGGCCTTCGTCCGCCATAGCCTGGCATGGACGGATCATCACCTGATTTTCGACCACGACAGCACAGACGGCACCCGGGAAATCCTGCAGGCCCTGCAAGCCGAGGGGCTACCCGTTTCCCTTTTTCGTGACGATCAGCCGGGGCATCTTCAGCAGGCCCGCAGCAACCACCTCACGCGCCTCGCCGCACAGGCCCACGCCGCCGATTGGATCCTGCCGCTCGACGCCGATGAGTTCATCGACGGTCCCGGCCGTCCCGAGCTGGAAGCGATCCTGAAAAAGACCGGCGCCGAGCAGACCGTCAGCCTGCCCCTGCTCGACTTTTGCGCCTCGGACCAGGATGCACCGACCGAGCTCAATCCCGCGCTGCGTCTGCGCTATTGCCGACACGCGCCATCGGTAACCCGGAAAATTTTCGTGCCCCGGGCGCTGGCCCTTGATCCGGCACTCTCCGCCGGCAAGGGCAGCCACGCGCTCTACCGCGGAACCGAGGCGCTGCCGGCCCAGCCGTTGCCCGACGGCTGGCATCTCGCCCATCTTGCGCTGCGGTCTGCCCAGCAGCAAGTGCTGCGGGTCGTGCGGGCCGAATTGCAGCGCATGAGCCGCGGGCGCGCTGCGGCCGGCTTGGATGTCCACTACCGCCTCGGTTACCAACTGCTCGCGGAGGAGCCGGAACTCTTTCTTTCGACATCAATCACTCCGGCCTCGGCCCTGCGGGAACTCCCGCTGGCCTACCGCGGCGGGGCGCTCAAGCACACCGCCCCACAGGACTGGTCCCGCGTGGCCCGGTCGCTGCTGCCCTATCTCGAACAGCTCGCCACGAGCCACGGCCGGCTCGCCGACGAAACGGGCTTCGACATCTCGCCTCCCGCTCCGGCCGACCTGATCATCCGCGAGATTCCTGCCGCAAGCGCTTCGTCGCGCCCAGCCGGCTCGCCCGTCCCGGCATTCTCCGGATTCACGGCGCTCTCCGGCTGGGGACCCGCCGAAGGCCCGGTGCCCGAGGCCTTCCTGCCGCAATTTCACTGGAGTTACGCGCCGGCCACCGTGTTGGCTATCGAAACACCAGTGGCCGGCACCGGACAACTCTCCGCCGACCTGCTGACCTACAGCGACCACCAGACCGTCAGCATCGAACTGAACGGCGTGAGCCTCAGCCAATTCGCTTTCCCGCGCACCAACCAGCGGGAGCGTGTCTCCGCCGCTCTGCCGCTGCGCGTCGGACGCAATGAGCTTCGCTTGAGCTACAGCCAGCACCTCGCCTCCCCGCACGATCCCCGCGCGCTGGCGGCGATTTTCCTGAGCCTGCGCGTGACCCCGCCCAATCACCCGTGAAGGTCTCGTTCATCATCCCGCTCTACAACGGCCTGCCCCTCACGCAGGCAATGCTGGCCAGCCTGCGGGCGACTTTGCCGGCCGGCCTCCCCCATGAAATCATTCTGGTGGACGACGGCAGCACCGACGGCACGCGCGAATGGTTGGCTGGTCTTGACCAGCCAAGGGTGAGCCAGTCGAACCCCTCCTCTTCATCTGCCTGTCGCGTGCTGCTGAACGAGCGTAACCGCGGCTTCGCCGTCACCTGCAACCGCGGCGCCACATCCGCCACCGGCGAGTTCCTGTTTTTCCTGAACAACGACCTCGTGCTCCTTCCCGGCTGGCTCGAACCCATGCTCGCGGCCCTCGAGCGCCTCCCTCGCCCCGGACTGGTCGGCAACGTTCAGCTCCAGCATGCCACCGGCAACGTGGACCATGCCGGCATCGGTTTCGACCCGAAGGGCAAGCCCGTGCATCTCACGCACCGCGGCTGGTCCGCGTGGCGAAGGTGCGACGCCGTCACGGGCGCCTGCTTTGCGATTCGTCGCGCACTCTGGTCGCAACTCGGCGGCTTTGACGAGGGCTACATGAACGGCGGCGAGGACGTCGATCTCGCGTTTCGCGCCCAGGAAGCCGGCTGCACCAACGGCGTGGCCCTGCGCAGCGTCGTGCGCCACCACGTGAGCGCCTCGCTCGGCCGGAAGTTGCGCGACGAACAAAACACCCGCCGGCTTTTCCGACGCTGGCGCGTGCAGATCGCGGACCGCATCACGCGGCACTGCGCCCGCGATTGCCTGCTCGCCTCCTGGGATGAACCCCGCGACTACCCCGATCCCACCCTCGCCCGCCATGCTGCCCTGCACTGGCTCGGTGTGCTGCCGCAAGCCACACACCGGCTGAAACAGGCCTCGCTGGCACGGCTGGATTACGAGGAGCAACGCTGGGCCCATCTCCTCGACGGCGCGCCCCTGAGGCCGGAACGCGAAGTCAGCTGGCAGTTTTATCCGCCCAAACCCGAGCGCAAGGCGGTCATTTGACGCCGCCGCTCTCCACAGAACGCACCACCGACTGCGGGCGGTTGTTCACGGTGAGAAACATCCGGCCGAGGTATTCGCCGATCAGTCCGAGCATCACCAGCTGCGCACCGGAGAATACCAGGAGCGCACCCATCAGCGTGCCCCAGCCGTAATCGGGCCCCTTGCCGGTCAGCCGGAGATAGAACACCACCGCGAGTCCAAACAGACCCGCCGCGGCCATGATCAGCCCCAGCAGCGTCGCGAGTCGCAGCGGCATGATCGAGAAATTCACGAAGGTGCTGACCCAGAGCCGCAGCAGTCGCCGCAGGTTGTAGCCGCTTTGCCCCGCGGCGCGCTCAGCGTGGCGCACTTCGACCGCGCCGATGTCCTGCGTGACCTGCAGGATCAGGCCATCGACATACGGGAAAGGTCCCTGATGCTCGGCTACCTTGCCCGCCACAAACCCGCTCACGCAGCGGAAGCTCGAGAGATAAAAACCACGCGGCTTGTCGAGCAGCCAGTCGGTGAGCCGGTTGGTGAGCCAGCTCCCGAAGTTGCGCCAGAGGGAGTGCCGCTTGTCGGCATAGTGGCCGTAAACCACGTCGAGTTTGTTCGCCTTTGCATGCTGCCAGAGGCGCAGCGCCTCGGCTGGCGGATTCTGGCCGTCGTCGTCGAGGTTGACGACAAACTCACCGCGGGCGTGCCGGTAGCCGGTGAGCACGGCGTTGTGTTCGCCGAAGTTGCGCGCATGGCTGACGAAGATGATCGGGATGCGCGCCGTCGCGAGGAGTTCGCGGCACACCGCGGCGGTGCGGTCACGGCTGCCGTCGTTCACCAGGATCAGCTCGTGCCCGCCATCCACGGACAAGGCCTCGATGTCGCGCACTACGGATGTGATGGTGTCGGCGCTGTGATAAAGCGGCACGACGAAGCTGAGGGCCGGACGGCTCATGTGGGGATGTCGGTGCGAACATTACGATTTCACGCCCGGCGTCAGCAAGGAAGTGGCCGTATTGGGATTGGCGAATCCGGACAATTCGACCATGAAACCAGCGCAGCATGTCCGCCCCTTCCCCCGCCCGGCCAATTCTTTGGATCCAGACCGTGCTGGTCGCCATGGTGGCGATGCTCGTGGCCGCCGGGTTGTTCGGGCGTTGGTCGCTCGAGGCCTGGAACCAACCGCACTGGCTGGAGGGCGACCCGCTCGAAGTGTATGCGCGCGTGAAACTCGCCGGCGAACAACCGGCCGCCACCCTGCTCGGGCTCGGCTCGGTTGAGGCGTTGGGCGCCCCCGGCAGGGCCGATTGGACCGGTTATCCCGTGCCTGATCGAATCGTGTTCGTGCTGACCGGCACCTTGGCCGCCCTGACGGGCCTGATGGCCGCCGTGCAGCTGATGAGCGCCGCGATCTTCGGACTCAATGCCGCATCCTTCTTTCTGTGCGCCCGCTGGCTGCGGTGGCGGTGGGAATGGGCCGCGGGCCTCGCGCTCGTCTTCGCGTTCTGCACCTACAATCTGCGCTGGGGGGTGACGCTGAGTTTCTCGCAAACCTTTACGCTGCCTCCGCTCTTTCTGCTTTGTGCCCGGTGCTGCCATCGGGGTATCGCACTGGGATGGGCATCGAGGCTGCTCGCCCTCGGGCTGGCCCTGTGGCTCGCCCAAGGGCAGCCCTACCTCGCTTACTTTGCAGGCGTCGTCTCCGGCGGCGCTCTGGTGCTCGGCCTGAGCCGCAGGATTCCGCGTCAGCGGCTGACTCCCTTGTTTTGGTTTCTCGGCGCCCTGCTCACCGGATTCCTGGCCTGCAACGCACGGACCATCATCCACCGTTTCGACGCGGCGGAAACCGCCCCGCTGGTCCGCAGCACGAGTGATCTAAAAACCTACGCCCTGCGCCCCCTCGAGTGGCTCGTGCCACCGGCGGATCACCGCCTGCCGGCGCTCGGCAGGATCGGACGTGCCTACTTCGACCACCGGGAGGGACACGGGGAGTTCTTCTACAATTATCTGGGCGTCGTGGGAGCGGTTGCCCTGGCGTGGCTGCTCGGGCACACGGTCCGACGAATGCTCCGACGCCCGCGACGCATCCCCGACGCGGTGCTTGGGTTGTTGTGGATCACCGCTTTTGGCCTGGCGGGCGGACTCAACACGTGGCTGGGGGGTGCCGGGCTGGACATTTTCCGCGCGGCCACGCGCATCGGTATTTACGCGCAGGTTTGGGTGCTTCTCTTCTTGGGCGGCAGCCTTGGGCGGCTTTTGCAGCACCGGATTGCATCACACGCCCTCGCGCTGCTGCTGGCGGGTCTCGCCATCTGGGACCAAACGCCGCCCCTGGCCGATCCCTCCACCCGACAGGCCAACCATGCCCGCTGGCAGGAATACGCCACGTTCACCGCCAATCTTGAGCGCGCGCTCCCGGCCGGGGCGATGGTCTTCCAACTGCCGGTGACGGCGTTCCCCGAGTCCGCGCGCATAGGGACCATGCCCGACTACGAACACCTGCTGCCCTATCTGACCTCGCGCTCGCTGCGCTATTCCTACGGGCATCTCGCCGACGCGCCGGCGTTGCGCTGGTCCCGCCACGTCGGCCGTCTGCCAGGCCCGCAGCTGGTAGCCGCGCTCGAACAAGTCGGTTTTGCGGCGCTGTGGATCGACACCCGCGCCTACCCCGACCAGGCCACCGTCCTGCTGCAAGCACTGCGCGCGGGTGGTTACGTCGAAATTGCCCCAGCAACCCGACCGGCGCCCATTCGCGTGTTCCGCCTCAATCCCGCGCCCTCGCCCCGGGTGCCCGACCTTGCCGATCCGCGCTACCAGGAACCGTGGGATGACCCGGCCGCCCAGCCGTTGTTATTGGCGTTGGCTGGCTGGCATCCGCTTGAGCAAAACCAAACTGGCCGCTGGCGCTGGGCGGCCCGCGCAGCTACGCTGGGTCTCCTTACCGAACCGGCCGTGTCCCAAGCCACTCTCCGCTTCAAAATCGGCGGTCCGGCCACTTCGGTCGTCGTGGTGCGACGCGGAGAGCAGGAATTGCTGCGCACCGCGCCGGGGGACAAGATTCACCTCCTGCACCTGTCGCCCGACTCCGGCCTGACCCAGCTCACCTTCCAGCTGGAAGGCGCCACTTTCCGCCCCGGAGACCATGATCCTCGCGAACTCGGATTCATGGTTGAAAATCTGTCCGTGTCTGTTCCCTAAATGCCCTGATTGGCATGTCATTCCGCCTCCGTTCCAAGTTCACCGGTCTCTTTCACGACGAAGTTGTGACGGACTCGTTCTGGATTCGTGAGGAAGGCCGCCTGTCGCTGCCCTCGCTCACTGGCGTGGCGAAGCTGACCATCGTGGGCGAGGTGCTCCCCGCCACCGGCGAACCGGCTTCGCGCGGCGATCTCGGCCTGTGGGTGAAGCTCGATGGCTCGCTGATGGCAGCGCACCCGACGCTGCCCGAGGGGCCCTTTCGCCTGACCATCCCTCTCGGATCCAAACCGCCCGCGCCCGGCCATGACCTCGCGCTGACCCTGCGCGGCGTCGGCTTCGGCAATTTCCTTGCCTGGCTCGGACGGCTGACCGGCTTGGGCTTCCTGCAAGCCTGGCGCAGTCAGCCACGCAACCGCCGTCTGCGCATCCAGCGGGTCGAGGCCGACAGCGAGATCCTGTTCGACTTCTCCAACCGCACCGCGCCGTGGAACGCCGCCTTCGTGCGCCGGTTCCTCCGCCTCGGCCTGAACATCGCGGGCTTTTTCAAGGCCGACCTCGGCGTCGGCGAGTCCGTCCGCTGCATGGCCCGCGCGGCCGACGCCGCGGGCCTGCCCGCGGCCTTCATCAATCTTAAGCTGAACTGCATCAACCCGCAGACCGACACGACCTTCGCGTCGCGACTGCAGGACGACAATCCGCACCCGGTGAACGTGTTTCACCTCGATGCGCCCGTCTCCCGGGACATCGACCACTACCACGGCCCGGCCTTCCGGCGCGGACGCTACAACATCGCCTACTGGGCGTGGGAGCTGCCCGAGTTTCCCGAAGCCTGGGTGCATCACGCGAATTACTTCGACGAGATCTGGACACCCTCGCGCTTCACCACCGAGGCCATCGCGCAGAAGGTGCCGTTGCCGGTGCTCACCATGCCGCACGCCATCGGCTTCACCCGGCCACAGGGCGACTTCCGCACCAAATATGGCCTGCCGGCCGACAAGTTCCTTTTTCTCTTCCTCTACGATCTGAACTCCTACTCGGAGCGCAAGAATCCCGCCGCGGTCATCGAGGCCTTCCGTCGCTCCGGCCTGGCCGGGCGCGGCGCCGCGCTCGTGATCAAGGTCCACAACGTTCCGCGCAATCCCGATGACTTCACACGCCTCCGCGAGGCCGTGGCCTCGTTGCCGGGCACCACGCTCATCACGCAAACGCTGTCCCGCACCGAGATCTACGAGCTGGAATCCGCCTGTGACTGTTTCGTCTCGCTGCACCGCGCGGAAGGCTTCGGGCTGGCCGTGGCGGAGTGCATGTATCTGGGCAAACCGGTGCTTTCGACCGATTGGTCCGGCACCACGGACTTCGTCCGGGCGGAACGCGCCTGTCCCGTGCGCGCCTCCCTCGTCACGCTGGAGCGCAATCATGGGCCCTACACCAAGGGCCAGGTCTGGGCCGAGCCCGACGTGGATCACGCGGCGTGGTGGATGCAGCAGCTGCACGGTGAGCCGGCCCTCGCCCGCCGTTTGGGCGAGGCGGCGCGGGTCGCCATCGAAACGGAACTTTCCCCCGCCGCCGTCGGCGCGCGTTACCGGCGTCGTCTCGAAGCCGTGGCCGGCTGGTAACCCCGCGCGATGAACCAGCTCGAAGGCCTCCTGATCCTGATCGCCCTGCCCCTGAGCCTGATGCTCACAGGCTACTGGCTGGCCGCTTTGCTCTCCGACTCCTCGGCCGTGGACCGGCTCGCCTTTGCGCTGGCCTGCGGCTTGGCGCTGCTGCTGGCGGCGGTGGCCGCGGTGAATTTTTTCCAGCCGTTGCGCGGCGTCTGGGCCTACGGCTGCCTCGCGCCCATTCTGTTCACGTTCCTCCTGCCGCGAACCCGACGCAGTCTCTGGCAGGATCTCCGCAGCATCTGCCGGCCCTTTCCGCGCGCGGCGGTCGGTGCCGGCGCCGTTTTTTTTGTGCTGTTGCTCTGGCCCGTGATCCAGGCACCGGCCTCGCTCTTCTACGACGGCACGAGCAATCACGACAGCTTCTTCTGGGTCGCCGGTGCGGAGCATCTCAAGCGAAACTCCTACATGATGCAGCCGGTCATGAGCGCCACGCAACCGCTGACCAACACGACCTCCGTGCTCATCGGCTTGACCCCCCCGTGGGGCCGGATTGGTGGCGAGGCGCTGCTCGCGCTGGCCTCCTCAGTCATCAACGTTTCCCCGCTCAAGCTCTACCTCTACGCCACCGCCAGCCTCGCCATGGTATGGTTCGGACTGGTCTGGCTTGCCCTGCGCACGTTTGTGACGGCCACGCCCGCGCGGCTGACCGGCATCGCCATCGTATGCGTCCAGCCGGTCTTCATTTTTTTTCACGGCAACGCCAACCTGCCCAACCTGCTGGGCACGCTCACCGGCAGCGCCCTGATCATCGCCGTCGAGCGCGCTATCCGGGCCGCGTCGGTTTCGACGCCGGCCTTCACCGCCTGGGCAACCTTGGCCGCGCTCTCGCTCCACGGATTGCTGTGCAGCTACCCGGAGATGGTGCCGTTTGTATTGCTACCCTGCGCCCTTTTGTGGCTGCGCCCGTGGTTCCGCCAGTCCTTCGGCCACTACTGGCGTTTCGGCCTCCTGCTGACCGCCGCCCTGCTGGCGGGCGCGCTGCTCAATCCGGCCACCACGGTCCGCGCGATCCAGGGCTTTCTCGCTTCTTTCAATCTGGCCCGCGAAAACGAAAACTGGGCCAACCTGTTCAACCCACTTGAGCTCGCCGAATACGTCCCGGCGTTCTTCACCCTCAGCATTCCTGGCTCCAAGGAACTCGGCTGGTGGTTCGGCTGGCCGCTGAGCGCCCTGATGCTCGGCTTGGTGGGTGTTGCGGTCCGACGCAGTTCGGACCCCTTCGGCCTGTGCGCCGCCCTTGCCGGCAGCTTGGTGTTATTGGGCTACACCCTTGGCACGGGCTTTGCCTACGGCATGCAGAAGACCGTGCAGTTCTCCGGAATTTTCGTGGTCCTGCTGTTTCCTGTGGCCGTGGTCGAACTGCTCGCCCGCCGGCGCGCCACGACTTCAGGCCGGGCACACCGTCTCACCACCGCCACGCTGGCGGTCGTCGGCGGGTTCATGGTTTACGCCAACTTCATGAACTGCCGCGACACCTACAAGTGGAGCGACCGCAAGGTCATCTCCGCCGACTGGTTCGACCTGCGCGAGCAGTCCCGCGGGGCGCTGATGGATGCCCCGGTGCTGGTGGAGGCCGCGAGCTTCCGCATGGCTTTCTTCCACGGCATGTGGGCGGCCTATTTTCTTCCGGAAAGCCATTTGTATTTCGGCGCGCGCGGACAGGAAAGCGGCGGTTATCTGCGCGACTGGGTCGTCAATGAACAGAAACTCCCCATCCCCATCCCCTCAGCCGTGCTGGTGGGACGCCTTTGGGGCGACACCTTCGACGCCAATTCCCCCAAAATCCTCACGGGCCGGGAGTTTGTCCTCCTGCAGAAGAGCAACCGTATGTTCGCGATGGAAGGAGTCCAGCCGCTCAACGGACCGCCCGACCACTTCTCCGACACTGCCGCCTTCGACCTGCTGCCGCACTCGCCCAGCATTCTCCTGGTGGAGCTGGCCCCGCGCAAAAACACCATCGCGCCCAGCGGGGCATGGCAGCTCACCCGCCGGACCGACGGACAGGCGGACTTCCAGGCGGAGCTCAGCACCCCGCCACCCTGGCGCATCCGGATTCCGCTCGTCGCCGGTCAGCGGAATCGGATCGAGTTCCACTTTGCCCACGCAGGCGGTCCGCTCGGGCCGACCGCCTTCCAGGTGCAGTCGCTTCGCGTCGAAAACGCCCCATGAGCGCGCGACCGATCCTGTTCGACGCCACGCACACGAGCCACACGTCGGCGCAAACCGGCATTCAGCGCGTCTGCCGCACTTTCTTCAACGAACTCTGCGCCACCGGTCCGGTGACACCGGTTTGCTACGACCCGCACCTGATCGGCTGGCGCCCCTTGCGCAAGGACGAGACCGCCGTGCTGCGCGACCAGTCGGGCGGCGCCGGCAAATCGCGCGG
Organism: Oleiharenicola lentus; assembly: GCF_004118375.1. Lineage (NCBI taxonomy): Bacteria > Pseudomonadati > Verrucomicrobiota > Opitutia > Opitutales > Opitutaceae > Oleiharenicola > Oleiharenicola lentus. Next base: position 530,006 of record NZ_SDHX01000002.1, read on the forward strand.
CGCGAAATGGACGCTCCGGCAGAAACTCACGGGCGCCGGCGCCCGCTGGCTCGGACGCAAACCAACTCTGCCCGAGGCCGCGGGCCTGATCTGTCCCGAGCTTTTTTCCGCCAAGGTCGGCGCCCGCCTGCCCGAACTGCTGGTGCGAACGGCCGGCCCGCGCGTCGCCATCTTCTACGATGCGATCGCACTGAAATTTCCCGAACTCACTCCGGCGGGCACGGTCGCCCGCTTTCCCGCCTACCTGCGCGAGCTGCTCGTGTTCGACGGAATCGCCGCCATCTCCGAAGACTCCGCCGTCGCCCTGCGTGATTACTGGAAATGGCTCGGGGTGGCGGCAGTCCCGCCCGTGCATGCCATCCCGCTCGCCATTGACCGGTCGCTCACGGAGCCGCACGCGGCGCCCACCTCTTCTGATGTGCCCCGCATTCTCTGTGTCTGCACGATCGAGGGCCGCAAGAACCACCTGGCTCTGCTGGAAGCCTGCGAGTCGCTCTGGGCCGGGGGCTTGAAATTCGAGCTGCAGCTGATCGGCATGCCCAGGCCCGACACCGCGGGCGCGGCCCTTGCACGCATCGCTTCGCTGCAGCAGGCCGGCCGGCCGGTGATTTTCCCCGGCGCGGTGCCGGAGGCGGAACTGCACGCCGCCTACCGCGGCTGCGCGTTCACGGTTTATCCCTCGATCATCGAGGGCTTCGGCATGCCGGTGCTCGAGAGCCTGCAGCACGGCAAGCCCTGCATCTGCTCCGGCCGCGGCGCGCTCGGCGAATCCGCGCATGGCGGCGGCTGCGTGCCGCTGGATACCGTGGACGCCGCCACACTCGCCGCCGCCGTCCGGCGCCTGCTCGAACACCCGGCCGATCTCGCGGCCCTCGCGGACGCGGCCCGCGCACGCTGGCTCAAGTCGTGGCCCGATTACGCTGCCGAGTTCACGGGGTGGATGCAGTCGCTGCACCGCCGGAGCTAAGCGGCTGCGGACACCGGCCCGGCCGGGTTTGCGGTTGCTATGGCCCGCCATCTTACGTCTAGTCGGCCCGAAAATTCCATGGCCCTGTCCCTGTTTTCCAAGACCAAGAAAGCCATCGTTGAGCGCGCGCAGGACGACTACGCGACCAAGATGCGGCTGAAATACAAGCCCTACTACCACGCCATGGAGTCGCAGTCGGGCACGCGCATCCGCCTGAACGGCCGCGACATGGTCATGCTTTCGAGCAACGATTATCTTGGTCTCTCCTTCCACCCCAAGGTGATCGAGGCCTGCAGCGGTGCCGCCCGGACCTGGGGCACCAGCACGACCGGCGCCCGCATCTCCAACGGTTCGCGCGCCTATCATACTGCGCTGGAGGAGAAGATCGCCGCCTTCCTCGGCCGCGAGGCCTGCCATGTCAGCGTCGCGGGCTACATTTCCTGCTGCTCGGCCGTCGCCTCCTTCGCCCAAAAGGGCGATCTAATCCTCGCCGACAAGAACATCCACTCCTGTCTGGTGGACGCCACCCGCCTGTCCATGGCGACGGTCGAGCGTTTCAGCCACAACAACCCCGAGGACCTCCGCGCGATCCTCAAGGGCGTGCCGCACAACACCGCCAAGATGCTCGTCGTCGAGGGGGTGTATTCGATGGAGGGCCACATTTGCCGCCTGCCCGAGCTCGCCCAGATCGGCGAGGAGCACGGCTGCTTCACTGTGCTCGACGACGCCCACGGCTTCGGCGTTCTCGGCCGCCAGGGCCGCGGCACCGTGGACCACTTCAAGCTGAACGAGCAGGTGGACATCATCTGCGGCTCGCTCTCGAAATCTCTTGCCAGCACCGGCGGGTTCGTCGCCGGTTCCCGCGCGATGATCGAGTATCTGCGCACCAACTCCCGGCAGACGCTCTTCAGCGCGGCCATCAGCCCGGCCATGGCCGCCACGGCCTCGGCCTCGCTCGACATCATGCAGTCCGAGCCGCAGCACCTTGAGCGCCTCTGGAAAAACACCAAGCGCTACCGCGAAATGCTGAAAGGCCTCGGCCTTGATATCTGGGGCAGCGAGACCCCCGCCGTACCGATCGTGCTCGGCTCGAAGGAGCTCGTTTACCGCTTCTGGAACGCCCTCCTTGACCAGGGCGTGTTCACCGTGATGTCCATCGCCCCCGCCGTGCCCCCGGGGAAGGACCTCATCCGCACCGCCGTCTCGGCCCTGCACAGCGACGAGGATCTGGAGAAGATCGCCGCCGCCATGTCCTACGCGGTGAAGCAAATGTGACCGACGCGCTGCGTCGGCCAATCACATAGTCCTGAGGTCCAAACCTCCATCACCGGCCAAGGCGGTTTTCGCCATCGGCTTTGGACTTTGTTGGGGTCTTGGCGCCTGGGATTTCCCTATCGCAGTCCGTCCATCAGCGTCCGTGCCGTCTGGCTCCAGCGCGGCAGCGGTCGGCACATCGCCTCGCGCTGCAAACGCCGGCACTCCGCTTCGTCGGTCAGCACCGAGCGCAGCTTGGCTGACCAGTCGGCCAGGTCATTCACCCCGGTCATGAGGCAGCCGCCCGCATCCGCGTTCTCGTGCAGCACCGGCAGGTCGCTGCACACGCACGGCACGCCACGCCACAACGCCTCCAGAATCGGCAGGCCATTGCCCTCGGCGATCGTCGGGAACACCACCGCCCGCGCCGCCGCATAGAGCCGGGCCAGTCGCTGGTCGCCCGCGGCCGCAAGGAAATGAAAACGCGGCTCACGCTTTTGGAGTTTTTCCATGCGCACCTCGATCGGACGTCCGTGATGCGGATTCACGCGTCCGACGACATGCAGCTCGAAATCCAATCCGTCGCGCCACAGCGCCCCGGCCACCTCCAGCAGGAAAGTCTGGTTCTTGCGCGGCTCCACGATGCCCACGCAAAGCAGCGCGGGCCGGCCGCGCGGGATAATCGGGTCGCGCACCACGCGGTTGCTCCCGTCGAAGTCCGCACCGAGCGTGATCACCTGAGGCTGTGACCTGGGCGTCACACCCTGCCAGCGCCAGAACTCCGTGAAGTCGCGCCGCGTGGCGTCGGAGATCGCCCAGGTCCGGTCGAAGGACGCCAGCAGCTTCATGTATTCGGGATGCCGCTGCACACTCTGCGGCCACGAGATGTGCGGCCAGCGCACCGGGATAGCATCGTGAAACATTGCCGCCAGCCGGCACGGCGGATTTGCCACGAAGGCGCGGAAGCCCGGCCGGTCCGCCTCACAGAACTGTTCCACGGTCAGCAGCCAGTCATCGGGCTTGGGCGTCACCGGCGCCGCCGGCTTGCCGCTGACAAAACCGCGCCGCCGTCCATCCCAAGCCACCTCGGTCACAACGGAACCGAGTTCCTCGCGGATGCGCGAACTCAGCCGCATCAGGCCCGAGCGGTGCTTCGCCGTGCCCATCTTCGTCGTGTCGTAGTAGATCATGGCTTCATCGCCTCCTCGAAGCACGCGACCAGCCGGTCCGTGTTGCGGTGGGCGTCGTAGTTTTCCTCCACCCATCGGCGTGCCCCGGCCCGGAGGCGTTCGGCCAACAGGTCGTCGTCGCGGAACCGCTGCAACGCCACCTGCCACGCCAACGGCAGATCCACATCGCAAACCAAGCCGGTGCGCTCCTGCTGCACCGCTTCCGTCGTGGCCGAGACCGGGGAGGTCACGACCAGCACGCCAGCCGACATGGCCTCGGGAATCACGTTGGGCAAGCCGTCGCGATCGCCACTGGGTGCAATGACCCCCGTATGCAGGAGCACGTCAGCCCAAGCGAGTTGTTCCCACACCTGCGGCTGTTCAAGCCGGCCGAGGAACTTCACCTGTTCGGCGACGCCCAGCTGCGCCGCCAGCGCAAGGAGCGAGTCTTGCAGGGGACCGTCGCCCACGATGCGGGCTTCGAAGGCAAAGCCCGCCTGCTTCAATGCCGCGTAGATGCGAAGCTGATGATCGAGACCCTTCTTCGCCACCAGGCGCGCCACACAAACAAGCCGCAATGGCGAGCGCACCGGCCGCAACGGCTTGAGCGGAGGAAACGCCTCGAGCCCGCGCCGGATGACCTGAATCTTGGCCGCCGGCACGCCGCGCTCAACGAGCTCGCGTTTCGCCGCCTCGGTCGAGGCGTGGATGAAGCGGGCGTGCTGGAGTTTTTCCATCAGCCACCAGTCGCCGCCATGCTCATAGATGTCGTAGGCGTGCGCCCCGCTGCTGTAGCGCCAGCCAAACATGCGCCACCACACCCAGCCCGCCGTGGCGGGTGCGCCGGCCCAGGCACCATGCACAAGCGCCGGCGGATCACGCTGTAGTTCCCGGTAGAAACACCCGGCGAAACCCGCCCCGAGCATGTTCTCCCAAAAATTCAGCCACGACGGCGCCGCGCGCGTGAACACACCTTCGAAGAGATCGCGGATCAGCCGCGGACGCCGGACGCATTGCCACGGGATCTCAAAGAGGAACAGCGGCAGAAGCCGCCACTTGTTGAAGCTACGCACCTGTAACCCGCGAAACTCGCCACCCCCGCCCCACAGCGAATAGATGCGCAGATTTAGCCCCTTCGCCTGCAACGCCGCCACGTCGCGCTGGAGAAATGTCTCCGAGATTTTCGGAAACGTGGTGTAGAGGAGGACAATGGAGGGACCGGCTTTCAATCTGCTCAACCTGTCATCCTGAGCGGAGCGAAGGATCCAAGGGCACGACCGCCGGCGATCATGATGCTGGATTCTTCGCTGCGCTCAGAATGACAGGAAATTGGTGATGACATGAAGGTTTCGATTGGCACTGACGACGATACTTTTCCTACGCGGTCGCCGCTCCGGCCACGACCAGAAACGCCCCGAGGGCCGGGTCGGCCGGGCCATCCTTGCGCCAACCGAGCACAAGCCGGCTCTCCGGCGCCGGACCCTCCAGCGGACGAAATGTCACCTCGTCCGGCAACTGCTTCGCCTCGGACGGCGCCATGAAAGTCGCGCCGAGTCCGGCGCGGACGAGCCCGATGGCGTTGGCCCTCGGCCACACTTCGTCGGCGATACGCGGGGTCACACCCGCCGCTTGAAAAGCCGCGAGCACGCGGTCGTAGAAACCGGGGTTGTGCGCCCGGGGGAACATCACGAACGCCGTGTCGGCGAGGTCCCGCAGCCGCAGCTTGGGCGCCATGGCGAGCTTGTGCTCGGCCGGCAGGAGCACGCCGTTTTTTTCCTGCAACAGAAGCTTGGTGCTGAAACCAGCCGGTGCCGTGATATCGGGGTGGAAGAATCCGCAGGCGATCTCGCCATTTTTGAGCGACTCCAGCTGGGCCGAGGTCGGCGATTCGTTCAGCTCCACCTTGATGCCCGGATAGCGACGGTTGAATTCGCGCAGAATGCCCGGCAGCACCGTCGCCATCGCCAGACCGGTGAACGCCACCCGCACATGCCCGGCCTGTCCGCCGGCCAACGCCTGGATGTCCCCGGGCACCGCCGCCAAGGCGCGGAGCAGCGGCTCGATCCGCTCCAGGAACGCTCGACCCGCTGCGGTCAGCTCCACGCGCCGCCGCGTGCGATTCAAAAGATCCACGCCCATCTCCTTCTCCAACTGCGCGATACTGCGGGAAAGTGCCGGTTGAGCCACCGCCAGTGACTCCGCCGCTTTCCGGAAGTGAAGCTGACGGGCCACCTCGCGGAAGTAAACGAGGTGGCGGAGTTCAAACGGAAATTGATACTCACGCGGCATCACAGGCCACGAAACAAGTATTTCTGGGTATGGCAAGTTTCTGGTAGTCTATCGCCTCTTCAGCACCAAGCTGACGACTCCCCTTTTCCCATCATGTCCTCCCCCCAATCCCTCTTCCAGAAAGTCTGGGACGCCCACACGGTCCGCAAACTGGCCAACGGCCAGACCCAGCTGCTCATCGGCACGCACCTGATCCACGAGGTCACCTCGCCGCAGGCCTTCGGCATGCTGCGCGATCTCGGTCTCAAGGTCCTCATGCCTCACCGCACCTTCGCGACGGTTGACCACATCGTCCCGACCAACGAGCTGGTCGAGCCCTACAAGGACAACCTCGCCCAAGCCATGATGGACGAGCTCCGCAAGAACACGAAGGAGTTCGGCATCACCTTCTTTGACCGCGCCACCGGCAAGCAGGGCATCGTGCACATCGTCGGGCCCGAGCAGGGCATCACCCAGCCCGGCACCACCATCGCCTGCGGCGACTCGCACACCTCCACGCACGGCGCGTTCGGCGCCATCGCGTTCGGCATCGGCACCAGCCAGGTGCGCGACGTGCTCGCCACGCAGACCATGGCCCTCGGCCAGCTGAAGGTCCGCCGCATCGAAGTGAACGGCAAGCTTCGCCCCGGCGTCTATGCCAAGGACGTCATCCTCCACATCATCCGCCTCCTCGGCGTGAACGGCGGCACGGGCTACGCCTACGAATACGCCGGCTCGACCTTCGAGGGCTTCACGATGGAAGAGCGCATGACCGTGTGCAACATGTCCATCGAGGGCGGCGCGCGCGTCGGCTACGTCAATCCCGACGAGACCACCTTCGCCTACCTCAAGGGCCGCCCCTACTCGCCGCAGGGTGCCGCGTGGGACAAGGCCGTCGCCAGCTGGAAGTCCTTCGCCTCGGATCCGGGCTGCCACTACGACGACGTCGTCAAAATCGACGCCGCTTCGATTGCCCCGACCGTCACCTGGGGCATCAACCCCGGCCAGGGCATTTCCATCGTCGAAAACATCCCGAGCCCGGAGACCGCGACGTCCGACGACGACAAGGCCGGCATCATCGAGGCCCTCGCCTACATGAAGCTGCCCGCGGGCGCGCCCATCAAGGGCACGAAGATCGACGTCGCGTTCCTCGGCTCCTGCACCAACGGCCGTCTGTCCGACTTCCGCGAGGTCGCCAAATACATCAAGGGCCGCAAGGTCGCCGCCGGCGTTAAGGCCATCGCCGTCCCCGGCTCGCAGATCGTCGCGCTCCAGTGCGAGAAGGAAGGCATCGACAAGGTGCTTTCCGAGGCTGGCTTCGAATGGCGCGCCGCCGGCTGCTCCATGTGCCTCGCGATGAACCCCGACAAGCTCGTCGGCGACCAGCTCTGCGCCAGCTCCTCCAACCGCAATTTCAAGGGCCGCCAGGGCTCTCCCACCGGCCGCACCGTGCTTATGAGCCCGGTCATGGTCGCCGCCGCCGCTGTCACCGGCACCGTCGCCGACGCCCGCGAAGTCTTCGCCGTCAACTGATCTACAATTCCCAAACCAATTGCCCACGGAACACACGGAATACACTGAACATTAGGCCGCTTCCTTCCGTGTATTCCGTGTGTTCCGTGGGCCCAACTCCTCTTTCTCATGGCCTTAGCTAAAATCACCTCCGTCACCGGCCGCGCCGTTCCCGTCGTCGGCAACGACATCGACACCGACCGCATCATCCCCGCGCGCTTCATGAAGTGCGTGACCTTCGATGGTCTCGGCGAATTCCTGTTCAACGACGTCCGCAAGGACCCGAAGACCGGCGCCACGACCGACCACCCGCTCAACCAGCCGCGCTATCAGGGCGCGACGATCCTGCTCTCCGGCGCGAACTTCGGCTGCGGTTCCTCCCGCGAACACGCCCCGCAGGCCATTCAGAAATACGGCTTCAAGGCCATCATCGCCGAGAGCTACGCCGAGATTTTCTTCGGCAACAGCACGACGCTCGGCATGCCCTGCGTCACCGCCGCCCGTGAGGATATCGCCAAGATCGCCGCCGCCGTGGACCAGAACCCACAGACCGAGGTCACCATTGATCTGGTGAAGCTCGAAGTCCGCTTCGCCGGCCAGACCGTGAAGATCACGCAGCGCGAGTCCGCCCGCGACGCCCTGATCAACGGCCGCTGGGACGCCATCGGCGAACTCCTCGACGGCGTCCCCGCCGTCAAGACCACCGCGGCCAAGCTGCCCTACCTGGCGACCGCCTGATCGCAGATTCATTGGCTCTCTCCCAGGGCGGGTCGGCCAGACCCGCCCTTTTGCTTGGCTGCGCTAAAGGTATAACGGCTTCAGCGCTTGCGACGACCTTAGAGTGAGCGAAGGTCTTGCTCACCGTGAGCGCCCCCACCCCGACGATCCGCAACCCGGTCCTGCCGGGCTTCAACCCCGACCCTTCCCTCCTCCGCGTCGGAGACGACTACTACATCGCGACGTCCACCTTCGAGTGGTTCCCCGGGGTGCAGATCCACCATTCGCGCGACCTCGTCAATTGGCGGCTGCTCTGCCGCCCGCTCAGCCGTCCAAGCCAGCTCAACATGCTCGGCGATCCCGACTCCTGCGGCATTTGGGCGCCGTGCCTCAGTCACGCCGACGGCAAATTCTGGCTGATCTACACGGACGTGAAGCGCTACGGCCGCACCTCGGTGGGCGGCGCCTCGGGGGCGTCGCTGCGCGATTTCCACAACTATCTCGTCACCGCCGACCGCATCGATGGCGACTGGTCAGACCCGGTCTATATGAACAGCAGCGGCTTCGATCCCTCGCTCTTCCACGACGACGACGGCCGCAAATGGTTCGTCAACCAGCTCTGGGATCACCGCCCCGCCAGCAACCGCTTCGCCGGCATCGTGCTCCAGGAATACTCGGTGAAGGAACGCAAGCTGATCGGCACGCGCGTGAATATCTTTCCCGGCACGCCGCTTGGCCTCACCGAGGCGCCGCACCTCTACAAGCGCAATGGCTGGTATTACCTCATCACCGCCGAGGGCGGCACCGGCTGGGGTCACGCCGTCACGCTGTGCCGCTCGCGCACGCTGACCGGCCCCTACGAACTGCACCCGGAAAATCCGTTCCTCACCGCCCGTCACCGGCCCGACGCCCCCCTTCAACGCGCGGGTCACGCCGACCTCGTCGAGACGCAGGACGGCCAGACTTGGATCGCCTACCTTTGCGGACGCCCTCTCAGGAACCGCGGCCGCTGCACGCTCGGCCGTGAGACGGCCATCCAGCCGCTGGTCTGGGGAGCGGACGGCTGGCCGCGCACCACCGACGGCCAGGGCATCCCTCAACTCAATCCGCCGGCCCCGGATCTGCCGTCGCACCCTTTCCCGCCCTCGCCGGCCCGCCGGGACTTTGATTCGACGTTACTGCCCGGCGAGTTCCAGTGGCTCCGCAGCCCATGGCCGGAAGAACTGTTCAGCCTCACCGCCCGGCCCGGCCACCTCCGGCTCTACGGACGCGAGACCATCGGCAGCCTTTTCAAACAGGCGCTCGTGGCCCGCCGCCAACAGGCCCACTGCTACAGCGCCGCGACGGTCATCGAATTCGAACCTGAACACTTCCAACAACTCGCCGGCCTCGTGTGCTACTACGGCGCGGCCAAGTTTCACTACCTCTACATCTCGCACGATGAAATTATCGGCAAACACCTGCGTGTGATGTCGGCCATCCCCGACGGCGTCGTGGGCGACTCCTTCACCGCCCCGATCGCAATCCCGACCGGCCGGCGCATCGAGCTGCGCGTCGAAGTGGACGAAGAGCGCCTGCACTTCGGTTACCGTCTCGAGGGCGCCGGCGCGTGGTCATGGATTCCGCAGATCTTCGACGCCAGCATTCTCTCGGACGAGGCCACCATGCCCGGCTTGCCGAACTTCACCGGCGCGTTCGTGGGGATGGCCTGCCAGGACATGGCCGGCACGGCCCGGCCGGCCGACTTTGACTGGTTTGAATACCGCGAGCGCGCCTACGCGACCGATCCGACCACCCCCTGACCGCACTCAGGCGTTGCGCGCCTTGGCCGGAAACGGCCCCGGCCGGTAATCCGTGCGCGAAACCTCCTGGGCGAGGTTCACCAGCTCGGTGATGACCAGTGTCGGATCCTCCTCGTAGCGAAGCCGGCGAAAATCGTCGCGGTATTTTTCGTAGCCGCGCGGATGCACGAGCCAGCTCTCGATCTGGCGGCCGAAATCGGCGGGTTGCTCCACCAGCTCGGCGCCGGCCCCGTTCCGGAAAAATTTAACGGTGAGCGACTCCTGCGGCATCACGCCGCCGAGCGCGTTGAACAGGATCGGACAACCGAAGTGGAGCGCCTTGGCACACGAGGTCGTGCCGCCGCGCGTGATGATCACGTCGCTGACCTGCATGAGCAGGTGCACTTCCTCGGAAAAACCGTCGAGGTAACAGTCCAGCTGGGGGTGCTCGGCGCGCCAGTGCAGCACCTTGTTGTAGGCCTCCCGGTTCCGGCCGCAGATGACCACGGCCTGCACGCGGCCGGCGAACGGCAGCAGCTGCTCGAGGAAAGTCAGGTGGTTGTTGGCCCCGTTGCCGCCGGTCGCAAGGAACACCGTGAACAGGTCCGGCTGCAGTTCGAGCACGCGTTCGCGATAAGCGAGCCGCTCCGGCGGCAGCATGAAGGCGGTGTGCTGGCGGGGGCGCATGAGGTGCCCGCGCACGCGCGTGCGGGCGGGCGGCATGCCCAGCTTCACGGCGTAGTCGCGGGCAGTCGGGGTGCGCGAGATGTAGAGATCCGCGGTCGGCTCGACCCAGTTGATGCTGTAGCCAAAGCCGCCGGAAAATTCGCCGCAGTAGGTGGCACAGCGGACCTTGTCGCGCCCGAGGATGCGGCGGGCGGTCTGAAAATATCCGCGGTTGAGGCAGTCATGCACGCTGAACACGAGGTGCGGCTGGTATTCGCACAGGGTTTTCTCGTAGTAGCCCCGTCCGATCGCCACGGATCGCCGGTTGAGCAGGCTGAGCATCTCCACGAAGAGGAAGTAGGCCTTGTGCAGCCACGGTGACTTTTGCTGGATCCAGTTGTAGAAGCGCACCCCCGCGCTGAAGAGCCCCGACGACTTCTCCAGCATCTGCTCGATCCGCACGTCCACGTTGTGACGGTAAAGCTCAAAGCACCACTCGGCAAAGGCCTGCGCCCGCGTGTCGTGGCCCGCGCCGGTGCTGGAGGTCAGGACAAGGATTCGGACACGCGGCTGATTCATAGGCCGAAGTAGCTCTCCTGAATCCGCCGCTTCAGCGCCAATGATCCGAAGCGCGCGAGCAAGGGCGCCACCACCGCCTGGAAGGGACGTCCCGTGCGCACCGTGCGGCTGCATCCGGCTCGCAGGGCGCGCTTGAGCGATTCCGCCGCATGCACCGGCGGCGGGCCGCTGCGCATCATCCGCTCGAAGGCGGTCCAAGCCCGGGCCATGCGACCGGCGTTGAGCGGATCGAGCCCCGGCTGGTCCGGGCGGCGCACAGAGCCCTCGAAATCGGTGCGGTAATCCCCGGGCCGGAAATCAATCACGATCACACCGGTCCCCTTGACCTCATACATGAGGCTTTCACTGAGCGCGGACAGGCCCGCCTTCACCGCGTTATAGACCGGCTGGTAGGGCAGGCTGAACTCACCGGCAAGGGAAGACACGTTGACGAGGGCCCCCCGCTGGCGGAGCAGCAGGCCGCGCAACCCGAGATGGGCGAGCCGCGCGGTATTCACCAGCATCACGCGAAACTGCTCCTCCCACGCGTCAAACTCCGTTGGCGCAAAGGCCCCGAAAACGCCAAAGCCGGCGTTGTTGATGACCAGGTCAAATCCGCCCGCCGCCCGTTCCGCCTCACGAAAGGCCGCCTCGGCCCGTTCCCCGTCGGCCAGATCCAGCCGCACGGGATGAAACCCGACGCAGGCCGGCAACCGGCCGGGATCGCGCGCCGTGCCCCACACCTGGACGCCCTCCTGCAGCAGCATGTGGCTGAAAGCCAACCCCAGCCCGGTGCTGGCACCGGTGACAAAGGCGGTGCGGTAGCGGGAGGAAAGCGGACCGGCGCTCATGCGGATCAACCGGCCTTGAACACGAGGCAGACGTTGGCACCGCCGAAGCCGCTGCTGTTGCTGATCACGACATTGGGACGTTGCGGCAGCGTGGCCCGGATGATGTTCAAGCCCGCGCAGGCGGGGTCGAGGTTGCTGATATGCGCGGAACCGGGGATGAACCCCTCCTTCATCGCGAGCGCGCAAAAACCAGCCTCCATCGCACCGGCCAGCGAGAGGCCGTGCCCGGTCAGGGCCTTGGTGCTGCTGATGGCCGGACGCGAGGGGTTGCCCTTGAAGATCGTGCGGAGGGCCTTGGCCTCGGAGATGTCGCCGATCGGGGTCGAGGTGGCGTGAGCGTTGACGTAGTCCACCTCCTCGGGCGCAACCTCGGAAAGTCGCAGGGCGTTTTCGATCGCGGTGCGCAAACCGTCGCCGTCGGGATGGGAGATGGCCACATTGTATCCATCCGAGGCCTGGCCCCAGCCGGCCATCTCGCCATAGACCTTGGCGCCGCGGCGGGCGACCTCGTCTTCGCTTTCCATGACCAGCACCGTGGCTCCGCCGGTGCCAACGAAACCGTCGCGCGCACTGTCGAAAGGGCGGGAGGCGATGGAGGGATCGTTTTGCAGCGACAGGGCGCGCATGCCGGCGAACGGCAGGATGCTCTCCACATTGCCGTCCTCGGCCCCGATCACGAACATGCGTTTCTGCCGGCCCAGCGCGATCTCGTCATGGGCGAAGGCCAGGGCATGGGCCGAGGAAGCGCAGGCCGAGGAGAACCCCGTGGAGGCTCCGCGGATTTTGAAATGCGAAACCAGATTGAAGTTAACCGTGCCCGAAATCGAGGCGACGATCCCCAGCGGCGGACAGCGCATCACGCCCATCTTGCGCATGCGCTCGAGGTGATAGCCGAGCAGGAAGGGCGATCCGGCCGAGGCGGCGTAAAGCCCGGTGTCAGGGTTGGAAACCTCGGCCTCCGTGAGCTTCGCATCCTCAATCGCCTGCTGCATGGCGCAGTAGGCGTAAACCCCGTGCGGGGCCATGCCGCGGAGCAACTCGCGCTTGATGCGGTAGCGGGCGGGAAAGACCCAGTCCTCCTGGTCGATGGAGTCGGTCTGGAAATCCCGGATCGGGGCGGCAACCTTGACCGGCACCTCGGGCTTCTGGAACGGCGGGTATAGCTCCATGCCATGGCGCAATTCGCGCAGGCTTTCCGACACCGAGGCGGCATCGTTGCCGATGCTCGTGATAAATCCCACTCCGGTGATATAGACTTTCGGCATGAAGGAATCAGGCAAACGGGCAGGACTCGGGCCAGACCGCCAAATTTCGACGCATCAAAGTGCTTTTGCGCCGACGGTCAACCACCGCGGCAACGCCACTCAGGCGTTGACCGCAGACTTGGCGGGATTGAGCGCCACCGCCTGCTCCGCCGGCGCAACCTGCGGCGTGGGCGGCTGGGCCACTTCCTCGACGTAGGCAAAGGTCAGCGTGATTTCCTCGGCGATGGCCGCCTTTTCCTGACCAACGCGGATCTGGCCCTCGAAGGTCGCCAGCGGCGACTTCAGCCGCTTGGGCTTGATCGACAGGCTGAGCACATCGCCCGGACGGCACACGCGGTGGCAACGGACACCTTCGCAGGAGGTGAAGAAAATGGTGCGGTGATCAACCGTCTTGCCGGCCTCGCCGACCTGACCTTCGAGCAGGAAAAGGACCGCCAGCTGGCCCAAGGCCTCGAGCATGATGGAAGCCGGCAGCACGGGGTTGTCCTTGAAGTGTCCCTGCAGGAAAAACTCCTGGCCGCTGACCTTGTATTTGGCGTTGGCGCCATGGGCATTGACCGAAGCTTCGCCCAGGAAGAGGAAGGGCGGCTGGATCGGCATGATCGACACAATCTGCTCGATCGGAATGAACTTGGTGGGTTTCGGCAGGGGCAGACCGCGGACCTTGCTCTCGATGAAGGCCTTGACGTTTCCCACGGTGCGCAAGTGGCGCAACTCCTCGTTGTTGATGGACATTTGGAGCACGTCCTCCACGAGGATAACGATTTCCATCATCGTGAGGGAGTCGATGCCCAGATCCTCGATAATGCGGAGATCATCGTCGGCATCCTTCAGCTTCGCCCGCAGATCGGGCTCCACATAGCGCTCAATGATACCCAAGACGATGGCCGGAAGATGTTCCGTGTTGCCCGTTTTGCGAAACTGCGCCGCCGCCTCGTAAGTCGCTGCTGAGCAGCGCTTCAGAGCCTCTCTTAGGTTGGCATCATCCTCGGCGGTGAACGGCTTGAGAGTGACTCCGGACTGGGTGTTAACGGACTGTGCCATTGGCTTCAGGTATGTTACATCCCAAAGACAAGTAAACCCCAAAAACCCTCCGCTGCCCTCGTAGAAATACGCAACGTGAGAGTAAAATTTTAGCTGATTGACTTGGACAAGGTTGCCTTGCGACATGCCGGACCCGACGGCCTCAGGCCCGAGTGCATATCCCATTGAACCCCATGCCGCCCTCGGACTCTGCGCCCACACTGATTCTAGCCACTCACGAGTTCCAACCGCATCGCGGCGGAATCGCGGTTTACTGCGCGGAAATGGCGCGAGCCGCCCAAGAGCTGGGCTATCAGGTGGAAGTCTGGGCTCCCGCGCTGCCCCCGGGAACGGAGGAGCAAGCCTGGCCATTTCTGGTGCGCCGCCTGAACCTGGCCGGCAACCACGGCCTGCTCAGCCAATGGCGCATGGCGCGTGAGCTCTTACGTCAGGGCCAACGCCTGAACCAGGCGACTCTCTACATCCCGGAGCCCGGTCCGCTGCTGGCAATGCTGCTGCTGCAGTATTTCGACACGATCCGCCCTGCCCGGCTGATGCTCACCTTCCACGGTTCGGAAATCCAGCGCCTGGGCTCGCGCCGCCTGCTGCGGTGGAGCACCAACCACCTGCTTTTCCAGACCGACCGCATCAGCGTGGTCAGCGATTACGCCCGCCAGCTGCTGGAACAACACTTCCCCTCCTCCGCCGCGAAGGTCGTCGTCACTCCCGGTGCGTTGCGCCCCGATTTGCGGCTCAAGCAATCCGCCCCCTTGGCCGCCCCCGGGGCTAAAACCGTCATCCTGACCGTTGCCCGGCTCAATCCCCGCAAGGGCCAGCTGGAAGTCCTCCACGCTCTCAAGGCCCTGCCGCCCTCTGCCCGCGCCAACCTCGAATACCGGCTGGTCGGCGCCCACGGTAAGGAGAACTACGACCGCGCGCTCGCGGAGGCCGCCGCCAGTGCCGATTTCCCCGTGAAATTCCTCGGCGACATCCCCGATGAAAAACTGGGCGAGGTCTACGCCCAGGCGGACATCTTTGCCATGACCAGCATGCCCCACCGCCACAGCGTGGAGGGCTTCGGTCTCGTTTATCTGGAAGCCGGGGCCCACGGTCTGCCGATTGTGGCCCATGCCATCGGCGGTGTGCCCGAGGCCGTGGTGCATGAAGAAACCGGCCTGCTTGTGCAACCGGGTGACCGGTCCGCCCTGACTCAGGCCTTCGCCCGCCTGCTCGCCGACCCGGCCCTGCGCCGGAAACTGGGCGAAGCCGGCCGCGCCCGCGCCCTGGCCCGGACCTGGCAGGACTCGGCCGTCGCCTTGTTTGGACAACCGTCGCCCCCGCCTGCAACCTGAAGCCATGATTGAATCCCACACGCTGATCACCGTCCGCTACGCCGAGACCGACATGATGGGCATCGTCTACCACGGCAACTACCTCCCGTGGTTCGAGGTCGGCCGCACCACCCTGCTCAAGGAATGCGGCTTTCCCTACCGCGATCTCGAAGCGCAGGGTTACATGCTGCCGGTGATCGAGGTCGGCGTGAAATACCAGCGCCCCGCCCGCTACGACGACGAACTGACGATCATCACCCGGCTCAAGGAACGCCCCGCTCTCCGGATCCACCTCGAATACGAGGTGCGCCGCGGCGAGGAGCTGCTGGTCACCGGGTTTACCACCCACGCCTTCATCAACAAATCCGGCGAACCGGTCCGCCCGCCCGCAGCCCTCACGGCGCGAATGAAGGAACTCTTCGCGAAGACCTAGTGCGGTTCAGATTGAAGTTTAACCGCGCTGGCGGATGCCCGTTTGTAGGTTCGTCGCTTGCGAAGAACTAGTGTGCGAGGTCGGACCAAGGTCCGGCCCTACAGGTAAACCGCCTCGTTATTGCTTAATCTGTCCTACGCCACGCCCTCGTATTCCGCCAACACCGTCGCGTCGGACTCGTGGCTCCGCGCGGCCTGCAGCAACGTCCCGGCCCCGCCCCCCGCCAGCCGCCGCACGGCCCAGACGGCGTGTGCCCGCACCAAGGGCAATTCGTGCGTGGCCAGGCCGACGAGAGCCGGCAGCAGCGTTCCATCCCCGGAATTGCCAGCCACGACGCAGGCGTTGCGCAAAAGACCGGACAGTTTCAGCCGTTTGACCGCCGTGCCCTTGAAGACCGCCGCGAACCGCACCGGCGTAAGCTCGAGGATTTCCTGGAGCGACAACTCGGCAACCTCCCCGCGCACCGATAGCAGAACGCGCCGCCCCTCCTGCGCAAATCGGTTCCACGGGCAAACCTCCAGGCACACGTCGCACCCGTAGATCCGCGTGCCGATACCCGCGCGCTGTTCGCGCGGGATGAGACCCTTGTTCTCAATCGTCTGGTAGGAGATGCAACGGCGAGCGTCCACCACACCGGGCTCCGGAAAGGCCTGCGTCGGGCACGCGTCGAGACAGCGGGTGCATTTCCCGCACAGCAAGCCCGCCGGCTCCTCGGCGCCCGGCCGCGCGAATTCCGGACGCAGCGGCGTATCGGGCTCGATGGCCAGGCGCGTCAGAATGCACGCGAGGAACAGCCAGTTGCCGTGCTCACGCGAGATCAGCATGGCGTTCTTGCCACGAAACCCAAGCCCGCTGCGTGCCGCCCACCCGCGCTCCAAGACCGGCCCGGTGTCCACGTAATACCGGTAGTCCGCCGCCTCCGCGGCGTATTCCTGCTCCAACAATCGCCCTGCCGCGGCCAGGCCGGCCTTGATCGTGTCGTGGTAGTCCGTGTGCAGGACGTAACGCGCCCACTTCGGACCCTTGGTCTCAATCCCGGACCAATAGTTCACGCCCAGCATGATCACGCTGCGCACGCCCGGCAGCACCAGCTCCGGGTTGCCGCGCTTCTCCGCCCCACGCTCGATCCAGGCCATGTCGGCGTGGTGGCCGGCTTCGAGCCACGAACGCAAAGATTCGCCGCCTGGCCGGGTCGCCGCCGCAAAGCGCACGGCATCAAAACCCAGGGCCCGCAGCTGCTCGCGCAGTTTTTCGCGCTGCGCTCCCGTCACCACCGGGCCTGCCTGCGTGGTCATTTCTTGCCGAACGACGCGGCTTCCTGACGATACACGCGCAGCACATGGGCCGCGATTTCACGCAACGGCCGCTTGTCGGTCAGCACCAGCGTGCCCGACCGGCGGTAAAGAGCCTCGCGCTGGGCGTAGAGGTCGCGCAGGCGCTGCTCGGGATTCTCCACCGCCAGCAAGGGCCGGTGCGTCGCGTGCAGCGTACGCTGGATGATCGTGTCGATCGGGGCATGCATGCAGACCACCACGCCGCGCCCACGCAGCAGCTCCAGCATGCCGGGCGGCACGATCAGGCCGCCGCCGCACGACACCACGCAGCGTTTCGCCGGATGCCCGCGCTCGACAAACCCGCGCTCCATTGCTCGGAACGCCGCTTCGCCCTGCTCCGCGAAGATCTGCGACACGGGTTTGCCCTGCAGCCGCTCGATCTCGTGGTCGCTGTCCACGAAGTCGAAGCCCACCTGCCGCGCCACGAGCCGGCCGACGGTGCTCTTGCCCGTGCCCATGAAACCGACGAGGTAGAGGTTGGTGTCCATCCTTGGCCGCAAGCGAAGGGTCCGCCCCGCCCCGGCGCAAGTCCGCTTCGCAGCGTTGCGCGTCACGGACCGGGCAAAACAAAAACGCCCCCCATGAAGGGAGGCGTTGCGGAAAGCGAAATGCAGAAGGGCGGTTACTTGGCCGCGGGAGCGGGAGGCGCATCCTTGATGCCGACGATTTCGACGTCAAAGACGAGAGTGGCGCCGGGCGGAATGGCGCCGGGGGCGCCGTTGTCGCCATAGGCGAGCGCGGGCGGGATGTGCAGCTTCAGCTTGCTGCCGACCGATCCCTTCTGGAGGCCCTCGAACAGGCCGGGAATGATGCCCTGCGGGCTCTGCGGCGTGGCCGCCTGCAGCAGCAGGTCCGCCGGCTGCGGCGCCTCGACATTCGAATCAAACACCTGGCCGTTCACGAGCGCGCCGGTGTAGCGGATGCTGACAACCTGGCCGGGCTTCGGCGCATTACCTTTGCCGGCCTGCACCACCTCATAAACGAGCCCGCTCGGCAGCACCACGGCGTTCTTGTTCTCCTTCAGCTTGGTGAAATACTCGGTGCCCGCAGCCAGCTGGGCCGCGCGGATCTTGCCAAGGAAAACCTCCTGCTTCTTGCCCATGAATTCCTGCAGCTGCACCTGAACCTGCTGCGGGTCGTAGGGCAGGTCCTTGCCACTGAGCGCGAGGGCGATGCCCCGGAGCATCGATTCGCGGAGGGCCGGGGTGATCTCCAGCGCCTGCAGCTGGGTGGCCATGCGGGTCTCCAGCATGAAAATGTAGCCGTAGGCCTCCATCAGCTGCGCCTCGGTGAACTTCGTCGGCGCGCCGGGGGCGGCAGCCGCCGGAGCCGCGGCGGCGGGAGCCGACGCGGGCGCCGCGGCCTTCGGGGCCGGGGTTGACGCCGCCGGGGCCGGAGCGGGCTTGTTCGGCGAGGTTACGCCGGGAACTTCAAATTTGACCGCGTCCTGAGCGGAAGCGGCGACCAGCAAGCTCAGACCGACGAGGCCTGCAACGATGCGAGAGGTGAATTTCATGTAGGATTGGGGAGCCCGGTTGGGAAACGGCCCGGGTGGATTTGTGCCGTCAAAGAGTCCGAAGTTGCGCAGCCCCCCTGCAAAAATCAACCCCTTAGGCGGCAGCGATTCGCGCGGGAACCGATCCAACCCCGGGCTTGTCTCGCCCCGCCTCCGCTTCCACCCTGCTCAATCCCATGAACGAAAACCAATTCTGGCACAGCACCGACGGCCAGATCCTCACCGTCCGCGCCAAGGGCACCGACCGTCTCACCCTCACCGTCGCCTTCTGGCCGCGCCATCCGGCCGAGATGGAGTTCCTCCGCAGCCACCTTGCCGCCCTCCGTTTCACCGAGCGCAGTTCACTCGCCCGCATCGGCATCGAGATGATCACGAGCGGCGCCCCGACCGTGGATGGCAACCGCCTCCTCCTCACCGCCGAGGCCTTCATTTACGACCACAGTTTCCCCAACGCCCCCTACTGGCAGAAGCTCCTGCGCCCGGGTGCGCCCGTCGGCCGCCTCTTCTACGCGCCCGCCGCCGCCAAGCTCTCCGCCACCGAGATCTGGACCGCCATCCGCGAGAACCACCTCAAGCTGCCCAACACGATCTCGATCGACAGTTCCGGCCGCGTGTTCTTCACGCCGCACCCGGTCAGCTACACGCTCAACCCGCGGCTCATCCGGGTGAACTTCGAGCACATCGTCTCCGGCTACGCGGGCCGCAGCTTCCTCGACAAGGTGCAGGTGCGTCACGACGCCGCGCCGCTCACCATCGCGCCGCACTCGGGCGTGCTCACCAGCTGCTCGATGTATCTGCGCGAACACTTCGTCGTGCTCAGTCCGGGCGAGGGCAACTTCGGCCTGCACACCTCGGCCGTGCTCCTCGACCCGATCAAGACCTCCGGCACCAACATCATGCTGGAGATCTACAACACCGGCGAACAACCCGTCGTTAACCCGATGGTCTCGGTCGAAATCTTCCGCGCGCCGCCCTCCGAGGACGCCGAGGCCAAGACCCTCGCCAAGAAACGCCAGCGTCTCCTGGCCACGACCAAGGGCCTCTACAAGTGCCTCGACTCTGCCCCCGCCATCGAAAGCACGGAGGCCAAGCCGCGCACCAAGATCAGCGTCCGCGGCCAGAGCGCCACGATGGAGAACCGCGCGCTCTTCATCCGCGCCAACGACGAGGACCTCAAGAAGCTCCTCGCCAAGGACGCCTGCCCGATCGGCGCGCGCACCATGATCCAGGCCCTCGACGCCCACGTGCCCGACGCCGACACGCTGATCGTGGACTACTTCCCCGACCTGCTGGAACACACCGAGCTCGTCACCCGCCTCGGCGACTCGCGCCTCAAGCGCGTCATCTTCCGCAAGGCCTCGCGCACCCACGGCTACTTCCTGTCGTCCAACGCGCACGCCCGCCTCGACATGCTCCACTCGCTCGGCATCCCGGTTTACTGGTATGACGAGCAGACGAAGGACCTCTACCTGCACACCTACCGCCGCGACCACGGTTTCTTCGTGCGCGAGGAGATGGCCCGCAAATTCCAGGAGGCGACGATCCTCGCCTTCTACGGCTCGGCCGTTGGCCTCGACCAGGCCGACACCGACCGCATCTCCGCGCTCGTCCACCAGCTCACGACCTTCATGGGCTCCAACCTCGGTGTGCTCACCGGCGGCGGCGGCGGCGTGATGCGCCTCGCCACCGAGCAGGCCCGCGGCAAGGGCGCGCTCACCGGCGCGTGCTTCCTCGAACTCGAGGCTCAGCCGCCCGAGCTCGGTGTCGATTTCTTCAACACCTTCCAGGAAAGCTCGCGCCACTTCCGCCAAAAATGGTTCGAGGCGGCCGACTTTTGCATCTTCAACGTCGGCGGCGTTGGCACGTTGGAGGAGATCGGCATCGAGCTCTGCAACCTCAAGCTCGGCATCCGCCCGCGCGTCCCCTACGTGTTTTTCAACGCCAAGTTCTGGGGCGACCTCCGCCGCCAGGTGAACACGATGATCAAGGACAAGCGCGCCCCCGCCTGGATGAACGACTACATCCTCTTCACCGACGACCCCGCCGAGGTCATCGCCTTCTACCGCCGGACGCTGAAGGTGCTGTGACGCGTCCGCGGCCATGAAACCCCTCCAGCAGGTGATTTTCGCCGCGGGTCTCCTGATCCTCGGCGGCATCACCTGGCTGATCCTCACCCGGCCAAAACCGCAGGCGTTGTGGTTAATGCTGGAGGCACCGTCGCGGATAGCTCCCGGAGAAACCGTAACAATCCGGGCGATGCCCAACGGCATCAGCCGCGACCGGAAGCTGACCCTTGATCTCCACGGCACAACCGCTCGCCACCAGTCGCTGCGCGTGGTCAGCCATGGGCGCTCGCAAGTCATCGGCCCCGCGGGTCAGGTCATCGAGTTCCTCCTGACCGTGCCCGCCCGCCCCGACCTCGCGACGGTGCATGCCATCGTTTACGTCTCGCCCGACGGCGCCTGGGCACATCGCAGCCACGTCGCCAAATCCGAACCGATCCCGGTCGAGGTCGGCCCTGCTACAGACCGGGAACTGCGCCCGCTTCACGTCCATGACCACACGCCCGACCCGGAAGTCCCACGCGTGGAGCTCCCCGCCCTGCGCGGGTTGCTGGTCATGCTTTGGCTCATCGTGGCGGGAGCCCTGGCTGTACGTTTTCTGAATCACTCAGAAAAAAACGGACGCGGACGCTCTCTCGCCCTCATCACCGCCAGCCTGGCCATCGCTGGCTCGGAGATTTTCCGCTTCGAACCCTATGCGAGCGAGCTGGCCCGGCAGTTTGCCCGAAAATACGGCTTCTACGACGGACGCCTCCTGCCCCAGCAGATCGCCATCGTCGTCACCGTCGTCGTCGTGGCCTCGCTCGCCGCGTTCATCCTCTTCAAAGCCCGCAACCGCCGCCTCGTGCTCGGACTCCTCGGCCACGCCGCGATCGCCACCGCCGCCATCCTGTCGTTGCACGAGATGGATGCCCTGCTGTTCGCGACGCTCGGCGGCGCCCCGATAGAGCAGCTCGCCAAGATGTCCACGGTCTCCCTCGCCCTCTGGGGCCTGCGCCCGCTGGTTACTTCGCCGGCGCCCGGTGCTGCCTGATGTAGGCGTCCACGACTTTCTCGGTCAGGACGTATTTCCAGCCCTCGGCGGTCTGTTGATACTCGGTGCCGTCGCGGGGGACGTTGGGCATGCGCAACCGGATGCGACCGACGCTGACTTCCTCGGGTGTCGCGGTGGCCAGGATGTCATGGCGCGGAAAAGGTCGCGACATGACACTCTCGGTGAGCAAGGCCGCCACGGTTTCGTCCACGGACTTCCATTGGGCCCGGACGTTTTCAGGCAAGGCGGCCACGAAGGCCTCGACTTTGGGCCGGGCGGCTTCCTCGACGAACAGCAGGCGCTGCACGGCCTCGATGTCGCCGCGATCGCAGGCCCAGGCGAAGGTCTGCAAGGTGGCCAGCGGCGTGGCGTTGCCCTCGTTGCGGTAATACTCGGCCATCCGCGAAACCGGCGTGGCCGCAGGGGAGGAAGCCGTTCCCGCGGCGACTGAGTCGCTCGAAGTCGGCGGCGGAACGGCCGACTGCCGGGCCATGACGCGCTGATGGGCCTCGAGCAGCATGCGGCTGTTCTGCGAACGCAGATGGCGCGCCTCCCGGGCGCGGCCTTGCTGGAAGTAATGAAGCCCGCCAGCGGTGACCACCGCCGACACCACGGCCACGATCAGGGAGGTTTTCAACGGAGACATGGACGTTATTTTTGAACCAGCTTGGCGAGCGTCTGGCTGTTGAGGTTTTTCGGCATGTGGATGACGCCCACCTCGGGGATGACGTATTTCCAGCCATCAGCAGTCAGCTGATACTCGTGATTGTTGTGGTCGCTGCCCTTGCGGCGCATGGCCACCCGGTCGGGCTTGAGTTCGACTTCCACCATGAACCGCTCGATCAGGTCGGCACCCGGGGGCGGCGCCTCGAGGCAAGTGGCCGCCAGCACCAGACCATAAAAAGCCTCCGGCGTCGGATACTCGGTCCGGATGGCTTCCGGCATCGTGGCCAGAATTTCCAGCGCCTTCGCCCGGGCGGCGGCATCGAAGGTGATAACCTTGGCCAGTTCGTCGGGATCGCAGATGTCGCTGGCCCAGGCAAAAGTGAACGACGCGTCGCGTGCAGTCGCGATGCCGTGATTGCGATGGCCGCGGGGAGTTACGTCGGACGCACCGGCCGAAACGGAACTCGTCCCACCGGCCGTCGCGCCGGCCACCCGAGCGGCGTGGCGTTCCTCCAGCACGCGGGCAATTCCGGTAGCAGTCGTGGCAAATTCCCTGGCCACGGCGTCCACCTTCTCGGCCGGCGCATCGGCTGCCGTGGCCTGCGCGAGGCGCGCGTTCTCGGCGCGGAGCGTGGCCAGCTCCTCGGCGCTGACAGTGGGCACAACGGAGGTCCAGACAAGGGCGGTGACGCCGGCGGCAATCACCGCGCTGAGCGCGGGGGCGGTTATTTTGCTCATAAGAAGGAAAGAAACAACGCCTCCGGTCGCCGGAGCGGCAGCGAGAGCGGCGGAGGTCACGTTCGACGCCAGACCCGCAGGTGCCAGGGCAAACGCCTGGTTGGCTAGTAGTAGACCCAACGCCACCGTGGTCGAAGTGACACCCCGCCGCCCCAAGTGAAACCGAAGCTTTTCCAGCGCCCGATCCGTGCGCATGCGGGCGGCGTTCTCCGACAGGTTCATCCGTGCTCCGACCTCGGCGAAGCTCAGGCCCTCGAAATAGCGCAACAACATGGCCTCGCGGTCCGACTCCTTCAGTTCGTCCAGCGCCTCGTCGAGCACCGGGCGTAAACGCTCCCAATCGATCGAAAAATCCGCGGGGACGGTGTCAGGCATGTTGGCGAAGGCTTGCGCGCTGCGCTGACGGCTTTGCTCCGCGCGCATCACGTCAATCGCCGCATTTCGGGTGCAGCGGTAGAGCCAGCCGACCAGCGCCGGGTGCCGGTCAAGTTGTGTGGCTCTACGCGCCAGTTCGATGAACACTTTTTGCGAGATATCCTCGGCGAGGTGCACACGGCCGCCCGTCCGACGCAAGGCGGCGGCATACACCAGGCCGAGGTGGCGCTGCACAAGTTCAGCAAAGGCCCGTTCGTCGTGTTGCCGGGAATAGCGTCGGAGGAGTTCGGCATCGGGTGACATGCGGTTACACTCCATAAACGGACCTCCAGAAAAAACCGCACAATTTTTCTGCCAAACACCCGCAAAATCCCCCGAATGCCAACAACTCCGAAGTGCGCGCCCCAATGCGTTACAGATCAGCGCTGCGGGGGAGGTTGCGACATTTTTTTGATGTAGTCATCAACGACGTCGCCGATGATCACATATTTCCACCCCTCGGCTGTTTGCCGAAACTGCAGCCCGGAAACGATGGCGCCGGGCAGCTTTAGCGTGACCCTTCCCTTCGTTATCGGCTCGATTTTGGCCAGCGCCAGAACTTCGCTTCCCGGATAAGGCTGTTCGATGCCATTGTGCACGATGATGGCAGCGGCCGCCTCCTCGACGGAACTCCACTCGGCGCGTATCTCGGTCGGCATGGCAGTATAAATTGCGTTGGCCCTGGGTCTGGCCTCATCATCGAAAATGAAAAGTCTCGCCATCGTCCCAACGTCGCCTTGGTCGCAAGCCCAGGCCATGGTTTGCAAGGTGGCTATCGGGGTCGCCTGTCCTGCATTGAAATAGACCCTCACTGGCCAACGTCGGCTCCCACCCGCTGGCGGCGGCCGATCGGTAACGGGTCGGGAGTTCACTTTAGTCGGAGCGCCTGCCTGGTTGCTCGCTGCGCTTTGAACCGCAGGATCAAGTGCCAACGGTCGAGAGGGCTCCCGTTGACTGATGACCCTTCGCATCTGTGCGTTTTCCTTAGTCAAACGCGCTCTCTCGTGGTCGCGTTCCAATCGCGCGTAGTACTGGCTGCAAAGCACGCCGACTAAGGAGACCAAGGTAGAGATCAGGGTTATCTTCAAGAAGGCCATGGCGGTCGTTCAGTTCAGGCCCAGTTTCACCACGATTTCATTATTCAGTAGCTTCATCAGTCCAGCATCACCTCCTGGTCTGATCGAAAACTGTATCTTCCAACCGTCCGCAGTTCGCACCATAGGGGCGCCACTTCCTGTCGAGCCAGCTTTGCGCAACACCACCCGCTCAGGGCTGACGTCCGTCGCGACGTACTTCCTGATCTGCTCGACGCCGGTCGGAGGTTTCAACACAGCGGCAATCAACTGCGCATGAACGAAGAGTTCTTGCGGAGTGTGGTATCGCGCCCGGATCGATTCGGGCGCTCGGGCGTACAGCCCTTCCAACTCCTTCTGCCCTGCTTCGTCGAAGGTGATCAGATTGCCCAAAGCAACGGCGTTGCCCGCATCGAGCGCCCAGGCATAACTCAGCAAGGCATCCTCTGCCGTCGCCTGGCCATGGTCGCTATGCCTTCCTATTACTTCCGCCTGTTTTTCTGTTGTCCGCCCTTCAACCAGGAGCGCGGCGGGCATTGCCGACGCGGCCATCCTGGGTGTTGCCGGGTCAATCACAGGCTGATCTCGCAAAGCCGCCATGGCGACGGAGAGCCGGGAGTTTTCAGCCTGCAGGACAGCCAATTCGCCACGGCTGGCACGTGCTTCCGATAGGGACCAGCCCAAGCTGGTAAATCCTGCCACTAATCCCGCCCCGATCCAAACCGCAGCCACTTTATTCAAAGCCAAAAGGCCCAGTAGCGATGCGAGGGTGCCAGCCGGGGCCGCCGCTATCGCCGCTGCGGTCACGCTGGACGCCAGTCCAGCAGGAGCAGTCGCCAGCGTCTGGTTCGCCAACAACAGGCCCAAGGCCGCCGTCGTGGAGGAGACCCCCCGCTTACCCAACTGCGCGCGAAGTTTGTCGAGAGCCCGCTCTGTGCGCATCCGGGCTGTGTTTTCGGATAGATTCATGCGCTCGCCCACCGCGGCAAAGCTTAGCCCGTCAAAATAGCGCAACAGCATAATCTGACGGTCCGCCTCCTTGAGATCATCCATGGCTTCATCAATCACCGGGCGCAGATTTCCCCAGTCGGCCTGGGGTTCCGCGTCTAAGGAATCATCCGCCATGGCAGTGAACGATTGGGTGAGTTTTTGGTGACGAATCTCGCTTCGGGCGGCATCAATCGCCGCATAGCGGGTGCTGCGATGAAGCCACCCTATCAATGCCGGGTGGTGTTGCAGCGAGGCCGCTTTATGTGCGAGATCAGTGAATACTTTCTGTGCGATTTCCTCCGCCACATGGGTGCGCCCATGGGTCCGTCGCAGGGCCGCGGCATAGACTAGATTGAGATGTCTCCGGACCAATTCGGAAAAGGCCCTTTCATCGTGCGCTTTGACGTAACGGTGGAGGAGTTCGGCATCAGTGGGCATGCGGGCTTAACCCTTATAACCGCGCCCCGCAGAAAAACCGCACAAATATTCCTTTTTTTCCTTTTTTCCGCTCAAACCCATTCCTTTGGTTTCAAGCCCAAGTGCGTATTCCGATGAGTCCCCAGGCCAGGCCAAAACCGGTGATAAAAACAAGACCGAGCGTCACGAGTACGGCATGCCAGTAGGCCACGCGATTCATCGGCGTCTTGCGGTGGCGCCAAAGCCCCGCCACGCAAAAGGTTGCGCTTAGCGGAATCAGTAGGGTGTCGAGCATCAATCCGACCGACCAGATATTCATTGTGCCCACGATGTG
This sequence comes from Oleiharenicola lentus, assembly GCF_004118375.1. Lineage (NCBI taxonomy): Bacteria > Pseudomonadati > Verrucomicrobiota > Opitutia > Opitutales > Opitutaceae > Oleiharenicola > Oleiharenicola lentus. The sequence goes on from NZ_SDHX01000002.1 coordinate 556,379, forward strand.
GATATGCCCCTCCTGGACTTTGAGGTAGAAGGCGATAAAACCCACGATCCCGACCACACCCACCAAGGGCCATGTCCGCGGTCCAAGCGGGCCGGCATTCTTCAATCGTCCGAACGCCAGACGAAGCCCCCAGACCACCGCGAACAGCACCGAGCTCAGCAAGATACCGAACGAGTAAAGCATTCCGTATTGCACGGACCAAAATCCAAACTTCGAGATGCGCCGGAAGGTGCCCAAATAGCATTGCAGTAGCGTTTCGCCGTTCTCTCCCGTGATCACGGCGAGTTCCGGCTTCGCGCCGTCATGCAGGCGAAAAAGATTACCGGACACCGGCACCCACCTCAATGCCCCCCGCATCATGATCATTTCCTTCTCCTCCACCCGGATTTTTCGAATGCTCCCGAAATACTCCATGAAGTCGCGATATCCTTCATCACGCGGAGCGATATTGGCATAGAGGCCGTTGAAATCCTGATTCACAATTGCCGGCATCGGACCCGCGGGCGGGGACGCCTTCTCCGGGGCATGGCGCATCGCGTACAGCCGCACCAAATTATTTACCCTGGCAAAAGCGCTCACGTTATTTGAGTTGAGCATGACCACCAGGCCGATGCCCAGCTCCGGACAATATTCCATGGTCACGAAGCATGCGTCATGATTGCCATTGTGGCCATGCCACTCGTAACCGCGCGAGAACATCGCGCGGTTATACAAGCCATAGCCAACCGTCACCCCCGCTTGAGCCGACGGTAAAGTGGTCGGCACTTCGAGACGGTCGATCGATGCTTCCCGCAGAATCTGCCGACCATCAAAACTGCCGCGCATCAGATGAAAGCGCACGTAGTTGGCCATGTCTTCGACCGAGGCGTTCACGGCACCCGAGGGACGATAGATGAGGTGGGAATAAGACGCTACTTTGTGGCTTCGGCTCCAATACATCGTGGTCAGGTTCGATTGCACTTCCGGCGTCAGAAAGTAGCTCGCGGTGTGCATCTGGAGTGGGACAAAAAAATTGTCGCGGACATAGTCCTCGAAGCGTTGCCCCGATGCTTTCTCGATCACGGCCGCCACCAAGGCTGGTCCCACGCTACTGTAGGCGTAGCGCGAACCGGGACGCCAGCGGATGACCCGGTATTGCGGGGCAAAATTCAGCGCCTGGGCCAGCGTGACCGGAGTGGAATCATTGTGTGCATACTCGCTGAAACGACAATCGGGGATGCCAGAGGTTTGCTCCAGCAAATGCACGAGGCGCACCGGATCCGTGGATTCCCAAGCGTTCTCCACAGGATATTCCGGCACCCATTGCCGCAACGTATCGGTCAGCTTCAGTTTCCCTTCCTCCTGTAACTTCAGTGCTGCGAGTGCCACAAACTCCTTTGACGTCGAGCCGATGCGAAAAATCGTTTTGGTCGTCACGGGCTGATTAGCCGCCTCGTCCGCCAAGCCCAGTCCGGCCATCCACTCAATCTTGTCTCGGGACACAATCGCGACTGCTGCTCCCGGCGTTTGCCTTTCCTTAAGCACTTTCTCTATCGCCTGCCGCAACTCTTCAACCGTCTGCGGCCCTGTATTTTCGGCAAAGAGGATTGGACCAGCAAGGAACACGAACAGGCTAAGATAGAACTGAGGCTTAAAAAACATGAAGTAATGAGTGGTTCACATTCTAACCGCCCACCGGTTCAAGAATCGCACAAACTTTCCCCTCTCCCCTCTGTATTCCATGTCTTCAGTGCTTAAACCGCTCACCACCTTTGAGACTCAGCTTTACGACTGGCCTCATCCGTGCCCATCTTGGAGTCATCCGTGGTTAAACAACTTCCCTCCACCGTCCTCATCGTCGGTTCCGGCGGGCGCGAGCACGCGCTTGCCCAGGCGCTTGCCCTGTCTCCAGCCAAGCCCCGGCTGCTCTGCGCACCCGGCAACGCCGGTATCGCCGCCGACGCCACCTGTTTTCCTGTCGCCGCCGACAACATCGCCGGCCTCGTCGCCCTTGCACAGCGGGAGAAGGTCGACTTCGTGGTCGTCGGCCCCGAGGTGCCGCTTTCACTTGGCCTCGTGGACGCGCTCACGAAGGCCGGCATTCCCGCCTACGGCCCCAAGGCCGACGGCGCCCGCCTCGAAGCCTCCAAAGTTTTCACCAAGCAGATCCTCCTAAAATACAAGATCCCGACCGCCCCGGCCGGCATCTTCACCGAGATCGAGCCCGCCCTCGCCTACGTCCGCCAGCGCGGCGCGCCGATCGTGATCAAGGCCGACGGTCTCGCGGCCGGCAAAGGTGTGATCGTCGCCCAGACGCTCGTCGAGGCCGAGGCGGCGGTGCGAGACATGCTTGCGGGCAACAAATTCGGTTCCGCTGGCAGCCAGATCCTCGTCGAGGACTGCATGTTCGGTGACGAGACCTCGATCCTCGTCGTCGTGTCGGGCCGCGACTACGTCATTTTGCCCGTCTCGCAGGACCACAAGCGCATCGGCGACGGCGACACCGGTCCCAACACCGGCGGCATGGGCACCTACTCGCCCGCCGAGGTCGTCACGCCCGACCTGCTCGCCCGCATCGACCGCGAGATCGTAAAGCCCTCCGTGGACGCCATCGCGAGCGAGGGCATCGATTTCCGCGGCACGCTGTTCATCGGCATCATGCTGACCAAGGACGGCCCAAGCGTGCTCGAATACAACACGCGCTTCGGCGACCCCGAGACGCAGGTCGTGCTCCCACGCATCAAGAACGACCTGCTCGCGCTCCTGTGGGCCGCCGCCCGCGGTGAACTGCACGGCGCGCAACTCGACGTGCGCCCCGAGGCTGCGATCTGCGTCGTCGTCGCCGCGAAGGGTTATCCCGACGCCTACCCGAAAGGTGATGTCATCACTTTCCCTTCTCCCTCCTCCCTTCCCCCTGCCACCTTCATCTACCACGCCGGCACCGCAAAGAACGCCACCGGCCAGATTGTGATGAACGGCGGCCGCGTGCTCGGCGTCACCGCGCTCGCGCCGACACTGCGTGAAGCCGCCGACCGCGCCTACGCCGCCTGCGAGGCGATCCAGTGTGTCTCGAAATACTACCGCCGCGACATCGGCGCCCGTCAGTTGAACCGCCAATGAGACCGCTGCTGTCCGTCCTGTGTCTCCTGTCCTCCGTGCTCGGCCCGCTGGCCCGCGCCGCCACCCCGGTCGAGCTCGCCGCCGACGTCAGTTACCTGCGCATCCACTCCATCGTCCTGGAGCGCGAGGCCATCGCCAGCGCGTTGCTCAAGTCCCGTGCGCTCGTGCTCGACCTGCGCTACCCGCTCGACGAACGCGATGCCGGCGAAACGCTGCGTCAGGAACTGGCCACCCACCCGGCCAAACCGCGACTCTATGTTCTGGTCAGCCCCGCCACACCCGTGCCGGTCGTCGGCGCGATCGCTTCGAGCCAGACCAAACTCATCACCCTCGGGGTGAAGGGCTCGCGCCCCGAGCCGCAGGTCGTGGTGTTGCAGACCGCCGCGGACGACCGCCGCGCCTTCGATGCACTGACGCAAGGCACGCCTCTCGCCGAACTCATTTCCGGCAAGATGGACAAGGAGCGCTACGACGAGGCGGCGCTCGTGCTGGAGTTCAAGAACGGCCAGACCGAAGTGATTCCGCCCGTGGTCTCGTCCGCCCCGGCCGCCGAAAAACCGGCTCGCCTGACCGACCGCGTGCTCCAGCGCGCCCTGCACCTGCACCGGGCACTGCAGGCCCTGAAGCGGTGATTTGACGTCCCTGCGCGCGCTGGCATGGTCCATTTCCTGCCTTGGCTGTCCTCCGTCCTCAGCCCACTGTCCTCCGCTAAATGCCCACGCCCGGCCACATCCTCGTCGTCTGCACCGGCAACATCTGCCGCAGCCCGATGGGTCAGGGTTTGCTCGCCCACGCGCTCCAAGCCCAGCCCGAGCCGCTCCGCAGCCTGAAGGTCATTTCCGCCGGCGTCGCCGCGCACACCGGCGAACCAATCTCCGAAAACTCCGTGGTGGCGCTCCGCAAGGTGGGCATCGACATCAGCCACCTGCACAGCCAGGGCCTCACCCAGAAGATGCTCGACGATGCCCTCGTGGTCTTCGGCATGACCGAGTCGCACCGCAGCATCATCCGCGCCCGGGCCCGGCCGGTGCCGGAGCATCTTTACCTGTTCCGCGACTTCCTGCCTCCGCCGGCCAGCAAGGAGATCGGCGACCCCTACGGCGGCCCGCTGAAGCTTTACGAATCTGTGCGCGACGAAATGGTCGAGGCTGTGCCGGCCATCGTGGCCTTCCTTAAGACACTCGTGGAGGGCCGGAAGGCCTGATTTTCGATTTTCGATTCTCGATTTTTGATTTCCGGTCCGCTCTGCTTGGACCTTAATCGAAAATCGAGAATCCTAAATCGAAAATCTCTCATGTCCCTGAACGCCGCCCCCCTGTCCCAGCTTGATCCCGAAGTTTACGCCGTCGTCGCCGGCGAGCTCGCCCGCCAGCAGAGCCACATTGAGCTGATCGCCTCGGAGAACTTCACCTACCCGGCCGTGATCGAGGCCATGGGCAGCGTGCTCACCAACAAATACGCCGAAGGCTATCCGGCCAAGCGCTGGTATGGCGGCTGCGAGCAGGTGGACAAGGTCGAGGTCCTCGCCATCGAGCGCGCGAAGAAGCTCTTCAACGCCGAACACGCCAACGTCCAGCCGCACTCCGGCTCGCAGGCCAACTTCGCCGTGTATACCTCCGTCCTCACGCCGGGCGACAAGATCCTCGGCATGAACCTCAGCCACGGCGGACACCTCACCCACGGCAACCCGGCCAACTTCTCCGGCAAACTCTACCAGTTCGTGCAATACGGCGTGCGAGAGGACACCGGCCTGATCGACTACGACGAGCTCGCCGCCGTCGCCCTCCGCGAGAAGCCCAAGATGATCACGGTCGGCGCCTCGGCCTACTCGCGCGTGATCGACTTCGCCCGCATGGGCGAGATCGCCCGCTCGGTCGGCGCCCTGCTCTTCGCCGACATCGCGCACATTGCCGGGCTCGTCGCCACCGGGCACCACCCCTCGCCGTTCCCGCACGCCGACTTCGTCACGACCACCACGCACAAGACCCTGCGCGGCCCCCGCGGCGGCCTCATTCTCTGCAAGGCGGCCCACGCCAAGGCCATCGACTCCGCCGTGTTCCCCGGCGGCCAGGGCGGCCCGCTCATGCACGTCATCGCCGCCAAGGCCGTGTGCTTCGGCGAGTGCCTCAAGCCCGAGTTCAAGACCTACAGCGGCCAGGTTATCGCCAACGCCCGGGCCCTCGCCGCCGCCATGGTGGCCCGCGGCTACAAGATCAACTCCGGCGGCACCGACAACCACCTCATGCTGGTGGACCTCCGCGCCAAGTTCCCCGAACTGACCGGCAAGGTCGCCCAGGAGACGCTCGATAAGGCCAACATCACCTGCAACAAGAACACCGTGCCCTTCGAGACCCGCTCGCCCTTCCAGGCCTCGGGCATCCGCCTCGGCACCCCGGCGATGACCAGCCGCGGCCTGAAGGAGGCCGACATGACCGAGATCGCCGGCCTGATCGACGGCGTGCTCTCCACCATCGGCAAGCCCGAGGAGGCCGCGATCATCGCCGCCACCAAGCAGAAGGTCGTCACCCTGACCTCGCGCTTCCCGCTGCCCTACAAGCTCTGAGCCTGCCGTCCGTCACGGAAACCCGGCCCGGGCCCGGCCAGTTTTCCGTGGCGTAGTTCGCTCCATCCGTTAGCCTCCGCCCCATGGCCCCGTCGAGTTTTCTGACCAAGTATCGCCGCGGCACCGTCGCGCTGGTCCTCTTGCTCGGCGCCTCCCTTTCGGTCCTGATGTGGGACTTGGCCACCCGTCAGGAAAGCGAACGTCTCCGCACCGCGTTCCTGAGCCGGGCCCAGACCCAGGCCGCTGTCGCCCAGCAGCGCCTCAGCGCCTATCAGGAGATGGTTTACAACCTGCGCGACGCCTTCATCGGCCAATCCACGGTCAGCCGCGAGGAATTTGGCCGCGTCAGCCGCTCGCTGTTCGAGCGCCATGCCGGCGTGCAAGCGCTCCAGTGGGTGCAGATCGTGCCTCACGAGCAAAGAACCGCGTTTGAGCAACAGGTTGCCGGCGAGTTGAATCGTCCCTTCCTCATCCGGCAGCGTCAGGCGGATGGCTCGCTCCTGCCCGCGGCTGTCGGAGCGGAATATTTCGTCATCAATTATCTCGAGCCCCTGGCCGGCAACGAGGCCGTGCTCGGCTACGACGTGCTGACCGCGCCGACCGCCCCCATCTTGCAAGCCGCCCGCACGGACCGGCAGTTCAAGGTCACTCCCGTCCTGCGTCTGGCCCAGTCCACCCCCGGCCAGTCCGAGCCCGGAGTGATCTTCATCCTGCCCTACTGGCGCACCAACGGCTCGGACCGCGGCGTGGAGGGCTTCTTGCAGGGGGTCTTCCTCGTGCAGACCATGCTTTCCCAATCCCACCAGCTGACGACGAACGAGGCACTGGACACCTATTATTTCGACGTGAGCGACGGCACCAACCCCCAGGTGCTCTATGCGAACTTCGGCGGCGCAGAGCCCCTGCGCGACAATCCCCGCCTGTCCCTGTCCCTCCCGGCCGATGATCCGGCCGACCTGCAGACGACCTTCATCATGGGCGGACGCACCTGGAAAATGGTCATCCGGCAGAATGCGGAATGGGCCCGGTTGTCCCGGTCAAACCAGCCGCGGATCATCCTCGGCGCCGGCCTGATCATCACAGCGCTGCTCGCGCTGTTCGTGAACAGCCTGCTCCAGCGCACCGCCCAGATCGAGCGCGTCGTGCACGAGCGCACCCGCCAGCTTCGCGCCAGCGAGGCCCGGCTACAGGACATCCTGGACCACAGCCCCGCACTGATCTTCCTGAAGGATCTCGAGGGTCGCTTCCTCCTCTGCAACGAGGCGTTTTGCCGCTACAGCCGCTGCCCACGCGAAAAGATCATCGGCCGGCTCGACGGGGATTTTGTCCCGGGGGAAGATGCCCGCCGGTTTCGCGAGATGGACGCCCAGGTGCTGGCCGCGGGCAAACCGATAGAGTTCGAAATTCGGTCCACCGATCCGGCAGACAAGACCCTCTACCTCACCCACAAGTTCCCGCTGCTGGACGAACGGGGCCGACCCTACGCCCTCTGCGGCATCGCCACCGACATCACCGACCGCCAGGCCGCCGAGGAACACAAGCGCCTGCTGGAGCGCAAGCTGCTCGAGGCCCAGAAATTGGAGAGTCTGGGGGTGCTGGCCGGCGGCGTCGCCCACGACTTCAACAACATCCTCACCTCCATCCTCGGCAACGCCTCGCTCGCCGCGCTCGACCTGCCCGAAAACCACAGGGTCCGCCGCCAGCTCGCGCAGATCGAACGCGCTGCCCAACGCGCCGCCGATCTCTGCTCGCAGATGCTGGCCTACGCAGGCCGCGCCACCGTTCTCACCGCCCCGGTCAACCTCTCCGAACTTATCCGCGACACCGCCGCCCTGCTGGAAATCAGCGTCGGCAAGCGCGTGCGCCTCGACCTGCAGCTCGACGACCAGGCGCCCGCGGTCTTGGGCGACGCCACCCAGCTGCGCCAGATCGTGATGAACCTCGTCATCAACGCCGCCGACGCGATGGATCAGCGCGCCGACGGCGTCGTGATCGTCCGCACCGCCACCCACGACCTTGCCGCCGCGTTCTTCGAGGAGGCCATCCACTCGCCCAAGCGGCCGGCCGGCCGCTACGTCGGCCTGGAGGTGAGCGACAACGGCAGCGGCATGCCCCCGGAGGTGTTGGCCCGCATCTTCGAGCCGTTTTTCACCACCAAATTCTCGGGCCGCGGCCTCGGCCTCGCCGCGGTGCTCGGCATCGTGCAGAGTCACGGCGGAGCGCTGTTCGTCGAGTCGACCCCGGGCAAAGGGACGACTTTCCGACTGTTCCTCCCGGCCACCCAGGTCCAGGCCGCCGGCACCCGCGCCCCCTTTGCGCCCATTCCGGGATCATTGCGCGGAACCGTGCTCGTGGTGGATGATGAGGAATCGGTGCGACTCGTTGGCATGCAGACCCTCACCGTTCTCGGGGTGACCGCCCTCGGAGCCGCCGATGGCGAAGCCGCGATCGAACTGTTGCGCACGCATGCGGGACCGATCGACCTCGTGCTGCTCGATCTGACCATGCCCGGCCTTTCGGGCGACGAGACTCTGCGCCGGTTGCGGGAAATCCGGCCGGACCTGCGGGCCATCATCATGAGCGGCTTCAGCGAAGGGGAGATCATGCAGCGTTGCGCCGATCTCGGCATCGCCGGCTACCTGCCCAAACCCTTCGACGTCGCAACCCTGACCGCCAAGGTCCAGCCGCTGCTCGGCTGAGCCGGAAACAAGCTTTGCGCGCGGGCCGGTTTCGCTCAACTTGGCGGCTTTTGTGACTTCCGCCACGCCAGCTCAACCCGCCAAGCCGCTCTCCCTGGGCGTCATCTTCCTGACACTCTACATCGACCTGATCGGCTTCTCGATCTTCTTCCCGGTCGGCCCGGCCATGCTGGAGTGGTATGTGAACCGCGAGGCTGAGGGCGGCCTGCTGGGCACCCTCATCCGCCATCTGGAGGCGCTGGCCCACGCCGCACACGCCTCCGACCTGGCCACCGGCGCGCTGTTCGCCGGTGCCCTCGGCTCGGTCTATGCGCTGATGCAGTTCGTTTTTTCGCCGGTCTGGGGCGCCCGCTCCGACCGCACCGGACGCCGGCCCGTGCTGCTGATGACCATCGCGGGCAACGCCTTCAGCTACCTGCTGCTGTTCTTCAGCGGCAATTTTCTGCTCTTCTTCGCCGGCCGCATTCTTGGCGGCATCATGGGCGGCAATATCGCCGTGGCCATCGCCGCGGTCTCCGACGTGACCTCGCGCGAGAACCGCGCCAAGGGAATGGGCATTGTCGGCGTGGCCTTCGGCCTCGGTTTCCTGACCGGACCGGCCATCGGCGGCCTCACCGCCGGGTTCAACCTGCTCGACCGCTGGCCGGGCCTCGCGGCGTGGGGCGTCCATCCGTTCAGCGTGCCGGCGGCCATCGCCTTCGCCCTGTGCCTGCTCAACCTCTTCTGGGTTCAGGCCCGTTTCACCGAGACGTTGCCCCCGGAGGCCCGCGGCGGGGCGGCCGCAACCTTGCGCGAGCGCAACCCGCTGCACTCCCTCTTCCAGCAACCCGACGCCGCCATCCGCCGCGTCAACCTCGTGGGCTTCGTGGTGACCTTCGGTTTCAGCTTCTTCGAGTCGGTCATCAGCTTCTTCACGGCCGACGCCCTCCACTACAGCCCGCGCGACCTCACGCTGATTTTCGTCAATATCGGCCTCGTTTCCATCGTCACCCAAGGCGTGCTCGCGCGGCGCTTCGTGCCGAAGCTTGGTGAAAAATTTTCCGCCGTCGCCGGCATGGCGCTCATTGGCGTGGCGTTCGCCGGGCTCGGCTACGCCATTGGCGTCGCGAAATCGGCCCCGCTGATGTATCTGATGCTCACGCTCAGCACCATCGGCTCGGGCTTCGCCAACGTCGCCCTCTCCTCGCTGGTCTCGCTCTATGCCAAGCCCGAGGAACAGGGCAAGGTCCTCGGCATTTACCGGTCGCTCGGCTTCCTTGCCCGGGCGCTCAGCCCGGCCGTTGCCGGCTGGCTTTTCTTCAACTCGGGCGGCACGATCACCTTCGTGATCGCCAGTGTCATCCTGCTCGTCTCCGCCGCCCTTGGCACCGGCCTGCCGCGGCCGCACAAATGACCACGGACCACAGACCACGGACCACCGCCGCGATCCCGGCCGGTCTTCGGCCGGCCAGGCTGTTCTGTCTTCTGACGACCGTCCTCTGTCTTCTGGCCATGACGGGCTGCATCAGCCGTGGCGACCGGTCGCCGGCTGCGACCCGCGTCGTGCCGCAGCCGGTGCGCGTACCGGCCCGCATCCTCTCGAATTTCTTCCTCGTCGAGGCGAAACAGGATGACGGGAAGACCTACCGTTTCATGGTCGATACGGGCTCGTCGGTGATGCTCGTGTCGCCGGCGCTCGGCGACGCCCTCAAGCGCAAGGAACGCAAGGGCACCCCGCCCCGCACGCTCCCGGTGCGCGGCGCCAACGGCCGGGAAGTCACCCTGCCCGCGATCATCCTCCGCCACTTCCAGCTCGGGGACGCCCACTTCGACCGCGTGCCGGCCATCGTCTATGATTTCTCCGACCTCTCGGCGCACCTCGGCGTGACCATTGACGGCGTCGTGGGCTTCCCGCTGTTCCGCGACACGCTGCTCACCCTCGACTACCCGGCCGCCCAGCTCGAGATCGCCCCGCACCCTGTCGTCGCGCCCGCGATCGTGAACAACGCCCGCACCACGGTGCTCGCCTACAATCGCGACCAGACCACCCCGCTCGTGCCGGTGCAGATGGGCAACGAGTCCTTCTTCGCCCTCCTCGACACCGGCAGCGACCTCGGCCTCTCGCTCAATCCCGCCGGTCTGAATCCGCGCTTCGTCCACGGTCCGCGCGTCGGCATGATCGTTTCCTCCCTGCACGGGGACAACCGCCAGCTCGTCGGCCGCCTCCAGCAGAACATCACGCTGGGCAACCTGGTGGTGCACCAGCCGGTGGTGGATCTCACCGACCAGCTCTCCTCGCTCGGCGGGGAACTGCTGCGCAACTTCCGCATCACCTTCGACCAGCAGCGCCACCTGGTGACCTTGGCCCGCGCTGCCGAGGGCCCGGTCGAGATGACGGGCCGCCGGAGCACCGGCCTCTCCTTCCGCCGTTTCCCCAACTATTGGCGCCTGCTCGCGGTGGTGCCGGACACGCCCAACAGCAAACTTCCCGCCCAGCCCGGCGACCTTTGCGTGCGCATCAATGGCGAACTGATCGAGCACTGGACCTTCGAACGCTACGCCGAGCTGGTCCGCACCTCGCCCCGGATCACCTACACTTTCCTTTCCGGTTCGCAGGAATCCGACCACGAGGTGCAGGTCTTCGAGCTGGTGCCGTAGACCGGGTGGAGCCCGCGTTCCGCGCGGGCTGATCGCAACTCACCCGGCAAGCGCACGCGGAGCGCAGGCTGCTGCTTAGCTCACCATCTCGAACAAAAACGCCCCGGCGCCATCATGCCCGTCGGTCCAGGGATAGGCTTGGACGCTGCGCACCAGCTTGGCCCGGCTGCCCACGCGGCTCGCGAGGAAGGCCTTGATGACGCCGTCGTTTTCGTCGGCGTCCACGCTGCAGGTCGAATAAACCAACCGGCCACCGGGACGCACCAGCCGCGCGGCGGCGTGCAGGAGCGAGAGCTGCTGTTGGGCGTGTCGGGCAAAATCGCCGTCCTGCAACCGCCACTTCACGTCGATGCGGTGGCGCATGACCCCGGTGTTGGAGCACGGCGCGTCGAGCAGCACGGCATCGTAGCTCTCGGGGAGACTAAGGTTGCGGTAGAACACGGTGTTCACCTTCGCGAGGTCGGCCTCGACCATCGCCACGTTCACCCCGTGCGGGGCGCGGGACAGATTTTCCTTCAGGCGCTGGAGCCGCGGATCGGGTTTCCCGGGGGCCGCAGGCTCGTCGAGGGCGACGACCTTGCCGGTCTTCATGGTGTCGGCGATGAACAGGCTCTTGCCGCCCGGCGCGGCGCAGGCGTCGAGGATCGATTCGCCGGCCACAGGCGCCAACAAACCGATGCACAGGCGGGTGGAGGGATCCTGCAGGTAGAGCGCCCCTTCGGTCGCGAGCTTGCGGATTTCGTCCCAATGCCCGGCCTTCACTTCATAAAATCCGGCCCACTGGGTCGGGGCCAGAAAGGCGGGCACGGGGGCGTCCGACCGCCAGCGGGCATAAACCGGCGCGGGCTGCTGGTTCCACTCCAGGAGTTTTCGGGTGGTCTCGAGGCCAAACTGCCTCGTCCACCGGTTCACCAGCCATTCTGGATGGGCAAACTCCGTGGCCAGGTCGGCGGGGCTCACGGTCAGCCGGTCGGCCATTTTGCGGGCAACCGCGTTGACCAGGCGGGCCTCCTTGGGGCTGGTGACCGACTTGGCCCGCTCCACGGCGTGATGAATAACCTTGGCCGTGAGGTCCGGCCCGCCTTCCAAAAGTTCGAAACCGGCAATCATCAGCACGGCCTTCACCTTGGTGCGCGGTTGGTGGGCCATCAGGCCGGCCAGGGCGGCCTCCAGCCGGCTGGCCCAGCGGACCACGCCATAAAACAGCTGCTGCGCCCGGGCGCGCTCCTGCGGACTCAGACCCGCCGCAAGTCCTTCCAGCAGCGTATCCACGCGCTCGGACCGCGCCAGCCATCGCTCGACCAGCCCGGCGGCCGCCACCCAGCCGCTCGGCTGGGGCTTGGAGACTTCCGGAGCCGGATTTAAACCCTGTTTGACATCCCTCATCATTGTCGCCTGAACTAATCGGTTCACCGACTCGATACGCAATTATGAATTCTGAAGCCATCTCCGCGATCCTCAGCAAGCAACCCGCCCTCAAGGCGTCCAAAGCCAAGCTGGAGGCGATGGAACCCGGCTCCTACGTTGTCCACCGCAGCTGGGGTTTCGGCCAGATCAAGGACTACGACGACGCCGACCAGAAGCTCGTCATCGACTTCAAGGGCAAGAAAGGCCACCGCATGGATCCGTCCTTCTGCGTCGGCAGCATGGACGTGCTCTCGCCCAAGCACATCCTCGCCCGCAAGGAGACCGAGCCGGCCAAGATCAAGCAGCTCATCGAGGATGACCCGGTCCAGCTCGTGATCGACACCCTCTCCGCCTACCCGAACAATGCCGCCAGCGCGATTGAGCTGGAGATCGTTCTCGCGCAGGTGGTTGGCGACGAGAAATTCAAAAAGTGGTTCACCAGCGTCAAGAAGCAGCTCATCAAGGACCCCCGCGTCGGCGTCCCCGCCAAGAAGACCGAGCTCTACGTGCTCCGGGACGAGCCTGTGACCGCCGAGTCGGAGATCATGGAGGAGTTCTCCAACACCCGCTCCGCGCGCCGCCGCATCTCCCTCGCCGAAGATCTGCTCGCCGCCTCCATCAAGGACGAGGCGAAGCAGTCGCTCGGCACCGTGCTCAACGGCATCACCGAGGCCGTGCGCGACAGCAACCAGCTCGATGCCGCCGAGCGCCTCTACGGCGCCTTTGTGCGCGATGAGCTCGCCAAGATTCTCGGCCACGACGTCGGAGCCAACTCGCCCAACCAGTCCGAGCTGATCAAGGAAGTCCGCGGCCTGCCCGCCATCGCCGAGAAGATCCCCGTACACTTCCAGTCCCGTTTCCTCGATCTCGTGAAGGAAACCCACCCCCTCGAGTGGCGCGAGATCACCTTCGCCCTCCTCAAGACCTCGCAGGGCAAGTTTACCACCGAGTGCATCAACTTCCTCCTGGAGAACGGCCAGGCCGACGAGCTCGCCGCCGTGCTCAAACGCTGGAAGACCGAACAGAATCTCCGCGCCCCGGTCTTGCTCTGGATCATCAAGAACCGCCACTCGAAGAAGTTCGGCAAGCTCCTGCACGACCTCATCAACCCGCGCCTGCTCGGGGCGATCTTCTTCGCCATCGACTACGAAGCCCTGCAGTCCGCCGGCACCCGCCGCATCCCCCTGGCCGAGGCCCTGAGCGACGACGCCGAGCTCATTTCCGACCTGCTCGCCACGGCTGACACCGAGACCGCCCGCGACCTCGGCAACAGCCTGCTGCTCAACCAGGGTTTTGAGGAGCTCACCAAGAAGTCTCTCCTCGCCCGCTTCATCAAGCTGTTCCCCTCCCTCCAGTCGCTCGTCTCCGGCGAGGCCGACTCCAAGGAAGACCAGCTGCTCGTGTCCCGCGACAGCTACGAGAAGAAGCGCGTGGAATACGAGGAGATCGTCTCCAAGCGCATCCCCGACAACTCCAAGGCCATCGCCACGGCCCGCGAGCACGGCGACCTCAAGGAAAACTCCGAGTTCAAGATGGCCAAGCAGGACCAGTCCGTCCTCATGGGCCAGAAGGCCCAGCTCGAGCGTGACCTCGCCCGCGCCCGCATCACCGATTTCGCCGAAGCCACCACCGACCAGGTCTCCGTCGGCACCGTCGTGGACCTCCGCGATGTCGCCAGCGGCAAGGCTGTCCGCTACTCCGTGCTCGGCGCCTGGGACAGCGATCCTGAAACCCACCGCATCGCCTACAAGACCCCGCTCGGACAGGCTCTCCTGGGCCGCAAGGTCGGCGAGCATGTGAAGCTCAAGATCGGTGGCGTGCAGCACGAGTATCAGCTCGCCGGCATCACCCGCTTCGTGGACGCCAAGTCCTGAGCGTTGGCTTAACTTGGAGGCGGGGTGCCCTCACCCCGCTCACCTCACCGGCCGCGCCACATGCGCGGCCTTTTTGTTTTCCGCCGCCGCCGGAACGTCCGGATGTCCTTGTTTTGCCATCCCACCTCACGGGGCCGGACAATCGTAAATCTGAAATCGTAAATCATAAATTGTCATAGGCCTGCTTTCTCCCCATAGGTCTGGGGCCGCATGACCGACTCCTGGGACAGTCTCAAGGTTCTCTCCGACCCCACCCGGCTCCGCCTGCTCGCCCTTCTGCTGAAGGAGGAACTTTCCGTGGCCGAACTTCAGGAAATCCTCGGCATGGGCCAGTCCCGCATCTCCTCCCAGCTCGGCCTGCTCCGTCAGGCTGGCTTTGTCAGCGACCGTCGTGACGGCAAAAAGGCCTTCTATTCCCTGCGCGCCGACCTGAGCCCGAAGCTGCTCACCGTGCTCCGTGCCGCCTGTGACTCCGTGGCCGACCTGCCGGAGTCGGCCGAGGATCGGGGCAGCCTCGAGCGCACGCTGCAGAAACGCCGCCAGCACTCTGAGCAGTATTTCAACCTCATCGCCGGCCGTCTCGGCAAGGGCTACTGCCCCGGGCGTTCGTGGGAAGCCCTTGGCCATCTCGCGCTGCGCCTCGTGCCCGCCATCACCGTGGCCGACCTCGGCGCCGGCGAGGGCCTCGTCTCCCAGCTTCTCGCCCGCCGCGCCGAGAAGGTCTGGTGCATCGACAACTCCCCCAAGATGGTCGAGGTCGGCACCGAACTCGCGAAGAAGAACGGCCTGGCCAACCTCACCTACAAGCTCGGCGACATCGAGCAGGTGCCCCTGCCCGACAAGTCAGTGGACCTCGCCATCCTCTCGCAGGCCCTGCACCACGCCAGCCACCCGCAGACCGCCGTCAACGAAGCCTTCCGCATCCTCAAGCCCGGCGGCCAGCTCCTCGTGCTCGATCTCAAGGAGCACGACTTCGAAAAGGCCCGGGAAGCCTACGGTGATCTCTGGCTCGGCTTCAAGGAGAGCGCCCTGCACGGATTCCTCAAGTCCGCCGGCTTCACCAAGGTCGAGGTCAATATCGTCGCCCGCGAGGAGAACGAGCCGCACTTCGAGACCCTGCTGGCCAGCGGCTTGAAGGGCGGAAAATAACCGCCGCTCGCGCGATTCCGCCGCCCAACCGGTCTGATGCCCCGCCACGGCATCGATCGGGTAAACTGCTCCCCATGTCCGCCGTCTGGGCCTCCCTCGATCGCCTGCACGCCGCCGCCCGGCGCAACCGCTGGCTGGCCCGGCTGGCAATCCTCACGCGCGTCCTGCTGGCCCTCGGTTTTCTGCCGTCGGGCTGGACCAAGCTCGTGGGCCACCGCTTCACCACGCTGCCGCTGGAAAACCCCGTCGGCTTCTTCTTCGAGGGGCTCTACCGCACGGGCTGGTATTGGAACTTCCTCGGCGCGGCCCAGCTGCTGGCCGCCCTCCTTCTCCTGATCCCGCGCACCACCACGCTCGGGGCGGTGCTCTACTTTCCAATCATCGTGAACATCTTCCTCATCACGCTCTCGATGCACTTCAGCGGCACCCCGGTCATCACGGGCCTGATGCTGCTCGGCAGCGGCTTCCTGCTCTGCTGGGACTACGACCGCCTCGCCCCGATCCTGCGTCCGCGGCCCGCGCCTTTGGCGGGCCGATAGGATTGATCATCCGGTCGGGTCCGTGCGCACGGTCCACTGGTTGTCGAGCCGCCGGGTCAGGTCCAGCGGGTCGCCGACTCCGACCGTGCCGCGCGCCACCTGGTAGGCCCAGACCTGGAAGTAGCTCAGTGTCGCTCCGCCAAAAATCGTGGAGAAGGCGCCATCCACGGCGTCCTGCCCGCACGCCACCTTGATCCGGCCGATGCGGGGCGCATGGAAACGCGCATCCGTGGTGAACCACTCGCCGCCGAGATAGACCTCGGCGTAGGCGTGAAAGTCCATGTGCCCCTCCGGGTCGGGCCAGCCGATGTCGGGCAGATGGCCGGTCACGTAGCGTGCCGGGACGTTGAAGCAGCGGTTCAGGGCAATCGCGAGATGGGCGAAATCCCGGCACACGCCGTAACCGCGTTGCAACACATCCCAGGCGGACAGGTCGGGCCGGCCGGACATGTAGCGGTATTCCAGATTGTCGTGGATCCAGCGGCTGATCGCCTGCACGCGCGCCCACCCGTGCTCGACGGTGCCGAATTTCTCCCAGGCGAAATTCGCCAGCTTGTCCGAGTCGCAATACCGGCTCGGCATGGCGTAGCGCAGGACCGCCGGCGGCAGGGCGACCGCGGCCTGCGGCGCCCGGTCCACCAAGTCATGGTTGTCCGGCCGGGAAGAGACCCGCACGATGGCGTCGTGCCGGAAGAAATTGCTCCCCGGCCGCAGCTGCACCCGGCTGACCTGGTTGCCATGGCTGTCGCTGAACTGCTCGGCGGGCAGGTTGTCGCCCAGGGAAAGTGCCTGGAAGACGACCTCATGGTTGCGGTTGCGGCAGGGCTGGAGATTCAGGAGGAGCATGGCCGAGCCGGTCACCTCATAAACCAGGCTGCAGCCCACGCGCACGGTCACATCAAGCACGGGCGATGGGGAGCTGGACGTCGCCATGATGCCCAGCGGGCTGCACAAAGCCGGCCAACGCAACCTCTATCGGTCGGGTGCGGGGAAGACCTGCCTACTCCGCCTTCATCCGTTCGTTGTAGAATGCCTCGACCAGCGCGAAGGTCTTCTTCGCATCGCTCTGCTTGAGCGCCTCGGCGGCAAGCTTCTTTGCGTCGCTCATTTTCATCGCCCGGACCAGGTAGCGCACGGAGGGCACGAGCGTGGGCGTCATGCTCAGCTCGTCCACGCCCAGGCCGAGCAGCAGGGGCGCGTAGAGGGCATCGCCGGCCATCTCGCCGCACACGCTGACCTTCAGGCCGCGGGCATGCCCGGTTTCCACGATCTGCCGGAGCACGCGGATGACCGCGGGGTGCGTGGGATCGTAGAGGTGGGCGATGCGGCTGTTGCCGCGATCGATGGCCAGCAGGTATTGGATGAGATCGTTGGTGCCGATGCTGAAGAATCCGCTGCGCTCGGCCAGCAGGTCGCCCGCGATCGCGGCGCTCGGTATCTCGATCATCGTGCCCACGCTGACGTTGTCGTCGAAGGCGAGATTGCGTTGCCGGAGCTCGGCCTTGGCTTCGGCGAGGAGGCTGTTCGCCCGGTCCAGCTCCTCGACGCCGCTGATCATCGGATACATCACCTCGACCTTGCCGTGGGCACTGGCGCGCAGGATGGCGCGCAGCTGGGTCTTGAACAGCTCGGGATTCTCCAGGCACATGCGGATCGCGCGGAACCCCAGGAAAGGATTGGCTTCGGGCCCGATCAGCGTGGGATCGCCCGGCAACGGCTTGTCGCCTCCGACGTCCAGCGTGCGGATCGTCACCGGCGCCGGAGCCAGGCCGGCCACGATCTCCCGGTAGGCGGCGTATTGCTGGTCCTCGGTCGGCATCCGGTCGGTGCTGAGGAACAGAAACTCTGTGCGGTAAAGTCCCACGCCGGCCGCGCGGTATTGCTTCACGAGCGCGATCTCGTCGGGCTTCTCGATGTTCGCGCGCAGCGAGACCGCCACGCCGTCGAGGGTCTCGGCCGGCAGGTCATTGGCGGCGAGCAGGCGCGACTCGAAGGTCTGCTTGGCTTTCTGGATCTTGCCGTAGCGGAACAGCGTCTGCTCCGACGGATTGATGACCACCACGCCCTCGTAGCCGTCCACGAGCAGCCAATCCGTGTCCTTCAGGCGGGTGGTGAGGCCCTCGGCGCCCACCACCGCGGGAATCTTCATCGAGCGGGCGACAATCACCGCGTGGCTGGTGCGGCTGCCGGCGTCGGTCACGATGCCGAGCGCGGCGCTGCGGTCGATCCCCGCGGCCTCGGAGGGCGAGATGTCGTTCGCCACGATGATCCGCTTGTCCACCAGCTCCGTGAGACTGCCGGCGGTCTGGCCGAGGAGCACATGGAGCACACGCTTGGCCACGTCCTTGATGTCGGCGGCACGTTCGCGGAGATACTCGTCGTCAATCTCGGCAAAGGCCTGGATGTAGCGCTGGGCGACGGCGTTGAAGCAGGTCTCGATGTTCAGGCCGCTCTTCTGGAAATCGCGGATGGTCTCGCCGATCAGCGCCTGGTCCTCCAGCACCATCAGGTGCGCGTCAAAGATCAGCGCCTCCTCCTCGCCGAGGTTCTGGGTGACCTGCTCGCGGATCTTGGCCACCTGCTGGCGCGTGGCGATCAGCGCCTGCTCGAAGCGCGCGATCTCGGCCACCCGCTTGTCGGGGTCCACCGAGTAGCGCGGGATCTCCAGCTCGCTCTGCAGGTAGAGAAACACCTGTCCGTAGGCGATGCCTTTGGAAGCGGCGAGGCCCTGGACGATAATTTCGCTTTTGGCGGGGGTCGGCATGTCGGCGCGCTGCGCAATTAACGAACCGGCGCGCGACCCGGTCAATGCGGAACTAGGCCAGCCGCGCCTCCCGCATGAAAATTTCCGTCCCCCACAACTCGCGGATGCGGGCAATCAGGGCCGATGTAACCTGCCCGTCACGCAACAACGCGTAACAAGTGCTGCCGCTGCCACTCATGGCGGCCGCGACCCCGAACTCCCGACGCAATTTTTCCAGCAGCACCGGCAGCGCGAGGTATTTCTCAAACGCCGCCGGCTCCATGTTGTTGAACAAAAGTTCCTCAGCCGGCGCCGCCCCGCCCAGCCATGCCGCCAGCTTGGTCTCGGCCTCGGGCGCCGGCAGGTAGTCGGTGCCGCGCGCCACCATGCGCCCATAGGCCCACGGCGTGCTGATGCCGAATCCGGGCTTGAACAGCAGCGCGGAACGCCCGCGCAACCGCTCCGTCGCGGCCACCGGCAGCAATTCCACCCGCTCGCCGCGTCCGCGCATCACCACCGGCGCATCACGCAAAAACAGCACGCAGTCCGACCCCAACCCCGCAGCCAGGCGTTCGAGACCGGCGGCCTCAAGCCTGTCGCCGGAGAGCCGGTTCAGTGCCCGCAACGCCGCCACCGCGTTGCTGCTGCCGCCCCCCAGGCCCGCGCCCATCGGGATGCGCTTGGTCAGTTTGAAGCGCACCGTCTCGCGCCACCCCGTGGCATTCGCAAAGGCCTCCGCTGCCTTTAGCACGAGGTTGCTCCCATCCGCCGGCACCTCGGCCTGGTCGCACTCCAACGAAAAAACTCCCCCGGCCTCCGTTCTCCGGCCACCGGTTTCCGCCTTCAGCTCGTCCCCGAAGTCCAGCGGCGCCGCCACCGACACAAGGTCATGGAACCCATCCGCCCGGCGGCCGGTCACGGCCAGGAACAGGTTGATCTTCGCGGGGCTGAAAACGGTCACGTCCATGCGGCGGCACCACTCATGCACGATATTCCCACGCGCTCCTAGCCCAAAAGCCCGACGCATTTCTCTCTTTGATTAGTGTGCATTAGTGTCCATTAGTGGTGCCCCGATGCCCTGCGACCTGATCCTCGCCCTCGATGTCCCCACGCGCGAAGAAGCCGCGCCGATCCTCCGCCAGTTGCGCGGCCAGCTCCGCTGGGTGAAGCTCGGCCTCCAGATGTTCACCGCCTACGGGCCGAACTACGTGCGCGAGGTCGCCGGCATGGGCTTCGACATCTTCCTCGACCTGAAACTGCACGACATCCCCAACACCGTCGGCAAGGCGGTCGAGTCGCTCGGGCCGCTGCCGATCAAGATGCTCACGCTCCACACCTCCGGCGGCGGCGAAATGATGCGTTTCGCCAAGGCCGCCCAGGAAAAAACCAATCCCAACCTCCTGCTCCTCGGCGTGACCGTACTGACCTCGACCGACGCCGCCGGCCTCAACGAAATCGGCGTGGGCGTCTCGCCCGCCGAGCAGGTCGCCCGCCTCGGTAAGCTCGCCACCGTCTCCGGCCTGCGCGGCTTGGTCTGTTCGCCGCTCGAGGTCGAATTGCTCCGCCGTACCCTCCCCGCTTCCACGCAACTGGTCACCCCCGGCATCCGCCCCTCCGGCGAGGCTGGCGGCGACGACCAGAAGCGCGTGATGTCACCTGCCGAGGCCGCCCGCGCCGGCTCCAGTTACATCGTTGTCGGCCGCCCCATCCTCAAGGCCGCCGATCCCGCCGCCGCCGCCCGCGCCATCCTCGCCGAGCTCAACGGCGCCTGATCCCCAAACCCAGATCCTAAACCCCGGACCCCGCACTCCCATGTCCCGCACCGCCGCCATCCTCCTCGCCGCCGGAAGCAGCCGCCGCATGAATGGCGCGGTGGAGGACAAGGTTCTCGCCCCTCTTGGCGGCAAGCCGGTCTTCGCCCATTCTGCCGCCACCTTCGTGCGCAGCGGCGTCGTGGATTTCTTCGTGGTCACCTACCGCGACCAGGCCCAGATGGTCGGCCTCTCCGCCTACGCGCCCACGCCCGCCATCTTCGTGCGCGGCGGAGCGGAACGGCAGGATTCGGTCGCCGCCGCGCTCGCCGAGCTGCCCGACGACATCAGCCATGTCTTCATTCACGACTGCGCCCGCCCGCTGGTGCGCGCCGAGCAGCTGGTCGGCCTCTACAAGATCGTCCGCCGCGAGCACGCCGTCGTCCTCGCCCACCGCGTGACCGACACCATCAAGGACCACCGCGGCGAAGGCCGCCTACGCACCCTCGACCGCAAGCACCTCTGGGCCATGGAAACCCCCCAGGTCTTCGCCCGCGAACTCATCTGCAAGGCCTACGCCAAGGTCG
Source organism: Oleiharenicola lentus (assembly GCF_004118375.1). NCBI lineage: Bacteria > Pseudomonadati > Verrucomicrobiota > Opitutia > Opitutales > Opitutaceae > Oleiharenicola > Oleiharenicola lentus. The sequence goes on from NZ_SDHX01000002.1 coordinate 577,427, forward strand.
CCGCTCGCAAACTCTCCATCACCGACGACGCCTCCGCCGTGGAACGGCTCAAGCACCCGGTCGCCCTGCTGGAGAACCCGCACCCGAATCCCAAGCTCACCACCCCCGCCGACCTCGCCTATCTGGAGTTCCTGCTCACGCAGAACACCGGCTCACGCCCGCCGTTCGCCGCGCATTGAGTCCGATTTTCTCGTGTGTTTTGTGGGTTTCGGGGTGACCTTCCTCCCATGAATTTTCGCATCGGCCACGGCTACGACATCCACCGCACCATCGCGGGCCGGCCCCTCGTCCTCGGCGGCGTGCAGTTTGACGCCCCTTTCGGCCTCGACGGCCACTCCGACGCCGACGCGCTCACCCACGCCATCTGCGACGCCCTGCTCGGCGCCGCCGGCCTGCCCGACATCGGCCACTTTTTTCCGAACACCGACCCGCAGTGGAAGAATGCCGACTCCCAGGTCCTGCTTCAGCGCGTGGTCGCCGCGTTGCACGAGCGCGGTTGGTCCCCGGTCAACGTGGACGCCACGCTCATCGCCGAGAAACCCAAGATCGCCCCCCGCCTCGCCGAAATGAAGGCCGCCCTCGCCCGCTCCACCGGCCTGCCCGTGGATGCCGTCGGCCTGAAAGCCACGACCAACGAGGGCAGCGACGACATTGGCCGCGGGCTCGCCATCGCCGCCCACGCCGTCGCGCTGATCCGAAAAGCTTAGGGACGGCGCGACGCCGCGATTCGATTCAAGGTGAACTCCCATCCCGTCATCCTGAGCGCAGCGAAGGATCCAGCCGCATGACCGCTAGCGTTTATCATTCTCGATTCCTCGCTTCGCTCAAAATGACCCGCTACGGGATTTTGTGCCTTTCGTGTTTTTTGTGGCCCTTTTTGGCATCCTGCTCGAAGCGTGAGACTGCCGTCGAGCGCGGCCTTCGCGAACAGGTGCTCCACCGCGGCCTCGCCGCCGACCTCTCGGGCCTCGACCCACACCTGATCACCGGGCTGCCCGAGATCAACGTCGCCTCCACGCTCTTCGAAGGGCTCGTCGGCGAACACCCCGAAACCGGCGCACCCGTGCCCGCAGTCGCCGAGCGCTGGGAAATCTCCGCCGACGGCCTGACCTGGACCTTTCACCTCCGCGCCAACGCCAAATGGTCCAACGGCGAGCCCGTCACCGCCCACGATTTCGTGGCTTCCATCCAACGCGTGCTCAACAAATCACTCGGCGCCGACAACGCCGCGATGCTCTTCGTCCTCGCGAACGCCGAGTCCTGGTATCAGGGCGGGGTGACCGACTTCGCCCAAGTGGGCGCCCTCGCCCTCGACGACCGCACCCTCCGCCTCACGCTCGCCCATCCCGCACCCTACCTCCCTTCTCTGCTCTGCCTCCCGGTTTGGTATCCTGTCCCTCTGCGGACCCTCGAACAACACGGCGGCAGCACCGCGCGCGACACCCGCTGGACCGAGCCCGCCAACCTCGTGGGCAACGGTCCCTTCGTGCTCAAGGTCAACCGCCGCAGCGAGGTGATCATCGTCGAGAAATCCCCGACCTATTGGGACGCCGCCACCGTGCGTCTCCGCGCCATCCACTTTCACCCCGCCGCCGATGTGGACGCCGAGGAACGCGCCTTCCGCGCCGGCCAGCTGCACCTCACCGAGGCCCTGCCGGTTGCCAAGGTGGACAGCTACCGGAAGGAAAAATCACCGGCGCTGCGCATCAGCCCTTTTCTCGACACCTACTTCTATCGGCTCAACACCACGCGTCCGGGCCTCGACAACGCCCTCGTGCGCCGCGCCCTCAGTCTCGCGCTCGATCGGGCGGCCATCACCGACAAGATCACCCGTGGCGGCCAGCGTCCCGCCGCGAGCTTCACCCCGCACGGCTTGGATGGCTACACCCCGCCCGCGTCCCTGCGTGAAGACACCGCCGAGGCAAAGCGCCTGCTCGCGGAAGCGGGTTTTCCCGAAGGCCGCGGCCTGCCTCCGCTGGAGATCATGATCAACAGCTCCGGCAATCACCGCGTGATCGCCGAGGCCGTGCAACAGATGTGGCGGCGGCTCGGCGTGACGGTCGAGGTCAACAACATGGAGCAATCCTCCCTCTTCGCGAAACGCCGCGCCCTCGACTATTCCGTGCTCCGCTCGGAGTGGGTGGCGGATTTCGCCGACCCGAAGTCCTTCCTCGATGTCTTCCGCGGCGGCTCGAGCAACAACCACACCGGGTGGAACAACCTCCGCTACGACGCCCTGCTCCACGCCGCTGATCGCACCGCCGAACCGGCGGCACGCCATGAGCTGCTCGCCCAGGCCGAAACCTTGTTGCTGGAGGAACTGCCCATCATTCCGATCTACCATTTCACGACCGTCCGGCTCGTGCATCCCGCCGTGCGCGGCTGGCACCCGCTGCCCCTCGACCGGCACCCTTACAAGCATGTGTGGCTGGAGCAGTAGTCGAAGCAAATGGGCCCTCTACGCCATAGGGACCCTGTTGGGCCTTTGCGGAGGTTGTTCGAAGCGTGAACTGCCGACGCCCACCGAGTCCGTCCTGCGCATCGCCCAGCGCAACGAGCCCGCGACCCTCGACCCGCAGCTCGCCACGCTGCCCGACGAATTCTTCATCCTGCGCGCGGTCAGCGAAGGCCTCGTGACGCCCAATCCCGACGGCGGCACACCCCTGCCCGGCGTGGCCGAGCGCTGGGAATCCTCCGCCGACGGCCTGACCTGGACCTTCCACCTGCGCGCCAACGCGAAGTGGTCCAATGGCGACCCGGTCACGTCGCGGGACTTCGCCTTCACCGTGGCGCGCGCCCACACGCCGGGCTCCCTCTCGCCAAAGACTGCGCTCTTCCAGAATGTGGAGGCGACCGGTTCGCTCGACGCGCACACGTTCATCGTGCGGCTCCGCCGGCCCGATGACGGCTTCCTCGCCCTGGCCGCCAGCGGCCCATGGCTGCCGGTGCATGCGCCGACGGTGACCCGCCACGGTGCACAGTGGACCCGCCCCGGGCACTTCGTGGGCAACGGACCGTTCACCCTCGCCGAGTGGCTGCCCAACCAGCGGATCACCGTGATCAGAAACCCCGCCTACTGGAACGCCGACGCCGTCAAGCTGGAGGCCATGCAATTCCTTGCCTTCGACAGCAGCGATACCGAGGAACGCGCCTTCCGCGCCGGCCAGATCGATGTCAGCATGACCGTCCCCTTCGCCAAGCTGGAGAGTTACCGGCAGAGCAGCCCGACGCTGATGCACACCGTCCCGCTCCATGAGACCCGCTACATCGCCCTCAACGTCACCCGGCCGCCGCTCAACGATGTGCGGGTCCGCCGCGCCCTGAGCCTCGCCCTCGACCGCCGGGTGCTGGTGGAGAAGGTGATGAAGGGCGGGCAGCGGCCCGCCTACGCCTTTGCTTCGCCGGGACTGGGTGGCTACCAACCGGCCGCGCAACTCACCGAGGATGCCACCGAGGCCCGGCGACTCCTCGCCGAGGCAGGGTTCCCCGGCGGCAAGGGGTTTCCCGCCCTCGAACTCACCACCTGGGGCGCCGGTAACCTCGTGCTCGAGGCCATCCAGCAGCGCTGGCGCACCGAGCTTGGGATCACGGTGTCGATCATTCAGCGCGAGGCCCACACGCACCTCGTGAGCCTCGCCAAGGGCGACTACGCCCTCGGCTACGCCACCGCCATTCCCGACTACGACAGCCCGCTCGACGTGCTGCAGCGTCTCGTCTCCGGCGACCCGGGCAACTACCCGCAATGGCGCAACCCGTCCTACGACCGGCTGGTCTCTACCGGCGATCTCACCGGGGCCGAGCAGGTCCTGCTGGATGAACTTCCCCTGATCCCCCTCTACTACAACAACCGCAATTACCTCCTGCGCCCCGGGGTCCGCGGCTGGCGTGAGGACGCCCTTTGGACGCGTTTCTACCAGAACGTCCGCTTCGGGGAAAAATGAGCCGGCCCGGTCTGCGGGCCGCACTTGCGCTGGCGCAGACCGTGCTTTCTGTCGGCGCATGCTAAAACTTCTTCTTTGGCCGACGGCCCTCCTTGCTCTGCTGGCCACCAGTGCCTGCGGACGCAAGGAACCGGCCGCCAATCCCGGCGAAGGTCCGGCCCCCAGGATCCTCCTCTACGGCAACGGCGCCGAGCCGCAGGACCTCGACCCGCAGACCGTGACGGGCGTCCCGGAGAACAAGCTGATCAACGCCTTCTTCGAAGGCCTGGTCTCCTACGGCAACGAGGAGACCGACACCGTGGGCGGCGTCGCCGAGCGCTGGGACATTTCGCCGGACGGGCTGACCTACACGTTCCACCTGCGCGCCAACGCGAAGTGGTCCAATGGTGATCCGGTCACCGCCACGGACTTCGTGCGCTCCTACCAGCGCATCCTCACCCCGGAAATCGCCGCCGAATACGCCTACAAGTTCTACGCCGTCGTCGGCGCCGAGGATTTCCAGAAGGGCACACTGAAGGATTTCAGCCGGGTCGGTTTCCGCGCCATCGACGAGCGCACCCTCGAGGTCCGACTCAAACACCGCGTCCCCTACCTGCTTGAGGCCATGAAGCACTACGCGTGGTTCCCCGTGCACATCCCCACGGTCGGGAAGCACGGCGGCCTCGCCAAGCGCGGCACCGCCTGGACCCGCGAGGAGAACATCGTGGGCAACGGTCCCTTCGTCCTGAAGAGCTGGCGCCCCAACCAGAAGATCGTCGCCACCCGCTCGCCCACCTACTGGGACCGCGCCACCGTCAAGCTCGACGAGATCCATTTCTTTCCGACCGAAAACCTGGAGACGGAGGAGCGCATGTTCCGCACCGGCCAGCTGCACAAAACCTACGAGCTGCCCGCCGCCAAGATCGACGTGTATCAGCGCGACTTTCCGGAATCCTACCGCTCCGACCCCTACTACGGCTCGTATTTCTTCCGCTTCAACGTCACCCGCAAGCCCCTTAACGACGTGCGCGTGCGGCGCGCGCTTTCCCTCGCCATTGACCGCGAGAGCCTCGTGAAGAACGTCGTGCGCGGTGGCATGGTGGCCGCCTATGGTCTCACCCCGCCCTCCACCAAGTTCACCGCTCGCGCCCGGCTGACCGGCGACGTCGCGGAAGCCCGACGCCTGCTCGCCGAGGCCGGTTATCCGGAAGGCCGCGGCTTCCCGCGGATCGAACTGCTCTACAACACCCACGAGAACCACCGCCGCGTCTGCGAGGCCCTGCAGGAAATGTGGCGCCAGAACCTCGGCATCGAGGTCGGCCTGCTGAACCAGGAGTGGAAGGTCTATATCCGCAGCATGGACGTGCTCGACTACGACATGGCCCGGGGCGGCTGGATCGGCGACTACTACGACCCGAACTCCTTCTACGACACCTTCATCACCGGCGGCGGCAACAACCGCACCGGCTGGTCCAACGCGCGCTACGACCAGCTGCTGCGCGACACCGGCACCGCCCCCGACGAAACCGCACGCATGGAGCTCTACCAGCAGATGGAGGAAATCATCGTTCAGGACCTCCCCGTCATGCCGGTTTATTTCTACCGCAAGATATTCGCCCTCTCGCCCAAGGTCTATTGGCCCGCCAATCCAATGGACAACCAGAACTGGAAATTCGTCCGCTTCAAGGAATAGGTTCGCTGATTAAAATTACCTCCCCTCGCCTGTCATCCTGAGTGCAACGAAGGATCCGGCATCATGATCGCCAGCGTCTTTCCCTCTGGATTCTTCTCTTCGTTCCGAATGACCGAATGAGCGTCTGCGCTTTTCCTTCTGGCTTCCACCTTCCGTCCCCTGTCTCCTGAGCCCCGCTTCCCGCACTCATGATCCGCTTTGTTTTCCGTCGCCTCCTCCAGACCCTCCCGGTCCTGTTCGTGATCGTCACGGCGACCTTCTTCATGGTGCGCTTCGTGCCGGGCGGTCCTTTCACCGCCGAGAAGGCCGTCCCGCCCGAGATCATGCGAAACCTCGAGGCGCATTACGGCATGGATAAGCCGCTGTGGCAGCAATACCTCGACTACCTCGGCAAGGTGTTGCGCGGTGACCTCGGACCCTCGTTCAAGTATTCCAACCGCACGGTCAACGAGATCATCGGCGACAAGCTGCCCGTGTCGCTCGAACTCGGCGGTCTGGCCCTCGGCGTCGCGCTCCTGATCGGCCTCCCCTTGGGCGTGCTCGCCGCCGTGCGTCGCAACACCTGGCTCGACTACAGCTGCGGCATGGTGGGCATGGCGGGCATCTGCGTGCCGACCTTCGTGCTCGGCCCGCTGCTCGTGCTGTTCTTCGCCATCCACCTCGGCTGGTTCAACGCCTCGGGCTGGTATGGCCCGGCGGACCGGGTGCTGCCCGCCACGGTGCTGGGGTTTGTCTATGCCGCCTACATCATGCGCCTGACCCGCGGCGGCATGCTCGAGGTGCTCAACCAGGACTTCATCCGCACCGCGCGCGCCAAGGGCGCCTCGGAGGCGCGCATCATTTTCCGCCATGCCTTGCGCGGCGGTCTGCTGCCGGTGGTCGCCTTTCTCGGGCCCGGCATCGCGGGCATCCTCACGGGCTCGTTCGTGATCGAAACCATCTTCCAGATTCCCGGCCTCGGCCGGGAGTTCGTGAACAGCGCCTTCAACCGCGACTACACCCTCGTGCTCGGCACCGTCATCCTCTACGCGAGCCTGATCGTGATCTGCAACCTGATCGTGGACGTCCTCCAGGTCTGGCTCAACCCCCGCCTGAAGTTCGAATGAGCACCCCGGCCGCCAATCCCCCCGCCGCCGAACACGGCTCTTCGCCCTGGCACGACGCCTGGCTCCGCCTGCGCCGCAACCGCCTGGCCGTCACCGGCGGCATCATGCTCATCGTGCTCGCGCTGGCCTGCCTCATCGGCCCCTGGATAAGTCCCTACGACTACGCGGAGCAGGACCTCGACAACACCTTCGCCGCGCCCGGCGCGAAACACTGGCTCGGCACCGACCAGCTCGGCCGCGATCTGCTGGTTCGCATCCTTTACGGCGGGCGCATCTCGCTCGGCGTCGGCCTCTGCGCCACCTTCGTGGCCCTGACGATCGGCGTCATCTACGGCGCCGTCGCCGGCTGGGTCGGCGGCCGCACCGACGCCGTGATGATGCGCATCGTGGACATCATCTACGCCCTGCCCTTCACCATCTTCGTCATCCTGCTGATGGTCTTTTTCGGCCGGAACATCGTGCTGCTCTTCGTGGCCATCGGCGCGGTCGAATGGCTGACGATGGCGCGCATCGTCCGCGGCCAGATCATGTCGCTGAAGAAAATGGAGTTCATCGAGGCCGCCCGCTCCCTGGGCTTCGGCAACCGCCGCATCATCTTCCGCCACCTCCTGCCCAACGCCCTCGGCCCGATCATCGTCTATGCCACGCTCACGATCCCGGCCGTCATGCTGCTCGAGGCCTTCCTCAGCTTCCTCGGCCTCGGCGTGCAGCCGCCGATGAGTTCGTGGGGCACGCTCATCAAGGACGGCGCCGAAAAGATGGAAGAATACTGGTGGCTGCTGGTGTTCCCCGGCGCCCTGTTTTCGCTCACTCTCTTCTCCCTCAATTTCCTCGGCGACGGGTTGCGAGATGCACTGGATGTGAGGGCGGCCAAGGACTGACGGAACCACCGGCGCGGCCGGGTTTCCCAGTATTTCCTTCTGGCTTCTGAATTCCGGATTCTGGATTCTCCGCCCAAGCAATGCTCCGCCGTTTCCGCCCCTATTTTCACTACCTGCGAGAGCACCGTTCCGTCCTGGCGGTCGCCATCCTCTGCGGTGTGATTGCCGGCTTGGCCACCGGCGCCGGGCTGCCGCTGATGGTGAAGTTCGTCTTCCCGGTGATTTTCGGCGAGGATGCCGCGGCCCTGACCACCTGGGAACTCGCCGGCATCGTGATCTGGCTGCCGCTGATCTTCACCATCCGCGGTGTCGCCGGCTACCTGAACGCCTACCTCATCCAGCTCGCCGGCACCCGGGTCTTGGAATCCATCCGCCGCGACTACTTCCGCAAGCTCCAGATCCTCCCGCTGTCCTTCTTCGGCCGCCATTCCTCCGGCGACCTGATTTCCCGCGGCTTGGCCGATACCAACCAGCTGCAGGTCGCGCTGACCACCGTCGCGAATGAGATCATCAAGAGCCCGGCCACCCTCATCGGCAGCGTGGGCGGCATCATCTACCTCGCCTACGACATCGAGGGCCTGACGCTCGTGCTGGTCTGCCTCGCCGCTGTGCCGCTGACCGTGCTGCCCGTCCGCCACATCGGCAAGAAACTTGCCCGCCGCTCCGGTGGCATCCAGAAGGAACTCGGCGCCGTCACCAGCCGCTTCAACGAAAACCTCGCCGCCGCCCGCGAGATCCGCGCCTTCAGCCTGGAGGAGCGCGAAACGGAGCGCTTCAGCCTGGTCACCCGCGCGCTGATCACGGCGCAGATGAAGTTCGTGAAATACGAGAAGGCGCTCGCCCCGCTCATCGAGATCATCTCGGCCGTCGGCATCGCGGGCACCCTGCTCTACGCCTACCGCATCCGGCTCGAGCAGGCCGACTTCGTCGCCCTCGTCACCGCGCTCTACGCCGCCTACGACCCGGTGAAGCGCCTCGGCGCGTTGAACAACGAAACCAAGCGCGGCCTCGGCGCCCTCGAGCGGCTCGAAGCGGTCTTCAACGAACCCGTGAGCATCCAGGATCCGGCGCAACCGGTCGCCGTCGGCCGCCTGCGCGGTGAGATCGCCTTCGAAAACGTCACCTTCGCCTACGGCGACACGCCCGCCCTGCGCGCCATCTCCGCCACGATCTCCGCCGGCACCGTCTGCGCGCTGGTCGGCCCCAGCGGCGCGGGCAAGAGCACCTTCGCCAACCTCGTGCCGCGCTTCTACGAAGTCGGAGCCGGCCGCGTGACGATCGATGGTCTCGACGTGCGCCAGATGAAGCTCGCCGACCTGCGCCGCAACATCGCCCTCGTCTCGCAGGAACCCGTGCTCTTCAACGACACGATCTACCAGAACCTCCTGCTCGGCCGCTCCGACGCCACGCGCGAGGAGGTCTTGGCCGCCGCCCGCGACGCCCACGCCGACGAGTTCATCCAGAAACTCGAGGGCGGACTCGGCTACGACACGGTCGTGGGCGAACGCGGCAACCGCCTCTCGGGCGGACAAAAACAGCGCATCGCCATCGCTCGCGCCTTCCTGCGCAACGCCCCAATCTTGATTCTCGACGAGGCCACCAGCGCGCTCGACTCCGACAGCGAGGCCGCCGTGCAGGATGCGCTGCGCAAGCTCGTGGTCGGCAAAACCGTGCTGATCATCGCCCACCGCTTCAGCACGATCCGCGACGCCTCGCAGATCCTCGTGTTCGACAAGGGGTCGCTTGCCGCCCAGGGCGACCACGCCTCGCTCTACGCCGGCAACGCTCTCTACAAGTCGCTCTACGATCGGCAGGCGGCGGCGCCGTAGCGCCGCTAAGTTTCAAGGGCCAAGGATCAAGTAACAAGGGGCGGACAAGCGGACACACGTCTTGCCACTTGTTACTTGTTACTTGTTACTTCGCGTCGTGCCCCCCGACGAACCCAAGGAGTTTTCAAGAGAGGTGGAGAACCTCATCGCCGGCTTCCGCGGGCTGCCCGTGGACGAAGGCCGCTCCAAGCGCCGCAAGACCCAGGAGCTCGGCCCGCTGATCGACGAGCTGCTCGTCAAATACCGCATCAGCCACGACTCGCTCGAGCACAGCATCCGCGAGAAATGGCCCGAGCTCGTCGGTGTCGCCAATGCCACCTACTCCCATCCGCTCATCGTCGAGCGCAACCTTCTCGTCGTGCTCGTCTCCCACGCCGTGGTGCGCAACGAACTATTCCACCACCGCAGCATGATCCTCGAAAAGCTGCGCAAGCTCCCCGGCTGCGATGGGATCAAGGGGCTGGCGCTGCGATCCAATTGAGATCCATCTATCTTCGCCCCATGCTCCCCAAAACGCTCGCCCGACTTCCCTACTTTCTTCGTTGGTTGTGCCTTCTCTCAGCTGTCGGCCTGATTGCCGCATTGCTTCTTCCTTTTGAAGGTCGAGTTGCCAGCAAAAGCGCCGTCGAACTCAGTCTCGTTCTGCTTCTTGGTGTATGGATGATTTTAAAAATCGGCATGCTGGACATGGCGCGCGCCCGCAACATCGGTTGGTCGCCTTGGATGGCCTTGTTGTGCTTGGTGCCGCTGGTGAGCGGCATCATGCAAATCCTTCTCTTCGTCATGCCGCCCAAGCAAAACGGGGACACCCTGTCTCAGCGGTCCCCTGCAAATTAACGCTTGCGCGGCATGGGGCCGGCTTGGTTAGTTACGGCTTACGTTAGTTGAATCCCGCTGGTCGCGGGGTTCGACCACGGTCAGTCCGGGCAACCGGACACTAACGGTGTCGCCGGCCCTCCACAAGCGGGCGACACGGGGCGAAAGCCCCGCCAAAGACCGCGTCATCAACCACATAAACCATGTCACAACCCGTTAAATCCGAAGTCATCGCCCAGTATAAAACCCACGAGAAGGACACCGGCTCCAGCGACGTCCAGATCGCGCTGCTCACCGCCCGGATCAATCACCTGACCGAGCACCTGCGCACGCATCGCAAGGACTTCCACAGCCGCCGCGGCCTTCTCCAAATGGCGAGCCGCCGTCGCAAGCTCCTTGATTACGTCAAGAGCGAGGACCTCGCCAAATACAACGACCTGCTGCAGAAGCTCAACCTGCGCAAGTAACCCGTTTTCACGAAAGGCGGCCCACCGACGGGCCGCCTTTTGTTCATCCTCCAGAAGCAGAACCACGGGACATTTCCGCTTGCCGCCCCGGCGCCGCCGGGACCGCAATCCGAAATTTCCCGGGAGCTGATTCAGAGGGGAACCGAAACGGCATCATCCGAACCCCGCGCTCCGGCACCGGCAATCCGGCCGGCCGTCGCGCACCCCTGTTAGAGAAATCCGATCATGAATCAGAAACACAATGTTACGGTGCCCGGTCTGGGCATCACGTTCTCCACCGGCACCTACGCCTCCCTCGCCAACGGCGCGGTCAACGTCAATGTCGGCGAGACCAACGTCTTCGTCACCGCCTGCGTCGCGCAGACCATGCGCCCCGGCCAGGACTTCTTCCCGCTCACCGTCGATTACCGCGACAAGTATGCCGCGGCCGGCCGTTTCCCGGGTGGCTACTTCAAGCGCGAGGGCCGTCCCTCCGAGAAGGAAATCCTGACCTCCCGCCTCTGCGACCGCCCCTGCCGCCCGCTCTTCCCCGAGGGCTTCCTCAATGAGGTGCAGATCATCGGCCAGCTCATGTCGGCCGACCAGCTGAACGACTCCGACATCCCGATGGTCAACGGCGCCAGCGCCGCCCTCGCGATCTCCGATATCCCGTGGAACGGGCCGATCGCCGCCGTCCGCGTCGGCCTCATCGACGGCGCCTTCGTCGCCAACCCGAACCTCGACCAGATGCAGTCCTCGTCGCTCGACCTGATCTACGTCGGCAACGAGAAGGACATGCTCATGATCGAGGGTTCCGCCGACCAGCTCCCCGAAGAGGAGTTCATCAAGGCGCTCGAGTTCGGCCACCAGTCCATCCAGCCGATCATCGCCGCGATCAAGGAGCTCGTGAAGCTCGCCGGCAAGCCGAAGGCCACGTTCGCCCTCGTCGGCGCCACCCCCGAGGCCCGCGCCATCATCGAGCGCGTCGTCCCGACCGAGCGCATCGTCACCGCCATCTTCGGCCACGAAAAGGCCGTCCGCTCCGCCAACGTCAAGAAGCTCAAGGAGGAGGCCAAGGCCGCCCTCGTTGCCGAGCTGGGCGCCGACAAGTTCACCGACGTGGACCTGAACGTCGTGTTCGAGGACCTCCAATACAAGGCCTACCGCCAGAACGTCCTCGCCAAGGGCGTGCGCGCCGACGGCCGCGGCGAGAAGGCCCTTCGCCCGCTGAACGCGAGCGTCGGCGTCCTCCCCCGCGTGCACGGCTCCGCCACCTTCCAGCGCGGCGACACCCAGAACATCGCCATCACCACCCTCGGACCGACCAAGGAAGCCCAGGAGATGGACGGCCTCACCGGCGGCGCGACCTCCAAGTCGTTCATCCTCCACTACAACTTCCCCCCGTTCTCCGTGGGCGAGACCGGCCGCTTCACCGGCCCGGGCCGCCGCGAAATCGGCCACGGCGCGCTCGCCGAGCGCTCCCTCGTCCCCGTGCTCCCGCCCGAGGATGTCTTCCCCTACTCGATCCGCGTCGTCTCCGAGATCATGGCCTCCAACGGCTCGACCTCGATGGCCTCGATCTGCGGCGGCTGCCTCGCCCTCATGGACGCCGGCGTGCCGATCATCGCCCCCGTCGCCGGCATCAGCTGCGGTCTCATGACCGAGGCCAACGCCGACGGCTCGATCAAGAAGTGGGTCACGATCACCGACATCCTCGGTGAAGAGGATCACTTCGGCGACATGGACTTCAAGGTCGCCGGCACCACCAAGGGCATCACCGGCTTCCAGCTGGACCTCAAGATCAACGGCCTGCCCTTCGAGATCGCCAAGGCCGCCATCATGCAGTGCCGCGAGGCCCGCATCGAGATCCTCAAGGTCATGCTCGGCTCCCTGCCGGCCCCCCGCAAGGACCTCAGCAAATATGCCCCGCGCATCCAGACGATCCAGATCGATCCCGAGAAGATCGGCCTGCTCATCGGGCCCGGCGGCAAGACCATCCGCCGCATCACCGAGACGACCGGCGCACAGATCGACATCGCCGAGGACGACTCCGGCAAGGTCTTCATCTACTCGAACAACGCCGACGCCATGAACCGCGCCGTGCAGGAAATCGACGCCCTCTGCGGCGGCGGTTCCCAGATCGAGATCGGCAAGATCTACACCGGCCGCGTCACCGGCACCAAGGAGTTCGGCGCCTTCGTCGAGTGCCTCCCGGGCAAGGAAGGCCTCGTGCACATCTCGGAGCTCGCGGACTTCCGCGTGCGCCGCACCGAGGACGTCGTCAAGGTCGGCGACTCCATCACGGTGAAGTGCGTCGGCATCGACGAGCGTTCCGGCAAGGTCCGCCTCAGCCGCAAGGCCGCGATGAAGGAACTCGAGGAGCAGAAGCAGGCCGCCGGCGGTGAAGCCGCCCCGGCCGCCCCCGCCCCCGAGGCCCCCGCCGCCCAATAAGTGGAGCGCGTTGCGCCCCAACGCACATCTCTCCCCTCTTCAAGCCGCGTCTCCGGACGCGGCTTTTTCTTTGCGCGGTGCAGGCGGTCCGGTGCATTTCCGCCCTATTTCTTCGGCCCGGCCTGCGAGGCATCCTGCTCCTTCGCCTCCCCGAGAAACTTCAGGTCGCCGAGCTCCACCGTGCCCTTGCTCTCCTCGCCGCGCTTGAGCCGGCCGCTGTCCTGGCCGAAATACTTCGACGCCCCCTTCAGCATGGCGGCGAAGCTGTCGTCGAAGCGGTTGCCCGGCGCGCGCACGCTGACACGCGTCTGCCAGCGCAGCACCTTCTTCTGGTGGTTCACGAGCTGGTCGAAGTCGTAGGCCGAGACGATGATGTAGTAGCGCGACTCCTCAATATCGGCCATGAGATCGTTGTAACGGTCCCCGCCTCCGGCCCAGCGCCGGATGTCGTCGGAGTCGTTGATGTCGTCGAGATAGCCCAGCAGCCGGGCGTTGGGCAGGTTGATCTGGTCCCGGGCGCGGTTCTCCGCCATCAGCATCAGCATGGCGCTCTCGTCCGTCCCGCCGCCACCACCCGCCCCGTCGGTTGGCACCGCCGACATGTTGCGCTCCATGCTGCCCATCCCCTGCGGTCCGTTGCCCGCCATGGAGGTGGCCACCTGATTCACCGCCTGGCTGTAGTTGCCGCTGTTGAAGGCGATCGTCGTGCCCCAGTGCAGCACGATCATCAGATCCGCCTGCTTGGCACTTTGGGCGTAATGGTAATTTTGCTGCGCGAGCAACCGGGCGGCAATCTGCGCCACCTCCGGGTAGGTTACCCGATCCACCGTGACATCACTGCCCGTGCCGGCGATGCGCCCGCCATTGGCCAGGCCGTAGAACTCCGGCTTGAAGGAGCCGTCCTTCTGCCGCTCGCGCTTATAATCCTTCGCAGCCCGCGCGTAAACCGCCGTGGCCACCGTCTCGTCGGCGGCCAAAACGGTTGATGAAACAACCCCGGCGACCAGCACCGAAAAAATGATCCTGCTGCAAGATATGCGCCTCATTTGCTCTCCTCCTTCTCGGTTGGCTCTGTTTCCTCATCGGCCGGCTCATTCGCGGGCTGCTCTTCTACCTCCTGATTTCTGGCCTCGCCGAGGTACTTCAGCTCGCCCAACTCGACCGTGCCCTTCGTCCCTTCGCCGCGGACGAGCTTGCCGCTGTTCTGTCCGAAATACAGCGAGGCGTTCTTCAACATCGCCAGATAGGTGTCGTTGAAACTGTTGCCCGGCGAACGCACACTCACCCGCGTTTGCCAGAGCAGCTTCTTCTTTTTCTTCTGCTCCAGCTCAGGCAGGTCGTAGGCCGAAACCACAATATAGTAGCGCGACTCCTCGATGTCGCCGATCAGGTCGTTGTAGCGGTCCCCGCCCCCGGCATAGCGGCGGATGTCGTTGGCGTCCGCGAGATCGTCCACATAGCCGAGCACCCGTGCGTTCGCCTCGTTCAACCGGTCGCGCACCCGGTCATCGGACAGCGACTGGACAAAGGAGCTCTCCACCGAGTTGGCGGCGGTAACCACCGCCATCTCCTCATTGGTGGCCCATTGGATGCTGCGGTTTAATCCGTTGGTCGCGTTCTTGGACAGATCCTGGCCTTCGTAAATGGGTCTGGCGGCATACTCATCAAAGGGGGCCGGATTGTTCAGTTTATACTGGTCCATGCCGAGCGAAGCCATCGCGGAACGCAGGGATGCGACATTCTGTTGTTGGTGCATGCCGTTGGGCGCGATTGTGCTGCCCCAGTTCAGGACCAGGAGCAGCTTCGCCTGCTCCTTTGTCTGGGCCAGATGGTAGTTCTGCGTCGTGAGCAACTGCCGGGTGATCCCCGCCACCTCCAGGTAGGTGACCTTTTCCACCGTGATATCGCTCGCGGTGCCCTCGATCCGACCGCCTTCGGTCATGGCATAGAACTCGGGCTTGTAGCTGCCGTCCTTGGCCTTCTCGCGCTTGTAGCCCTTGCTGATGCGCGAATACACGGCCGTGGCGACGGTGTCCGCCGCCGGACAGAGCACCGCTCCAGCCAACACAAACATGATCGCCGTCATTCGGCCTGCCTGGGGGTTCATTTGCTCTCCTTGGTTTGGGATTCTACAGGTTTGTCCTTCACTTCGCCGAGGAACTTCAGATCGCCGAGCTCAACCTTCGCCTTTTCCTGTTCCGTCCGTACGAGCTTGCCGCTGTCGCGGCCAAAGTAGGGCGAAGCGCTCTTCAGCATGGGCACAAAGCTTTGGTCAAAGCTGTTGCCCGGTGAGCGCACGCTCACGCGGGTCTGCCACAACAGCCGCTTCTTGCCGCCCTTCAGCAGCTCGGGAAAATCGTAGGCGGTGATGACAATATAGTAGCGGGGTTCCTCGAGCTCGGCGAGGAGGTCGTTGTAGTTGTCCCCGCCACCCGCCCAGCGCTGGATGCCGTCGGCCTCGTTGATCGCATCGAGATAGCCGAGGATCTTCGCATTGGGCAGGTTGATGTCGTCGCGGACCTTGTTCTCCATCCGCAGCATGAGGAGATACTCGGCCATCGCATCGACTTTGGTCGAGGGCTCGCCCATGGCGATATCCCTCTCAGCTGCCCCCGACTGATTCGCATACATCTTGTCCTTCGCCAACATCTCGGCTGCACGGGACAATTGCTGGACCGCATAGTTGTAGTTCATGCCGTTGAAACTGAGCGTCTCCCCCCAGTTCAGGACGAGCAGCAGCTTCGCCTGCTCCTTGGACTGCGCGTAATGGTAGTTCTGTTGCGCCAGAAAGCGGGCGGTGATTTCCGCGACCTCGGGATAGGTCACCCGGTCGATCGTGTTGTCGCTGGTGGTGCCCGCGATGCGCCCGCCGTTGCTCAGCGCGTAGTATTCCTCTTTGTAGCTACCGTCCTTGGCCTGGGCGCGCTGGTAACCGCTGCCGACACGCGCATAGACCGTCGTGGCCACCGTATCGGCGGCGGCAAGGCCGCTTCCGACGAAAACCAGGGGCGCCAGCACCGCCGCCCGCAGACCAGCCTGGACCCGCTTCATGGCTCCACCTCCTCGTCGGACGCGGCCTCATCTTCCTGGGCCGGCTGCTCCGCGACCGGTTCCTTGGCCTCGCCGAGATACTTCAGCTCGCCCAACTCGACCGTGCCCTTCGTCTCCTCGCCTCGGACAAGCTTGCCGCTGTTCTGTCCGAAATACAGCGAGGCGTTCTTCAACATCGCCAGGTAGGTGTCGTCGAAATTGTTGCCCGGCGAACGCACGCTCACCCGGGTATGCCACAGCAGCTTCCTCTTTTTCTTCTGCTCCAGCTCCTTGAAATCGTAGGCCGAGACCACGATGTAGTAGCGAGACTCCTCGACGTCACCGATGAGGTCGCTGTAACGGTCGCCGCCACCCGCATAGCGGTGGATGCCGTTGGCGGCGGCCAGGTCGTCCACGTAGCCCAGAACGCGCGCATTTGCCTCGTTCAGCCGGTCCCGGACCCGGTCATCCACCAGAGATTGGAGAAAGGAACCCTCGACCGAGCCCGCGGCACTGACCACGGCCATTTCCTCGTTGGTCGCAAACTGCGGGCTCCTGTTGAAACCGGCCGCGGCGTTCTTCGCGACATCCTGGCCGCCATAGGTGGAGGTGACCGTTTGATTCGCGGTGGCCGAGGTTTCGCCGAGCGCCGCCAGCGCGGCCCGGGCGGAGGCGACATTCATCTCCTTGTGCATGCCATTGGGTGCAATCGTGCTGCCCCAATTCAGCACCAAAAGCAGCGTCGCCTGCTCCTTCGTCTCCGCCAGATGATAGCTTTGCGTGGCCAAAACTCGCCGTGCTATCTGCGCCACCTCACCATAACTGACCCGATCCACGGTGATGTCACTCGTTGTGCCATCGATCCGGCCGCCATTGGTCATGGCATAGTATTCCGGCATGAAGCTGCCGTCTTTGGCCTTCTCGCGCTTGTAGCCCTTGCTGACGCGTGAATAAACCGCGGTGGCAACCGTCTCGGCGGCGACAGCAAAGGTGACGGCCAGCAAAAGGCCACCAGCCAGCGCGGCGGTGCGAAAGCGGAGACGCATGGGGATCAGGGGTTCGGCCGGCCGAATTGGCCCCTTCGGCAGCCGGGGGTGTGGGTGTGCAGGGAAACTGTTTCGGTGACTCGTTCAAGCCAAGGCTGTTCCGGGCCATTTGCTCTCCCTATAGAATAGACTAGCCCTACCCATTTCGACCCCGGACGAGGGCGGTCTGGCCCACAGGGGTTACTCCACCTCGACGAGTCTTTGAATGTGATGCTCCGGAATGGCGGCCAAGGATCCATCAGGCCGCGCGATCAGCACCTGACCGCTCGCGTCGATGCCGGCGAAGGCCCCCTCCGTTTCCGGCAGATCGGTCTCTGCCACCGCCTCCAGCCACACGTGGCGTCGCGGCCCCCAGCAGGGGTTCAGCTCCGGCACAAGGCCGGCAAGGCGCGTCGCAGCAAACTCCTCGTGTGCACGGCGGATGCCGTCCAACACGGGCTCGATCAGCTGCCCCGGACCGGTCAGGGCGCGGTCGCAGTGATCGAGCAGTCGCCCGGCGCTGTAACGCAGGGTGTGATCCTCCAGCCAGGGCCGGTTCGTGATGTTGATGCCGATGCCCACCAGCAGCGTGCGCGGGCCGCCCTGTTCCACCAGGATGCCGCCCACCTTGCGCGGGCCGATCATCAGGTCGTTGGGCCACCGCAGCCGCAGGTCCTCCACGCCCAGTTCCGTCAAGGCGAGCAACGCGCCCCGGCCGATCGCGAGCGCAAATCCCCGCCACGCCGCCGCGTTGCCGTCAAAGGGCACGACCGCGGTCAGGTAGAGCCCGCCGACATCGGAGGTGAAGGTCCGCTCGCGCTGTCCGCGTCCCCCGGTCTGATGCGCGGCGACTACGGCCGCCCAGGCCGGCAGATCGGCGGCGATCCGCTGCGTCGAGTCAGCCTGCTCCAGCCGCTGCACCGCCCAGCCGGCTTCCGGGAAGGCGGCAAGGGTGATGGGAGGCGGGGCGATGGCATGAACCGGTTCCACTTCAGATGATGCCGAGACCCTTCAGGATCGAGAGCATGATGGCGGCGGCCATGACCGAACCGATCTGGCCGCCGGTGTTGGCGCCCATGGCGTGCATGAGCAGGTGGTTTTGCTTGTTCCAGCGCTGGCCTTCGTTCTGCACAAGCCGCGCGGCCATCGGGTAGGCCGAGATGCCGGCCGCGCCGACCATGGGGTTCACTTTGCCGCCGGAGAGGTAATACCAGAGCTTGCCCAGCAGCACGCCACCGGCTGTGTCGGTGACAATCGCCAGCAACCCGAGGCCAAATACCATCAACGTCTGGACCTTCAGGAACTCGGGGCCGTTCATCGTGCCGCCGATGGCGAGGCCGAGGAACAGCGTGGAGATGTTGGCGATCTCGTTCTCGCTCGCCTTGGTCAGGCGCGAGACGGCGCCGCTGACCTTCATGAAGTTTCCGAGCATCACCATGCCCATCAGCGGCAGGCCCTTCGGGGCGATGATGCCCGTGATGGCGGTCACGATCAGCGGAAACGCGATGAGCGCGGCCTTGGAAACCTTGCCGCGGCCGCTGGGCATCGGCGTGGCACGCTCCTTCTGCGTCGTGAGCAGGCGCATGATCGGCGGTTGCAGGATCGGCACCAGGGCCATGTAGGAATAGGCCGCCACCGCCAGCGCGCCGACCATCGCGGTCGGGATCTTGTTCAGGCCGGCAAATAGGTTCGAAACGTAGATCACGGTCGGGCCGTCGCAGGCGCCGATGACGGCCACCGACACGGCCTCCTCCTTCGTAAATCCGAGCATCAGCGCCACGATCAGCGTCAGGAAGATGCCGAGCTGCCCGGCCGCGCCGAACAGCAACAGCTTGGGATTCGAGAGCAGCGGCGTGAAATCGGTCATCGAGCCGATCGCGATGAAGATCAGCAGCGGGAACAGCTCGTTGCCGATGCCCATGTTGTAGAGCGAGCGCAGCACCCCCTCGTGGTCCATGACCTCGCTGAGGGGAAGGTTGGCCAGCAGGCAGCCGAAGCCGATGGGCAGCAGCAGCAGCGGTTCCACGTCCTTGGCAATCGCGAGGTAGAACATCGCGAACGCGATGGCGATCATCACGAGGTTGGGCCCGCCGTGCGCGGCGAGGTGGCGGCAGCCCTCGGCGAGGGCCGACAGTCCGGCGAGGATGGCGTCGATCATGTCAGGTGCCCTCCTTGTCGCCGGCGGGCTTTTCGGGACGCACCGGCAGCAGCCGTGTGAGCAGGCCGATCAGCAGGGTGAGCAGGTAGAGGGTCAACATGGTGCCGCCCATGCCGACGAGCAGAAGAGTGAGACCGAAGGTCCAGGTGTCCATGGTGGGAAACGGTTGCGGTTCAGAGGGAGGCGGAGTCCGCGGCGGTCCCCGGCGTGCCCGTTGTCCGGTTGTGCCAGACCGAGAGCACGATCGAGACGGCGAGGATGAGGCCGATCACGAGCAGCGAGACGAAGGTGTGGGCCTTGAACCAGTGCTCCACCGGCGCATACATGCCGGCGATCATCTTGGCTCCGATGAACAGCAGGATGAGGCTCACACCGTGCTTGAGAAACTTGAACATCCCCATGATGCCGCGAATGGCGAAGAACAGGGAGTTCAGGCCGAGCACCGCGAACACGTTGGAAGTGAGCACCACGAACGGGTCCTGGCTGATGCCCATGATCGCGGGAATCGAGTCGAGTGCGAACAGCACGTCGGTGCTGCCGATCACCAGGAACACGAGGAACAGCGGCGTCACGCCCCACTTGCCGTCCTTCACCAGCGCCAGCCGGCGCGAGCCGGGTTCCAGCGGATGCACGGGCAGCAGCTTGGAGGCGAGGCGGTGCAGGAGGTTCTTCTCCGGGTGCACCTGTTCGTCCTCGTCGGCCGTGAGCATCTTCCAGGCGGTCCAGACCAGCAGCGCGCCGAACAGGTAGAGCAGCCAGTGGAACTTCATCACCAGCGCGATGCCGAAAAGGATGAAGAGGATGCGCAACGCGATCGAAAGGAAGATACCGAGCTTGATCAGCTTCGGTTGCGCCTCTTCGCCCACGCCCATCAGCGAAAAGATGAGGATGAACACGAACAGGTTGTCCACCGACAGCGAATATTCCGTCAGGTAACCCGCCAGGTAGAGCATCGCGGTCTCGTGCCCGGTGGGATGAAAGAACCACACCGCCACGCCAAACAGCAGCGCAACCGTGATCCACAACCCCGTCCAGCGCAGGGCCGAGCCGACGCCCACCACCGAGTGGCGGTGGGTCACGACAAACAGATCAATCGCCGAGACGACCACGAAGATCGTCCAAAACGAAATCCAAAGCACGGTTATGGGGTTCATGGGAAAGCACGGCGTCAGCGGATTTGGTGGGACTGAAACACCTCACGGCGGCCCTCACGCGACCAGGCCTGGGCGTGGTCGCTGGGTGGCACGACCGCCACGACCCGGGCGTTCGCACCGAAGAGGCAATGCACCGCGGCCGCGATGACCGCGACCTCGTCGCTTGTGGGTCCTGCCGGAACCGGCAGCGAAGGCGCCGCGACCACCGGTTTCGGCGGGACGGCCAGCG
The DNA here is from genome assembly GCF_004118375.1 of Oleiharenicola lentus. Lineage (NCBI taxonomy): Bacteria > Pseudomonadati > Verrucomicrobiota > Opitutia > Opitutales > Opitutaceae > Oleiharenicola > Oleiharenicola lentus. Next base: position 598,165 of record NZ_SDHX01000002.1, read on the forward strand.
CCTCCTTGAGCGCCGCGACCTCGGTGCGGAGGTTGCTCACCGAGGAGGCCAGCCAGGCCACGGCCACGATCAGCAGGCCGAGGAGAACGGTGCCCGTCTCGAGGCCGCCCGCGGCGGGTGCGGCCACGGCTTCGGCGACAGGCAGGACAAAGAATACAGGCAATGGGTTCACAGGGAGGTTATCTTGTCGGAGCCCGCGCCGCGCCGGTCGTCGATGAGCAGCGCCAGCGCGCCCATGCCGGCGTAGGCCACCAGCTGGCCGAGGGCGTCGAGCGCGGTGCGCTCTAGCGGTGACCAGCCGGGCAGGAAGAAACGCGGGAGATCCAGCCCGAAGAACAGGGCGATGCCCATCAGCACAAGGGCGGCCAGGCGGAGGGTCCGTGGTTTCATCGGGCCGGGTGGATTGGAGTTTCAGGCGAGGGTGAGCAGGGCGGCGCCTTCTTCGACGGCTTCGCCGGGTGAGGTATGCACGGCGGCGACCTTGCCGGCGCGCGGGGCATAGACGAAGGTGTTCATCTTCATGGCCTCGAGGGTCACGAGTTGTGCGCCTTCGGCGACAGCGTCGCCGACCTTGACGTCGATGGAGACGACCTTGCCGGCCAGCGGGCTGGGAATGCCGCCGGTACCGGCGGCGGCGGGCGGCGGAGCGGCGGGGGCGGCGGGGGCGGCGGCGGGAGCCACCGGCACGGGCGCGGCGGCCACGGGTGCGGGCGCGGAAGCCGCCACCGGGGCAACCGGCGCGCGGGTCGGCGCGGAGGCATCGTCGAGCATTTCGACGAGCACGTCATAGACTTTGCCATCCACGGTGACGCGGAGTTTTTTCATGGGAAGGTGCGGTTGGGATTAGAGCGGGATATTTCCGTGCTTCTTGGGCGGACGGGTCTCCCGCTTGGAAAGCGTGTTGCGCAGCGCCATCGCCAGCGTCGCGCGGGTCTGCGCGGGCTCGATCACGTCGGTGATGAAGCCCTTGCGGGCCGCCTCGAACGGGGAGGAGAACTTCTCGCGATACATCGCGACCAGCTCGGCCTCCTTCGCCTTCGGGTCGGTGGCGCCGGCGATGTCCCGCTTGAACAGGATCTTCACCGCGCCCTCGGCGCCCATCACCGCGATTTCGGCCGTGGGCCAGGCATAGACCATGTCCGCGCCCATGTCGGCACTGCACATGGCGAGGTAGGCGCCGCCGTAGGCCTTGCGGAGGATGACCGTGAGCTTCGGTGCCGTGGCCGCCGCGTAGGCGAAAAGCATCTTCGCGCCGTGACGGATGATGCCGCCGCGTTCCTGGGCCAGGCCGGGCATGAAGCCGGGAATGTCCACCAGCGTTACGATCGGGATGCTGTAAACGTTGCAGGTGCGGATGAAGCGCGCACCTTTGTCGGAAGAATCGATGTCGAGGGTGCCGGCCTTCACCAGCGGCTGGTTGGCCACGATGCCGCAGACCACACCCTGGATGCGCCCGAAGCCCACCACGAGGTTCTTGGCCCAGTCCTTCTGCACCTCGAGGAAATCACCGCCGTCCACCAGACGGGCGATGACCTTCAGCACATCAAACGGTGCCTTGGGGTCCGCGGGAATGATCTCGTTGAGCTGCGGGTCCGGCGCAAGGTCGAGCGCGGGCGTCAGCTTGTGCGGGGCGTCGGCGATGTTGTTCGACGGGAGGAACGAGAGCAGCTTGCGCGTGAGTTCGAGCGCCTGCGTGTCGTTCTCTGTCGTGAAGTGGATGTTGCCGCTGATCGAGGCGTGCGCCGTGGCGCTGCCGATCTCGTCCATCGTCACGCTCTGGCCGGTCGCCGCCTTGATGACGTCGGGGCCGCAGATGAACATGTTGGCATTCTGTTTCGTCATGATGACGAAGTCCGTGAGCGCCGGACTGTAGGCGGCGCCGCCGGCACAGGGACCGGCGATGACCGACACCTGCGGCACGAGGCCCGAGGCCTGGACGTTGCGGAAGAACACCTGGCCGTAGCCCGAGAGCGAGTCGTCGCCCTCCTGGATGCGTGCGCCGCCGGAGTCGTTGATGCCGATGATCGGCATGCCAGCCTTCATGGCGTAGTCCATGAGGTCGCTAATCTTCTTCGAGTGGATGCGACCGAGCGAGCCGCCGCAGATCGTGAAGTCCTGGCTGAAGGCCGCCGCGGGCCGGCCGTTGACGTAGCCAACGCCCGTCACGACGCCGTCGCCGGGGAAACTCTTGTCGTCGAGACCGAAGCCGTGGCAGTCGTGGTCGGCGTGCATGCCCCACTCCATGAAGGTGTGCGGGTCAAACAGGGCGACGAGGCGCTCGCGCGCTCCGAGCAGCCCCTTGGCGTGGCGGGCTTCGAGCTTGTCGGCGCCCCCGCCGGTGAGGGCGAGGTGCCGGCGCTCGGCCAGCGTTTCCATCAGCGGTGCGGCGATAGGCATGGGGAAAGTCGGTTAGTGGGCGACGGCCTCGGGCTTCAGGGCGCAGAGCTCGGTGAGCACGCCGCGCGTGGATTTTGGATGCAGGAAGGCGACGAGCTTGCCGGCCGCGCCCTCAAAGGGTTTCTCGTGGATCAGGCGCACGCCGGCATCGGCGGCCTGCTTGAGCTGCGCCCCGATGTCATCGGTGCGGAAAGCGACGTGATGAACGCCTTCGCCCTTTTCCGCGAGGAACTTGGCGATCGGGCTCTCGGGCGCCGTGGGTTCGAGGAGCTCCAGATGCACCCCGCCGGCGTCGAAGAACGCCGTGCGCACTTTCTGCGAGGCAACTTCCTCCCGCCCGAGGCAGGTGAGTCCGAGGGCTTTTTCGTAGAGCGGAATCGCCTCGTCGAGCGAGCGGACCGCGATGCCGAGGTGGTCAATGGCTTGGATCATGGTGTGACGGTTTCGACCGGCAACGTGAGTGTATCCGATGCAAGCCGCGTGCTCTCCGCACATCTTGCCAACTCATGCGCACCGCTACTGGCCGCCCGCCAAATCCCGGGCCATTTGGGAAACTTATCGTGCGTGGGTCCCCTGGAGGGCTCAGCTGGAGCTGAGCCTCCACAAGACGAGTTCGGAGCACCGCCCCGATTTCGCTCCTCACTTCTTCGCGATCTTCGCCAGCAAGCGCCGCGCTCCGGCCGTGGGTGAAAGCGAACCCGCCGCCACCCGGCGCACCACTTCCGCCTGCTCGGCTCGCACCGCCGGATCGGCGAGCATCAGCTCCTTCAGCCCTTCCTCGATCTGTGTCTGCAGCCACGTCAACTGCTGCGTGCCGCGCCGCACCTCAAAGTCTCCCCTCCCCCGCGCCTGCGCAATGAATTGCTCGACCGTGTCCCACACGGCGCCCACGCCCTCTCCGGTTTGCGCAGAACAGGCCAGCACCGGCGGCTGCCATGCCCCCTCCTTGCCCGCAAGGTACTGCAGCGCCCGGGTAAATTCCAGCCGCGCCGCCTCGGCGCGCGCGCGGTTGTCTCCGTCGGCCTTGTTCACCACCAGCAGGTCCGCGAGTTCAATGATGCCCTTCTTCATGCCCTGCAGCTCATCGCCCGCCCCGGCGATCAGGAGCACGAGAAAACAGTCCACCATGTCGCGCACGAGCACCTCGCTCTGCCCCACCCCGACGGTCTCCACCAACACGGTGTCGAAGCCCGCCGCCTCGCACAGCGCAATCGTCTCGCGCGTCCGTCGGGCCACGCCCCCGAGTTCGCAGCCGCTCGGCGAGGGCCGGATGAACGCCGCCGGATGACGCGACAGCCGCTCCATGCGCGTTTTGTCGCCGAGGATGCTGCCGCCTGTCACCGGACTGCTCGGATCCACGCTCAGCACGGCCACCTGCCAGCCGTCTTCACATAGTTGCAGGCCGAGCGCCTCGATGAATGTGCTTTTCCCTGCGCCCGGCACGCCGGTGATGCCGATGCGCAGCGCGGCGCCGGCCCGGTCGTTGACCAACGCGAGCAACTCTTCCGCCGCCTCCCGGTGCGCGGCCGAGCGGCTTTCCACGAGAGTGATGCCACGAGCGAGTGCCACCCGATCCCCGGCCAGAATGCGCTTGGCCAGTTCCGCCAGGCCTATCTCCGGCGCGGCCACCTTCACGCGCGCGACCGAGGCTCCGGCGGGAGTGCCTGGCACGATCCGCGTGGCGAAGCCCTCGCCGCCCTCCGGCGGCACCCAGTCGGGTTGGTAGGAATCAGGTTTCACCGCGAAATTTCCTCGGCGTTACGGTTTTTCCTGTAGCTGCGCTTGAATTCCGGCTGGGCGGGATGAAAGCGTGGCTGAATCCCGACCGCGTGGTCGCGACGCTCCAACGCGGCCACCCCCCGGCCGAGCGGAAGCTTGGCCCTCCAGGACCGGCGGTCCTGTGCGTGGAGAACATCATCGCGACTCAGGTCACCGGGGCCACGCCGAGTCTTTCCAGCACCTGCGCGGCCGATTGGGGAATGGGCGTGCCGGGACCGAAGACGGCCGCGGCGCCGTTATCCTGCAGGAACGCGTAGTCCTGCGCGGGAATGACACCGCCGCACACGACGAGGATGTCGCCGCGGCCCTGTTTCTCCAGCTCGCCCACGAGCTGCGGGAGCAGCGTCTTGTGGCCGGCGGCCAGCGAACTCATGGCGACCACATGCACATCGTTCTCGACCGCCATGCGGGCCGCCTCCTCGGGCGTTTGGAAGAGCGGGCCGATGTCCACGTCGAAACCCATGTCGGCCATGGCGGTGGCGACGACCTTGGCGCCGCGGTCGTGACCGTCCTGACCGAGCTTGGCGATGAGGATGCGCGGGCGCCGGCCCTCGCGTTCGGCAAAGGCATCGGTCTGGGCACGCACCTTGGCGACGTCGTCGCGGCCGGTGTAGGCCGAACGATAGACCCCTGCCACCGAGCGGATCTGCGCCTGATAACGGCCAAAGTGTTTTTCCAGCGCGTCGGAGATTTCGCCGAGCGTGGCGCGGGCCTTGGCGGCCTCGACACTGAGCGCGAGGAGGTTGCCCTCGCCGGTGCGCGCGCTCTCGGCCAGCGCGTCGAGCGTCTGGCGGACCTTGGCGTTGTCGCGGTTGGCCTTGAGCTGCTGCAGCTGCTTGATCTGTGCCTCGCGCACGGCGGTGTTGTCCACTTCCAGGATTTCCATGGGGGCCTCCTTCTCCAGCTGGTATTTGTTCACGCCGACTATCGTCTCGGCGCCGGAATCGATCTGCGCCTGGCGGCGGGCCGCGGCTTCCTCGATGCGGAGCTTGGGCACGCCGGTTTCGATGGCTTTGGCCATGCCGCCGAGTTTCTCGACCTCCTCGATGTGTGCCCAGGCCTTGTGCGCGAGCTCGTGGGTGAGCCGCTCGACGTAGTAGGAACCGCCCCAGGGATCGACCACGGAGCAGATCCCGCTCTCGGCCTGGAGGAAGAGTTGGGTGTTTCGCGCGATGCGGGCGGAGAAATCCGTCGGCAGCGCGATGGCCTCGTCGAGCGAGTTGGTGTGCAGGCTCTGCGTGTGGCCGAGCACGGCGGCCATGGCCTCGACGCAGGTCCGCGCGACGTTGTTGAACGGGTCCTGCTCGGTGAGCGACCAGCCCGAGGTCTGAGAGTGCGTGCGCAGCGCCATGGACTTCGGGTTCTTCGGGTTGAACTGCTTCACAAGCTTCGCCCACAACAGGCGGCCGGCGCGCATCTTGGCGATCTCCATGAACGGGTTCTTGCCTTGCGCCCAGAAGAACGAGAGGCGCGGCGCGAACTCGTCGATCGCCATCCCGGCTTTCAGGCCGGTGCGCAGGTATTCGAGGCCGTCGGCCAGCGTGTAGGCCAGCTCGAGGTCGGCCGTGGCGCCTGCCTCCTGCATGTGATAGCCGGAGATCGAGATTGAATTGAACTTCGGCATGTTCTTCGACGTGAACGCGAAGATGTCTGCGATGATCCGCATCGAGGGCGTGGGCGGATAGATGTAGGTGTTCCGCACCATGTATTCCTTCAGGATGTCGTTCTGGATCGTCCCGGACAGCTGCTCGAGCTTCGCGCCCTGCTCCAGCGCCGCCACGATGTAGAACGCCAGCACCGGCAGCACCGCGCCGTTCATCGTCATCGAGACGCTGATGCGGTCGAGCGGGATGCCGCTGAAGAGCGCCTGCATGTCGAGCACGCTGTCCACGGCCACGCCGGCCTTGCCCACGTCGCCCACCACGCGCGGGTGGTCGCTGTCGTAGCCGCGGTGCGTGGCGAGATCGAAGGCCACCGACAGGCCCATCTGCCCGGCCGCGAGGTTCCGCTTGTAGAAGGCGTTGGACTCGGTCGCGGTCGAGAACCCCGCGTATTGGCGGATCGTCCACGGCTTCTGCACATACATCGTCGCATAGGGCCCGCGCAGGAAAGGCGCGATGCCCGCCGTGTAGTCGAGGTGCGTCGCGTCGGCGAGGTCGGCCGGCCCATAGACGGGCTTCACGCCGATCTGCTCAAGCGTCTGCCACTCGCCGACAGTATCCGGGCCGCCGTGCGCGCTGCGGGCGAGCTTGCGCCAGGCCGAGGCGCTGCCGGGGGCCGGGACGGTTTCGAAGGGAACCTGGGTGTAGTCGGGGAATTTCATGGTGCGTGGGACTCAGAGGCCGAGTTTGTCCTGGAAGCGGCCGAGCAGTTGCGCGCAGTTGGCGCGGAGGTGGATGAACTCGTCCACGCCGGCGGTGCGGAACTGCTCCTGCAACGCGGGCGTCGCGGGCAGACCGGCGAGCACGACGGTCGGCGGGTTGGGACCGGCCTTCAGTTCGCCGGCGAGCGGCGGCACGAGGGCCGGATAGGTGTCGTCGGTCGAGCAGATCACCACGATGGGCGCGCCGGATTCGCGTGCCGCGGCCGCGGCGGCGGCCGGAGTCTCAAAGCCCTTGTTCGACACGACCTCAAAACCGCCGGCGGCGAAGAACCCGGTGGAGAAGTCGGCGCGGCCGGCGTGCTGCTTGCGCGGGCCGAGGTTGGCGAGAAACACCTTGGGCCGGGCGCCCGTGCGCATAAGATGGGCGTCGGCGCGCTGGCGCAGCCGCTCGAAGGGCTCGGCGCGGCGCCGGATGCGCAGACGCGCGACCGGCGGCTCCTCGACGGCCCCGGCGCGGAGGACCTTGCCCACTTCGCCGAGGGTGGCGCCGCAGCCAAAGGCCTCGATCAGACGCTTCATGACGGTCGCGGGGGTGGCGCCAAGCAGATCGGCCAGGCGGCCCATGACCTCGGCGTCGCGCTCCGGCGCGGTCGCCATGCGATAGGCGCAGACCTGCCGGGCGCGGCGCGAGGCCAGTGCGCCGTAGTCGGGCAACTCGGCGGCAGCGGGCTTCTCCTTGAGGTTCGGGTGGAGGTTCGTGCCGATGATGCCATCGCGACGTGACTCGACCGCGGCGAGGCGCTCGGCGGCAACCTGGTCCACGATGCCCTGGGGGAATCCCGTGCGGATGGCCGCGGCCATCCCGCCGCGCTTCTCCACGTCTTGAAACAGCGCCCAGGCCTTGGCGGCGAGCTGACGCGTGAGTGCCTCGACATACCAGGAGCCGCCGGCGGGATCAACCACGCGGCCCAGCCCGCACTCCTCGGCCAGGATCACCTGGATGTTGCGGGCGAGGCGGCGCGAGAAATCGTCGGGCACGCGGAAACACTCGTCGAAGGGCGCCACATGCAGGCTCTCGCAACCGCCGATGACCGCGGCGAATGCCTCGGTGGTCGTGCGGAGAAGGTTCACGTGGGCGTCGAGCACGGTCTTGTTCCAGAGCGAGGTGCGCGCATGGAAGACCAGCCGGCCGGCCTCGGCCGGAGCGCCGGCGGCGGTGACCGCCCGTTCCCAGAGCAGGCGCGCGGCCCGGAACTTGGCGACCTCCATGAAGAAGTTCGAACCGCTCGAGAACGTGAAGAGGAAGGACGGCGCGGCGCGCCCGGGCAGGATGTGCCGGTCGGTCAGCGCGCGCAGGTAATCCACGCCCGTGGCCAGGCCGAAGGCCAGCTCGTGCACGGCGGAACCGCCGGCGTCGGCCCAGTGGTTGGCGGCGACGCCGACCGTGCGCAGCGGCGAACCGGTGCGCGTGGCCCACTCGGTGAGCACGGCCATGTCGTCGTAAGCGGCCTGCAAGCCCGCGGGCAGCGTGCCGCGGCCGAGCCACTCGGAGAACGGGTCGGCGAGCACACCGCCGCGCAGGTCCGTCGGTTTCTTGCCCTGCTCGATCATCGCCGAGGCGAACATCGCCGTGAGCGGGAGTGCAGAAATGCCGGCGGGCACATGGACGGGCACGGCCGAGAGGTCCACGCCACGCAGCGCGCGGGCGAAATCATCGAGCGTCGCGAGCGACAGCCCGCAGCCGCCGACTTCGCCGGCCCGGGCCTCGTCGGGGTCGAGCCCGAGGCGCGTGGCAATGTCGAGGAGCAGGTTGACGGAATTCTGCCCGCGGTTGAGGTCCTGCAACAGTGCGGCGTTGAACTCCGGCGGCGTGCCATAGGGCAGTTCCTGGCAAATCTGCCAGCCGTGCGCCCGGGCGCCGAGGGCGTCGGCCCCGCGACCATAGGGCGGCAGGCCCGGCCATTCGCCGGCGGCGACGCCGGCATCGGCGCGCGTGTAGATCGGCTGAAGGTCGATGCCCTCGGGGGTGCGCGTCACGAGCTTCTTCTCGAACGGCGCGCCCTCCAGCGATTCCTCCGCGACCTTGCGCCAGTCGGTCGGCGCAGGCGGCGGAAACTCGGCAAAGAGATTCGGCGTGGCGGTGGTTTTCATGGGCAAAGCGGTGGTCGGAGGTGGATCTTCGCGCGGGTCGTAGCCGCGGCGGTCACGCCGCTGGCCAGCCGGCTGACCCCGGCTGCGACCGAACGGGACCCCGAGCTGACATGACCCCGGTTCACGACGCGGTCTCCTCCACGAGCACGTCGTGGCGCTGGCCGTTGACGGTGAGCAGGAAGTGATTGGGCGCACCATTGCGCGCGGCCACGGGGGCGGCGGCGCGGACCGTGGTGGGCACGGTGACGGCGGCAGCCGGGACAGGCTCAGCCGGTTTCGCGGCGGCCGGGGCCGGCGCGACGGCGGGCGCGGGCTTGAGCAGCGCCTCGGTCTCGCGCGGGAACATCGCAAAAAGCACGGCGAGGTCGTCGGTGACGGGCAGGCCCTTGTCGGCGAGTTCCTTCTTCAACGCGGGCAGGCGCGGTGACAGCAGATCGGCGGGACGGACGGTAACGGGCTCCTGCCCGGACTTCTTCGCCGCGAGCGCCCGCAGTTCGGCATCAACCGGACCGGGTGTGCGGCCGTAGCGGCCGAGGGCGACGTCGATGGTGTTCTGCGCGAGGTTGGCCCAGCGGCCGAACTTCACGTTGAGCATCGCCTGCGTGCCGACGATCTGCGAGGTGGGCGTGACCAGCGGAATCCAGCCGAGCGCGGCGCGCACGACCGGAACTTCGGCCATGACCTCGGCGAAGCGTGCCTCCATTTTCATTTCCTTCAGCTGATTCCGGAAATTGGAGAGCATGCCGCCGGGCACCTGGTAGCAGAGCGCGTCGCTGTCCACCCGGTCGTTCACCGGGCTCATGAAGGCGGCGAGTTCCTTCGCCACCTGCTCGAAGTGCGTGCGCAGCGCCGCGAGCGGATCAATCGGGAAATGCGGGGCGCGGGGGTTTCCGGCCAGCATCGCGAGCATCCGCACGGTGTCGGGCTGGCCGGTGCCGTTGGCGAAGGGGGCGATGGAAGTCTCGACGGTGTCCACCCCTGCCTCGATGGCGGCGTAGTAGGAGGCGCCGGCGAGGCCGGCGGTGTCGTGGCTGTGCAGCACGACCGGCAGCGCGTGCCGGGCCTTGATGGCCTTCACGAGGTCGTAGGCGATGCGCGGCGGGATCAGGCCGGCCATGTCCTTGATGCAGATCGAATCCACGCCGAGCTCGACGAGTTCGTCGGCGAAGGCCGCGAGGCGCTCCGGCGTGTGGACCGGGCTCGTCGTGTAGCAGATCGCGCCCTGGGCGTGGCGGCCGGCGGCCTTCACGGCGCGGATGGGCGTGCGGAGGTTGCGCGCGTCGTTGAGCGCGTCGAAGATGCGGAACACGTCGAGCCCGTGCGCCGCGGTGCAGCGCACGAAGGCCTCGACCACGTCGTCGGGGAAGCTCGTGTATTGGACGAGGTTCTGGCCGCGCAGGAGCATCATCTGCGGCGTCTTGGGTGCCGCAGCCTTGAGGCGGTCGAGGCGGGTGAAGGGGTTTTCCTTCAGGAAACGCAGGCAGGAGTCGATCGTCGCCCCGCCCCAGGTTTCCAGGGCGCCGAAGCCGAGTGCATCGAGCGTGGGCGCGGCCGGCAGCATCTGCTCGGTGGTCATGCGGGTGGCCGCCAGCGACTGGTGGCCGTCGCGCAGGACCGTGTTGTTGAAAAGGACGGGTTTCATGGGCAGGGGAAATGGATGGCACGCGCGCCCGCCTCTTTTGCCACACAGCCAGACCCGGCCCTTACCCTGGGAACCACGGAACCGGGTCTGCTCTTTTTTACCTGACTAAGCGGACTGACGCGTGCCATGCCGACAGCATACCCGCCCCCGCCTCCGCCAACTCGCCGCATCTTGCCGGGCACTGCGCACGGGTTGTGAGGGGTGGCTTAGCCCGCCCGCACTCGCGCCAAAAATCTGCATCGTTGCCAAGCGCAGGCGCTTGGGCTTGCGTATCGGCAATGGAGACGGTCGAAAAACCCACGAGACCGAATCACAGTGTTGGGCTTAACATTCTAAATGAAGCTTAGCAAGTTGGCCGTCTGTTCGTTTCTCGCTGGTTCGATGCTTAACCAACCGGGATGCACATCTGTCCTCGTCGGAGCCTCGCTGCGCTGGCAAGAGAATCAGAACAGGGCTGCGCGGCCTCATTTCGATGCGATCATCACAAGCAAAGTGAAAATAGGCGATACACTTTCGCATGCCCTGCAAGTGCTCACCGACGCTGGTCTCACATACTCGATCGACCGCTTCGATCACACGCTGGTTTCACTGTTGAGGACAGGCAAAGGCTGCGGCATTCAGTTTCGTGCGAAGCTCGATGATGGCGACCGCATCACGGATATCAAGGTGCAGGAATTACTCACTGGTCTATGATTCAGTAAGATGGAGGCCAAACTCTGAGGGCCTGCTGTGCCGGAGCGCGCAGCGGGTCCCCGGTTGAACAAGCCCTGTGTCGAGTAAGAGCCCCAAAGGAGGCAATACTTTACCTTTTGCCTCAGTAGCCGAGGCAGGCCTCGCGCAAAGTCCGCTGAGGGCGCAAAGTCAGAGCGGAAACCCTGTCGGGCTTGGCCTCCTTGGCGCGAGGCCTTCCGGAGTGCGACAGCGATCAGAGGTGTCAGCCCTTGGTGCCTTCGTCTCTTTGTGGTGAATACGGCCTGAGTCCGGGGTTAGCGACCCCGGCTACAGCGGGGCAAAGCGCGAGCGTCGGTCTGGTCGTCGCAAGCGACGACCCTACAAGATTCATTGAGCCGGGATTACTTCGTCGCGCCTTCCTCGGGCTGCTTCTCCGCCTCGGGCTGGGTCGTCCAGCCGGCGATGCCGAGGAAGCGCAGGTCCTCGAGGTTCACCTTGTATTGCGGGTAGAGCTTCTGTTCGAGGCCGTCGGTGTTCTGCCCGAAGCGGGAGGAGGAATAGGCGATGAGGGACGCGGCCTTCTCGGCAAAACTGTTGCCCGGCGCCCGCATGCTCATGCGTGTGACCCAGCGGAGCTTGCTGGGCTTGCTGGCGCGGACGGTATGCTTGAAGTCGTAGGCCGAGAGAATGATGTAGTAGCGCGCTTCTTCAATGTCGGCAATGAGGTCGTTGAAGCGGTCGCCGCCGCCGGCGTAGCGCTGCGGTCCGTCGGCCTCGTTGATCTCATCCATGTAGCCGAGCAGGTGCGCGGTGCGGGCGTTGGACTGGTTGCGGGAGCGGTTGAGCATGTCCTGGATGATCATGTTGTTTTCCAGGTAGCTCTCGGCGGCCTGGGCCTCCATGTCCTCGACGGAGCCGGTGAGGTTGGCGTTGCCGGTGGGCGTGGCGCTGGCCGCGTTGGTGCGGGCCTGCTCGGCGAGCTGGCCCTTGGTGGACATGGTGTTCATCGAGCCGATCACGTTGTCGAGGCTGTCGCGGTAGGTGGGATCGCCGAAGGGCATCGTGCGGCCCCAGTTCACGACGAGCAGGAAATCCACCTTCTCGGGATCGGTCGCGGGGTAATAGCCCTGCCGCGCGAGGTGTTGGGCGAGGACGGTGGCGATGGCGACGAACTTGATCTTCTCCTGCGAGTTGTCGCGGATGGTGCCGTCGGTGGGGCCGCCGTTGGTCATGGCATAGTATTCGCGCACCCAGCGGCCCTTCTCGTCCTTCACGCGCCGGTAATCCTTGGCGGTGCGGGCAAACACGGAGGTGAGCACGGAGTTCTCGTCGTCCTCGGCGGCAGGACCGGAACCGGTGAGGAGAAACAGGCTGGCGAACAGGCTCGCCGCCAGGGGGCGCAGGGACGTGGGGTGCATGAGACGGCATCTTGTTGAAATTTCATCCCCGGGCAAGCGGGCGGGCGTTCGCCCAATAGAGCGCGGTTTCCCGCTTTCATTCCGGGCGAATCGGGGTTTTCGTGTCCGGAAAGCCATGAAGCTCCTGGTCACCAACGACGACGGCATCAACTCAGTCTTCCTGCACGAGCTGGTCTTCGCGCTCAAAGCCGCGGGGCACGAACTGTTTGTGGTGGCGCCGCTCACCGAGCAGAGCTGGACCGGGGCGTCCAAGACCCGCAACCGCCCCGTGCAATCCGTGCGCGCCGAGCAGGGCTTCGGTTGCCCGACCTGGACGGTGGACGGCACGCCCTCGGACTGCGTGAACATCGCGATCGCCCACCTGCTCCCGGGCAAGGTTGATGCCGTGGTCAGCGGCATGAACGTGGGTTTCAACTGCACGCTGGGCTTCGTGATCGCCAGCGGCACCGTCGCCGGCGCCTGGGAAGGCGCGCTGCACGGCCTGCCCGCGATGGCCGTCTCCCAGGACGTGTCGGAGTCCACCTACTATTACCTGAAGGAACACGGCGGCCAGCCCGACGCCGAGCTGAGCGCCACGCTCAAGTCCTCCGCCGCGCACGCCGCCCGTCTCGCCGGCGAGCTGTTGCCCGCCACCGCGCCCCGCAGCTTCACGGTGCACAACCTGAACATGCCTTTCCCCTGCCGGCCCGACGCCGCGGTGAAGCGCACCGTGCTTTCGCAGTTCTTCGTGCCCGGCCTCTTCTCCCCCCCCGACGCCGACGGCCGCCACAAGCTGATCTGGACGCAGGGCGAGGACGTGTCCCCGCCCGAGCCGCTCACCGACCTGAAGTGCCTCGAGTCCGGCAGCATCAGCCACACGGTGCTGGATTACCGGAAGCTCGGGCGGTGAACCGGCGGTGCCATGTAGGGTCGTCGCTTGCGACGACCTCGTCCCCGACAATCCAAGGTCGGCCCAAGGGCCGACCCAACAGGAACAGGGAGCGCTCCTACATTTCCCGCGCCGCCAGCTGCGTGCGCTCGTGGCGCGTGAGAAACGCGATCTCCAGCGCATGCCGCTGCGCCAGCGCGATCTCGTCCGGCGTGAGGCCGGCGGCGGGCGCGGCGACGGTGAACTCGTGGCGCAGGTCGATGCCGCTGATGACCGGGTCGTCGGTGTTGATCGTCGCGAGCAGGCCGTGGCCGAGGAAGCGTTTCATCGGGTGATCCGCGAAACCGGGCACGGTGTTGGTCTGGACGTTGCTCGTGAGGTTGACCTCGAGGCCGATGCGCCGCTCGCGCAGGTGGTCGAGCAGGCGCGGGTCGTCGATGGCCCGGATGCCATGGCCGATGCGTGTCGCGCCGAGTTTTTCCAGCGCCGCCCACACGCTCGGCGCGCCACCGGCCTCGCCGGCGTGGACCGTGATCGCCCAGCCGGCATCGCGCCCGCGCTTGAAATGCTCCACGAAGAGCTCCGCCGGCCAGTTCTTCTCGTCGCCGGCGAGGTCGAGCGCCACCAGATGCGCCCGCTGTGAGAGCAAAGCCTCCAGCTCGATGCGGCAGGCCTCGGGACCGAAGGTGCGGCTGAGGATGCCGATGAGTTTCACCGGCAGCCCGGTGCGGGCGCGGCCTTCCTCAACGCCGGCCACGACGGCCTCGACCACGCGCACGGGATCGAGCTTGTTCGGGCCGGCCATGAAATACGGGCTGAAGCGCAGCTCGACGTAATCGAGCCCCTCGGCGTGGGCGTCCTCGACGTTCTCGCGCGCTATCCGGCGGCAGGCGTCGTAGTCGCCGAGCACGGCGATCATCCAGTTGAGCTTGGCCAGCCAGGTGACGAGATCGGGCATGACCTCCGTGACCTGCACGTGTGGGCGCAACGTCTCAAGCGTGTCGCCGGGCAGGCGGATGTTGTGCTGGCGTCCGAGGTCGAGGATGGTCTGCAGGCGGACGTTGCCGTCCAGGTGCCGGTGCAGGTCGATGAAGGGCAGGCGAGGGTCCATGGTCAGGCGACTTCGTCTTCAGCCCGGGGCACCGTGATGAACTTGGCCAGCAGAAAAACCAGCGCGGCCAGTGCGTAGCCCAGCGCGGCGCCGCCGGCGGGCAGGAGGTTACGCCCGGGCGTGAGCGTGCCGGTCGCCCAGGCGAGCAACGGCAGGTCAATCACGGTGTCGCGTCCGGTCAGCGCGTAAGCATGCATCAGGCCCGTGAGCGCAAGCAGCGCGCCCAAGGCACACCAGCCCGCCGCGCGCAGCCAGGCGCGGTCAATGATACAGACAATGGTCGCCGACCAGATCATGGCCGAATAGAGAAACCCCTGCTCCAGCGCGAAGCCGCCGCCGAGGTAGGCGCCGGCCGCGTGGGCGGCCGACAGGAGACTGGCGTCGAGCGACGCCCCACCCGCCCCCACGGCCGTCTTCACCACAAGCATCACCCACGCCGCCAGCGCGGGGAACAGGCCGACGATGACGGCCGGATAGTATTTCTTTTCCGTCACTTCAAAGGCCTGCGCCGCGATGATGGAGCCGATCCACAGGATGATCGCGATGCCCGCTTCAGCCGGGATGAGCCAGGTGAGCGCCGCCATCGTGCCCGTCACGCAGACGAGGGTGATGAACACGCCGTTCAGGGCGGAGTAGCCGGCGCGCGCGCCGAGTTTCTTCCACGCCGGGTGCCCGATGTAGATCGAGGTCGGGAACGGCGAGCCGAACGCCGCCGCCGCGAGTGTGCCGAGTCCGCTGACCACGAGGCTCGGCGTCGCCGGGTAACGGTCGCCGGCCGCCGCGGCCGACTCAATGTTCTGCAACGAAGCGAGCACGCCGAGCAGGCCGATGGGGATCACCACCGACAGATAGGCGAGGATGTGCCCGCCGGAAAAGGCCGCCCACAACTCGCCCACCACCGGCCACGGAAAATAGAACCTCACGTGCTCGAGCGGCTGCACCGCCGGCCCGCCGACCGGCGCGAGTCCCGTCGCCCACGCGATGGCCGTGCCCACGGCCAGCAGCACCAACGTCGCGGGCAGCCCGCCGCGAAATTTCACGCGCCCGAAGAACACGACGAACACGAGCACGAGCATCACGATGCCGATGACCGGTTGCGCGTAGGCCTGGAAGAAGAACGCCAGCCCGAGAAACCCAAGCCCCACGCCGCCGAGCGTCGCAAGCATCGCCGCGACCGGCGTGTGGCGCCGGACTTTTTCCGCCACGAACGAGCCGCCGAATTCCAGCAGTCCGCCGAGGAAGCAGGCCACGAGCCCCGCATGCCACGCGAAGCGCTCCGGATCGGACAGGCCCTGCGCAATCGCCAGTTGTTTCGCAGGGAGCATCACCAGGAAGACATGTGCAAACAGTCCCGGTGTGCTGATGCCGTAGGGCAGCGCGGTCACGTCGGTGCGACCCTCGCGTTTTGCCAGCAGCCTCGCCTGCCAGGCATAGAACAGGTTGCCCACGAGAAACGAAATCGCGACGCCCGGCAGAATGCGCCCGTAGATCAGTCCCGGCGAAAACCCCAACACCCCCGTGCAAAGCGGCGCAAGGATGAGCAGCTGCACCAGGTTGTTCACGAACGCCACCACGAACCCCTCCCCGTCGCCACGCGAAAACCACTTCATGGCCCATCCCTCCCAATTGCCACCACCCACCCGACCGCCGGACCAATGTTCGTAATACGAACATTGGCCGCGAGGGCGCCCGCCTGCTCCCGAGGTGATTCGCCGGAGGGGCGAAAGCCCAATGTTCGTATTACGAACATTGGGGGCAGAGGAGCGGGACGGGGATATGGCGCATCAGGCTTGGGCGAGGTGGCCGGTGAAGTGGATGGTCCAGCGGGCGGCGGCCCAGGCGGCTTTCTGGCCGAGGAGGCGGTAGTCGTTGCCGGGGTTGGCCTGGGTGCGGTTGCTGCCGGCGCGGAAGACGATGTGCGGCACGCCGAGCTGCGTGCAGACCTGCGCGATGGCGGCGCTTTCCATCTCCATGATGTCGGGATTCAGCTTCGCGCGCAGGTCGGCGATCTTGGCATCGGAGACGCCGAACAGGTCGCTGGCCGTGACAACGCCGGTGAGCACGCGCGGCACGTAGGTTGCGCCGTTGGCGGTGACGGGCTCGGCCACGTAGCTGGCGACGGCGGCCTTCGCGAGCTTCAGCAGACGAAGATCGGGCCGGTAGAACCAGTGGGTCATCTGCCCGGGCAGCGGGCCGCGGACCTTGCGATAGACCATGCCCTGGTCCGTCAGGCTGCCGGCGGCGTGATGGATGGTCTTGGTCGAAATGACGGTATCGGCGGTGCGAACGCGCGGGTTGAAGCGCGAGCCCGTGCCTGAAACGAGCACCTCGGCCGGATGAAATTTCTCGATGAACAACGCGGTGACCATGGCGGCGTTGGTGACGCCCACGCCGGTGACGGTCGTCACGACCGGCCGCCCGCGCAGCAGGCCCGCGACGTAGGGGAAGCAGGCGAGCCGCCCGGACTTGGCCCGCTTGATCTCCGCCTGGATGAGACGGATCTCCGAGGGCATGGCGCTGAGGATTAGAGTCGGACCGGTCTTGGGCATGCCCGGACCAAGCAAGAGCCTTACCAAACGGGTGGATTTCGCTGCGCCGGAGGCGGCGTCAAACAGCCCCGGAACGAATCCCGCGTCCAAGCGGAGTGGCACACCGAGTCGGCGATTTTCCGTCGAGTCCGTGAACCTGGAGGCGGCTCAATCGCGCCTGGTCGTCTCCACCGCGCGCATCAGGTCGGGGATGTCGTAGGGCTTTGGCAGGCTGGCGCGGAAACCGTAGGCTCGGGGATTGGCCATGATGGGATCGCTGGAGTAACCGCTGGAGGCGACCGCCCGCACTCCGGGATCGATGCGGAGCAGCTCCTGCAAGGCATCCCGCCCGCCCATGCCGCCGGGCACCGTGAGATCGAAGATCACGAGGTCAAAGGGCCGGCCGGATTGCCGGGCGGCAACATAGGCGCGCACAGCCTCAGCCCCATCCACCGCAAACACCGTTTCGTGACCGGCCAGCGCCAGCATGCGACCGACGACCCGGCGGATGACGTCCTCGTCATCCATCACAAGGATGCGGGCGGGCAAATGCGCCGAGGAATCCGGGCCCGACTCCAGTGTCGGCGCCGACCCGGCCCGGGCCGCCGGCAGCCAGAGGCGGAAGGTCGTGCCCTGTCCGACCTTCGACTCCACCGCGATGTGACCGTTGTGTTTGCGGACAATGGAACGGACGGTGGCGAGCCCGAGACCGCTGCTGCCGGTCCCGCTTTTGGTGGAGAAGTAGGGATCGAAAATGCGGGGCAAAACCTCGGGCGGAATCCCCTTGCCCGAGTCGGCCACCGTGAGCCGCAGGTAGGAGCCCGCCGGCAGGGCGTCCACTTCGCCCGCCGGCAGCTCCGCGGCGGCCAAGCCTAGTTTAACCACGCCGCCGCCCGGCATGGCCTGCACGGCGTTGATGACAAGATTGTGGACGACGCGGGAAATTTGTCCTGCGTCCACGTCGCCCGGAGGCAGGTTGGGCGGAAGGTCGAACTCGAACCGCACGTTGGAGCCGTGGCGCGCGAAGTTGGCGGCCTCGGTCACGATGTCGGGCAGCGCCACCGCGGTGCGCACCGGATCACCGCCCTTGGCGAAGGTGAGCAACTGCTGCGTGATGTCCCGGGCGCGGCGTGCGCCGCGCTCGGCCTCGGCGAGGCAGTCGCCGGCGGCCTCCATCACGCGTTTGTCCATGGAGGCCAGACCGAGATTGCCGAGGATGGCCGTAAGCAGGTTGTTGAAATCGTGGGCGATGCCGCCGGCCAGCACGCCGAGCGACTCGAGGCGGGACGAACGCTCCAATTCGGTTTGCAGGCTCGCCTCCTTCTCCAGCTGGAGGCGGATCTGCTCGGTCTGTTCCCGCACCCGCCGTCGCAACGCGACGACCCAGGCCGCCGCCAGCAGCGTCATCACCACCAGTGCGGCGGCGGCGTAGGCGATCCGGCGGATGGTCCACCAGGAGGGTGATTCGCGCAAAACGAGATCCGCCGGCGAACGCAGCTCCAGGCGGAACGAGCGGGGGCGGCGGTATTCATCGAACTCCAACACATAAACCCCGGTGGCCTCCAGCCGGCTCCCCGGCTCCGGCAAAGGCCGGCTGTCCGTGGTGTGCAGCGTGCCGTCGAAGATGACCCCAGCGCCCTGAAACAGCAGACGGGCCGTGTGGCCCTCGGTGATCACCTGGCGCAACATGGCCTCCAGCCGGACCAAACGGGCATCCGCCTCCGGCTGCATCCGTTTGATGTCCGTGAGCACGAGCGGCACCACCTCCGGCTGTCCAGCCACAGTGCGCCAGCGGGCCTCGCGCAACACCGGTCGTCCGCCGAGCCGGCCGATCAAACCGACCACCTCGACGGTAGTGCCGGGCGCAAGACGACCGCTCTCCCGCGAAAGCACGAAGAGTCCGCCGGTGGCATCCTGCAGGTAAAGATAGCGCCCCGGCTCGTGCATCAGCACCGTGCCCTGCAACTTCATGCGCCGGGCGGAGACCTGGGCGGCATGCAGTTGCCGGACCGCGGCGATGTTTTCCAGCGCGAGGCCGAACGGATCGGCCGGACTCGGTTCATCAACCAGCACGCCGCTTTGATCCTGAACCCAGACCCGGATTTCGGCGCCATCCTGGCCGGGATTGGACTGGGCTTCGCAGACGCCCTGCACCCGGACCATGGCGCCGGGTAATTTTTGCAGCCCCTCGGCGGGCGGAACGAAGGCGGAAAACTCGCCCGTCGCCGCCGTGAGCTCCAACCGGATCCAGGGTCCGGAGGGCACCACCTGGCGAACGAATCCGCGCAACTCCACCCAACGCGCCTCCTCCGCCCCGCTCAGTGCCTGTTCGAGACTGATGCGCCGCGGCGGCGGCAGCGTCTGGGCGCCAAGCTGCTCGAGTGAACGGGCCTCGACCTCAGGCAGATGGCGGCCGCGCGTAGTCACGCCGATCACGGACACGGAAGTGCCGAACTCCGGGGCCGGTCCGGCGAGCCGGCGAACCGCCACGCCCCCGCTGATATCCTGCAGATAAAACCGGTCGGAGTGTTCGCTGGACCACGTGACAACACCGCGGAGGGCGACCGGATGGCGGTGGTCGGCTTCTGTCGGCTCAAGTTGGAGGACCTGTTCCGCCAACCGCAGCCGCACCGGCAGGGCGCGGCCGGCAGAGCGGGCCGCCGCGGAATCGTCAGCGGAGACAAACGGACGGAGCAGCGGCTCGCGAAGCGTCCAGCCGAGATCGGCCGCAGCCGCCCGGCCGACCACCTCGACCGTCGTGCCGGGTTGCGGCGCGCCGGGTTGCACCGCCGCCAGTTCGACCTGACCGGTGTCATCCCGCACGGTGAAGCCCGAGCCGTTTTCGGCCCGGCGCAATTCGCCCACGATGCGCACCCACGGCTGGGCCGCGGCGGACTCCAATCTTTCGATGGGAGTGCGGGCGAGCCGGAAGCGCTCGTCGTCAACCAGCCAGTCGAGAACTTCCACCTGCTGGCGGTCCGAGCTCCACAGCTGGATGTTTTGGATTCCCCCGGTGGAATCGGTCGCGACATCGTAAACGCCGCGCACCCGCACGCGGGCCCCGACGAGCTGGGGCACGGGTTCGGTGCCGGTGATCTGCACGGTCAGGTTGATCAGGCGCCCTTCGGACCACAACCGGGCCTCGATGTGCATGGGGTCGGGTTCGTTCTGACCGAGCACATAGCCCTCGAGCGAAACCAGATGCCCGTTGAGCACGCCCAGTTCGCTCAGCCGCCCCGCCGCGGGCACCGGCGCCGGCAGCTGCTCATCGGCGAGGAAGGTCGTCACCACCCGGCTGCCATCAATGCCATAGGCCGGAACCACGGTGCCCTCAATTCGCACGCGCTGGCCGGCCTTGAGCGGCAGCGCCTTGCCGCTGACGGGCAGGTAGGAAGACAACGCGCCGGTCTGGCCGTAAAGCAGCTTCCAGGCGGGGTCGTAGTAATAGACGACGATTTCCATCTGCAAGCGGTGTGGCCGTTGCCGATCCGCCTCGGGCACGGTCCAGAAATCGCCGGCCGTGGTGATCACCTTCTCCGGCTCGATCGGTTCCTGCGCAGATATCCTGCCGCCCGTCAGTCCCATCAAGACCAGCGACAGCACCGCAAAAAAACGGCGCAACCGCACAAGGTTGGCCGGAAATTCTGGGATGGATGCCACGGCAATGGAGGAAGATCGCAGGATGATGCGTCACCCTAGGACCGTTCTCCCCTAACGGTCAGCTGAAATTTTCCCGAGGACCAACCTCACTGCCCGCCGCCGGCTCAGTCGCGGCGCACTTCCTCCACCGCCCGCAGGAGATCGGGAATATCATAGGGCTTGGGCAGGCTGATGCGGAAGCCAAAGGCGCGCGGATTGCCCATGACCGGGTCGCTCGAATAACCGCTGGAAGCGATGGCCCGGACATCGGGATCGAGGGCGATGATTTCCTGCAGAGCATCTTTGCCTCCCATGCCGCCCGGCACGGTAAGGTCGAAGATCACCAAATCAAAGCCCCGGCCGGTTTCCTGCGCGGTCCGGTAAGCGCGGACCGCTTCCGCCCCGTCGGCGGCAAACGTGGCTTCGTGGCCGGCCAGCGAGAGCATGCGGCCGGCGACGCGGCGGATGACATCCTCGTCATCCATGACCAGAACGCGGGCCGGCTGGTTGGTGGCCGAGCGGCTGACGGGACTGCCCCGGGGCACGGGC
The DNA here is from genome assembly GCF_004118375.1 of Oleiharenicola lentus. Classification (NCBI taxonomy): domain Bacteria; kingdom Pseudomonadati; phylum Verrucomicrobiota; class Opitutia; order Opitutales; family Opitutaceae; genus Oleiharenicola; species Oleiharenicola lentus. Next base: position 619,242 of record NZ_SDHX01000002.1, read on the forward strand.
GCCTTCTGGGCCGCGGCGGGCAGCCAGATGCGGAACGTGGTGCCTTGGCCGACTTGCGACTCCACCTCGATATGGCCGTTATGCTTCCGGATGATCGAGCGCACGGTCGCGAGCCCGAGCCCGCTGTTGCCCGCCTTGGACTTGGTCGAGAAATAGGGATCGAAGATGCGGGGCAAAACCTCGGGCGGAATCCCCTTGCCCGAGTCGGTCACCGTCAGTCGCAGGTAGGAGCCCGCCGGCAGCGCGTCCACCTCATCCGCGCGCAACGTCGCAGCCGCCAGGGCGAGCCGCACCACGCCGCCGCCCGGCATGGCCTGCACGGCGTTGATCACGAGATTGTGGACGACGCGGGAAATCTGCCCCGCGTCCACATCGCCGGGCGGCAGGTTGGGCGGAAAATCGAACTCGAACCGCACGTTGGAGCCATGGCGCGCGAAGTTGGCGGCCTCGGTCACGATGTCGGGCAGCGCCACCGCGGTGCGCACGGGATCGCCGCCCTTGGCAAAGGTGAGCAGCTGCTGCGTAATGTCGCGGGCCCGGCGCGCCCCGCGCTCGGCTTCGCCAATGCATTCGCCGGCAGCCTCCATGACGCGCTTGTCCATCGCGGCGAGCCCGAGGTTGCCCAGGATGGCGGTGAGCAGGTTGTTGAAATCATGCGCGATGCCGCCGGCCAGCACGCCGAGCGACTCGAGGCGGGACGAACGTTCCAGTTCGGTCTGCAGGCGCGCCTCCTTTTCCAGCTGATGGCGGATCTGCTCGGTCTGTTCGTGCACACGGCGACGCAACACGCCCACCCAGATGACCACGGTCAGGATCACCAGCAGCAGCACACCAATGATCGCGAGCGTGCGGCCCGGCGTCCACCACGGCGGAGTGGACAAAACCTTCACGTCCGCCGGGGCCCGCAGTTCCAGCCGAAAACCGTGCGGGCGCCGGTATTCATCGTATTCGAGCACATAGACGCCGGTCACTTCCACGCGACTGCCGACATCCGGCAGCTCCCAGGTTGGGGCATTTTGCAGCGTCGCCTCGACGATGCTGTCACCAGACTGGAGGACCAGGTTCACATTCTGGCCTTCCGGAGCGGCCTGACGCAGCACGCCCTGGATGCGCACCAGCCGGGCGTCCGCCTCGGGCGACGGGCGCGCGGGATTCCCCAAGACAAGTGGCACCACGGCCGGACCGGCCGGGCCCGGCCTCCAGCTCCCCTCGCGCAGGACCAGACGGTTGCCCACCCGACCGGGGAAGCCCACGGCCTCGATCCGGTCGCCAACCGTCAGTCTACCGGTGGCCCGCGAGAGGATGAACAGGCCGCTGTCGCCTTCCTGCAGGTAAAGGTAGCGACCGGGCACATGCTGTAGCACGGTGCCGGTCACCTTCAGGCGGTGGTTGACCAGTTGGGAGACATTGAGCTCGCGCAAGCCGGCGATCGTCTCGCTCGCGACATCAAAGGGGTCGGCGGGACTGGCCTCGTCCACCAGCACACTGTCGCGATCCTGCACCCACAGGCGAATGTCGGTGATCTCGCGATTGGCATTGGTGACGGCAGAACACACCCCGCGCACCCGCACCAGGGCTCCGCGCAAAACCAGCAGGGAATCGTCGGGCGGCAGATAAGCTGAAAATTCACCCGTGAAGGTGGTCAGGTCCAGGCGCGTCCAGCCGTTTTCCCGGGTGACCTGACGGATAAAACCGCGCATCTCCACCCGCTGCCCATCCTCGGCGCCGGACAAAGCTTGTTCCAATGTGACGCCGCGCACCGGCGGGATCGCCTGCGTGCCGAGGTAGACCACCTCCAGCGTCTCCACCTCGGGCAGGTAGTCTCCGCGGGTCGTCACCCCGATCAGGCTCAGCTGGGTCCCGGGGCCAATGCCGCCCACCCGGCGGGGAGGATGACGGACACGCACACCGCCGCTCGCATCCTGCAGATAGAAGAAATCCGCCCGGTCATCCAGCCAGGTGACCACACCACGGAGCGCGACCGGATAGCGTTTCTCCGCGAGGTCCGGGGGCAACTCAAGCACCTGCTCGGCAAGGCGCAACCGCAGGGGGACCTGCCCCGGACCCTGGAGCGCGAGCAACGGACGCGCCAGAGAACCGGTGCGACGGAAAAGCGGATCCTGCAGGGTCCAACCGAAATCCGCCGGCGCCGCGCGGCCAATCACCTCCACGGCCGAACCTTGCTCCAGCATCTGGGGTTGCGCCGTCGCGATCACCACCTGGCCGCTCTCATCGCGCACCGTGATGGATTTGCCCGGCTCCTGCGCCCGCAACTCACCCGCAATCCGCACCCACGGCTGTTTGGTCACCTGATCCAGCCGGTCGATCGTCGTGCGGGGCAGGCTGAACCGCTCGTCATCCGCCAGCCAGCTCACGATCTTGATGTCGTCCTGGCGGGAGGTCCACCCGGCAATATCCTGCAAATTGCCGGAGGGATCGCGGGTGGAGACATAGACGCACCGGAACCGGATGCGTGCACCGACGAGCTGGGGCACGGGATCGGTGCCGTTGTTTTGCAGCCGGAGGTTCACGAGGTGATTTTCGCAAAGCACCAGGAAAAGCACGTGCGTGAAGTCGGCATCATTTTGGGCAAACACATGGCCCTCCATCTCCACCCACTGGGCATCAAGGGCCGCATAATCGCCGACCCGGCCGGCCGTCGGCAAGGGCTCGGGCATGGCGTTGGCCTCCAGCACCGTTGCTTTGAGTCTGCTGCCGTCCAACCCCTCGGCCGGGATTATTTGTCCTTCGAGACGAACGCGCTGCCCGCTGCGAATCGGGAGCGTTTCGCCCCGCATGGGCAGATAGGCCGTCCCCCCGGCACCCTGCCCCCAGATGAGTTTCCAGGCGGGATCATAGTAATAGACCGTCAGCTCCATGTCCAAGGCGTGGAGCCGGTCCCGCTCCGCGGCGGGCACGCTCCAAAATTCTCCGGCAGTCCGGATAACCGGTTCTGGCTGCGCGAACAGCGGCCCGGCGAGCAGCAAGCCGAGCAAGCAGAAACGCGCAGGCAGAAGCCGCGGCATCCGTAAGGAGAGAGCCGGAATCTGAACTAAAAGGGGCAAGAGGTGATGTCGGACGGTGTCCTGACTCCAACTAATCGACTGGCCGGGAGTGACACTTAAATCTACAGCCATGAAATCCTCTTCCACGCAAAATTCAACGGAACAGCACCGGCCATTCTAGGGAATTGCGGCCCTAGAACGGACCTAAAAATGCCCTCGCCGGCGGGTGTGCGGGAAGCGGTCTTCCGGGGTTGAAACCGATAATCCAGCCGAACTTGCCCCGCACACGGACCCGGGACCGTGAATCTGCCGGGGCAGACCACGATTGCCATAACCCGCAAAGCATGCTCAGTCGGCGACCTCCATGATCGAAGTCGAGAACCTCACGCGCGTCTTCCGCACCTACAAGAAACAGCCGGGCTTCTGGGGCGGCGTGAAGGGCCTGTTCAAGCGGGAATTTGAGGAAACCCGCGCCGCCGACGGTGTCAGCTTCTCGATCAAGGAGGGCGAGTTTGTCGGCTTCCTCGGCCCCAACGGCGCGGGCAAGACCACCACGCTGAAAATGCTTTCCGGGCTGATTTACCCGACCAGCGGCACGGCGCGTGTGGCGGGCTTCGACCCCTCCAGGCGCGAGAACGCCTACCGCCGGCTCTTCGCGCTCGTGCTCGGCCAGAAGAACCAGCTGTGGTGGGACCTCCCCGCGCAGGAATCGTTCACCCTGCTTCGCGCGATCTACGGCCTGCCGCCCGACCAGTTCAAGGCCACGCTCGACGAGCTCGTCACCCTGCTCAATGTCGGCCACAAGCTCAACGTGCAGGTCCGCGAGCTGTCGCTCGGCGAGCGCATGAAGATGGAGCTCATCGCCGCCCTGCTCCACCGCCCGCGCGTGCTCTTCCTCGACGAGCCCACCATCGGCCTCGACGTCGTGTCGCAGAAGGCCGTGCGCGAGTTCCTGCGCGACTACAACCGCAAGCACCGCACGACCATCCTGCTCACGAGCCACTACATGGCCGACATCTCCTCGCTGTGCGAGCGCGTGATCGTGATCGACCACGGCAAGAAGATCTACGACGGCGACCTCGACCGCATCGCCGGCGCCGGCAGCGGCAAACGCATCGTGAAGTTCAAGCCCCGCGACGGCGCCTTCCCCGCCGACTGGAAACCCCTCCACGGCGAGGCCAAGGTCTGCGAGGACGGCGAGATCCTGCTCCACGTGCCCAGCGACAAGGTCACCGCCGTGTGCTCGCAGATCCTCGGCGGCGGCGCCGTGGACGACATCACCATCCAGGACGTGCCGCTCGAGGACATCATCAGCGAGCTGTTTACCCGGCAGCAGGGCGCCGCCCGCTGAACGCGGCGGCCAAATCCGGGCCGAATCCGGCACAGACCAAGCTTCGGATTGCCAAACGCGCGGGCACTGTCCAGCCTGCGTGACGCCCATGTCCGACACCGCTTCGCCTGTCCTGCCCGCCCCTGCCAAGGTTCGCCCCAAGGTGCTGGTCGTCGATGACGAGCTCGGCCCGCGCGAGAGCATCAGTTACCTCCTCCAGGAGGAGTTCGAGGTCGTGGCCGTGGACCGCGTGGACCACGGCCTGGAGCAGATCAAGCAGGGCAACTTCGCCTGTGTGATCATGGACATCCGCATGCCGCAGAAAAACGGCATCCAGGGCCTCGAGGCCATGCGCAAGATCGATCCCGAGGTCTCGATCATCATGATGACCGGTTACGGCGCCCTCGCGACGGCGCAAGCCGCCATCAGCCTCGGCGCAAACGAGTATCTCAAGAAACCCTTCGACGTGGACGTGCTGCAACAGGCGGTGCGCCGGCATGTCGCCGAGGGCATCGAGCGCAAGAAGCGCACCGGCATGCTCAGCCAGCTCGAGAGCATGTATGAGTCGGTGATGACCGAGCAGAAAAAGCAGCAGCTTTCCTCCGGTTTCAGCCAGGCCGCCGCCGCCATGGTGCACGACATCTGCAACCCGCTCGTCGTATCCATCGGCTACACCAACATGCTCCTCGACGAGGTGCGCCAGCTGCCGCCCGCCGGCCGCGCCGGCGAACGCATTCTGCAATACGCCGAGACCCTCGAGAAGTGCGCCTCGTTCTGCCTGCACCTGGCCGAGTCCTGGCGCCAGACCACCCGCCACGCCAACGAAGTGGACACGGTGGACCTTTACGAAACGGCGGTTGAAACCAAGGGCGTGCTGTTTTTCGGCACCAACCGCATCGAGGTCACCGGCAGCCGCGGCGGCATCATCAACGGCATCCGCTTCGAACTGGTCCGCCTGCTCCAAAACCTGATCAAGAACGCGCTGGAAGCCGGCGCGTCGCAGGTCACCGTCTCCGTCGAGCGCCGCGACCGCTCGGTCATACTCGCCATCGCCGACAATGGCAGCGGCCTACCTCCGGCGGTGATGGAGAGCATCCTCAAGAAGCCGATCGAGTCGACCAAGGCCCATGGCACCGGCCTGGGCATGACGATTTGCCGCCATATCGTGTCCGTGCACCGCGGCGAAATGAAGGTTGGTCCGCGTCCCGGCGGCGGCACGGTCTTCACCGTGACCTTCCCCGAGGCGACGACGACCGCCTAGGCCGCCAGCGGCGCCAGTCCGGCGCGCAACCACGCGGCGATCGCCGCGTGATCCGGCACCGCAAAGCCGCGGGTCCGGGCCACCGCCGGTGCGACCTCCTCGAAAAGATCCAGCTCGGCGAGCAGCGCGCGGGCCAGAGCCCGCCGGTCCGGCGCCACGGCGAAGTGCGTTTGGGCCAGGCGCCGCGGCTCCAGCCACTGTTCCGCCTTGCGCGCCTCCGGCCGGGCCTTCTTGAGCGCCAGTCATACTGGCCTCTTCCAGCTGCACCTGCTTGAGCAAGCACGTCACGCCTGATACAGAGCTTGCTTCCGCTTTCGCCGGTGAAAGCGCACAATCTGCCACCTACCTTCCGCCGGAACGCATTGAACTCACGTCTACTTTTCAGACCGATTGAAAAATTTGTGCGCGAGGGCGTCCAGCAGACTTGTGGGCAACCAACGCTTCAAGGTAAGCTGCACCCGCGCACTGGAGCCCACCACGTAACGTGATTTCGCGTGCGGATCGGCGATGGCCGAGTGGATGGCTCGCACGACCTGGGCGGGATCCACCCCGTTTTGCGCCGCTTTCTCGGTGATAAGTTGCGCGCTTCCCCAGGCTTTTTGGTAATTTTCAGGAGCGTTGGTGATCTGAGAGATCTGGGCCGCGGCTTTTTGCCAGATGGGCGTTTTCACGGCTCCGGGCACAATCAGGCTCACCTGCACACCGCTGCCTCGAAGCTCCATGCGAAGTGCATCACTCAGACCTTCGAGCGCAAACTTACTGGCCGCATACGCCGATGCAAAGGGCAGGGCGATGTGCGCCGACGTGGAGCTCACGTTCACGATGCGCCCCCGTGTTTTGCGGAGCTGGGGCAGAAATTTTTGAATGAGCGCGACCGGGGCCAGATAATTGACCTCCATCGAGCCGCGGAAAGCCTCCAGCTCACTGGTTTCCACGGGACCAATTTTGAGCATGGCGGCATTGTTCACGAGGGCAAAAAGCCCCTCCGGCTCCGCCGCGTTGATGCGTTCAAAGGCCGCGTGGATCTGTTCTGGCCGGGTAACATCCAGGGCCAATGTCGTCAGGGAACCTCTGGCCTCCCTGCGCAGGGCTTCACCGTCGGAAGGCTTTCTCACGCCCGCGTAAACGCGAAAGCCCTTTTCACTGAGGGCAAGGGCGCAGGCTTTGCCGATGCCGGTGGAAGCACCGGTGACGAGAACCGCCTTCAAGGGCTGACCCCCATCCGGTTTTGGCGCGGGCGGAGCAGCCTTTCCCGAACGCGCCTGGGCAACCTTGCCAAAATAAACGTGAGATACCGGATACCCCGGGGAATCACCACGAGTTCCTTTTTGTCCTCAATGGCCTGAAAGGCCAAACGCGCAGCTTCGACGGGAGCAAGGAGGAAGGGAATACCATCAAGGCCCGGCTGGGTGGCGCGCGCCAGCGGCGTGTCGATGTAACCTGGCGCGATACAGCTCACCGTGATGCCGTCTTTTTTAAGATCCATAGCAAGGGACTCGCAGTAGCGCACGAGTGCCATCTTCGAGGCGCTGTATGCTCCCACTTTCGACAATGGTAAGTAAGCCGCGGCCGAGGCGATCGCCACGATCTGCCCTTTCTTCTCCGGAAGCATCACATCCAGCGCCGCTTCTGCGGTGTGAAGAAAGCCTTTGAGGTTCACATCGAAAATGAGATGCTCGCGATCAAAGTCGACCGAAGCAATTTGCTCTCTGGGACGCCCGTTGTTCACGCCTGCGGAGGCGATGACACAGTCCAGCGTTTGCCCTGCCGAAAAAGCCTTGAGCACCCGCCGGGTGGCGTCCCGGTCCCGCACGTCGAGCTCATAAAACTCAGGCTTCGGCGCGGTCGCCCGCGGGAAAGCTGCCTCGAAATTTTCCAACGTTCCACCGCACACGCCCACCCGTGCACCCTTGGAAAGATAGAGCTCGGCAAGGGCTGCGCCCAAACCGCTAGTGCCCCCGGTGATAAAAATGTTCATGTGTTGCCCTCCCGAAAGAGGATTGGAATGGCGGAATCTTCGGCTCCATACCCGGCTTTGTCCGCTTAGGGCCTGGCCAGGATTTTGTCCAGCTCGGCCCGCAACCAGGCCGCGACCGCAGAGTGATCGGTCTGGGCGAACCCGCCCGACTGCGCAACGCTGCAACTCACTTCCTCGCACAGTTCGATTTCCGCCAGCAGCGCCCGCGCGAGGGCCTTTGCATCCAGACAGGTGGCGATATCCGTCTGTCGCAGCCGCCGGGCATCGAGCCATTGCTCGGCCTTGCGCGCCTCGGGCCGCGCCGGCCGACCGGCCAACCGCGCCTCTTCCGCCAGAAGGGCCAGCAGGTGATCCATGAGCTCCACGTGGTTCCATCGGGCCGCCGCGCGCAGTTCGCCGCGCGCAATTTTCTTCTGCACCCAGACAGAATGACGCCAGAAACCCCGGACATGAAACTCGAAATCCGCGGCGGAGAACGCCTCCTCCGGCCAAGGGTTCGCGGCCGCCGCCAGCCGCTTTTCCCAAGCGGCTCCGCCGAGCATCACCCGGTGGCCCGGACGAACCACGACCCGGGTATTCGCGATCGCACGCCGCAATGTGGCCGGGTAGAGTCCGCGCCACGCCGGCCGGGCCATGGCCCAATAAACCAATTTCATCAACCGGCTGGGCATCAAGACGAGATCCACCTCACACCCACCGGCAAAAACCACGCTGAGCTTGTCTACGCCGCGCTCGGTCCTTTCGAGATGCGTGCTCCAACAGGGCGCGATGGCGGCCAGCCAGCCGGCATCGCGGTAGCGCGCGGGATTCGTGCTAAACAGCTGAAAATCCAAATCGGACCAGGCATCCACCTGCCCGCCGGGCTGGACCCGTGACCCGATCTGGACGAGGGCCGAGACATCGGGCCGTCGCCGCGCCCACTCCACAATACGGTTCTCAATTTCCTCGGCGGTCATGCGGTCGGATATGGGCGACACGCGGCGCATGGCGCAAATCTCTTTTCATCGGCGGGCTTGCCGAATCCATCTTTGTCCGCCTACCTTGCCAGCGTGGTATGGCAACGCGATAGCCTGTCCCTGCTTCAGCTTAGCGCCAAACTCCTTCCCTTTGTGACTTCCAATCTTGTGACCGCCCCCAGCCATGCGCCGACGCGTTAAGATCACCGGCATCGGCCCGGTCACGCCGGCGGGCATCGGGCGCGACGCTTTTTTCCGGGGCATCAACGAACCCGTCAGCCGCATCCGCGCGATCAAGCGCTTTGATCCCGGTGCGGGCCCCTTCGTCGGCGCCGAGGTGCACGACTTCGACCTCGGCGAGTTTGCGCCCGACGAGAATCCGCGCCGGCTCTCCCGGCACACGCAGTTCAGCCTGGTCGCCGCCATGCTCGCCATGCGCGACGCGGGCCTCGCTCCGGCCGACGTCCGCGGTCTCACCCCGCTGGTTGTCACGGGCACCTCGATCATGGATTTCGAGAAGATCGGTCGCGGGATGGAGACGGTGATGAAGAAGGGTGTTCGTTACGCCGCCAGCCAGGGCAGCATCATGTATGAGGCGTCGGTGGCGAATGTCGCCGGCAAGATCGCCCAGTGGCTCGACACGCCCGCACGGATGCTGACAATGCAGACCTCGTGCTGCTCGGGACTCGACGCCGTCGGCCAGGCCTTCGAGCAGATCGCGGCGGGACAAGCCGAGTTCGCCATCGCCGGCGGCAGCGAATGCCCTCTCTCCTATTACCCCTTGCTCGGCTTCAATGCCGCCGAACTCAGCCCCGCCACGGACGAGAACCCGGAGCGGCTCTGCCGGCCCTTCGACCTCTGGCGCACCACCGGCGTGCTCGGTGAGGGCGCGGCCATGTTCGTGCTGGAGCCCGCGAGCAGCCCCCGGCCCGCGCTCGCGTGGATCACCGGTTACGGTTTCGCCAACGACCCCGACAGCCAGACGGCGCTCGGCCTGACGGATGCGCTGCGCATCGCCCTGGCCAACGCGCAGCGACGCATCGAGGAAGTGCAGTTCATCAACGCCTGGGGCACCGGCCACCGCTTCATCGACGCGAACGAGACTTATGCGCTCACGCGCCTCTTCGGGGCCCGCCTCAACGAAATCCCCGTGAGTTCGATCAAGGGAGCCATCGGCACCGCCCTCGGCGCGTCGGGTCCGATCCAGGCCGCAAGCACCGCACTGAGCCTGCACCACGGGATCCTGCCGCCGACGGTGAACTGGGAAACCCCTGACCCGGGCTGCCCGCTCAACCTTTCGCCCCAGCCCCGTCGGATCCAGGCGGAGATCGCCGTGATCAACGCCCACGGCCTGTCGGGCAGCAACTCGGCCCTGGTGTTGGAACGAGCATGACCCCGCTCCTGTTTGCCGTTGCCGTGCTCACCCTGGCCACCGGCGCAGGGATCCTGTGGAACAATCCGGTCCGTTTCACCAACCGGATGTTCGCCCTCGCCTCCGCGGCCGCGGCCGCGTGGCTCTTCTTTGTCTTCCAGTCCTTCCGCATCGGCGCACTGTATCCCGAAGTCCCGGACGCAAACCCCGTGCCGTGGCTGCAGGGCGCCGGCGCGGTCGCCGCTTTTTTCCCCTGGATCATCTGGTTACTGCTGAATTCAGTCACGACGGCGGAAGGGCAGGTCCTGCAGACCCTCCGGCGCTCCTGGCCCTGGTTCGTGATTGGACTCGCCCTGGTTGGGCTGAGCTACTCCAACCTGTTCATCCCGCCCGACTCGACACCCGACGAGCCCAAGCGCGGCGTGGGCTACCTGATCTACGGAGTCGTGTGCGTCGGCCTGTATTCTTTCCTGCTGGTCAGAACCTACCGGCAGATCAAGCAGACAACCGGTGTCCGCAAGATTGAGCTCCAGTTCATCACGTTCAACAGCTCCTTGGCGTGCCTGCTAGCCATCGGCCTCAACCTGGTGGGCGGCTATCTCGACATCCGCTGGATTTCCCGCCTCAGCCCGCTGGTGGTGCTCGGATTCTACGTGCTGACTGTCTGGGCCGTGACCATTCATCGTGTGTTCGACTCGCGGCAGGTCTTCCTCAACGTCGCCCAGCGACTGCTCACGATCAGCACACTCGCCGGTGGCATTCTTTTCGGAACCCAGCTGCTGGGCTTGGTGCTCACCCCGCCGACGGACCTGATTTGCGCAGTCACCCTTTTCAGCACGTTGGCATTCTGGATCGATCGCCGGTCGCGCGGGTGGTTCAATCTCAACACGTGGCAAAACACGATCGTCATCCGCCAGGCCGTGCACGATCTCACGCGGCGCGAGCCCGATCCCAACAAGCTCGTCGCCGAGTTGGAAGCGCTGCTCCGCTCCTGGTGCCAGACGAACTATGCCGCCCTGCTCTTCGACAGCGGCGAGGTCTATGTGTCGGGCAACATCGAGCTGGCCAAAGATCGCTCCGGCTTCCGCGCGCTGTGCAAGCAGGGTTGGAGCACACCCGAAAGCTTGCAGCGCCTGCGGCCCGAGCCCGGGCTGGTCGATCTCCGGCAGTTCCTTACCGAGTTCAACCTCGGCGTCATTGTCACCGCACCCCGCGGCAGCTCCACGCCGTCCTCGATGCTGGCGCTCGGGGTGAAGACCAACGCCCGACCGTTCACCTACCCCGAGGTCCAGCAGTTGCAGGAGCTGGCGGAGTTCATGGACAATATCCTCGCGCGCTCGCGGCTTTCCCAACAGGCGCGCCAGTCCGAACAACTCGCCACCATCGGCCTCATCGGGGCCAGCCTGGCGCACGAGATCCGCAACCCGCTGGTCTCGATCAAGACGTTCTCGCATCTGCTCTCGACGCGGTTTGATGACCCCGAATTCCGCCGCCGTTTCAGCATGCTCATCCCGGCCGAAGTCGAGCGCATCGACAGCCTCACCCAGCAGCTGCTCGATCTTTCCAATCCCCGTCGCCACCAGATGGAACGGATCTCGCTGCACACGATCATGCAGGAAACCACCGACCTCATGCTCGCCCGGGCCCAGGAGGCCAAGGTGTCCCTCACCATGCAACTGGGCGCGGAAAAGGACACCATCCACGCCGATGGCAGCGCGATCCGGCAGGTTCTCATCAATCTCATCATTAATGCCTTCCAAGCCCTCGAAGCCCAGGAAACCGAACGCAGGGTCCAACTTCGCTCGCGTAACTCGCCGAATGGCAGCGTGATAATCGAGGTTTCCGACAATGGCCCGGGCATCGCCCCCGAACAACGCGCCCGACTTTTCCATCCCTTCGTATCCACAAAGACTAAGGGCATGGGCCTGGGCTTGGCCGTTTGCGCAGATATCTTGCATGAACACCGGGCAACCATCATTGTGCCCGACATCGGGAGACCCGGAGCCACCTTCCGCATTACCTTTCCATGCCCGCAACCCTCATCCTGACGACCCCCGATCCCGGCTTGGAGGCTGCATGGAAGAAGCTGCTCCTACCCCGCGAACCCGCTTTCTTTGCGCGCCCGAACGATTTGCAACGCGAGCTCCTGCGTCCCGGGGCGCGTGTGTGGATCTCGGATGTGAATGATCCGCGCGCCCGTCTTTCCGCCAGTGCCGGCACGATGATCATCATCGTCGGTGAGCCGCACAGCCATCCGTTCGAAAACGCCCGGCAGAACCGTTCCGGCCGGCTCTACCTGAGCTATGAGGAAAGCCGCGTGCGGCTCGGGGAATGCGTGAACCTCCTCGAGGAGATCGCCGAGAAAAACTCCCAGCTGCAGTCGGCGCTCGAGCGCACCCGTCGCAGTGAGGCGCCTTTCCCGCGTGAGACCACCTCGCCGTTTCCCGCCCCCGCACCGGAGGCCGCCGAATCGTGGGATTTCCTGGAGAGCGCGCTCGCCCATCTGGACGACCAACCGCGGCTGCTCGACGAGTTCCGGCGCGCCGCGCGCTACATCCTGAAGTCGGGGCGCGTGCATTATTTTTTCCGGCAGGGCGACGCCTTCGTTTCCAACGAGGGCGACCACCGCTGCGACTCGAGCCACCCGCTCGTGCTTTGGCTGGAGGAACATCCCGCCGCACTGGATCTCAACCAATGGGGCGGCATCGACGACCCCTCCCTCGACGCCCCGATCCGCCAGCAGCTCGTGAGCTGGGGCGCGCGTCTGCTGATACCCTTGCACGCCAACGGCCAGCTCTTCGGCTGGATGGCCCTGGGGCCGCGGGCCGATGGTTCGCCCTACCGCGAGTCCGACAAGTTCCGTGCCGTGATGCAGGGCCGTCTGCTCGAGCGCTGCCTGGAGCGGTCGGCCATGCTGCGCGACTACCAGCAGCTGCAGGCGCAGTCCGCGCTGCGGGCCAAATATCTCTCCGGCTCCCGCCTGCTCACGCGGGCGGAGCTTGCCACCGCCGAGCTGCCGGTCGAGGTGCGCGCCGTCGCGAGCGAGGCGCTGCACACCCAGAAGACCGTCACGCAGCCCGCCCGCGTCCCCTACCGTTTCCGCGTGCAGGCCGGCCCGGTCCCGGAAATCGACGGCGTGTGGACCGTGTGGGAGGAGTCGGCCCCCGAGATCGAGCGCATCACCGCCCTGCTCGAGCAGCACCGCCGCGAACTTTTCCGCAACCTCGGCCTCACGCTCAGCCACGAGCTCTCGAACCCGCTGGTGTCGCTCGTGACTTTTGCCCAGCTGCTCGCACGCAGCAGCACACCCCCGATCGGCGGGGTGCCGGCCGAGGGAAGCAACCCGCCCATCAGCGGCGTGGCGCTCGCCCGCGAGGTCGCCCTCACCAACGAGGTCGCCAAGCTCAAGCTGCTCAACGAGCACGCCACGCTCCTGGGCGACATCGCCCAGCCGGCCGCCAAGAGCGTCAATCTCAACCAGCTGCTGGCCGAACTCACCACCGAGCGCGGCATCACCACCCGCCTGGTTGAGGAACCGGTCGTGCTCCAGCTCGACCCGAATCTGGTGAAGTTCGCCTTTGGGGCCCTGCTCGAGGCGATCGCCGCCAACCGGCCCGATGAAGGCCTGCAGCATCTCATCCTGACCATGCGTGCCGTTGGCGCCGGGCCGACCCGCACCGCGGTCATCACCATCGAGGGCAAGCGCCTCGAGCTCGACGGCACGCTCCCGCCCCCCGGCGGCGACGCCACGCCCAACCAGGGCCGCCTCTCCGTTTTCCTCGCCCGCGAGATCCTCCGCCTCCACGGCGGCACCCTCCAGGCCGGCCCCGGTCTCAAGGGCACCGACATCCAGATCTCCCTCGGCTCGCTCCGCGCCTGAGCCACCCCCGCGGGACCAAGCTTGCTCGCGACTGATTCCGGGGCCTAGCCTCGTCGCCCGATGGTCTTCCTCTATCTCCTCCTCGGCCTGGTGATCGGTGCCGCCCTTGGCTGGTTTATCGCCCGTTCGCAGTCCGCGATCCTGGCGGAACGCGCCCGCCTCGGGGGCGAACAGCTCGCGACGGCCCAGTCCGAACTCGCCACCCTGCGCGCGCAACTCGCCGCGCTTCAATCCGACAAATCCCGCCTCGACACGTTGCTCACGGCCGAACGCGAAGCCCTCGCCAGGACGCAGACGCAGTTCACCGACACCTTCAAGGCACTCGCGGCCGATGCCCTGCGCGAGAATCGCACCGAATTCATCAAGCACGCCGGTGACTCGCTCGTGAAGCCGATCAAGGAATCGCTCGAGAAGGTGGACACCAAAATCCTCGCCCTGGAAAAAGCCCGTCAGGAAGCCTACGGCTCGCTCAGCGAACAGCTGAAGGGCCTGGCCAACACCAGTGCCACGCTCCAATCCGAGACCACCAAGCTCTCCCGCTCGCTGCGCTCCACCTCGACCGCCGGCCGCTGGGGCGAAATCCAGCTCCAGCGCGTCGTCGAACTCGCGGGCATGGTCGAAAACGTGGACTTCATCCAGCAGGCCGCCGCCGGCGACATCCGGCCCGACATGATCATCCGTCTGCCCGGCGGAAAATCCATCGCCGTGGATGCCAAGGCCCCGATGCAGGCCTACCTCGAGGCGCTCGAGGCCGCCGACGAAAATGTGCGCAAGGCGAAGTTCACCGAGCACGCCCGCGCGGTGCGCGGCCACATCGACGCCCTCGGCAACAAGGCCTACTGGCGCGCCATCCAGCCGGCCCCGGAATTCGTCGTGCTCTTCATCCCCGGCGAGGCTTTCTACAGCGCCGCCCTCCGTTATGAGCCCGATCTCTTCGAGCGCGGCACCAGCGTGAACGTCATCCTCGCCTCGCCCGCCACGCTCATCGCGCTGCTCAAGGCCGCCGCCTACGGCTGGAAGCAGGAAGCGCTCTCGAAAAATGCCGACGAAATCCGCCGCCTTGGCTTGGAATTGCACGAGCGCGTCGCCTCGGTCGGGGACAATCTCGACACATTGGGCCAGCGCCTGACCCAGGCTGTCATGGCCTACAACAGCACGGTCTCCTCCGTCGAAGGCCGGGTGTTGGTCACGGGGCGCAAGCTCGAAAAACTCGGCGGCGGCTCCGACAAGAAAATCGTCGAACCGCGCCAGATCGAGGAAACACCGAAGGCGCTCACCGCCCCTGAGTTCAAGGGCCCGTCCGTATGAGCGCCGCCCTCCCCGGCCGTTGGGAGATGATCAAGGCCGAGCTCGCGGGCGAAAACGCCCCCGACATGCTCGCCCTGCGCGTCGTGTTGGAGCTGACATCCGTAACGTATGCCGTCAGCTTTGCCGGCCAGGTCGCCGACCGCGGTACCTACGTGCTCGCGGGCGAGACGCTCACCCTCACCGGCACCGCGGGCCCGAACCAGGGCCGCACGATCCCGTGCATCCTGCAACACCGCGGCGATCTCCTCCGGGTTTGCTACGGCCTCGACGGCACGGCGCCGACCGAATTCGCCACGAAACCCGGCACCCAGCACTACCTCGCCACCTACCGCCGGAAGTCTTAGGCCCATTTCGTTTAGGTTCGTTGTTTTCGGCCTCTGTACTCTGTCTTCTGTCCTCCGTCATCAGCATGCACGTCGCCGGCCTCTTCATCTACCCCGTGAAATCCCTGCGCGGCTGCGCGGTGTCTTCCGTTGAACTGGACGCCCTCGGCTTCGCCGGGGACCGCCGGTTCCTCGTCATCGGCGCAGATGGCCAGATGCTGACACAACGCGGCGTCACGCGCATGGCCCTGGTCGGCACCGCGCTGGCCGGGGGCACCCTCACGCTTACTGCCGACGGCGCCGGTCGCGTCTCGGTTCCCACCGTGTCCGATCCGACGGCTCCGCTGCACACTGTGGCGGTGTGGAAACACGCGGGCCTCCAAGCCGAGGACTGCGGCGACGCCGCAGCCGCCTGGCTCGGAGACGTTCTGGGCCTCACCTGCCGCCTCGTGCGCATCGGCGAAAAATTTCTTCGCCCGGTCACCAAGAAGGCAGGTCGCCCCGGCGATGTTTTCTCCTTCGCCGACGGCTCACCCGTGCTCGTCACCAGCGAGGCCTCGCTCGCCGACCTCAACGACCGCATCCAGGAAAACCAGGGCGAGCCCGTGCCGATGGACCGCTTCCGCCCCAACCTCGTGCTCGCCGACTGCGCCGCCTTCGCCGAGGACACGTTTCCTCATCTCCGGATCGGTGACGTGACGCTGCGCGCCGCCGGCAAGAGCGACCGGTGCATCATGACAACGACCGACCAGCGCACCGGCCTCCGCGGCAAGGAGCCGCTCCGCACCCTCGCCACTTTTCGCCGCGATCCGGCGCTCGATCCCACGGCCGTCTGGTTCGGCGCCAACTTCATCAACGAGTCCAAGTCCGGCAAAATTCATGTCGGCGATCGCGTCAGCACGGCTTGAGCGTTGCCGGTGGGTCAGCGCACTTGCGCCCGCCAGCCAATCCGACTCAGCCTGCCTCACTCGTCCCCGCTCACCCGACCGCGGGCGGCCTTGTGGCCGGCGCGGTGGCGTTTGGCGGCGATCATCCGCGCCTTCTGTCCGCGCGATTTTTGGCGTTTCTGCCGCTTCGCCAGCTCGCGCGCGGCCTGGGCGGCGTTGGCGGATTCCTGTTTCCGCCATTCCAGCTTGTTGGCCAGCTCCGTCCACGCCAGCAGGCGGTTGACCGACTGGTTGCGTTCTCGCTGGCATCGCGCCTCAACCCCGGTCGGCAGGTGGCGCAAGCGCACCGTGGAGGAAGTCTTGTTGATTTTCTGGCCGCCGGCCCCGGCACCGCGGATGAAAACCTCCTCCACGTCGTCCGCGGCCACGCCCAAGGAGACAAATCGCGCCCGCAGCGACGCTTCCACGATGTCGGGAAAATCGGCCATTTGCTTGTGTCCGGACGAAACCACTGTCCTTTCACGGAGTCAAACGTCCGCCCACCCCGCCCTGTTGCCGGGACAGGATCAGCTCTTGTCTCCGGCCCACGCCCCCTTTCACTTTCCCTCTCAATTCTTTCCCTCCCCCGCCCATGATCAACGGTCCCACCTGGTCCCAGAAACTCCGCGCAGAAATCGGTCAGGCCGTCATCGGCCAGGATGCCGTCATCGAGCGCCTGCTCGTCGCCCTGCTGGCCAACGGCCACGTCCTCCTCGAGGGCATGCCCGGCCTCGCCAAGACCCTGCTCATCAAGTCCCTCGGCACCGCCCTCGGCGTCCAGTTCGAACGCATCCAGTTCACGCCCGACCTGCTGCCGAGCGACGTGGTCGGCACGATGATTTTCTCGCCCAAGGACGGCGGGTTCACGACCCATCGCGGCCCGATCTTCGCCAACCTCGTGCTGGCCGACGAAATCAACCGCGCGCCCGCCAAGGTCCAGTCCGCCCTCCTCGAGGCCATGCAGGAGCGCCAGGTCACCATCGGCGGCGGCACCCACGCCCTGCCCAGACCCTTCTTCGTGATGGCCACGCAAAACCCGGTGGAACAGGAAGGCACCTACCCGCTTCCCGAGGCGCAGACCGACCGCTTTCTGTTCAAGCTGCTCGTGGACTACCCGACCGCCGACGAGGAGGCGCTGATGATGGAACGTTGGGGCCAGGTCACCAGATCTCCTGAACTGAAACCCGTTTCCAGCGGCGAGGAACTCCTCTCGCTCCGCGCCCAGGTGGACCAGATCCACGTCTCGCCCGCCGTGCAGGCCTACATCCTCGCGCTCGTCCGCAGCTCGCGCGACCTCGCCGCGCAGGCCGAGGGCACCGGCGGTGGCGCCAAGCGCCTGCTCAACTTCGGCGCCTCGCCCCGCGCCTCGCTCGCCCTCTTCCAGGCCGGCCGCGCCCTCGCCTGGCTCCGCGGTGCCGACTACCTCTCGCCCGCCCTCGTGCAGGAAATTTTCCACGACGCCCTGCGCCACCGTGTCGGCCTCACCTACGAAGCCGAGGCCGAGGGCCTGTCCACCGACAAGGTCCTCGACCAGGTCCTCATCCGCACGCCGGTGCCGGCGAAAGCCTGACATTTTCTGTAGCGGCGCTCTATGAGCGCCGTCCGGCGGTCTCAGACCGCCGCTACCAAATGGCCTCCGTCTCAGAGCACACCTCCCTCGTCACCTCCCAGCTTGCGCTGCTCAAGCAGCTCGAGTGGCGCGTGCGCCATGCGGTGGAGAACGTGCTCAGCGGCGAATACCGCTCCGCCTTCCGCGGACGCGGCATGGAGTTCGACCAGGTCGTCAAATACACCTTCGGCGACGACATCCGCGACATCGACTGGAACGTCACGGCCCGGCTCGGCGAGCCCTACCGCAAGAAGTTCATCGAGGAGCGCGAGGTCTCGCTGCTGCTCCTGTTCGAGGACAGCGTGAGCCTGCAGTTCGGCTCCGGTGCCCAGTCCAAGCGGGAAGCCCTGCTCGAGCTCGCCGGCCTCTTGATGATGCTCGGCGCCGTCAACCGCGACCGCGTCGGCTTCCTCCACGCCTCGCCCGCCGGCTACACGCTCAAGGAACCCGTCCGCGGCCGCGGCCAGATCATGCACGCCGCGGCCCAGCTCCTCGGGCAACCGGCGCCGGCAATGGATGATCGAGAATCAAAAATCGAAAATTCCTTCATCCCCTGGCGCCTCCTCGCCAAGGCCGCCCCGCGCCACAGCATCCTGATTTGGCTGGGCGATTTTCCCCCGCGCCTCGAGCCCGAGGGCTGGAGCGTGCTCTCGCGCCGCTACCAGACCATGGGCTTTCGTGTCGAAGACCCGTGGGACCGCGAACTGCCCGCCGCCAGCCGGCTCACCACCTATGACCCCGTCGCGGGCCGGATTGTAAACCTCAACGGCACCTCGTCCGCCCAGCGTGCCGCCCACGCCGAGTGGGTCGCGCAGCGCGAGGCCGCCTTCCGCACGCTCTTCCCCGACCCGCTCGCGCGCCTCTCCGTCCGCACCGATCAGGAACGGCTGGAGGCCCTCGTCCGCTTCTTCCACGCCCGCATGTTCGCCGGTCACCGCCGGTGACCGGCGAAAAGTAACAAGTCACAAGGATCAAGTAACAAGACCCATGCTCATCGCTGCCTTCAGTTCCTGGCACTTGGCACCTGTTACTGGTTACTTCGCCTCCTGATGCCCCTCACCAATTACACGCTCCATTCCCCCTGGTGGCTGCTCGCCCTGCTGGCGCTGCCGTTGCTGGTGTGGGTACGCGGCCGGCGGGGGGCGCCGGTGTTGGTGGTGCCGTTCGCCGCGGCGTGGCATCGGCCGTCGATGATCCCTACTTCTCGCTGGCCGGCCTATTTCGCCACCGTCGGCCTCGTGCTCCTCATCGTCGCGCTGGCCCGTCCGCAGATCGTCGAGGACAAGCGCGAGGTGAAGCAGCAGGGCTACGACCTCATGCTCGCGATCGACCTCTCCGGTTCGATGCTGGCAGAGGACTATGAACGCGGCGGCGAGCGCATCAACCGCCTGCAGGCCGTCAAGCCCATCATCCAGGCCTTCATCAACCAGCGCACCTCCGACCGTATCGGCATGGTCGTTTTCTCCGGCCGCGCCTACACGCTCGCCCCGCTCACCTTCGATCACGAGTGGCTGGAACGCCAGGTGGAGCGACTCAAACTGGGCATGATCGAGGACGGCACCGCCATCGGCGACGGCCTCGGCGTCGCCCTCACCCGCCTTGAGCAGGCCAAGCGTGAGAGCAGCGGCCAGCGCAAGGGCGCCTTCGTCGTCCTCATGACCGACGGCGCCAACAACCGCGGCGTGCTCACTCCGGTCCAGGCCACCGACATCGCCAAGGCCCGCGGCGTGCCCGTTTACACCATCGGTGCCGGCAAGGACGGTCTCGTGCCGATGCCCGTCTTCGACGACAACGGCAACAAGATCGGCTACCGCCGCGCCATCTCCGACCTCGACGAAAGCCAGCTCCGCGCCATGGCTGACGCCACCGGCGGCAAGTTCTTCCGTGCCTTCGACCTCGACACGACCGAAAAGGCCTTCGCCGCCATCGACGCCGCCCAGAAGATCGAGTTCCAAGCCAAGTCCTACCTGCTCACGACCGAGCTGTTCCACTGGCTGGCCATCCCGGGCGCCGCGCTGCTGTTCCTCGGCGCGCTCGCCGCCTTGCCGCCACAGTTGCCTCTTCGTCGCAAACGCGCCGCGGTGACACCATGAGCTTCCACTCCCCCCATCTTCTCTGGCTGCTTGTGCCGCTCGTGCTGCTGTTCTCGTGGGAACTGGCGCGGCACGCCACGCGCGCGGTCACGAACTGGCCCAAGATCGCCCGCGCGTGGGCCGGGGCCTTCGAGGTGTCGCTCGGGGCCAAGCACACGACCGCCGAGAACCGCCCGCGCCTCTGGCTCTGGTTCGGCCTCGCCTGTTGCCTGGTCGCGCTGGCGCGTCCGCAGTGGGGCGTCATCGAGGATCAGGTCTTTGATCAGTCGCGCGAGGTGATCATCGCGGTGGACCTTTCGCGTTCCATGCTCGCGCAGGACGTAAAGCCGTCGCGCCTCGACCGCAGCAAGCTTCTCATCCAGTCGCTGCTCGACGACCTCAAGGGCGAGCGCGTGGGCCTTGTGCTCTTCGCCGGCACCGCATTCCTCCAGAGCCCCCTCAGCTCCGACTATGAAGTCATGCGCGAATTCCTGCCCGCCCTCGATCCCGATTACCTCCCGGAGGGCGGTTCCAACTACCAGGCCATGTTGGATACCTCCATGCAGG
Source organism: Oleiharenicola lentus (assembly GCF_004118375.1). Classification (NCBI taxonomy): domain Bacteria; kingdom Pseudomonadati; phylum Verrucomicrobiota; class Opitutia; order Opitutales; family Opitutaceae; genus Oleiharenicola; species Oleiharenicola lentus. Next base: position 639,829 of record NZ_SDHX01000002.1, read on the forward strand.
CCTTCGGCACCTCCACTGCCGACCGCTATCTCATCGTCCTGAGCGACGGCGAAAGCACGGTGGACGACTGGCGGAAGCACACCGAGGCCCTCAAGAACAAGGGCATCCGGGTCATCGGTCTGGGCGTGGGCACCACGCAGGGCTCGTTCATCCCCGATGCCGCCGGCGGCTTCGTGAAGGACGAACGCGGCGCGGTCGTCATGTCGCGCCTCAACAGCGCCACGCTGCAGGAACTCGCCCAGGTCACGGGCGGCGCCTACACTGACGCCAGCGCCTGGGTGGACCTGCCCGGCCTGCTCCGCACCACCGTCGAGGCCGGCAAGAAGGGCGAATTCTCCGAGAAGAACACCGCCCGCCTCATCGAGCGCTTCCAATGGTTCCTCGCCCCCGGCCTCGTGCTCCTGCTTATCAGCTTCTGGGCCGAGTTCCCCGTCCGCCCGCGGGAGCGGGCGCTGCCGCTGGCGGGCCGGAAAAGGGAGAACGGAGTAAGGAGAAGGGAAACCACGGCAATCGCAGTCATGATCGGATTGTTCCTGCTCCTTTCACCCTGCTCCATTCCTCCCGCCTCGGCTGCCGAGCAGCCGGGCGACACCCTCGCCAAGCCTCTCAGCACCCTCATCGGACGCCTCGCCGATAAACCCGCCCTTGAGGCCAAGGACTGCAGTGAGCTGGCCCAAGCCACCCTCACCTACGCCGAGCGCCTCAAGTCCGCCCAGCAGCAACCGCAGGAACCCGTCGTGCGCGACGCCCTGCAGGCCGTGGATCTCGGAGAGAAGCTCGACCCCAAGGCCGCCGACTGGCCCAAGCTGCGCGCGGATCTCGAAGCCCTGCTCAAGCGCGACGACCAGCAAAAACAGGACGAGCAGAAACAGGATCAGAAGAACGAGGACCAACAAAAGCAGGAGCAACAACCGCAGCAGAAGCAGGATCAGCAACAGCAGGACCAGGATCAGAAAAACAACGACCAGCAGAAGCAGGATGAAAAGCAGCAATCCGAGCAACAGAACCAACCGCAAAACCAGGACGCCTTCGGCGACATGAAGGACCAGCAGGAGCAGAAGGCCGAAGACCAGAAGCCCGCCCAGCCGCCTCCGCCGAAACCCGGCACGCAAAAGGTCGGCGGTCAGAAAGAGGAAAAGTCCCCCGAACGGGCCGACCCCGAGCTCGCCATGCCTCTCCAGAAACTTGAACAGGTCCGCAACCAGGACTCCCCCGCCAAGCTCCAGCAACTCATGCAAGGCCAGCAGCAGAAGCCCAAAGGCACGGGCAAGAATTGGTGATTCTCATGCGACGCAATCCGCCCACGTTCTCTTTCTTTGCAGGAGCCTGCTTGCAGGCGCTCATCCGGTTCATCGCCGGCAAGCCGGCTCCCGCCTGGGGGCTGGTCTTCTTCGCCACCGCCCTCCCTGCGCTCGCCCAATCCATCCGCTGGGACCCGCCCGGCGGCCAGCTCGGCTTCAACCAGGTGAGCCAGCTTTCATTGGTGTTCGAGGATTGCGAACCGGACAACGACCCCAAGCTGCCCACGGTGGACGGTCTCCAGTTCGGCACGCCCGGGCAGAGCAGCCAGACCAGCATCATCAACTTCAAGATGACGCGGACCTTCGCCCTCGTGTTTCCGGTCCGCCCCACCAAGCGCGCCGCGATCATCATCCCGCCATTCGAAGTCCAGACCGACAAGGGAACGCTGAAGGTGGCCGCCGCCCGCTACACCGTCGGAGACGCCCCGGTCGGCAACTCCGGCCTCACGATCAACGACGTCGCCTCGGCCTCTCTCGAGATCCCGAAAAAATCCGTCTGGGCCGGCGAGGTTTTCCCGGTCGCCTACAACCTCGACGTGATCCGCCGCTACTTCCATTCCCTTGGCAGCAGTGTGGCCTGGGAAAGCGCACCGGCCATTGCCGACGACTGGACCAAGCCCGAGCCGAGCGAGGCGCTCATCCGCGGGGAACGGCACGTCATCGCGGCGCAAACCACGCGCGCCTCCATCAAGCAGCCGGGCATCTACACGCTGAAACCCGCCGGCCAGCTGATCAACCTGATGGTCGGAAGTTCCGGCTTCGGTTTGTTCACCCAACCCAACGTCGAGCAGCGCCAGCTCGAATCCAATTCGCTCGAACTCACCGTCAAGGCCCTGCCGGCCGCGCCGCCGGAGTTCACGGGCGCGGTCGGGCAGTTCACTTTTGTTTCCAAAGTCGTTCCGCTCACCGCCGCCGTCGGCGAACCGGTCACCTGGACCCTCGAACTGGCCGGCACGGGCAACTGGCCCGACCTCACCGGGCTGCCGCAGCGCGAGGTCTCCAACGACTTCCAGGTCGTGCAACCGAAGTCGAAGCGCACGATGAAGGACGGCACCCTCTTCGAGGGCACGCTCACCGAGGATGTCGTGCTCGTGCCCACCAAGCCAGGCACCTACCGCCTGCCGCCGGTGCGTTTCAGCTATTTCGATTCCGACAGCGGCACCTACAAGACCGTCGCCAGCGAGCCCGCCACGGTGACCATCACCGCCGGCTCCGCTCCCGTTGTGCCGCCGGCATCCTCCGGTGCGCCGGTGCAATTCTCGCTCGCCCCGCCCACGCCCGCCCCCGCGACCCCGGCCCTGCCCACGGCCGTGGCCCCCGTTCCACCCGAAAACCTGCCGCGGGAACAGCTGGAGCAATCCGCCCGCGGCCATGCGCCCGTGGAACTGTCCAAACTCGTCCGGCTCTGTCTCCTGTCCGCTGTCCTCGGGCCCCTGCTCCTCTGGCTGACCCTCGCCGCCCTGCGCTCCCGCGAACGCGATCCCCAGCGCACCCGCCGCGAAGCCCGCGCCGCCCTGCGCCTGGCACTGGCGGAGCTGCGCAACTCCGGCGCTCAGCCCTCCGCGTTCAGCGCTCCGCTCCGGCGGTGGCAGCAGCACACCGCCACGCTCTGGCAAATCCCCCACGCGGCCCCCGGCGCAAGGCTCGTCCACGCCAGCATCCAGCGCCACTCGCTGAATGCCACCGCCTGGACCAAACTCTGGGAAGAGGCCGACCGCGCCCTCCACGGTCGCGACGCCGCCCTGCCGCAGGACTGGCTCAATCGCGCCGAGGGCGCGCTCCAAGCCGTGAAAATCCCCGGCTGGAACCCGTTCTCACTCTTCGCTGGCCGCAACCTGCTGCCGTTCTTGTCCGGCCTATTCATCCTTTCCGCGCTGTTGGCCCCCTCGGAATCTCGCGCCGACACGGCCAGCGAGGCCTATCGGCGCGGAGACTTCGCCGCCGCCACCACCGCCTGGCAACAATCGGTCAAGACCACGCCCACCGACTGGGCCGCCCGCCACAACCTCGGCCTTGCCCTCGCCCAGCAGGACCGCTGGGCCGAGGCCGCCGCGCACTGGACCGGCGCCTTCCTGCTCAACGCCCGCGCCGATGTCACGCGCTACGATCTGAACCTGGGTATCCAGCGTTCGGGCCTCGCCAACCCGCAGCTCGTCGAGCTCTCCCGTGGCGAGGGACGCTACCAAATCGCCCGCCTCGCCTCACCCGGCGAATGGCAGCTCGCCTTGGTCCTCGCCGCCCTGCTGCTCGCCGCTGCCCTCGTGCTCCTGCTGTTGCAGGGTTACCGCCGGATCGGCGGCTGGGGCAAGCCCACCGCCCTCTCCGCCACGCTGCTCGCCATCATCCTCGCCGGCGCCGCCACCTTCAGCCTCCACGTCTACGGCCAACTCGCGCACCCCGACGCGGTTTTCGTTTGGCGCGCCACCACGCTTCGCAGCATTCCCACCGAGGCCGACACCACGCAAAAGACCTCGCCTTTGTCCGCCGGCTCCGTCGCCGTTGTCGAGAAGACCTTCCTCGGCTGGACCAAGCTGACTTTCCCCGGCGGCCAGTCCGGCTGGGTCCGCAACGAGGAGCTGATCGGATTGTATCGGTAACCAATCCACCACACCCCGGCGCTGCGCGCCCCCCTCGCCAGAGGGGATTTTCTGCCCGCAGGGTTTTTATCCACCTGGAGAGGGGTGCCCGTCAGGGCGGGGTGTGGCGCTCCGTCTTCCGCACCAGCCGCGCCAATGACTCCTCCGGATTCAACCGCGCCACATCCTCCAGCCGCACCCACGCGAGATCCTTGGACTCGCTGCTGATTTGCAGCGGCTCCGCCGGGTCGGCCTCGATCAGGAAGCGCACGTCAAAGTGCCAGTGCTCCGGCTCGGCCCCGCGCGCCGGGATCCGATGACGGTCCACATCAAACACCTCCGGCGATGCCAAGCGCAGCCGCGCAAGCCCGGACTCCTCCTGCGCCTCCCGCATCGCCGCCAATGCCAGGTCAGCCTCGCCGTCCACATGCCCGCCGAGCTGGAGCCAGCGGTCGAGTTTGCGGTGGTGCGTCAACAAAGTGCGGGTGCGCGCCGCGTCCACGATCCAGGCCGACGCCGTGAGATGCCCGTCGAGACAGGTGCGCCCCAGGCAGTCCGGGTGCGCTGCCATGAACGGAAAATATTCCGCCAGCATCGCGGCCTCGTGTCCGGCCTCGGCGCGGATCTCGTACCGGCGCAGCAGCGCGATGGTGTCGGCCAACGTCATTTCGTGTCGAACCACTTTGCCTCCGCCTTCGCCCCGCGCGCGAGTTCGATCTGCGAGAAGATGTCGGGAATGGAGTCCGCCACGCGGAAAAGGTCCATGTTCGATGGCTTGAAGAATTTCTCGGCCAGCATCCGGTCAAATAGCCGGATCAGGTCGTCGTAAAAACCCTCCTGATTGTAGAACACGCAGGGCTTCTTCACGACATCAAGCTGCCGCAGCGTGAGGATCTCCATGATCTCCTCGAGCGTGCCCCACCCGCCGGGCAGCGTCACGAAGGCGTCGGCCCGCGTCTCCATCAGCAGCTTGCGCTCGCGCATGGTGATGACGGTCACCAGTTCGTCGGCCTCGTCGAAGGCCAGCTCGCGAGCTTTCATGAACTCAGGAATCACGCCGACCACGCGGCCGCCCGCAGACTTGGTGCCGCGTGCCACCGCCCCCATCAGGCCGGTCTTGCCGCCGCCATAAACGAGCCCCCAGCCGCGCGCCACGAGCTCGCGGCCCAGCTCCTCGGCGGCCGCCGCATACTTCGGATCAATCCGGTCGCTGGAAGAGCAATAGACACAGAGCAGTTTCTGCATGACCGGAGTCTGAAACCACTCCTCCGCACTAATCAGCACAAATTTGCGGACCGTGATTGTCTGCCCGGAATTAGTGACCCATTAGTGTGGATGAGTGGTTAACTCCTCTTACATCGGCCGGCTGGCTCCTTCACCCACGGGGTTGCTGCACCTCGGTCACGCCCGAACTTTCTGGATCGCCCAGCAGCGCGCCCGGGCCGCCGAGGGCAGGCTCTTCCTGCGCAACGACGACCTCGACCGCGCCCGCTGCCGGCCGGAGTTTGTCACCGCCATGATCGAGGACCTGCGCTGGTTCGGCTTCGCTTGGGAAGAGCCCATGATCACCCAAAGCGAACGCATTCCGCTCTTCCGCGCCGCACTCGCCCGGCTGCACGCCGGCGGCTTCATCTATCCCTGCGCTTGCAGCCGCAAGGACGTCCAGCAGGCCATCGCCGCCCCGCATGAAGGGGCTTTCAACGACGAGCCGCTCTACCCCGGCACGTGTCGCCCGGAAAACCTGCCTCCCGACTCCCGTCTCCGGTCGCCTGCCGCACCCGCACCAGGCGATGGATTCAACTGGCGCTTCCGCGTGCCCGACGGCGAAACGCTCACCTTCCAAGACGGCCACGGTGGCGAACAGCGCGCGACCGCCGGCCACGACTTCGGCGACTTCCTCGTTTGGCGCAAAGACGACGTGCCCAGTTACCAGCTGGCCAGCGTGGTGGACGACGCGGATCTCGGGATCACCGAGGTCGTGCGCGGTGCCGATCTCATCAAATCCACCTTCCGCCAGCTGCTGCTGTTCCGCGCGCTCGGGTTCGCGATCCCGGCCTTTTGCCACTGCCCGCTCGTCACCGACGAATTCGGTGTCCGCCTTGCCAAGCGTCACGACGCCCTCGCGCTCCGCACGCTGCGCGAACACGGGCGCAAACCGGCGGAAATTCGTTCGGCATGGTGAGGCGGAGCCCGATATCCGGTCAAAAGACCGGCGGGCCAGCTTTCCCGCGAGCCTCACCGGAAGCGCTTGCCCCTCACCCGACCGAAGTCAGATTGCGCGGGGTGTGCGCAAGCCGTGAAACCGCAAACCGGGTGAGGATCGCCTCCAGGCGGCATCTGTGCCGGCTTGGATCAGCGAGCTGACAAACGCCCTTCGCCCCACCTCTTAAACCCCTGACCAAACGCTTCCCGAAATGCAGTTCCTGCCCCGATTCCCCCTCGTGTTGAGCGAAAGCAAAAAACTGCGCCTGATCAGCATGACGGCGTTTTATTTCGCGCAAGGCCTGCCGATCGGCCTCTATTTGACCGCGGTCGCGGCCTGGGTTTCCAAAAACGGGGCCTCGGCCTCCGATGTCGCCTTTCTGGTCACCACCACCTATCTGCCGTGGAGTTTCAAGTTTTTCGGCGCGGCCTTGATGGACCGTTACACTTATCTCGCGATGGGACGCCGCCGGATCTGGCTGATCGCCTCCCAATTCCTGATGTTCATCGGCCTGCTGGTGGCTGCGCTGGCCAGCCCGGGCCCCGGGGACATCTCCGTGCTGGCCTATGTGGGCTTTGCGATCTTTGTCGGCAGCGCGATGCAGGATGTCGCGGTGGACGGTCTGGCCGTGGATTTGCTGCCCGATGAAGAACAAGGCACCGCCAGCGCCTTCATGTTTGCCGGGCAGGCCTTCGGCATCGCGATTGGCGCGGCCTTGGGCGGCACCCTGCTGGCGAGATATGGCTCCACGGTCACGTTCCTGGGTTTTGTTCCGCTCGTCGGTCTCACCTGCCTGCTGGCGATAATCTTGCGCGAGCGGACGGGCGAAAAGATCCTGCCGTGGACCACGGGCCAAGCCTCCCCGGCCACGCGCATGGTTGGCTCGATCAACTGGCTGGCGATCCTCAAGATCACCCTGGTTTCGATGGTCAAGCGCGACAGTCTGTTCTTCCTCGCCGCCACGACGGTGGTCCGCACGACGAGCGGCATTTTCGTGGCTTTTTGGCCGGCCTACGCGACCACCAAAGCGAACTGGTCAACCCAGGATTACTCGGCGATGGTCGCGGTTGTCGGCCTGGTCGTTGCCACCAGCGGGATGGGGTTGGGGACCTTGCTCAATGCCAAGCTCGGCCCCCGCCGGGCGTGCATTTTCTCTGCCGGGCTTTACATCGTCCTCGGAGGTCTGCTTATCGCCCTGCCGCAGTTGGGCCTGCTGTGGGCCGGATTGATCGCGCTGTATGCCTTTTCTGACTCGACCAGCCTGCTCTTTACGATTTCCGGCAATCCGCTCCGGATGCGGCTGTCCGACAAGCGGGTGGCGGCCACTCAATTCACGATTTATAATTCGCTCGGCAATTTGCCGGTTCCGGCTGGCGCCTACCTCCTGGCCTGGACGACAGCTCAAGGCGGACAGACCATGACCATGACCACGGTGATCGGCCTGGCGATCATCGGGATGATTTTGATGTCCCTGCTCAGGATTGGCAACGTGGTCGACAACGTCCCCGAGAGCGGCCGGCCCCCACGGATGGACTGAACCCGTCCGGCCGGAGCATACGCGCCGGCCGTCGGGATCAGCCCAAGTAACGCTCCCGCAGATGAGCGATGTGCCACTTGGCGTCCGCCGGCCGGCCCGTCGCCAGCTGCATGATCCTTGCCGGGGTCAGCGCGGCACCGTGCGCATGCACATTTTTGCGCAACCACTGCAAAAGGGGCGCGTAATCGCACCGCTCCAGAGCGGCCGCGACCTGCTTCCGCCGCCGCGCGGCCGCAAATAGCTGCGCGGCGTTGATGTTTCCCAGGGTGTAGGTCGCGAAATAGCCCAGCCCGCCCATGCTCCAATGAATATCCTGCAGGCAGCCGCGACGGTCATCCGGTGGCGTCAGTCCGAAGAGATCGTGATATTCCTCCTTCCACAGCCCCGGCACATCCTTCACCGCCAGTTCACCCCGCACCAGACGGCGCTCGAGACCAAAACGCAGCAGGATGTGCAGATCATACGTCGCCTCGTCGGCCTCCACCCGAATGAAGCTGAACTCCGAACGCAGGATCTCCCGCATGAATTCATCCAGCTTCACCTTCCTCAGGTGCGGGAACAATTCCTGCGCCCGCGGCAGCCACTTTGTCCAAAACAGACGACTGCGGCCCACATGGTTCTCCCACAGCCTGCTCTGCGACTCATGGAGACCCAGCGACGCCGCTGAGCCGCCCGGAAGACCGAATTCGTGGCCGGGCAACCCCTGCTCATACAACCCGTGGCCCGCCTCGTGCATCACCCCGAAGAGCGACGACAGAAATCGAGTCTCGTCATACCGTGTCGTCAGCCGCACATCGGCGGGACCGAGTGTGGTGCAAAAGGGATGGGCCGTGGTGTCGATGCGGCCCGCCCCGAAATCAAAGCCCAGGCTCTCCGCAATCTCACGGTTCAGGATCTGCTGCTGTTTGCAGGGATAATGCCCCTTGAGCACGCCCGGCCTCTGTTGCTTGGATTTCGCCACCGCCGCCCGGGCTAGTTCGGCCAATTGCGGCCTCATTTCCGCAAACAGCGCGGCCACTTCACGTGTCGTCGTGTCGCGCTCATACAAGTCCAGCAACGCGTCATACGGCTCGTCCTTATAACCGAATAATTCCGCTTTGCGCCGCGCAAGGCCGAGGATTTTTTCCAGATGCGGCGCAAACATCGCGAAATCGGACTGCCGCCGCGCCTCGACCCACACGGCCTTCGCCCGGGTTGTGACCTGCTTTTCTTCCTCCACAAACCGCCGCGGCAACTTTGTCGCCCGGTCGATGATGCGCCGCAATCCCTGCACGTTCGCCGCCTGTCTCTCATCTTCCGGCTTCTCCGCCTCCGCCCGCTCCAGCAGCTTCCGCGTCTTGCTTGAGGTTAGCAGTTCATGCGCCTTCCCGGTGAGATAGGACAGCTGCCGCGCGCGGTGCCCCAGCGCCTTCTCCGGCATGTAGGTCTCCTGATCCCAGCCCAGGACAGACTCCGCGGAGGTCAGCAATGCGACTTCAGCAGCAACCTCGCAGAGGGATTGGTAGGTGCTCATGGTAGTGTTCCGTTGCTCCACGCCGCCGGCAAAATCGCCTCCGTGCCGTGGATGTAATTACGATAGTAGAGCCAAAATATCAGTCCGCCGAGGCCAAACAGGAACATGATTTCGCCCAGGCTGCCGGCCGTGGAACGGCTCGTGCGCCGCAGCGACTGCACGGTCCAGATGAGGCCCGGGGCGACGGCAAAGGCCACGAGCGAAGCGCCGAAGAGCACCATGCCCATGATGAAGAGCGTGCGCAGGAAATCGTCGCCGATGAGCTTCGCCTTGTAGGCGATAACCTCGTTGCAGAGGTTGAGCAGCAGCAGGCAGCACGGGAGCACGTAATGGCGTTCGAGGGCGGCGCGGACTTTCATCGGAATCGGTTAGTGACAGTCCCCGGGGGTGCTGGCAAACTCGACCTCGAAAAGGAGGCCGTCATGCCCTACCTGAAAATCCAGACCAACCTGCCCCTGTCCAAGAAAGCTGAGCGCACCGTGCTGCGCACCGCCTCGACCCTCGTGGCCGAGGAACTCGACAAGCCCGAGGACTACGTGATGGTGGCCCTCCAGGCCAACACCCCCATGCTGTTCGCCGGCAGTGACGAACCGGTGGCTTTTCTCGAGCTCAAGGCCATCGGCCTGCCCGCCCGCAAAACCAAACGCCTCAGCGAGGCACTCTGCACCCTGATCGAGAGCCATCTCGGCATCTCGCCCAGCCGCGTCTATGTGAAGTTCATCACCGTGCCCCGCGGCATGTGGGGTTGGAAGGGCGACACGTTCTAGATTTTTGATTTTTGATTCTCGATTTTGGATTGGCCGCGCGTTCGGCCAGTGACGCCTCGTCGCTTGCCTAAATCTAAAATCGAGATTCTAAAATCGAAAATTCCATGGCCACCTACCTCTACGAAACCGTCCCGCAGCGCCCGGATGCGCAGCCACGTCGCTTCGAGGTCGTCCAGAGCATGAAGGATGCCCCGCTGACCAAGCACCCCGACACCGGCGAACCCGTGCGGCGGGTGATCAGCGGCGGCTTCGGCTACATGGAGAAGGCCGGCCCGAAGGCCTCGCCCGCGCTCTCGGCTTCCGCGCCCTGCATGCCGGGTTGCGCCTGTCACAGCGGTCCGCGCCTGCCCGCGCCCTGAATCCTGCCGCCCCATGGTCAACTACCACACCCCGAACCTCACGCAGCACCCGCCGCGCAGCCCGCGCGTGCGCCTCGGCGGCTTTGCCCACCTGCCGCGCCTGATCGACAAGGCCCGCGCCACCATCGCCGGCACCCAGGGAGAATACATCTATGACTGCGCGATGGACGCCCGCTTCTGGGCATTCACCGGCCTCAAGGCCGACGCCTTTCTCGCCGAGGTGAAAACCGGCAAGTGCGATTACGACCTGCTGAACCATGTGCTCGCCGCCATGCAGCCCAAGCGCACGCCCAGTGAGATTGCCGCCTGGTCGGCGTGGCTGGAACAGCTGCCGCCCACCCTGCCTGCCGGCCGCGAATTCTTCAACCAGACCCACACCGCCATCGGCCCGCGTCGCGAGGACATTGCCTCCTGGTGCGACCTGCTCGACCTGGAGGATTTCGTGTCCTTCGGCGGGAAGTCGTGAGGATATTTTCGAGTTTCGATTCTGGATTTTCGATTGCCCCGGCCCGTTTGCAGAAGCCGTTGCCCCTGGGCTTGATCCCGCCGTCATTCAGCACGCTACCGGGAGTCCGGTTCGATCCGTGGGCACGGGGATCGAACCAGCCAATCGAAAATCGAGAATCAAAAATCGAAAATCCTACAGCTCGGTATATTTCTTCGCGCTGCCGCGCGCCTTCTCGACCGGATACTTGGCCGCGTTCTTGGCCAGCTTGGCCTCGATGGCCTTCGCGAGGTCGATACCCCCGATGTTCGCAAACTCCAGCGCGTAGATCACCACGTCGGCGATCTCGTCCTCGATCTGCTCGCGCTTCTTCGCGTCCGCCAGCGGCGCGGCCGAGTCCTTCGCCTCGGTCCACAGGAAATGCTCCATCAATTCGCCGGCCTCGGCGGCGAGCGCCATGCTGAGGTTTTTCGGCGAGTGAAACTGCTCCCAGTCGCGCTCCCGGGCAAAGGCCAGCACCCGCGCCCGGATCTCCCCCACCGTGGTCTGTGCATCGCTCATTGGCTTCATGGTTCGACCCTGCCGCCGAAACTGTTCCGGTGCAAGATTCGCCGCGATGACACGGTTGGCATGCTTCCGGCTTAAGATGTCACTTGAGGAACCGATGCTCCTGTGCATCCTCTTCATCACTCAACCCATGGCACCCGCCACTCCAGTCAAAGCCAACGCCGGCGCTTCGTTCACGAAGGCCGCCATGGGCTTTGACCTGCGCCGACAGGCGCAGCAGCAGTGTGCCCACGTGTCCATTTGGGTTAATAAACACACCGCTGCGGGCTGCCTGGCCTGACGCGATACCCCACCAAGGTAATCGCCCCCATCCAGGAGACCCGCCGGTGAAAACCGACGAGCCCGCCCGCGCGCGCCCATCCCTTTCCCCTCCCCTACCACCCGATTTTCCGTCCCATGCATACGATCATCCACCGCAACCAGCACCTGAGTTTTCCCGGCACCAAGCCTGTGGCCGAGTTCCGCTCGCCGCACTACGAGTGCCTGGATCTGCCGCAGTCCCTCAAGCTCGCCATCTACGTCCCCGGCGTGGACGCGCACGGCGTCGAGGTGACCACGCAGGGCTCGGACCTGATCATCACCGCCCGCAAGGCGCAGCACGTGCGCGCCAACTGGCAGGCCTTGCACCTCGAGAGCGTGCAGCGCGACTACCAGCTCAAGCTGCGCCTGGGCGCGGGTTACGACTTTGATTCGCTGCGTGCCTTTATCGCCAAGGGCGTGCTCACCATCGCGCTGCCGAAGCGCCGGCCGGCTCTGGCCAGCCTTCCCGCCCGGCAGCGCCAGGTGGCATAGTCCCGAGCGACTCCCGCCCGTGCGCCGCGCTCCGGCGCACGGGCTTATTTTCCCCGAAGTTTCCGGAACTATTTCCGCGCTTCCGGGTTCTTAAGTTAAGAACCCCGGCCCTGACCCGGCCGCCCCAAGAAACCATGAACTACTTCCCGCACCCCTCCCCCAAGCGTCCCGCCGCCACGGCCGGCCTGCTTGCGTCCGTGCGGCAGACGCTCACCCGCGACATCAGTTGGGACCGCCCCGTCTTCAAGGCGCCGGCCCTGCCGAATCCGCGCGTCGTGTTCGATCCCCTGCCGTTCACGGCCACCCGGCCCGCCCCGATCCGCGTGCACCGCGGCTGAACCCCGGCGCGGCCCGACCCGCGTTCACTTCTCCGGCACCAGCCACGCGCAGGTCGCGACCGCCCCCGCATCCACGCGCAGGCGTTCGAGCAATGCCGGCAGCACGCTGCGGAACTCCTGTTCGATCTGCCACGGCGGATTGAGCACGAGCAGCCCGCTGCCTTTCATCCGCAGCTGCGAGCCGTCGCCCGCGATGTTGAGTTCCGCAAAGAGCGCCGGCACGGCCAGCGATTTGAGTGCTCCCTGAAAAGCATCCGTCCTGGCCCGCTCGGTAATCGGATACCAGATCGCAATGACCGCGCCCGGCAGGCGGCGCACCGCCTCGGCCACGCCGCGCTCGATGTCGCTGAACTCCCCTTTGCTTTCGAACGGCGGGTCGATGAGCACCAGCGCGCGCTTCTCCGGTGGCGGCAGCTGGGCCTTGAGCCCCGTGTAGCCGTCGAGCGCCAGCACCTTCACGCCCTTCTCCCGGGCAAACTCGAAGTCCAGGGCCTCGGCCTCCTCCGCGCGCAGCTCGCACAGGACCATGCGATCCTGCGGGCGCATCAGCAGGCGCGCCAGCCACGGCGATCCCGGATAAAACTGCAGCGCGTCTGCCGGCCCGCCTTTGCGCTCATTGAACCGATTCACCAGAGCAAGGTAGTCGTTGACCGCCGCCGGCAGTCCGGACGCCCCCCACAGCCGCCCGATGCCGGCCGGATGCTCGGGTTCGCGCTCGCGTCCATCGGGCAGCACCGAGGGCAGCATCAGGTCGTAGCCGCCCCGCCCCGCGTGGGTGTCGAGGTAGAGAAATCCCTTCTCCTTGCGCTGCATCGCCCGGATCAGCTGGAGCAGGAGCACGTGCTTGAACACGTCGGCGTAGTTGCCGGCGTGATAGTGGTGGCGGTAGTTCATCCGACCGGCACCTTCACGACCGTTTTGCGCACGAGTCCGGCCTCGCGCCAGCGCAGTGACGGCATGTGCCCGTCTTCCGGGAAAAACACGGCGAGATCGCCCGCGCGCATCCGCAGCACCGATGCCACGGCGGTATCCGCGTATTTGACCAGATCGCGCTCCGCCTGAAAAGGCTGGCTCACGACCAGGCGGGAAACGTCCTCAACCTCCATCAATTCCTCGCCCGCCACGATCACCTGCACGTCGGCGTATTTGCGGTGCGACTCGAAGAATCCGTCGGGCCGCAATCGGGGCTCGTACACCTGTTCCAAGGCAAAGGCGCCGCCGCTCAATTCCACGCGCTCGGTCACCCCCGCCGCGATCCGGCCGATCCGCGCGTGCGCCTCCGAGCCCGCCTGCAAGACATCCGCCACATAGGTCAGCGCCGCCGCAAAGCGCGCATCGCCCGCCAGTTGGTTTTGCACCGCCGCCAAGGGTCCGAAGATAGCCATGGGGCCTAGCAGATTGCTCCCGCCCGGGGCTGGCAAGTCTTCACCCCGGGCCACCCGCCGGGCGGCACCCGCCCCGAATCCTGTCTTCGTGGGCATACGCTTGCCGGTGTGACGATGGTCGGATTTGGCTGGCGTCGGCGCGCCTCCCGACGCGACGCGCAAGCACTGAGCCGGCGGCAGGGCCGAAAGACCCGGTCCGGCCCTGCGCACGCCGCCTCCAGAGCGGAATGCGCCTTGCTCAGGCAAGTGGGACCAATTATGCTCTATATCGCCATGAGACCACGCCTCCTGCGTATTCTGCTCGTCGCAGGGCTTTGCCTTGCTGTTGGTGATCTGCTGCAAGGCCAGACGATCGTCTGGTCCGGCGCCGGCAACCGCTTTGTCACGGGCTCCAACTGGGTTGGCGGCGTCGCCCCGGGCTCCACCAACACGGCGCAATTCGGCAACCACGCCGGTGCGACCACCATCATGGTCAACTCTGCCACGATCAATCATCTCGAGTTCACCGCCACCCGCCCGGCCACCCACAATTTCTCCTACGACGATGGCACCGCTATCCTTACGCTGAACGGCAATTTCACGGCCCAGGGCACGGGCTCGGCTTCCGCCATTAATTTCTACCTCAACAGCTTCAACCAAGTGGATCTCGCCCTGCCGAATGGCGAACACCTATTCGACATCGGAGCGCTGACAACCGTGACGATCGCCAGCGTCGTCAGCGGCACCGGCCACCTGTCCAAGGTCGGAGCGGGCACTCTCGTGCTCACCGGTACAAACACGCTCAATTACAACGGCGTGGGCGGCTTCAATAACGGTGTGGCCGTGGACGGTGGCACCCTCGAACTCAACGGCGGCTCGATCACCCAGTCCAGCCAGGACATCATCGTGGGTTCCGTGCCCGGTGGCACTGGCACCCTGCTCGTCTCCAACGGTGGCGATGTCACGGCCAATTATGGCGTGGCCGGCAACGACAGCAGCACCAACGGCACCATCACCGTCACCGGCGCCGGCAGCACGTGGACCAACTCCCAGGGCATGGCGCTCGGTTATCTCGGTTCCGGTACCTTGAACGTCCTCGCTGGCGGCACGGTCAACACCACCGGCTCCGGCTCCGACCACAGCTACCTCGGCCTGCAGTCCGGCACCACGGGCACGGCCACCGTGTCCGGCACCGGCAGCGCTTGGACCACGCCGAATGATCAGCTGATCATCGGTGGCGGCGGCACCGGCAACCTGACCGTCAGCGCCGGCGGCCTCGTCACCAACACGTCCGGCTCCGTTGGTTTGAATGCCGGTGGCAACGGTACCGTCACCGTGAACAACGGAACCTGGACCAACTCCGCCGAGCTGCTTGTCGGCAATTCCGGCACCGGCTCGCTGGCCATTTCCAATGGCGGCGACGTCACCAACACTTACAGCTACATCGCCACGCAATCCGGCAGCAACGGCTCCGTCACCGTGGACGGCGCCGGCAGCACCTGGGTCAACTCCGGCCTGCTCGCCGTGGGCCAGGGCGGCACGGGCGGCCTTTCCATCACCAACGGCGGCGTGGTGAGCAACACCTTTGGCGAGATCGGTTACAGCACCGGCAGCACCGGCACGGTCCTCGTGTCCGGCACGGGCAGCATCTGGACCAACTCGAACACGGTGAACGTGGGCAACGCCGGGACCGGCACCCTAACCTTGGCCAGTGGTGGCGTCATCAACGTCAATGCCGGCGCCGGTAACATCAATCTCGGCGCCTCCGGCGGCTCAGGAACGCTTAACCTCGGTGCGCCCGCCGCGAGCGCCGCCGCCGCGGGCGGCATCGCCAATGCGGCCTCCATCACCGGTGGCACCGCCGGCACCCTGCAGTTCAAGACCACCGCCACGAGCGGGACTCCTTACTACCTGACCAAGGACGGGACTTCCGGTGGCACGGCAGTCACCGTTGCAGGTTCAACTTCCGTCGTGAACACCGCCGGCTACACGGTCCTCGGCAGCGCCAACACCTACACCGGAGCCACGACCGTCAATGGCGGCACCCTCGTGGTCACTGCGCTGGCCAACGGCGGCAGCTCGAGCAGCATCGGCTCCTCCTCCAGCGCCGCGGCCAACCTTGTCCTCAACGGCGGCACCCTGCGCTACACCGGCGGCAACGGCAGCACCGACCGCCTGTTCACGCTTGGCGTGAATGGCGGCACGCTGGACATCTCCAACGCCACTGCGGCCGGCGGCTTCACCTTCGGCAATACCGGCAGCGTCGCCCTCACCGGCACCAACACGGCCCGCACCCTCAGCCTCGCCGGCACCCCGGGCTACAGCTCCACAGTCTATTTCAATTCCCAGCTCGGCGACAACGGCACGGGCGCCACCTCGGTTGTCGCCCTCGACGGTTCCTTCTGGCGGTTCTCCGCCGCCAACACCTACTCGGGCGGCACCACCGTCAATAGCGGCGGCTTCCTGATCGCAATCAACACCGCCGGCTCGGCCACCGGCTCGGGGAACATCACGGTCAACAGCGGCGGCCGCCTCGGCCTCGGCTCCAACAGCCCCGATGGCGCCATCAGCGGCAACATCGCGGTTACGGGCACCGGCACGGTCGAATTCAACCGCTCCACCGCCTACACCTATGCCGGGGTCATCTCCGGCACCGGCTCGGTCCTCCACACCGGCACCGCCGGCAACATCACGCTCACCGGCGCCAACACCTACACCGGCGGCACCACCATCAACGGCACCATGCGGATCGGCTCCGGTGGCACCACCGGGTCCATCGTGGGCAATGTCACCAACAACGGCACCCTGATCTTTGACCGCAGCGACGCCAGCGCCTTTAGCGGCAACATTTCCGGCACGGGCAGCCTGTTCAAGCAGAGCGCGGGAGCCATCACTCTCTCCGGCACCCACACCTATGCCGGCGGCACGACAATCACCAACGGCTCCATGAATCTGACCGGTTCAATCAGTCACGGAACCACAGATTTTCTGATCAATGGCAACGGCACCGCTCCCGCTCTAAACATCTCGGGCGGTGGCGATCTGACGGCCGACCGCCTGCGGCTCGGCATCACCAGCAGCAGCTTCACCGGCCTGGCCACGGTGGACGGCGCCGGCAGCACCTTGACCGCCAACACCTACCTCTACGTCGGCGAAGCCGGGCAGGGTTCGCTCTATGCCATCAACGGTGGCAGCATTGGCAGCGCCAACACCTCCATCGGCAACAACACCGGCGGCGATGGTGGAGTTTTCGTCAGCGGCGCAGGCAGCACCCTCAGCAATACCAGCACCCTCTACGTCGGCAGCGCTGGCACGGGTTTTGTCGAAATCTCGGGCGGCGGCCTCGTCAGCAACAACTCCGCCTCCATCGGCAACAACCCCGGCGGCGACGGTTCGGTTTACATGGACACCGGCGGCACCTGGACGACCATCGGCAACATTGTCATTGGCAATGCCGGGACCGGCGACCTGTCGATTTACGGCGGAGCTTCTGCCTCCGCCGCCACCGCCACGATCGCTTCCTTGAACGGTGTGGTCGGCATCCTCAGCGTCAACGATGCTGGCTCCACTTTTACCACCAGCGGCAATCTGGTCGTCGGCGGTTCCGGTGACGGCATCCTCGAGATCGCCAACGGGGCCGATGTCGTCACCGGCGGCAGCAATGCGGTGCTCGCCAACACCACCGGCAGCACCGGCACGCTGGATCTCCGCGGCGCCGGCAGCACCTGGTCCATCGCCGGCAGCAGCCTCTACCTCGGCAACAATGCGGTCGGCGAGGCCTACCTCACCGCCTCGGGCCTTCTGTCCGTGGGCGCCGGCAGCGGCACCGTTTACCTGGCCAACAACCCCGGGAGCAGCGGCTCGCTTTACTTCGGCATCTACAGCGGTGAGGGCGGTGATCTCGCGGGCATCCTCAACGCCGCCGCCATCACGACGCCCGGCGGCACCGGCAAGGTGTATTTCCAATCCTACGGCTCGACCAGCAGCGCTCCCTTTTATCTGACCAAGGACGGTACCGTCGCCGGCGCGGCGGTCACCATCGGCGGTTCCACCTCGGTCGAGCATGACATCGGCTATACGGTGCTCAGCGGCGCCAATACCTACACCGGCGGCACCACGATCTCCGGCGGCACCCTTGTGATGGGCAGCAATTCCGCCCTCGGCACCGGCAGCGTTACGCTGAATGGCGGCACCCTCAGCGTGGCCTCCGGCATCACCTTCGGCAACGCGCTGAACATTGGTGTGAGCGGCGGCCGGATCGGCGGCACGGGCACCTTCTCCAGCCCGCTCACCCTGGGCAACGGCGTGAAGATCGCCCCCGGCAACTCGCCCGGCACCATCAACTTTACCTCCGGCCTCACGCTCAACGACGGCGGCATCCTCGAGATCGAGATCCGCGCCCCCTCCGGCACGCCGGGCACCGACTGGGATTTCGTCAACGTCACCGGCACGCTCAACCTCTCCGGGCTCACCACCGGCGGCTACACCCTCAAGGCGATCTCCCTCGATCTTCTGGACAACCAGGGTCAGCCCGTCAGCGGGCTGGTCGGCCCGACCTCCTGGACGATTGCCACCGCCTCAACCGGCATCACCGGCTTCGAGGCCGCCGACTTTGTGTTCGATCTTTCCCAGTTTCATGGCGGCGGTTTCTTCAACCTCTCCCAGTCCGGCAACAACCTGCTGCTGAACTTCACGCCCGTGCCCGAACCCTCGACCTACGCGCTGATGCTCGGCGGCCTCGCCCTCGCCGGCCTCCAATGGCGCCGCCGGCGCGCGGCCGGGCGGGATCGCTGATCCCGCCCTCCACGTCACTCCAAGGCCTGCGCCTTGCCCACGAGGCCGAGGAACTCGCTCCGGTATCCGCCGGCATCGCCGCCCAGTCCTTCGCGGCCCCAGGCCGAGACCTCCGCCAGCGTGAGCGTGCCCTTGTGCGGCGAATCGCGCAGGGCCATGCCGAAGGCCGCGACCGCGGCGGCGAACTTGAAGTCCTGGCTCGCGTCCGCAAAGCGCGTGCCGGCGTCGCGCAGCGGAAACTCCAGCTTGCTGCTCGTGTCGCCGGCGGGCTCCTTGTAGCGCACCTTCACCGTCAGCAGCTCGCCGCTGACCGCCGTCTTCCGCCCGCTGTCCTCTGTCTTCTGATACTTTAGCTCGTCCACCGCGGGGGTCGCTCCTGCGCCCGGCAGCTCCGCGCCGGCCGGGACCACCTCGTAGAGGGCCGTCACCGTGTGCCCGGCGCCAATCTCGCCTGCATCCACCTGGTCGTTGTTGAAATCCTCCTTGGCCAGCAGGCGGTTCTCGTAGCCGATGAGCCGGTAGGCGGCCACCTGCGCCGGGTTGAACTCCACCTGGATCTTCACGTCCTTGGCGATGGTCACCAGCGTGCCGCCGGCCTGCTCGACCAGCGTCTTCTTCGCCTCGGCCAGCGAATCGATGTAGGCGTAGTTTCCGTTCCCCTTGTCCGCGATCTGCTCGAGCGTGCCGTCCTTCAGGTTGCCCATGCCGAAACCGAGCACGCTCAGGAACACGCCGCTCTTCGCCTTTTCGCCGATGAGCCGCACCAGCTCACCCTCGCTGGTCGTGCCGACGTTGAAGTCGCCGTCCGTGGCGAGGATCACCCGGTTGACGCCGCCGGCGATGAAGTTGGCCTTCGCGATGTCGTAGGCGAGATGAATGCCCAGCGCGCCGTTGGTTGACCCACCGGCGTCGAGCCGGTCGATGGCCTCCAGGATGTCGGCCTTGCGGCTGACCGGTGTGGACGGCAGCACGAGGCCGGAAGAACCGGCATAGACTGCGATGGCCACGCGGTCATCGGCGCGCAGTTTCTCCACCAGCAGCCGCAGGGACTGCTTCACGAGCGGCAGCCTGTTGGGCGACTGCATCGAGCCCGACACATCGAGCAGGAAAACGAGATTCGCCGGCGGGCGTGCCGCATCGCTGACTTCGCGCCCCTTGAGGCCGACGCGCACCAGCCGGTGCTCGGGCGCCCACGGCGCCGAGGCGACCTCCAAACTCGCGGCAAAGGGCACGTTGCCGATCGGCTGCGGATAGTGGTAGGGGAAATAGTTCACCAGCTCCTCGATGCGCACGGCATCCGCCGGCGGACGCTGTCCCTGCGTGAGAAAGCGCCGCACGTTCGCGTAGGACGCCGTGTCCACGTCGATGGAGAAGGTGGAAAGCGGGTGATCCGCCACCCGCTGGTAGTCGTTGTCCTTGCGGTAGCCGTAGGCCTCGGTGCCGAAGTTTTCCAGCGCCGGCGCCGAAGCCGGCATCGCCGCCCAGACCGTATTCCGCGCGGCCCCGACAACGGCAATGTTGCCCCGATTGACCCCAAGGGTGACTCCGTCCGGGCCCGCCTCGCGCTTTTTGTCGGAGAAGGTCATCAACTCCATCCGGCTCTCCTCTTGGCCAATCCTCTCGCGGGGCACATCGTTGGGCGCTTCACTTTGCACCATGGCGGAATGTCGCTGCAAGGTGCCCGATCCCGGGGCCGGCGCCGTTACCCCGGCCTCATCCGCCCCTCTCAGCTTGGTCAGGTCAAACTCCTGGTATTGCCGCTTCTCCACCACCGGCTGCGTGCGCTGCCAATAGACAAAGAAGACCGCAAAACACGCCGCGGCCATGCCGCTGACCAGGTAATAGAACTGCGGAAAGCGGATGATCTTCGACTGCCTGAGGCCGCCGCCATCGAGCTTCCGCAGGTCGCCGCCAGGAAGAATCGCGGCGGGCCGCACGGCGGCAACCTCCACGGGAGCCGGCTCGCCCTCCAAGGCGCCGGTCACCAGAGCACTGGTCGCGCGGATCTCCTCCACGGCCTGCCGGGCGGCGGCGTCCTGCTGCAACAGCTTCTCAAATTCTGCGCTCTCCGCCGGCTCCATCTCGTTCAGGGCATAGGCGGTCAATCGCGGGTCATCGGGTGAAATCGGGTTTGGATGCATTCTGGATTCCTCTGGGTCGGTTGTCTGTGGTCCGTGGTCGGCGGTCTTTTACTCCGGCTGCGCGCTCATCTGGTGGCGCAGGCTCTTGATGGCGGTGTGGAGGATGAAGCCGACATTCGTCACCGACAGCGACGTGATGCGGCTGATCTCCTGGTAGCTGAAGCCGTTCTGGAATTTCAACCGGACGACTTCCTGCTGGTTGGGCGGCAGCTTTTCGATCAGCTGCAGCACGGCGGCGTGTTGCTCGGCCCGTTCCATTTTGGATCCGGGCCGGGGCTCCGCGGCGGTCAGGCGTTCGGCCTGGCCTTCGGCGAAAAGGCTCATGCGTCCCTCCTTCCGCAGCACGTCGGTGACGCGATTGCGGCAAACAGTGAACAGCCATTCCGCCACATGCCCGTCCACCTGTTCGGGTGGCTGGGCCATGAGGCGGACAAACGTGTCCTGCACCACGTCCTGCGCCCGGTCGGCATCGCCGTGGAGCAGGCGGGTGGCGTAGCGGAGCAGCGGCGCCTGATGGCGCGCGACGGCGTCGGATACGAAGGAGCTGGCAGCGGCACTGGCATGGGACTGGCGGGGTTCGTTGTTCACGCGACCTGTGCTCCTTCCACGGATGGTTGCCGGGTTTATTAGGCCCGTCGGCAAAAATATTACGCGGCGGGGGCCGCCGGTTCACCGCCCCGGCCTGTGACCTTCGTCTGCGATGGAGCGGACACAAACAGGACCTCCACCACGTTGCGCACAAATTGCTCGTCGGAAATACCTTCCTCCAGCTCCGGAGGGAGATGCGCGACGCGCCGGAAGTGTCCGGCCAGATCCCGGAAGAGCGCCAATCTGGCCTCGGGCTCGAATTCCTCCCGTCGGAGCAGCGCCTGCCTGGCCGCGTTGGCCAAGGCCGGCGGGGTGACCGTTCGCAACCTCGCGGCCACATGCTGCTGCCCCCGCAGGGAATTGTATTTCGAAACCTCCAGCCCGGCGAGTCCGGCCGTCTGCACCGGCGCCTCATGCACCACGATCGTGGCGGCGGCCACATCGCCCAGCCGCTGGGACTTCCGGCCGAGCAGAGCGGCCACGCCTCCAACCAGATAGGCCACCGGCAGTGCGTCCACGGCGCGCAGGCAGTTGCGGACCACCACCTGCGAAAAACGCAGCGGCAAACCGCGTTCATCCATCACCCGCAGGTGCATGACCCGCTTGCCGAGCGTTTGTCCCTCCCATCTCCATTCCAACGCGATGCCGTAGCCGGTCGAGACCACAAAGAAGCCCACCAACATGATGCCACGGGCCAGATCCTCGCTGAAAATGCCCAGCAGCGCGATAAGCGACGACACCACCGACCACGCCGCCATGACCGTCGCCTTGTCGATCGCCCAGGCGGCCAGGCGGGTGACCGGCGTGGCCAGATGAAACGAGAAACTCACCCCCTCCGGAGTGCGCACCCACAGCGTATCCCGGGAGCCGCTCCTCATATCCGTCCTCCCGACGCCGTCCGCTTGCGTCCGGCCAGACCGAGGTAGCACACCAGCAGCGCACCCTCGAGGCAGCCGAACAGGATTTTCGCCCAATACGGAATGGCCGGCTCATGGTATTGGGAAAGGTAGGATTCGACGAAGCCCGCCCACACCAGCATGAGTGCCGCGGCGCCGGCCAGGGTCGCCACATCGTCCACCACCGCCCGCAGGCGCACGCCCAGCGCGCGGCCGTCCGCCCGGCTCACCACCGCGCGCGCCAGCACCAGTCCGGCCTGCGCGCCGACAAAAATGGCCGGAATCTCGATCACGCCGTGCGGCAGCAGCCACCCGAAGAGAAAGGTCGTTTCGCCGGCCAGCATGTAATCCACCGCCACCGCGCCGAGGATCACGCCGTTGTAGAAGAGCAGGATGATCGTGCCCACGCCCCAGGTCATGCCCAGCGCGAGCGCAAACAGCGTGACCTTCGTGTTGTGCGTCATGAGTTGTCCGGCAAAACCCGCCTTGTGCCCCTGCAAACGGTCGCTCATCGCGGCCTCCTCCTCCGCCACCCGCTCGCTCGGGTCGCCGAGCAGGTGCGGGAACGGCATGATGGCGTGCTTCGCCTCGGGGTCCACCGCCACGGCGAAGCCGCCGAAGATCATGCCCAGGATGGTCACGATCACCGTCAGCGCCGCCGCCCGCCACTGCCGGCGGAAAGTCTGTGGCAGCACGGTGGTCAGCCAATGCCAGGGATGGAACCGCACCGTGCCCGCGCCGCGCGTGCCGTGAATCTCCGCATAGGCCCGGGCCACGAGCCGTTCCAGCCGCTGCCGCAGCTCCGGCTCGGCCGCGCTGGCGGTCACCCGCGCCAGGTCGGCCGCCACGCGCCGGTAGAGATAGTCGAGCTCCCGGGCCTGCTCCAGCGTGAGCACCGCCCAGGGGTCCCGCTGACGCTTCTGCAGAATCTCCTCCATGCGTCGCCAGTGCGGTTCCTCGGCGGCGGCAAATTTCTCCAGGTTGATGATCACAGCAGCTGCCTCCCTTTCACCTGCAGATACTGGCCGACGACTTCCGCCGCCAGCCGCTCGCTCGCCGACATCGCGGCCGCCACGCCCAGCGGGCGCAACCGGTCGGCCACGTCGTGGGCGTCGCGCCATTGGAAATGCCCTGCGAGGCGGGCATGGATCTCCTCCTCGGCAGCCACCTCGTGGCCGAAGAGCGGTTCCACGCCCGGCGTGCGCACCTGGTTCACCAGCACCAGGTGATGGCGCGAGATCACGCGCACGTTGCGCACGAAGTCTTCCGCCAGCACCGGGTCGCCAAGGTCGGTCAGAAACACCAGCAGCGCGCGCCGCGGGAGCCGGGAGCGGAGCTGCGCGAAGAGCTCGCCGAAATCCGGCGAATCCTCGCCGGGCTCCAGCGCATGCACCGCCTCGCGGCAGGCTCCGTAGTGCATCGTGCCGCTGCGCGCCCGCAGGAACGTGCGCAGCCGGGAATCATGCGTGACGAGCCCGAAACGGTCACCCTGCCGGCCCGCCGCCAGCAACAGCACCAGCGCCGCCGTGATGTGCCGTTCCAGCGTGGTGACCGTGCGCCCGTCGTGCGTCACCGGCCGCGCGCTCAACCGCGAGGAGTCGATGATCACATAGATCTCCTGCGTGCGCTCGACCTGGAAAACCTTGGTGATCGGCCGGCCGCGCTTGGCCGTGCCCTTCCAGTGCATCTCATCAAAGCTGTCGCCGGGCTGGTATTCCCGCAACCGCTCGAAATCACGGCCGCGCCCCACCATCCGCCGCTGCTGCACGCCCGCCGCCCCGCGGTTCAGGAAGAGCGCGGCCAGCTGCTTGCGCTCGGTGAAAAGGTTGGGATAAACCCGCAGTTCCGTCGCCAGCGGCTGCCGGCTGCGCAGTGTCCAGAAACCCCAGTGCGAGGCGGATTCGAGACAGGCCTGGATGGCGGCGAATCGTCCGCGCCGCCGGGCCGTGCAACGCCACTTCAGCGGCACGCGCCCGGCCTCCGCCGGGAGTGCCGGCCGCAGGTCCGGCTGGTCGGAAACGAAGGGCTCGGGCAGCGCGAGCGCCAGCCTGACCGCCCGCGGACCGTCCTTGGCGCCCACGAGCACAAGCGCCAGGTCGGCCGGCCGGTCCTTGGTCAGTCGGTTGATCGCCGGCACCTCGACCCGCGGATGCCGGCCGGTGCGCAGCGTGAGCAGCAGATCCAGTGCGGCCAACACGGCCACGGCCGCCCCCAGCAGCACCAGCGGGCCCTGCGCCGACAACGGCGCCGCCACCACCGCGAGCGGGATGAGCGCGGCGACGCACCAGAGCAGACGCGGGGCGGGGACGGGAGCCATGGCCTCAGCGCGGCACCGCGACCTGCTCGAGCAATCGGTTCAGGACCTCGGCGATCGAGAGGCCCTCAATTTCGAACTCGGGCCGCAGCATGATGCGGTGCGCCAGCACCGGAACCGCCAGCCGCCGGATGTCGTCGGGCGTCACGTAGTCGCGGCCGTCGAGCGCCGCCCGCACGCGGCCACCGGCCAGCAGCGCCTGCGTCGCACGCGGCCCGGCACCGGTGAACACACTCTCGTCCGTGCGCGTGGCCCGCACCAGGTCCACGATGTAGGCCGTGAGTTCTTCGCGGACCAGCACGGTGTCGAGCGCGGCCCGCAACTCCGCCAACCGGCCCCTGGTCAGGACCGGCTGCACGGCGCCGCGCGCGAGCGCCGCCTCCGGCGCGTCCCCCCCGAGCAGGCGCCGCGCGAGGGTGATCTCGTGGTCACGCTCCGGACAGGTCATCTGGATGCGGAACATGAAGCGGTCCTTCTGCGC
This sequence comes from Oleiharenicola lentus, assembly GCF_004118375.1. NCBI lineage: Bacteria > Pseudomonadati > Verrucomicrobiota > Opitutia > Opitutales > Opitutaceae > Oleiharenicola > Oleiharenicola lentus. The sequence goes on from NZ_SDHX01000002.1 coordinate 664,805, forward strand.
TTCGGGCAGCGGGTAGGTGCCTTCCGACTCGGCAGGATTCTGCGTGGCGAACACCGTGAAATCCGGATCCAGCGGATGCGTCTCGCGGTCGATGGTCACCAGGCGCTCCTGCATCGCCTGGAGCAGGGCCGCCTGCGTCTTGGCCGGGGCGCGGTTGATTTCGTCGGCCAGGAGGAAGGTGGTGAAGACCGGGCCGCGCACGAGCGTGAACTGGTTGCTCTGGAGGTTGAAGATGTTCGTGCCCGTGATGTCGGCGGGCATGAGGTCGGGCGTGAACTGGATGCGGCCCGTGTCGGCGCCGAGCACGTGCGCGAGCGTGCGCACCAGCAGGGTCTTCGCCACGCCGGGCACGCCCTCGATCAGGGCATGCTGGCGGGCCAGGATGGTGATGAGGGCGAGTTCGACGGCCTGATCCTGGCCGATGATGACCTTGGCGACCTCGGCGCGGGCCGCGGCCAGCACGTCGAGGGTGGTTTTGAGGCTTTCGTTCATAAAGGGTCAGCGCGGTTTGAGCGCCCGCACGAGCGCGTTGTAGGTGGTGGCAAGGGGCTCCCGGGGATCGCGTTGCTTCCAGACGGCCTCCAGCCGGGCGGCCGCGGCGGGCGTGATGCCGACGCGCCGGCCGCGGCGCCACTCGGCCACGCAGGCGGCGAGCAGCGCGGCACGATCCACGGAACGCCGCAACAAGGCCGTGAAACCCGCGGTCGGTTCGTAGGCCAGGGCAACTTCACCGCCCCGCTCGAGGATTTCCACCGGCGGAATGAAGGCCACCGCCTGTCGCCAGGCGTAAAGCAGGCCGAGCAACACGCAGAGCGCAAGGGCCCCGTGCAGTCCGTAACGCCTGGCCAAGTGCCCCACCCCGGTTTCCTCCAACACCCCCAGCGGCCCCTCCAGGAAAACCACCTGCCGCTGGTTCCCGACCAACCAGGCGAGCAGATCGGTGGCACGGCTCAGATGCACGCCCTCGTTGCTCAGGCAGAAAGCATCGCTCAGGAGCACCAGGCTGCCCCGCCCCACCGCCTTTTCCATGAGCACGGGTTCGCCGGCGCGGCGGTAAAGCACCCGCCACCCGGCGGCGTCGGCCGGGGTAAAATACAGGTCGCTCTTCCACGCCACCTCGGCCGGCAGGGTCGTCTCCGCTTCCGGGGTCCGCTGCGCGCCGGGCTGGCGGCTCAGCAGCCAGCGCTGCTGCATCGTCACGCCCCAGGCCTCGGCGAGGGTGGTTCGCTGCCGCGGTTTGACGCCCGGGCGCCGGCGCTGCGCGCGCGCCTCGTCCCGTTTCTCCTGCTTGCGGCGCTCGGCGCGCTCCTCCTCGGTTTCGTCGGGGTCCACCATCCGGCCGCGGTCATCGCGATCTTCCCTCAGCAAGTCGGCGCGAAACGCCAGCACCACGCGCGCGCCGGAAGCCGCCGCGGCGTTCAGCGCGGCCAGCTCCCCGGCGGGAAGCTGCCGCCACGTCTGCCACTCGAGCCCCGCCAGCACCACCAGCCGCGGCCGCGCGGCCAGCCGCTCCAACGGCCGGTGATCGCGCGCGACCTGCAGACCGGGCATCTGCTCCAGCGCCTCGTAGAGCGCCCGGGTGCCGAGCGCGTCGGCCCGCATGGAGGAATACGGCGGATACAGATCCCCTCCCCCCAGCCGAAGACGGAACAGCCAGCCGCAGGCCGCCACCACCAGACCGGCGGCGAGCAACAGCGGGAACCAGCGGCGCAGGAGGTTCACGGGCGGCCCTCCAGCGTCCGCAGCCATTCGCCCACCGCCGTATCGCTCGCCGCGCCCGAGCCATACCAGACTTCCTCAAACTGCCGGCGACGACGGCCGAAGTCCTCGACCACGGCCTGACGGCTGCGCGCCCGGCGCCGCAGCTCGCTTTCATAGTCCAGGTTGGTCTTGAACTTGGCCAGCGAGAGCAATCCCTCCTGCGCATGCCGGGCCAGCGTGGCGAGAAACAGGGCGCGCAGGGCCAGCCGCCACTCACCGGCCGCCGCCTGCTGGCGGGCCAGATCCAACCAGCCCTCGGCGGGCAGCCGCGAGGCTTCCACGGTTTCATCACGCAGGTCGGGCGCGGCGGGCGCGGCCGGCACCGGTGCGCTCCGCAACGGCGCCGTGCGGTTGTGCGAAATCACCTTCCAAATCGTGAAGAGCAGCAGGCCGGCCACGCCGACGATCAGCACATAGGCCGTCCACTGCAGGACGCTCATCCAGTTCGTGGTGGAGCGCACACGCTCCCCCGGCGCCGCGGCATCACCGCCGTCGCCCTCACCCGGCAACAAGCCGCTCACCCAGCGGTGCAACGCCTCGAACCACCGGATCACCGTCTTCACCATCTGGACAATGACATCGAACGTGGAGCGCACGAAACCCTTGATGATGCCCTCTTTCTCGCGATCGGGCGGGATGGGCGCCGGGCGCAGCCGCCAGCGAAACGCCGGCTGTTCCAACACGCGGTCCAGCGCCGGATTCAACAGGCGCGCGGGCGCGGTCTGGGTCGGAACCGGCGCAACCGGGGTCGCCCCGGTTTCGTTGGCCGGCAGCCGGGGTGCGGCCAGGAACACCGCGCCCATGAGAATCAAGGCAGCCAGCGGCGCCACCACCCGCCCTCGCGTGCCCTCCTGCCGGAGCACCAGGCGCAGGTCGTCCCCCGTCTGCCGGGACCGGCCGTAATAAACCCGCAGCACGAAATACGTCTTGATGAGCGGATCGACCAGCAGGTGCGTCAGCACCGCCACCAGCGCGAGAAAGGTCGAGTTGAGCGTGTTCCAGCCCGACAGCGCGAAACCGGTGCGCAGGCCCAGCCAGTTCGTGACCAGCGACGGCACCAGGTAGAAGGCCACGGCCAGATTGAGAAAGACCATAAGCCACAGCCCCGAGAGAATGAGCAGCGCCCAGTGGTTCGGCACCGGCCAGAGCTGGGCCAGCGCCCACGCCTGCTTGGAGCGGGAGGCGCCGGCCTCCTCGTCGCCCCGCGGCAACACGGTCGCGGTCTGGTAGTGGCCGTAGATCCACGCGAAGGGCACGCCGAACAGCGCCGCCAGCGGAACCAGCACGATCCCCGGGGCCTGCGTGCGCAGTTGCGCGGCCGTCTCGGCCAACCAGTCGCGGGTACGCCAAGCCGGCGCCTCCTCGCCCGAGCGCAAAGCCAGCAGGCGTCCCGCAAAACGGTTCTGCCCGGCTTTGCTGAACCCGAACAGCAGCGCGAGCAGCAGGGCCCCCGCCGCCACCTCGCCGTCGGGCGGCGCGAACCACGTCACATAGGCCCAGAAATACACCAGCCCGACCGCGAAGGGTCCGCTGCTGGCATAGTAGCCGGCCAGGCGTTCGGGATGCCGGCGCAACAGGTGGACCGACTCCTCGATCAGATCGACGGCCCGCGGGGCGAGGTCCTTGGAACGCACGGTGGCCATGGGGTTCAGTCGCCCAGCCGCCACACCGTGCCCTCGTGCACCTTGGACGGGATGGTTTTTAAAAACTGCCCGAAGCCATAGAAAACCACCCAAAGCCACACCACCGCCGCCACCAGCCGGGCCGCGCGGCCGGCGCGCCGCCACCGGGCGCGGTCGGCGTTTTTCGGCGTCGCGGTCTGCTTCGCCAGACAGGCCGCGCACAGCAGCTGGCCGGCATGCTCCACCACGCATTCCCGACAGAAATGGCCGTCACAGGAAGGGCAGCGTGCGACCGCCTCGCGCGACGGATGCCGTTCGCATTTTCTCGCGGCCAGCACGCTCATGACGTCGGCAGGGGCGGAGGCAACGGGGGCGGGATCGAAGGAGTCGTGCCCGTGTCCGCAGCCGGTGCAGCCCCCGCCGCAGGCGAATCCACGGCGAGATCCGCTTGCGCGGCCTCGATCAGGGTGCGGACCTCGCCCAGCACCCGGCGGGTCTTGGGCAGGCGGCAAAGCGAAGCGACGTTTTCCTGCTGCACCGCCGTGACCACCACCACCCGGCACCCCGGCCCGAGCAGGTGGTTCCACAGGAAGAGGGGCGCGAAGATGGCGGCAAGGATGCCAAACCCGACCACCCCGGCGCCCATCTGGCTCATGAAGGCCACGATGATCAGCGCAATCGCCGCCAGCGTGATCGCCAGGTAGGTGCGCCGCCCGGTGTGCACCACCAGCATGCACTGGATGTCGCGCAGATAAAAACGGCGGTAGGATTCCGTGTAACCCGTGGACTGCACATGGAGCAGGTGGTCCGAACCGAGCCAGAGCTGCGACATCGCGCCCAGCGTGCGGTGCATGCGGGTGAGCTTGCGATAGGCCGGGGCGGGAGCTGCTACGGGTGCGGCCATGGTCAGAAGCGCAGGAACATGCGGGTGAAGATCAGGAGCCAGCCCACGATCTGGGCCGTGGCCAGCAGGCCCGCCAGGATGAACCGCCAGCGCCGCCGCTTGCCCACCAGGCTGCCGGGCTTGTTCCAGCCCCAGAAGCAAACCCCCAGCGCCGCCGGCGCCGTGATCAGCGTGAAGGGCCACAGGAGCAACGGCAGGAACGCGAGCAGCAGCGCAATATGCTCGTAAAGCACGCGGTGGTTTTCCGGGAGCTTGCGCCGGTCGGTGCGGGCCTCGAGGCAGGACGGACAGAAATGCTGGCCGGACACCGGCACGCGACAGACCGCGCAGACATAGCGGCCGCAGCCGTCACAGGCCGCCTCCGCCCGGTTTTGCGCATGGAAATAGCAGTTGGCCTCGCCCGATCCGGTGGCCGCGGCGCGATCCACGCGGCGCGCCGCCCCGAGCGCCGGAAACCGGAGCTGTTCAAACTCGCTGGAGCAGGTCGGACAACGAACCACATCCACTCCCTGCCAGAAAACCTCCGGCACGGTGCGGCGGCACTTGGGGCAGGCGAGCTTGGCGGCGGTCATCGAATCTTGATCACCCGCGTGTCGCAGATGCGGTCATGCAGGGTGCGCCGCTCCTCGTCGAAGCCGGCCATGATGTAGCCGATGAGCAGGATCAGGCCGCTGAGCATCTCCGCGAAATGCCGCCCGATGATGCGGCCGTTCGTCAGCGCGGAACCGTCGCTGCGCACGACCCTGAGCCCGAAGGCCAGCTTGCCCGGGGTGGCGGCATATTTTTTCAGAAAATACCAGGTGTAGGCCAGGCCGATCGCCGTGCCCACCAGCAGGGATGCGCCTTGGTAGGCGAGAAAACTGGCGGCGATTTCCGGCGTGTTGGGCTTCGGCCGGAAAATGAAATCCCCGAAGAACAGCGCCGACAACCCGAGGTCCGCGCCCAGGCCCACCAGACCCGTGATCAATCCATCCACGATCTTCGCGATCAGGCGCCGGCCAAAGTTTCCATAGACCATCTGGTTGGGCAGTTGCACCCCTTCGCGCAGGCGCTGGAAATACTGCTCCTTGTGCTCGGCGCTGATGAACTTGCCCTCAAACGGCACCATGTCCTTCTGCCAGTGCCGGCCTCCCGAGGCGGCGCATACGGCGGTCTCGGCGGCCACCTGCGCGTAGGGCCGCCACTCGGCCATGCTCTTGCTCCACACCAGCGTCTCTCCCGTTATCGTGCCGCCATTGATCAAAGCCTCGAAGGCCTCTGGGTTCACCGGTCCGACGCGATTCCCGCCATTTGCGTAAAACCATTCCATCCCACTTAGTTGCCGGTCTGACTTTCGCGTCGCAACCGAAAACCGGGTGATAAGACCTTTTTATTCAGGTGATTTTCGCGCTTGATCTGATCCGCGCGCGGCCGCTTCCCGCGCGATGCGCAAGGTCTCCTGCAGCTCCCGGCGATACCCGCCCGCGTCGTCGGGCAGGTGCGCGACGACCCAGCGTTCCAACTGATCCAACGCGGGCGGCGCCTGGGCCGGCTCCGCCTGCAGAATGCGCCCAAGCTCGACCATGGCCACGGCAAAACGGAAACCCGGTGAAGCCTGCGCCCAGTCGCGCGACGGCGCGGCCAGTGTTTGCTGCATCAGCGCCGGACGCCTCTCACCCGCCGGGAGAAAATCCACGCGCACCCTGCCCAGGGTCGCGACGGCCGCTTCGGCCTCCGCCCGCAGGTTCAGTTCGTAAACCGCGGCGAGCCTGCGGCCGGGCAGCAGCTCGCTCGCGACTTCTCCGTCCTGTCCGCCCAGCCGTTGCGCCTCGGCGACCCGCTCCGGGTTGAAACTCACCCGCCAGTCCACCTCGCGCGCCACCGGTTCAAGCAGGCCCGCGACCTGCCCCGCCAGCAACCGCTCGGCCTCCTCCTCGGTGTTCACATAGCAGCTCTGGCCGCCGCCTGCCCGTGCGAGCAGCTCCAGGCGCAGGTCGTTGCGGTCACTGCGCCCAAAACCAAACACGCTGAGCTTGATGCCCTCGGCGGCGAACCGGTTGGCCAGCGCGGCCAGGGCCTGCTCGTCGGTCTCACCGAGGTTGAAATTGCCGTCGGTGCAGAGAATCACGGCGTTGATGCCGGATGCACGGCGCGCCGCGCGCGCCGTGTCGTAAGCCAGCATCAGCCCCTCGTAACCGTTCGTGCGCCCCCCGGCCGACAAACCGGCCAGCGCGGCGCGCAACTCGCGGCCGCCCACCCCGATGGGTTCGCTGCCGCGCACCTCTTGCGCCGCAGCCGCGTAGGTCACCACCGCCACCCGGTCATCCGGCCGCAACCGCTCCGCCAGCAGCCGCACTCCGGCCTGCACCAACGGCAACCGGTTCGGCGCGTTCATCGAGTCGGAAACGTCGATGGCGAACACGATGTTGGCCGGCGGACGCACCGGCGGCGCCGCCGGCTTCGCCTGCACCACCACGCGCATCACCTGCCGCCCCGGCGTGAACGGCGAAGGCGCCATCTCCATCTGCACCGCCAACGGCACCGGTTGCGCGCCGGGCGCCGGCCACTCCGGCGGCACCTGCCGAAGCAGCGCGGCCGGGCTCACCCGCTGCGCAGCCGACCACTCGCCCCGGGCCAGGGCGTGCTGCAGGTCCTTCAAACCCGGTTCCGGCGGACGCGCCGTTCCCTTCGAGGTCGGCAAGTTTACGGACGCCGGCTTCCCGGAAAATACCACGCGTGACTCCGCGTTCGGCGTGCCGGTCGCAGCGCCGGACCCCGCCGCCGGTGCCTTGTCGGGCAAGGCCCCCGAGACCGCGCCCGCCCCACCCGCTCCGCCCGGCAACAACACGGCCGCCGGCTCTTCGCGATCCCGCGCTCCCCGCTCCGGCTCGGGCTCGCCGGGCGAATCGATGCTCGCTTGAGACCCCGTTCCCCCGCCGCTGCTTTCGCGCGGACTCGAATCACCCGCAGACTCCGCCGCTCCGCCTCCGCCGCCCGCGAGCCCTGCGGCCTGTCCGGAGCCGCGTCCAAAGGCCTTGCGCTCCCACTCGGCCTCGCCCGGACGCAGCTCCCGCTTCCGTGTCCGCAGGCTGCCAGCCACGCCGTCGGCCTCCGGCGCGTGCTCCTCCTGCGCTTCACCACCTTCTTGCGCAGCGACGGACGGTGCCGGCTTTGAGTCTTGGACAGGTTCACCGCGTCCCTTCGCCCACCACCAGACGGCACCGGCCACCGCGAGCAGCGCGGCCACGCCGAGGATCACCCGGGTGACCGGGACTCCACCGCTCCGCTTCCGCCGCGGCGGCGGTGCGCCGTTTTGCAAAATCTCGGTGAGCGTGCGCACGGCGCGCCGGATCGTGTCGGCCGTTTCCAGCAGGTCCTTTCCGCCGGAGGCGGCTTCGACAAAAGCTTTCTTCTCCGCCGCGCCCATCTCGTCCAGCGCGTAGCCGATGATCCGCGGGTCCGTGATTCGCACGGCCGCCTTGCCTTGCGTCGCAGGCATCGCCTGCACAATCCGGCTGAGCGCATGCTCCATCAGGCCTTCCGCGCCGCCCAGCGACAAGCCGGTGATCCGCGCCATTTCCTCCGGGTTGAAGCCAAACTGAAACCGCAGGCGTACCGCCTCCTGCTGCTTGGCAGTGAGGCGCGCAAAGGCCCGGTGCACCGCCACGCGGGCATCCTGCCCTTCGTTGCTTTCCTCCTCGTCTGCCGCCCCGGCCGCTTCGCCCAGCAGCACGTCGCCGCGCTGACCTGCCCCGAGCATCTGCCGGCGCACGTGCGCGAACAGCCACACCGCCGGATCGTCATCCAGCTCACCCGCTTTTTCCAATTCGCGCGGCAAGGCCAGCAGCACGGCCTCCGCACGCGCCGCTTCCGCCCCGGGCAGCGTGCCCAGATAGGTGCGCAGCGCCGCGCCGTGCCGCTCCAGCATGGCCGAGGCGGCCGGCGGGGCATTCCGACCGGCGGAAGGTGATGACAATCTGCTCACTAAGCCCCCGTATATCGGCGCAAACCGGCGAAACTTGCCCGCTTCGTCACTTGCGCCGGTCGCGGCAAAGCCCAACGTATCCATCGTGTTACGCCGTCTGACCCTGATTCTTCCGTACCTCGTGCTGCTCGGCGGTTGCGCCAAGCGTGAAACCCCCGCCGAGGCCGGCCTCCGCACCGGCACGCTGCTGGTGGGCAACCTCGCCGAGCCGCAGGAACTCGATCCGCAGCTCATCGCCGCCTACACCGACCAGAATATCGCTGTCGCGCTCTTCGAGGGCCTGTGCGCACTGGACGAACGCTCCTCCCAACCCGTGCCGGGCGTGGCCGAGCGCTGGGTGGCCTCGCCCGACGGCCTGACCTGGACCTTCCACCTGCGCGCCACGGCAAAATGGTCCAACGGCGAATCGCTCACCGCCCATGACTTCGTCGCCTCCTGGCGACGGGTGCTCAACCCCGCCCTCGCCGCCGAATACGCCTACCTCCTCTACCCGCTCAAGAACGCCGCCGCCCTTAACGCCGGCCAAATGACCGACTTTTCCGCGCTCGGTGCCGAAGCCCTCGACGACCGCACGCTGCGCATCACGCTCGAACGTCCCACGCCCTTCCTGCCCGCGCTGACGGCCCAGCCCGTCTGGTTTCCCGTCAACCCCCGCGCCTTGGCGAAATTCGGCGACGCCAACCGCCGCCAGTCCGCGTGGACGCGTCCGGAGAATCTCGTCGGCAACGGCCCCTTCACGCTGGCCGAGTGGACGCCCAGCGCCCGCCTCGTCGTTGCCAAGAACCCGGCCTACTGGGACGCCGCAAGTGTGCGCCTCAGCCAGATCATCTTCTTCCCCACCGAGAGCCCCGACGTCGAGGAACGCAACTTCCGCGCCGGCCAGGTGCATCTTACCTACGGCCTGCCCACCTCGAAGCTCGCAACCTACCAAAGGGAAAACCCCGCCGCGCTGCGCCTCGATCCGTTCCTGCAGGCGATTTTCCTGCGCTTCAACACCACGCGTCCGCCCTTCACCGACGCCCGCGTCCGCCGCGCGCTCTCGCTCGCCGTGGACCGCGACGCCATCGCCGCGAGTGTGCTGCGCGGCGCCGGCACCCCCGCCCGCAGTTTCACTCCTCCCGACTGCGCCGGCTACACCGCACGCGCCTCGGTGCCGACCGACTTCGAGGCCGCCCGCCGCCTGCTTGCTGAGGCCGGTTTTCCCGGCGGCCGCGGCCTGCCCGTGCTCGAACTGCAGGTCCGCAACGACGAACACCAGCCGCGCGTGGCCGAGGTCTTGCAGGCCCAGTGGGCCAAGGAACTCGGCGTCTCGCTCACCCTCGCGCCGCTCGAGCAAAAGACCTGGGTGCAGAACCAGCAGACGCTCAACTACACGCTCTCCGGTGCGGGCTGGATCGGCGACTTCGTGGACCCGGTCACCTTCCTCGACCTCTTCGTCTCCACCGGCGGCAACAACTGGACCGGCTGGGCCTCCGCCGACTACGACCGCTTCATCGCCCAAGCCGCCGCCACACCCGATCCTGCTGCCCGCCGCGAGATCTTCCAGCAGGCCGAGATCCTGCTCCTCGAACAGGCCCCCGTCGCGCCGGTGTTCTTCGGCACCCGTGCCTACCTGATCCACTCTTCCGTGAAAGGTTGGGAACCTTCCCTGCTCGGCCTGCACCAATACAAAAGGGTTTACCTTCAAAAACCCTGAACGCATCTTTCATCCGTGCTTATCCGTGTCATCCGTGGCGGTCTCCTCTTCCTCTTGCTGGGGCTCTGCACCGCGTCCGCAACCGACCTCACCATCGTCCGCGTTTTCACCGGCTGGCGCGACGCCGCGTCCTTCAAGCGCATCTCCGAATACTTCGACGGCAAGGAGAACACCGGCGGCGAAGCCGTGCTCCGCACGCACCCCGAACAGCGCGGCGGCTACTACTTCCTCGTGCGCGTGACCAACCCGGCCGCCGCCCGCCCCGTGACCGCCCGGCTGCAGGTCATCACCCACACCGCCGCCCAGCCGCAGACCTTCACTTTCGCCCCCGCGCTCAAAGCCGGTGCGACCGTCTTCCACCTCGGTCTCACGGGTCCCGACTGGCCGGACGCCAAAGCCGACCCCGTCGCCTGGAAACTCGAGCTGACCGACGCCGACGGCAAAGTCCTCGCCACCGAGAAGAGCTACTTGTGGGAGAAGCCAACGGGCAGGTAACCCTGTCCTGTCATTCTGAGCGGAGCGAAGAATCCAGAGGCAACCGCCCATCGCATCCGCATACGCTGGATTCTTCGCTCCGCTCAGAATGACCCGCTCCGGAAGTTCAAAGGGATTCTCCGACTGGCAGCCGCTGCCCGGCTGGGCTCCGTCACCTGACGTCCTCCGCGAGACCCTCGACGGCGGCCAAGCCTTTCGCTGGAACGAGGCGAACAACATTTGGACCGGCACCTGGTCCACGCATTGCGTCCAACTCCGGCTCGGCGACACCGGGCTGCAATGGCGCGGCACCCCCGGCACCACCGCCGCCGATCTCCGCCGCTACCTTGCCCACGAACTGGATTGGACCGCGCTCACCAACTCCCTCCCGTGGCGGAGCGACACCCATCTCGCCCATTGCATCACCGCCTTCCCGGATCTCCGTATCCTCCGCCAACCTTTCGGCGAAACCCTTCTCGGCTTCCTCTGCAGCGCCACCAAGCAGATCGTCCAGATCAAGCAGATGGTCGCCCTGCTGGCCGAGCGGCACGGCCAATCATTGCCCCCTTGGAGGGCCCAGCTCCCGCTGGGCCGCGGCTCAGCAGGAGCTGAGCCCTCCACCTGCCACCGTCTCCCCACCTGGTCCGAAATCGCCACGATCCCCGAGAAAGATCTCCGCGCCTGCCTGCTGGGCTTCCGGGCCCGCTACATTTCCGAGACGGCGACATTCCTCTCCAAGCATCCCGGCTGGCTCGATGAGACCGAGGCCCTGCCCTACCCCGCCGCCAAGGCCCGGCTGATGGAATTGCCCGGCGTCGGTGAGAAGGTCGCCGACTGCGTGCTGCTCTTCGGCGCCGGCAAACTCGAAGCCTTTCCCGTGGACACGTGGGTGCTGAAGTCCCTCGCCCGCCGCTACGGCCTCGACGGCTGGAAGCCGGCGCAGGTCGCGCATTTTGGCCGCACCCACTTCGGTCCCCTCGCCGGACTGGCCCAGCAATACTTGTTCTCGTGGGAGCGAAAGTTCGGCGGCCGTTAGCCTGACGCGGCCGGTTTCGCGCCGGCCAGCAGACGCCACGGAAAGAAATACACGGCATAAACGACCGCGTAGACGAGGAAGCTGTCCAGCTTCAGGAAATGCGCGCCCGCGAAGAAGAAGATCAGCAGGTGCAGCCGGACCACGTTCTTGTAGGGTCCGGCCACTGAGCTGGCCGGGGAGGAAAGCGCGTTCCGCGCCTTCCGCGCCTCGATGTCGGCCGCCTTCACCGAGGTCGGCGGGGGCGCGGGCGGCAGGGGTGCGAACCGGAAAGCCTGCCGTTCCGCCAGCAGCGCCATCGGCAGGAAATACCAGTAGCGCTGCACCACCTCGGCATACAGCTCGAGGTTGAACAGTCCCGCCACCTTGGGTCCGACCGGGAAGAACATGTTCAGGAACACCGAGTGCACCAAGTGAAACATGCCGAAATGGACGGTGAAGAAGGCGAGCATGAACACCCCACCGATCAGGGCGGCGACCGCGGCTCCGGCACTGCCTTCGCGCTGCAACCGCAGGGCCGGACTGAATACCGACCACACAATCACCGCGTAACCAATGCCCAGGCTCGACAGCCACAAGCTCCAGACCAGATCCGTGGTCTGCCACCCGGCATACCAGGCCAGCGCCAGCCCGCCGACGAAAGCGAGAGCATCGGGCCAGGCCGAAACCCAGCCCGGACGCTCAGCGGCTTCAGCGGCGGCCACGCTCACTTCGCCTTCTGGATCAGCTCCACCTCGTAGCCCTCGGGTGCGTCAATGAAGGCGATCACCGAGCCGCTGCCGGTCTTGGTCGGACCGTCGCTCAGTGCGTAACCTTTCTTCGCGGCCGCGGCGGCAAAGGCTTCAAGGTTTTCCACTTCGAACGCGAGATGCATGAGGTCGGGCTGCACCTTCACCGGCTCGGCGCCCGGCGGCATCTGGCAGAGTTCGATCTCCTCGTCGCTGTTGGGTGTGGCGAGGAACACCAGCTGGGCACCGCGCGGCGAGGTGTGCCGGCGCGAGGCGGTCAGGCCAAGGGCCTCGGTGTAGAACTTCACGGAACGCTCGATGTCGTTCACGCGCATGCGGGTGTGGAGCAGCTTTTTGACGGTCATGTGCGCAGGCTAGAAGGCCGGTCCAGAAATGCAAACATCGTAACCTGTCATCCTGAACGAAGTGAAGGATCCAGCATAACGGCCGTAGCGAATATCGTGCTGGATTCTTCGCTCCGCTCAGAATGACATGCCGGTGATGTCTGAAACACTGACCTTCGCCGACATTCGCGACGCCCACGAACGCATCCGCCCGTTCATCAAGCGCACGCCCGTGCTGACGAGCGAACGGCTCGACGCGGCCGTCGGCGCGTCACTGTTTTTCAAGTGCGAGAACTTCCAGGAGGCCGGTGCGTTCAAATCCCGCGGCGCCTGCAACGCCGTCTTTTCGTTGACCGACGAGGAAGCCGCCACCGGCGTCGTCACCCACTCCTCCGGCAACCACGCCGCCGCCCTCGCCCGCGCCGCCCAGCTGCGCGGCATCACCGCCCACATCGTCATGCCCGCCGGCGCGGCCCAGTCCAAGGTGCAGAACGTCGGCCACTACGGCGGCTGGATCACCTTCTGTGAGCCCAACCTCACCGCCCGCGAGGCCGCCTGCGCGCGCGTGTCGAAGCAAACGGGCGCCACCATCGTTCACCCCTTCGATGATCTGCGCGTCGCCGCCGGTCAGGGCACCGCAACGATCGAGCTGCTCGAAGACATGCCCGACCTCGACCTCATTCTGTGTCCCGTCGGCGGCGGCGGGCTGCTCAGCGGCACCGCCGTGGCCGCCAAGGCCATCCATCCCGGCATCCGCGTGATCGGCGTCGAGCCCGAGCTGGCCAACGACGTCCAACAGTCCTTCCGCGCCGGACGCCGCATCTCAATTCCGACCCCCGCCACGATCGCCGACGGCCTGCGCACCAACTGCACGGGCGAAAAGAATTTCCCGCTGATCCAGCAGCATGTGGACGACATCGTCACTGTCTCCGAGGAAGCCATCGTCGCCGCCATGCGCGCCGTGTGGGACGCGCTGCACATGGTGATCGAGCCGTCCGCCGCCGTGCCCTACGCGGCATTGTTGGAGAAACGCGTGCCGCTCACCGGCCAGCGCATCGGCCTCATCGTGACAGGCGGCAACGCCGACCTCGACAAGCTGCCGTGGCTGAAGGCGTGAATTCGTAGCTGCGCTTGAGGCCCTGGGCCGAAAGCGTGGCCACGTTGTCGCTGCGCTCCAACGCAGCTACTAAATACTCACGCACCGTCGTCGCCGATGGAGCCCGTGGCGCAGTTCATCGCCGCCTGCTGCACCAGCGCAACATCGTCGGCCGTGTCCGGCTGCCGTTTCAGGAAGGACGTGCCCGTGTCCGCATCGCGTTCGAAGAAATCGGGCGCCTCGGTGCGGCATTGGTCGCAATCGATGCAGGACGAATCGACGTAGAAACGTCCGGCGACATTGAGGGGAAGACGATCGGCAAGCGTGGCCATGGTGGGATGGGGTTGGAGGATATGGTTGGCAGCCTCATCCTGCCACATCCGGCACGCGAGCGCTCGGCACGCGTTGACCGGAGCTGCGCATGTTTTGGCGACCGCATCGCCGGCGATTCCTACGCTGGTCTCGGGGCTCATGCCGCGCGACCACAAGAGATGAGCAGCTTCTGGCAAACGGCGGAGCTGCTTCGCCATTGAACCCCGCCGCACTTTTTCAATGCTCGGGGCTCTTCCATGAGCGAGCATCCCCACGCGTTCCTGGCTCTCTTCCTCGGCGTCGCCCTCGCCTTCCCTCTCCTGCTGCTCGCAGTGGCCTGGCTCTGGGTGAAGTTTTTCCAACCGCGCCGCCCCGGTCCGGTCAAGAACGCCACCTACGAATGCGGCCTCCCGGCGACCGGCGACTCGTGGATCCAGTTCAAGGCGCACTATTATCTGTATGCGATTCTCTTTCTCATCTTCGACGTCGAGGTGCTGTTCCTCCTGCCCTTCGCCGTCGCCATGACCGGCCTCCCATCAGGCGCGCTGATTGCGATGCTGGTATTCATCCTCCTTCTCGCCGAGGGCCTCGTCTGGGCCTGGGCGCGCGGCCACCTGGAGTGGAAATGACCATGAGCGACGCCTCCTCACTTCCGTCCTCGGGCGCCGCCCGCCCTGAGCCTGTAGCAGGGTTTCCCGCTGCGGGAAACCTGTCCGATGCCGAACGCGAGGACCTGCGCCGCCACGGCATTCTGCTCACCAGCCTTGAGGAACTTTACAACTGGGGCCGCAGCAATTCCATCTGGCCGCTCCAGTTCGGCCTCGCCTGCTGCGCCATCGAGATGATCGCCGCCGCGACGGCGCGGTTCGACATCGCCCGCTTCGGCGCCGAGATCTTCCGCCCTTCGCCCCGTCAGGCCGACCTCATGATCGTCTCCGGCACCGTCACCAAGAAGATGGCCCCGCTCGTCGTCCGCCTCTGGAACCAGATGCCCGAACCGAAATACTGCATCGCGATGGGCGCCTGCGCCATCTCGGGCGGCCCCTTCAAGCAGGGCTACAACGTCCTGAAGGGCATCGACCGTTTTATCCCGGTGGACATCTACATCCCCGGGTGCCCGCCGCGCCCCGAGGCGCTGCTGCACGGGCTCACCCAACTGCAGGAGAAGATCAAGGCCGAGCGCCTCGCCGGCCCCGACACCGCCCGCCACCTCCGCCCGGAAAACCCCGGCGAATTCCCCATTCCGGACTACGGCGCGCACGACCTCCAGCCGCCGAACAACCCCGCCCTCTTCTCGCCGCCCTCCCTGCCGCGGAAACCCTGACATGGAATCCCTCGAGCAACTCCGCGACCGCCTCCTGACCCGCTTCCCCGCGGCCAAGGTCGAGCTTGTGCTCAATCCCGGCGCTTCGCCCGAGCATTCGCTGCTGCTCGAAGCCGCGTCCGCGCGGGAGATCGCGCTCTTCCTGCGGGACGACCCGTTCGTGAAGCTCGACTACTGCTCCAACGTCACTGGCCTCGACTGGCCCGACAAGGAGATCATCGAGACGAAGAAGGTCTCCGTGCCCGACCCGGCCGGCGGCCCGGCCAAGGTCGTCGAGGAAAAGACCAAGCGCCTTCAGCCCGGCTATCTCGAGGCCGTCTATCACCTCTACTCGATGGCGCTGAAGAGCACCGCGCCCGTCATCCTGCGCCTGCGCACCGTTAACCGCTCCGACCAGGTCACGCTGCCGTCGCTCACGCCGGTGTGGCGTTCCGCCGATTTCCAGGAACGCGAGATCTACGACCTCTACGGCATCATTTTCGAGGGCCACCCCGACCTGCGCCGCCTGCTCATGTGGGACGGTTTCAAAGACCACCCGATGCGCAAGGACTACGTCGCCCCCGACGACTTCGAGTGGGAGCCCACCCCGCACGGTGTCGTGCACGAGCGGGCGAAGGCCCATTATCCTTTGCCGGGCGACCGGCTCGGACAAACACCGGCCGGCCAGCAGCCCGGAACGGTGTCGCCGGCCAATCCGACCACTCAACCGGAGGCGAAGCCATGAACCCTCCTCAGGTTTCAGGTTCCCAGTCTCAGGGTTCCTCCGGGCCGCTCGGCGGCCCGGCCGGCCCCACCGTCCGCGCCGTGCACGACGAGTTCCACGGCGACCTCCTCGAGGTCTCGATGGGCCCGCAACACCCGTCCACCCACGGTGTGTTTCGCATGATCGTGACGCTCGACGGCGAGCGCATCGTGAAGCTCAAGCCCGTCTTCGGCTACCTCCACCGCAACCACGAGAAGATCGCCGAGTCCACGAGCTACCTGGCGTCGATGCCCTACACCGACCGGCTCGACTACCTCTGCTCGATGACGAACAACTGGGCCTACGCGCTCGCGGTCGAGAAGCTCGGTGGTCTCACCGTCCCCGACCGCGCCCAATACCTGCGCGTCATCATGGCCGAGCTCACGCGCCTGGTGAACCACAGCTGCCTCGTCGGCTTCCTCTTCAACGACCTCGGCACCTCGTTCACTCCGCTCCTCTACGCCTTCCGTGAGCGCGAGAAGATCCTCGACCTCTTCGAGGCCCTCAGCGGCTCGCGCATGATGTGCAACTACCAGCGCTTCGGCGGCTGCCGCGTGGACCCCTCGCCCGAGTGGCTCGCGGCGGCCAAGGCGCTCGTGGACAACTTCCCGCGCTTCCTCGACGAATACGAGACGATGCTCACGGGCAACGAGATCATGCTCGCCCGCACCCAGGGCGTCGGCCGCCTGAGCGCCGCCGACGCGATCAACGCCGGCATCACCGGCCCCATTCTCCGCGCCAGTGGCGTGGACTACGACCTGCGCAAGGTGGACGGCACCGGTTTCTACCCGCGCTTCGACTTCCGCGTCCCGCTCGGCGCGCACGGCGACACCTACGACCGCTACATGATGCGCATCCTCGAAATGCGCGAATCGGTGAAAATCCTCCAGCAGGCCTTCCGCGACCTGCCCGCCGGCCCGATCATGGACCCCAAGGCCAAGCTCCGCGGTTTCCGCCCCAAGGCCGGCGAAGCCTACGGCCGCCTCGAAGGCCCGAAGGGCGAACTCGGCTTCTACCTCGTCAGCGACGGCAGCCCGAATCCCTACCGCTACCGCGTCCGCCCGCCCTCCCTCATCAACCTCACCCTCCTTGAGGACATGTGCCTTGGCCACACCATCGCTGACTCCGTCGTCATCCTCGGCTCCATCGACATCGTCCTGGGAGAAGTAGACCGATGAACCTGTTTTCGATTTTTGATTCTCGATTTTCGATTGCCGGCCCGACGCCGGCGAATCGCCCAGCCGTATTCTCGCTTCGCGCCGGCTGACCGTCTCCATCAATCGAAAATCGAGAATCCAAAATCAAAAATCCCACCATGCTCGGCTCCGGCATCCTCAAAGGCCTCGCAGTCACCGCGAAAAATTTCGTGGGGAGCTATCATGACCCGGCCCGGATGGTGACGCAGGAATACCCCGACGTCCCCGCCAAGCTTCCGGCGGCCTACCGCAATTTCCCGTTCCTCGTCACGGAGAACGCCACCGACCCGATGGGCACGCTGCGCTGTGTCGCCTGCCAGATCTGCGAGAAGGAATGCCCGCCGCAGTGCATCTACATCGAGAAGAGCAAGGACAAGAAACCCGACGCCACCGGCAAGCCCCAGATCTACCCCGCCGTCTTCGCCATCGACACCGCCGTGTGCATGAGCTGCCAGCTCTGCGTCGAGGTCTGCCCGTTCGACGCGATCAAGATGGACCAGGTGTTCGAGATTGCCGCGACCGACCGTTTCACCGGCCTGCTCCTCAACCGCGAGCAGCTCGCCAAGCCCAACACCTACTTCCACCAGATCCACCCCGAGGAAGCCGCCGAGGTGGACGCCCGGCTCAACGCCGAACGCAAGGCCGCCGAGGAAAAGGCCAAGGCCGCCGCGGCTGCGGCGGCTGCGAAAGCGGCGGCGCCGAAACCGGCCGCGGGAGCAGCGCCCACCCTGCCGCCCACCACCGGAGGCCCTTCAGCATGACCTCCACACCCCGCCCTGTCGGGCACCCCTCTCCAGAGGGGATTTCCGACCAGCTTTCCATCAGCCTGAGATCCCCTCTTGAGAGGGGTGGCGCGAAGCGCCGGGGTGTGGTTCCGGAGGATTCCCGGCCATGAGCGATTTCCTCGAAGTCATTCCGCTCGTCGTGCGCGACTGGATCGTGGAGCTATTCCCGACCCCGCTCCAGTGGCTCGTCCACCATCTGCTCACGATCGCCGTCATCCTGACGTTTTTTGGCCTGTTCTTCGCCTTCACGACCATCGCCGAGCGCAAGCTCCTCGGCCGCCTCCAGAATCGCCTCGGCCCCAACCGCGCGGGCGTGCCGAAACTCTCGATCCTGCCCTTCCATCTGAAACACAAGCTCTGGGGCCTCACCCAGCCCTTCGCCGACGCCGTGAAGGCGCTGACCAAGGAGGACGTCATTCCCGACGCCGCCGACAAGGTCCTGCACTTCCTCGCCCCCGTCTGCATCGTGGCGTTCTCGCTGCTCGGCTTCGCCGTGCTGCCCTTCGGCCGCGCACTCATCCCGGTCGAACTCGACGCCGCGCTACTCTACTTCTTCGCCGCCGGCACGGCCACCGAGCTGGCCATCTTCATGGCCGGCTGGGGCAGCCGGAACAAATACTCCCTGCTCGCCGCCATGCGCGCCCTCGCCCAGCTCATCAGCTACGAGTTGCCGCTGATTCTCTCCGTCGTCCCCGCCGTGCTCGTCGTCGGCACGCTCTCCCTCCGCGAGATCGCCGAAGCCCAGGGCGGCTGGATCTTCGGTTTTCTCCCGCACTGGCACGTGTTCACGCCGTGGGGCTTCGCGGGCTTCATCATCTTCCTCATCGCGGCGCTCGCCGAGAGCAACCGCTCGCCCTTCGACCTGCCCGAGGCCGAGAGCGAGCTCATCGCCGGCCACCTTACGGAATACTCCGGCTTCAAATACGCGCTCTTCTTCATGGCCGAGTATTTCGGTCTCACCGCCCTCAGTGGGCTCGGCGTCACGATCTTCCTCGGCGGCTGGCAGGCGCCGTTCGCCTTTCTGGAGTTCATCCCGTCCTACCTCTGGTTCATGCTCAAGCTGGCCGGCATGATTGTGTTCTTCATCTGGGTGCGCGGCACGCTGCTCCGCCTGCGCATCGACCAGCTGACGCGCCTTTCCTGGCAGTTCCTCGTGCCGCTGGCCCTGATCAATCTCGTGAATGGCGCCTTCTGGGCCCTCACCCCCGGCTGGTCCGGACCGATGCTCGCGGTCCGCTGGGCCGTTTCCGCGGCCCTCATCGTGATCCCCTTCCTCCTGCTGGCCCGCCGCCTCAACCCCGGCCGTGGTCCGCGGACCTACCGGTATGCATAATTACGATTTACGAGTTACGAATTACGATTGCCGGATCTCCGTCGGCGACAGGCCCATGCTTGGGCATGCCCAAATCGTAACTCGTAAATCGTAAATCTGAAATCCCCGTGATCGCCCTCGCCATCATCGCCCTCCTGACCTTCGCCGCTGCGATCTCAGCTTTCGTCCTCCGAAATCTGATCCACAGCGTGCTGCTGCTTGTCGGCGCCTGGGCGGGCATCGCGGCCTTCTACCTCTGGGCCGGGGCCGAGTTCGTGGCCTTCGCCCAGGTGCTGGTTTATGTTGGCGCGGTCTCGATGGTCGTGCTCTTCGCCGTGCTGCTGACGCGTCAGGGTGCGACGACCGCGCCGGTGGAGTTCGATTCCCTCAAGCGCGGCGTCTTCGGCTTCGTCGTGGCCGGTGGCGTCGGCGGACTCCTGGTCGGCGCGATCTTGGGCAGCCCGCTTGATGTGCACACCGCCGCGACGAATCCCGCGGTCTCCGTGAAGGAACTGGGCCACCTGCTCATGGGCCCACACGCCGCGGCCCTGCTCATTGTCGGCGTGCTGCTGACCGTCGCCCTGCTCGGGGCGATGGTCATCGCCGCCAGCGACAAACCGGAGGATACCCCGTGAGCCCGCTGCAACTCTGCCTCCTGTTCTCCAGCCTGCTCTTCTGCGTCGGGCTCGCCGGTGCGCTGTCGCGCAGCAACACCATCCTCGTGCTCCTCGGCATCGAGCTGATGCTGAACGCCGCCAACCTCAACTTCATCGCCTTCTGGCGCTACGGCCCGCACCCCGAGGCCGGCACCGGTCTGATCTTCGTTTTGTTCGCCATCGCCGTCGCCGCCGCCGAGGCCGCCGTTGGCCTGGCGCTCGTCATCGCCATCCACCGCCACCGGAAGTCCATCCGCCTGCAGGAGGCGAACTCGCTCAAAGGCTGAACTACCGCGGATTACACGGATGAACACGGATAAATTCATAATTCCCGGAACCTGTCATTCTGAGCGCAGCGAAGAATCCAGCGGCACGACCGCCTGCGCACGTCATTCTGGATTCTTCGCTCCGCTCAGAATGACACGCAGAAGCGAATCGGTTCGTCCGCGTCCATTCGCGACATCCGCGGAAAATCTTTCATGACCTTGGCCGCGCAACACCTCTGGCTCATCCCCGCTCTGCCGCTCGCCGCGGCGGCGGTCGGCGCGTTGACGCCTCGCAGCGGACGCTCCCTCGCCGCCGGCGCCGCGATCGGAGCGATGGGCGCTTCTCTCCTGCTTTCGTGCCTTGCCCTCGCCGGGGCCTTGGCCGATCACGCCGCGCATCAGGTGTTCAACTTCGCCTGGTTCGATCTCGGGGCCACGTCACTCCGCCTTGGCTTCCTGCTCGACCCGCTCACGGCCTTCATGTGCGTGATGGTCACCTTCGTCGGCCTGTTGATCTTCATCTTCAGCACCGGCTACATGCACGAGGACCGCAACGCCAAACAGTTCTTCTGCTTCCTCAGCCTCTTTGCCGCCGCGATGCTCGGACTGCTCGTCGCCAACAGCCTGCTCCTGCTCTTCGTCTGCTGGGAACTCGTCGGCCTCGCCTCCTACCTGCTCATCGGTTTCTGGTTCCACAAACCCGCCGCGGCGGCTGCCGCCAAGAAGGCCTTCATCACGACGCGCATCGGCGACCTCGGTTTCCTCCTCGGCCTGCTCTGGCTGCAGGACGCCCAGGGCACGCTGCTCTTCTACGACGGCGGCGCGGGCATCCTCGAACCCGCCGCGCTGGCCAATCTCTCTATCCTGCTTCCGTGCGGTCTCGCCGCCTCCACCGCCATCGGCCTGCTGCTCTTCTGCGGCGCCGTCGGCAAGTCCGGCCAGTTCCCGCTGCACGTTTGGTTGCCCGATGCGATGGAAGGCCCGACGCCCGTCTCCGCCCTCATCCACGCCGCCACGATGGTCGCCGCCGGCGTGTTCCTCATCGCACGCATCTTCCCGCTGATGTCCGCCGACCAAGGGCTGGCCGGAGTCCCGGTCCATGCACTGAGCGTCGTTGCCTTCATCGGCGCCATCACGGCCCTGCTCGGCGCCCTGATCGCTGTCGCGCAAAATGACATCAAGCGCATCCTCGCTTTCTCCACCGTCTCCCAGCTCGGCTACATGATGCTGGCCCTCGGCGTCGGTTCGTGGGTCGCAGCCATCTTCCACCTGCTCACCCACGCCTTCTTCAAGGCCCTGCTCTTCCTCGGCGCCGGCTCCGTCATCCATGCCGCCCACCACGAGCAGGACATCCGCCAACTCGGCGGGCTGTCGGGCAAGATGAAGGTCACCTTCATTACCTTCACGATCGGCACGATGGCCTTGGTCGGCGTGCCGCTGCTCTTCTCCGGTTTTTGGTCCAAGGAAGCCATCCTCCACGCCGCCCACGGCTGGGAGGTTTCCCATCTGCCCTTCTACGTCGCCCTGTTCGGCGTGGTGCTCACCGCCTTCTACAACACGCGCCTGATGGCCGAAACTTTCTTCGGGAAACCCCGCTCGCACGCCGCCGAACACGCCCACGAGAACAAACCGGCGATGACCCTCCCTCTCGTCATCCTCGCCGTCTGCGCCATCGGTCTGGGCTTCCTCAACACGCCCGCCTGGCCCTGGCTTGACGCCAAACTGCTCGGTCGCACCGAGGTCCATGGCCACTCCCTCTTCGAAGGCGCCGGCCTGATGGGCCTTTCGGTGGTCCTCGTCGCCATCGGCATCGGCGCCGGCTGGGCGCTGTATGGCCGCCGCCCGCGCGCCACCGCCACCTCGCCCGATCCGCTCGCCACCCAGGCCCCCGGGGTCATCGCCGCTTTGGCCGCCCGCCTCGGCTTCGACGAACTCTACGGCGCCACGGTGATCCGACTCACCGACGCCTTCGCCTCGCTCAGCGCCTTCCTTGAAAAATGGGTCTGGGACGGCGCCGTCCGCTTCCTTGCCGCGCTCGGTGAGTTCACCGGCTCGACTGGACGTGACACCGACGAGCAGGTGCTCAACGGCGGCTTCGACGCTACCAGCGAAAAGCTCCGCGGCACCGGCACCGCCTACTCCAAGGCCCAGACCGGTGACGCCCACGGCTACCTTCGCACGCTCGCCCTCGGCGTGGTGTTCCTGCTCATCCTCGTGATTTTGGGAGGTGCGCGATGAATCAGGGTTCGCGCCTTCTCGTAGCCGCGCTTGAATCCCGCACCGGCGGGATGAAAGCGTGGTGGATTGATTCAACCACGTTGTCGCTTCGTTCCAACGCGGCTACAGTCAAACGCCTCGGAGGTGCGCGATGAGCCTCCTCTCCTGGATTGTCTTCACCCCTTGGATCGGCGCACTGCTCGTCTTCCTGCTGCGCTGCAAACTTTCGCCCCGGCTCGGGCGCCTGCTGCCCATCGTCTTCAGCCTCTCCACCCTCGCCCTCGGCCTCCTCGCGCTCACCCGCTTCGACCCGGCGGTCACCGGTCTGCAGTTCGTGGAGAAACAACCGTGGATTCGGGCGCTGAACGTCCGTTACCACCTAGGCCTCGACGGCCTGAGCCTCGTGCTCGTGCTGCTCACCGGCCTGCTGGCCCCGCTCGCGCTCCTCGGCACCACGCGCACCGCTCGCTGCCCGGCCATCCACGGTGCGCTCTTCCTCCTCCTGCAGGGCAGCGCCCTCGGCGTGTTCCTCGCCTTGGATTTCTTCCCCTGGTTCATCTTCTGGGAACTGAGCCTCGTGCCGGCCTTCTTCCTGATCAAATTCTGGGGTGGCCCCGGCTCTTCCCGCGCCGCCTACCAGTTCGTGATCTACACCATCGGCGGCAGCGCCTTCATGCTGCTGGGCTTCGCCGCCCTCTACGCCGCCACCGGCACCTTTGATTTCACCGAACTCGCCGCGCTCGCCCGGGCCGGGATGATTGCCGAACGCCTCGCCACTTTCGGCGGCTTATGGCCGCAGGCCGTCTTCCTCGGCGTCCTCCTCGGCCTCGCGGTCAAGGTTCCGCTCTTCCCCTTCCATGCCTGGCTGCCCCCGGCCTACGCCGAGGCCCCGACCGGCACCTCGATGTTCCTCACCGGCGTGATGTCCAAGATGGGCGTCTATGGTTTCCTGCGCATCCTCTGGCCGATCTTCCCGCAACCGCTGCAGGCCGCCGCGACGCCCCTGCTCTGGCTCGCCCTCGCCGGGGTGGTGCTCGGCGCCTTCGCCGCGATGCGGCAGACCGACCTCAAGCGGCTCGTCGCCTACTCCTCCATCAACCACCTGAGCTACTGCCTGCTGGCGCTCTTCGCGGTCGCGGCCGGCGGCGCCAGCAACCCGGCAGCCACGACCGCCGCCCTGAGCGGCGCGGTCCTCCAGATGTTCAACCACGGCCTCTCCGCCGCGGCGCTGTTCTTCTGCGTGGGCGTGCTGGAAGACCGTTCCGGCGGCCAACGCGGCCTCCACGACTTCGGCGGCGTGCGCTCCGCCGCGCCGGTCTTCGCCGGTTTCTGCGGCATCGCGCTGTTCTCCTCGCTCGGCCTGCCAGGCCTCAACGGCTTCGTGGGCGAGTTCCTCATCTTCCGCGGCGTCTTCGGCCTGACCCCCTGGATCGCCGCCATCGCTACGCTCGGCCTGCTCGCCACCGCGCTCTTCCTCCTGACCTTCTGGCAACGCGTCTTTCACGGCCCAGCGGCGGGGGCCGGCGTGGGCTTCCGCGACCTCGATTTTACCGAGAAGGCCACGTTGCTTCCGCTCCTCGTGCTCATGTTCGCGCTCGGCATCTGGCCCCAGCTTCTCGCCGGCCTCATCAATCCGCTCGTCACCGCCTGGGCGACCTCCCTGCCATGAATGCCGCTGCCACATTCGCCACCTGTCATCCTGAGCGCAGCGAAGGATCCAGAAGAATTTTCGAAACTGGCTGCGCGGACGAAGCTCCTGCTGGACTCTTCGCTTCGCTCAGAGTGACAGGTATCGAAGGTTGTTACGATATCCCGAACACAGGCGCTCAGCACTCCGCGCTCAGCACTCCACCTTCCGCCTCATGAACGCCCTGCCCTGCACCATCTACGTTTCCTTCCTCGGCGCGGCCCTTGCGCTGGCGGCCGGGACGCGCTCGGCGGCGGCGGCGCGGATCGTGGCTCTCCTCACCGCCCTGACCGCCTGGGGCATCACCCTCGCCGCCGCCCGCAGCTTCGTGCCGACCGCCGGCCTGCAGGAACTCGTCAACGCCGCGTGGATTCCCGAGCTCGGCATCCGCTACCACCTCGCGGCCGACGGCATCAGCCTGACCTTGCTCGTGCTCACCGGCCTCGCGGCCACGGCGGGCGTGCTCTTCTCCTGGAACATCGAGCACCGCACCGGCGAGTTCTTCGCGCTTTACCTCGCGCTCATCGGCGGCGTTTACGGCGTGTTCCTCAGCGCCGACGCCTTCGTCCTCTTTGTCTTCTACGAGATCGCCATCGTCCCGAAGTATTTCCTCATCGCGAACTGGGGCTCCACCAACCGCGAATACGGCGCAATGAAACTCGTGCTCTACTCCTTTGCGGGTAGCGCGCTCGTCCTCGCCGGCCTGCTCTGGGCCTACGGCGCTGGCCACGCCACGGGCTTCGGTTTTCCCGAACTCATCGCCGCCACCGGCCGCCTCGGCCTCCCCTCGCAGGTCGGTGTGGTCGCGCTGGTCTTCACCGGCTTCGCCACGCTCGCGGGCATGTTCCCGCTGCACACCTGGGCCCCGACCGGCCATGTCGCCGCACCAACCGCCGCCTCGATGCTGCTGGCCGGCGTGGTCATGAAACTCGGCGCCTACGGCTGCCTGCGCGTGGCCCTGCCGCTCTCCCCCGAGGCCTTTGCCCTGCTCCAGCCTTATATCGCGTGGCTGGCCATCGCCGGAATCCTCTATGCCGGCTGCGTGGCGCTGGTGCAGGAGGACTTCAAGTTCGTCATCGGCTACTCGAGCGTGAGCCACATGGGTTTCGTGCTCCTCGGCCTCGCCGCCGCCAACCCGGCCGCCGTGAGCGGCGCGGTCTTCCAGATGTTCTCGCACGGCGTCGTCGCCGGCCTGCTCTTCGCCGTCGTCGGCCGCATGGTCTATGAGCGCACCCACACGCGCCGCCTCGCCGACCTGCGCGCGATGCCGCTGCACAAGCTGATGCCCTTCGCCGCCGTCGTGTTCGTGCTCGCCGGCCTCGCCTCCATGGGCATCCCCGGCTTCAGCGGCTTCCCGGCCGAGCTGACCATCCTCATCGGCTCCTGGCAGGCCAACCCGGTCTGGGCTCTGGCCGCGGCCACCGGCGTCCTCATCGCCGCCGCCTTCACGCTGCGCGCCATCCAAGTGTCGTTCTTCGGCAAGGTGGAGCGCGGCGTCCCCCACGCGCTTGAGCGCGTTGAGAGCAACGCCCACCACCACGATTTCCCGCCCATCACCTGGCCCGAAAAGCTTGGGGCCCTGCTTCTGCTCGGCGCGACGATCTACCTCGGCCTCAGCCCCGATACCCTGTTCAACTGGATCCGCCCCGCGCTCCAGTCGCCCGTCTTCCAGTCCATCCTGACCGGAGGTGCCTCATGACCGCCGACTACGCCGGACTCTTCCACGCCCTGCGCCCCGAAATCCATCTCGTGGCCGGCGCCCTGCTCGTGCTGGGTTTCGACCTCGCCTGGGCCCGCCACCGCCCGGCCAACCGCCATCATGTGGCCCTCCTGCTCGGCACCATCGCGCTGCTCATGGCCGGCTACGAAGCCGCCACCCTGGGTGCCACGGGACGCGTCTTTGGCGGCGCCTTCTTCTACGACCAGCTGGCCAACCTCACGCGGACCGGCGTGATCGGCCTCGCCGTGCTTGCGCTGGCGCTGTTGCCGCACTCCGCGAAACTCCGTCATCCCGCCGAGTTCACCGCCATCCTGCTCTTTGCCACCACCGGCTTCAGCCTGATGGCCGCAGCCAACAACCTGCTCGTTGCCTTCGTCGCGCTCGAACTGGCCAGCCTCTCGCTCTACGCGCTGGCCGGCTTCGACAAGACCAGCCCGGCTTCCGCCGAGGCGGCGCTCAAGTATTTCCTGTTTGGCGGCATGTCTGCAGCCTTCCTGCTCTTCGGTTTCAGCCTGCTCTACGGTCTGACCGGCTCGATCAACCTGAACTACATCGCCGCCCACCTCGCCCAGGCCCAGTCGCCGCTGCTGATCGTGGCGCTGGTGATGATCCTCGCCGCCTTCGGCTTCAAGGCTGCCGCCGCGCCCTTCCATCTCTGGGCGCCCGATGTCTATCAGGGCGCGCCCGCCCCTGCCGCCGCGCTCATTGCCTCGGCCTCGAAACTCGCCGGCCTCGTGCTCTTCACCCGCCTGCTCTGGCCCGGACTCGGCGCTGCCGCCGGCACGGTGGCCCACACGCCGATCACCGTCGGCTGGGCCCCGGTGGTCGCGCTGATCGCCGGCGCCTCGCTGCTGCTGGGCAATATCGGCGCCCTCGCGCAGTCGAACGTTCGCCGCCTGCTCGCCTACTCCGCCATCGCCCACGCCGGCGCGCTCCTGCTCGGCGTGCTCGCCGCCGGCCGCGTCGGCCCTGGCTCGCTGTTCTACTACGCCGCCACCTACGGCCTTGCCACGGTCGGCGCCTTCGGCGTCATCGCCGCGCTGGAATCCTCAGGACGCGTTCAATCGCTCACCGATCTGGCCGGCTTGTCTAAGCGCTCGCCCTTCCTCGCCGGCTGTCTCGCGATTTTCATCCTCTCGCTCGCCGGCATCCCGCCGCTCGCCGGTTTCTTCGGCAAGTTCGCGGTCTTCGCCTCCGTGCTCAAGGTCGGCGGCCTCGCCGGTCCCGCCGGCTGGCTCGTGATCCTCGCCATCGCGCTGAGCGCCGTGGCGCTTTACTACTACCTGCTGATCCTGAAGCAGGCGCTCGTCGCAGGAGTAGCGGCAGACGCCGCCCCGGTGCGCGTGCCCCTGCCCGCACGCCTGTCGCTGCTGATCGCCGCCGCACTCATCGTGCTCTTCGGTGTGTGGCCCTCGCTGCTGCTGGGGTTGTTCTAAGATTTACGCCCCCGGCTGCGCAGCCGGGCCTGCGTCATCCGCTCTCGCATGCCGCCTTCCTTGAGAAAATCCGCCTCCAGCCGCATCAAAAGGCGGTCCAGCAGGAAGTTTGTTTGGTGGATCAGGCAAATCATGATGTTCGCCACGATCTCCGGCGGTCGGGTTTCAAAATAGGCCCTATAGGACTCATAGGACGCATCTTTGGCACCGAGCTTGCGCACGTAGAGTGCTTCGCGGCAGTCCTTTGACCACAGCTTAAAATCATGCGTGCGCAGGTGGTCCAGGTAGTCTTCGAGCAATTCCTCGAAACTGGCCCGGGCCACTCCCACCAGCTTGATCTCCATCTCTTTGGAGGTGCCCGAAGCCTGGCTGCCTTCGAGGATGTTCTGCTTTCCAGACCGCGCCGCCTGCACCATCTGATCAATCGTGCGGTCGCGCTTATCCATAAAACGCCGGCAGAAGCACACCGTGCCATCATAGACGATGCGCGCCTTCTGAAAGGCCTTGAGACTTTCGTAGCCACCGTGAGCCGGGATGAATCCTTCGTCTGCCATAATTGCAGACCCATCGGCCCTATAGGTCGTATAGGACCCATATTCTCCGCCATCCCCCAGGCAACCCCCGATTAAATGGCCCGGCTCTGCAGCACCTTGATGTAATTCGCCCGCTCGTGCGCCTCGGGATTCGTGCAACGCTTGAGGTTCAGCGCGCCGCGCAGGTCGTTGAGGTCCTCGTAGCCGCGCTGGGTCATCCAGTTTCGCATGCCGCCAAGCAGCTGCGTGAGCACGCGGGGCCCCTCCTTCAGCAGCACCGAGACCACCTGCACGGTGCTGGCTCCGGCAAGCAAGGCCTTGATGATGTCCTCGGCGCGATGCACGCCACCGGTGCAGCTGAGCGACCCCTTCACGTGCGGCGAGATCACCGCCAGCCAGCGCAGGCGCAGCAGCAGTTCTGACGAATCCGACAGCTTGAGCTGCGGATGCACCTCGAGTTCCTGCAGGTCAAAATCCGGCTGGTAGAACCGGTTGAACAGCACCACGCCCTTCGCGCCGGCCTTTTCCAACTCGAGGGCAAACTGCGCGGGCGCCGCGTGAAAGGGCGAAAGCTTGGCCGCCACGGGAATCTTCACGGTGCCGCTGATGTCGCGGACGGTCTCGAGCATCTCGTCCTCCACCTGTCGGCCGCTCATGCGCGGGTCAGTGATGAGGTGGTAGAGGTTCAGCTCGATGGCATCGGCGCCAGCCTGCTCCAGCTTGCGCGCGTAGTCGATCCAGGCCCCGGGCCGGTGCCCGCAGAGCGAGGCGATGACCGGGATCTTGAGCGTGTTCTTCAGGTGGCTGAGCTGCTCCAGGTAGGTGTTGGGCGAAAGCGGGTAGTCCGCGTAGGACGGAAAAAACTCTCGCACGCCAGAGGCGATTTCCCCCGGGCTGGTGTCGAGCAGGTACGACAACGTGCGCTGCTGGTGGTCGATCTGCTCCTCGAAAAGCGAGCGCATGACGATGGCCGCCGCGCCGGCGTCCTGGAGGCGCTGGGCCCCGTCCACCTCGTCGCAGAACGGTGACGCACCGACGATGAGCGGATTCCTGAGGGAGAGACCGAGGTAGTTGGTCGCGAGGTTCATGGGGCGTGGCTCCGGGGGTTGGCACGCCGGCAGGCTCCGCCCGAGAGGAGTCGGAAAGCCTGAAGCGTGGAGGACATGGGACTCGGGGTTTGTCCGTATCATCGCACAATCCCGTCCCTTCGACAGCGCAGATTTTGCTCAAGAGTCGGCCCAGCCTAACGTCTAAAACCCTGGTTTTAGTCAGCCCGCCTAGGTTTAGATGGGAAAAATCGGCTGTATTGCCTTATCCATCGAGGAGCCTTGGCTCTTTTGTCGCTTGGCCCGAACAATAGTCCAGTTCCCATCAAACTGAACATACCATCCGTTACTCCTATTTCATAACGGCCCGCCAAGAATGGGTAAGCCGTAACTGTCCACCTAAAGTCGCGATGATTATTAACGACCAATTGGAAGAAGTAGGTGGAAATCATCGCCTGGAACTCAGACTTAGTCACACCTATCCGCCTAAATCTACGCCCACTTAGCAGGGTGTTATACCACACCTCAAGACGCTCTAAACTCTCGGGAGAATAGTCAGGGACGAAGTCTCTCGATGATGCGGCCAATTCACGGAGACGAGCCAAATGAACTTTGCGAGCTGACATGAGCTCTTTGCGAGCAGTGCGCAGGTTTGGATATTTCGAAAGAAGATATCCATATTCGACTGCCAACCCGTTCCTTGAATTTTTCATTGGGCAAATGACAAATCCATACCTCAAGCACACGGAGGTTCTCAGCAAATATTTCTTGGTGCTCGGGACAGGACTCGAACCTGCACGCCTTACGGCAAGGGCTTCTAAGACCCTCATGTCTGCCATTCCATCACCCGAGCGAAGGGAATTACGATTTCAGAATGACAATTGACGATTTCCCGAGGCAAGCGCCGTTTCGGTCAGCCGCCTCGTAATTCGTAAATCGTCCCTAGTAAATCACCTGATCGTCGGCAGGAATTGCGGCTCGCGGCGGGCCTTGGCGGCCGCCTCGAACTCCGCGGCATAGGCCAGCAGTTTCGCCTCGGTCCACGCGGCACCGGTGAAGGAGATCCCCACGGGCAGGCCGCGCCAGTCGCCGGCGGGGACGGTCACGCTCGGGTAGCCGGCTACGGCGGCCAACGAGGAACTGCCGCCGGTGTAGGCGTCGCCGTTGACAGGATCGATCAGCCAGGCCGGGCCGTTAGTAAGGGTCACGAGCGCGTCCAACTTGTGCTGGGCCAACAAGGCATCGATGCCCTCCGTGCGCATGACGCGCAGGCAGGTCGCGCGGGCGTCGAGATAGGCCTGCTCAGTCAGCGGGCCCTTGGCCTGAGCCTTCTCCATCAGCTCCTGGCCGAAGTGCGCGAGTTCCTTGTCGGCATGGGCGCGGTTGAAGGCGATGACGTCGGCCAGGGTCTTGATCGGCGAATCCGGCCCAAGCGTGGCGAAGTATTTGTTCAGGCCATCCTTGAATTCGTAGAGCAACACCTCCATCTCCGCCTCGCCCGCAGCATTGAACTGCGGGAGGTCGCCAAGGTCCACGATCTCGGCGCCGGCGGCTTTCAGCTTATCGATCGCCCCGTCCAGAATTGGGTTCAGCCGCGCATCCATCCCGAAGGGTCCGCGGATCACGCCGAGTCGCGCTCCTTTTATCAGCCTCTTCCTCATCTTCACCGCCACGGAGAAAACCGTATCCACCGTGTGCGGGCGGGACAGCGTTGCCTGATCACCTGGATCTTTTTGGGCCATGATATCGAGCAAAAGGGCGGCGTCTTGCACGGTCCGGGCCATCGGCCCGGCGGTGTCCTGCGAGGCGGAAATCGGAATGATACCGCTGCGGCCAACCAACCCGATCGTGGGCTTCACGCCCACGAGCCCGCATACCGAAGCTGGCGATACGATCGATCCGTCGGTCTCCGTGCCCACGGCCGCAACGCACAGATTGGCCGCCACCGCCGCAGCCGAGCCGGAACTGGAGCCCGATGGGCTGCGATCAAGCGCATAGGGGTTGCGCGTCTGTCCTCCGCGAGCGCTCCATCCACTGATGGATCTCTCCCCGCGGAAGTTGGCCCACTCGCTGAGGTTGGTCTTTCCGAGGATGACAACCCCGGCCTGTCGGAGCCGTCCGACCACCCAAGCGCCATTAACGGGCCTGGTCCCGACTAGGGCGAGGGAGCCGGCCGTCGTCTGCATCTTGTCCGACGTGACAATGTTGTCCTTGATGAGAATCGGAATGCCATGCAGGGGACCACGCACAAAGCCGGCTGAGCGCTCGGCATCGAGCTGCGCCGCGATGGTCAGGGCATCGGGGTTGATCTCGATGACCGCATTCAGCCTCGGGCCGGCCTTATCCACCTCGGCGATGCGATCGAGGTAGGCCTGGGTCAATTGCACGGCGGTCAAGCGTCCGCTCTTCATCTGCGCGTGCAGGTCCTCGATGGTGGCCTCGGCGAAGGCGAACTCCGCCCGGACGCTTACAAGCATCAGACAGAACAGAAGCAGCAGTCGGGTTTGCATGGACCGAGCCTAGCCACGGATTCCACTGATCGGCACGGATAAAACCGTGGAAACCAGTCGCGCTTTCGCGAAATCGTAATTCGTATACCGTCCCTCGTAAATCAACCCGCCTCGCCCAGCCGCTCGCCCATGCGCGCATAAACCTCGAGTCCAGCGGCGGTCTGCTCGACCAGGTCGGCGTCGAGCCTGATGCGGCCGGGCTGGAAGATCGTCACCACGCAGGAGCCGCCGAACTTGAACAGGCCCTTCTCCTCGCCCTTGGCCACGGCCCGGCCGGGCACATGCGTCTGGACAATGCTCCCGACCATGGTCGCGCCGATTTCGCACACGGCGACGGTGCCGAACACCGGCGACTCGACAAGCGTGACCATGCGCTTGTTTTCCCAGAGATAGGCAAGGTTCCGCTGCAGCGCGATGGGTGAGACCGAATAGAGGTATCCGTTGATCAGCCGCGGTTCGCCGGGCTGACCGGCCACGGGAAAATGAAAGCGGTGGTAGTCCACCGGGCACAGCCGCGAGATGAGCAGCGACCCGCCGGCGAATTTCGCCGCGAGCGCCTCGTCACCGAGGAACGCCTTGAGGTCGAATTTCTGCCCCTTGGCGTAGAACCCGGCTGCCGCCTCCACGTTCTGAAACGCCAGATGCCGGCCGTCCGCGGGCAAGACGGCGACTCGGTCGCCGTCTTGGCCTGAGCTTGTCGAATGGCCAGCAATGGGCCGCGCGCCAGGCTTGAGCGCGCGGTAGAAGAACTCGTTGAAGGTCCTGAACGAATACGGCTTCTTCGCGAATTCGTCCACATCGAGGCCGTAGTCCACGACGAACGGCAGCACGCGGTTGGCGCTCGCGCGCAGGCTCATCCGCCAGCCGTAATAGCGCGAAAGCAGCGCGCGCTTCACGAGCGCGTGGAGCGACAGCCGGCCAAGCGACGACCCGTAGGTCCAGCGCAGCCAGGCCTCGCCATAGACCTGCTCGGTCTCGACGGTCTTCTTTGCACGGTGGAAGTAGCGGATGGGCTCGGCGGGCATGCTGGACCCAACACATCACACAAAGCAGCGAAGCCGCAAAGTCAGAACTTCGCTCCCTGGCGGCTTCGTGTTTTCACGCCCGGGCCACGTGATCCGCGACGATGCGGCCGATGCTCTCGTAGGAGAGCGGCTTGTGCAGCGTGGCGGATACCTGCAACCGGCGGGCCTCGGCCAGGTCGCTTTCCGGCCAGTAACCGCTGACCAGCACGAGCGGACTCCGCGGACGCCGCGCCCGCACGCGGGCGGCCAGCTGGAGGCCGTTGACGCCGGGCATCGTGAGGTCGCTCAGCACGAGGGCGAAGCGGTCCGGCGCGGCCTCGAATTCCGCCAGTGCATCCTCCGCCCGCAGGTGTGCACTGACCGTGTAACCCAGCCGCTGCAGCACCTTGCGCACCGTTTCGACGATCGAGGCGTCATCATCCACCAACAGGATTGATTGCCCCTGGCCAAGCTGCACGGCGGCCGGCCGGGTCTCGGTGGCGGCCGGCGCCGGCCGGGCCGTCGCCAACGGGAAATAGAGCTGAAACAGCGTGCCGCGCCCCAGCTCGCTGGTGACCGTGACGGCACCGTCGTGCTGCTGCATGATGCCATGTACGACCGACAGGCCGAGGCCGGTGCCCTCGCCCATCGGCTTGGTGGTGAAAAAGGGCTCGAAGATGCGGTCCACCACCTCCCGGCTCATGCCGGGACCGGTGTCGGCCACGCCAATCCGCAGGTAGCGGCCCGGCTTCAGGTCGGGCTGCAAGGGTGTGCCCGCCTCGAGCACGACCTCTTCCTCGGTGAACAGCAGACGCCCCTGCGTGCCGCGCATCGCCTGCAGGGCGTTGGTGCCGATGTTCATCAGCACCTGGTGGACCTGCGCCGGGTCGGCGAGGATTTCTGTGTCGACCGGGCCGGTGCGGTGGGCGAACTCCACGGTGCCCCGGGCCACGGCGCGCAGGAAGCCCATGACCTCCTCGATCAGCGGGCTGATTTTCACCGCCTGCCGGCTGGCCTCGGAACGGCGCGAAAAGGTGAGGATCTGCTTCACCAGCTGCTGGGCCCGGCGCCCGGCCTTGAGCACCTGCTCCAGCGACGCCACCTCGGGGTGGTCGGGCGGCAGGTTCATCAGGCTCAGCTGCGTGTTGCCGATGATCGCGGTCAGCAGGTTGTTGAAATCGTGCGCAATGCCCCCCGCCAGCGTGCCGATCGCCTCGATCTTCTGCGAATGCCGCATGCGTTCTTCCTGCCGCTGCAAACGGAG
Organism: Oleiharenicola lentus; assembly: GCF_004118375.1. Classification (NCBI taxonomy): domain Bacteria; kingdom Pseudomonadati; phylum Verrucomicrobiota; class Opitutia; order Opitutales; family Opitutaceae; genus Oleiharenicola; species Oleiharenicola lentus. The sequence goes on from NZ_SDHX01000002.1 coordinate 698,437, forward strand.
CCGCGCCTGCGTCTGCTCGCTGATGTCGCGCAGGGAAACGAGAAACCGCGATCCAAGCGGGCTCACGGACACACGCCACCAGCCGGCGGCGCCCGGCTTCTCATGCTCAAACTCCGTGGCCTCGCCCTGCCGCGAGGCGGCGGTGAGGCGGTCGGCCAGCGTCGCATCCGCGGACAGCACATGGTGCAACCGCGCCCCGGGGGCGGGACCGCTGCCGGTCTGGAGCAGCCGGCGCGCGGATGGATTGGCCTGCACCACGACCACGGCGCCGGAGGTCGCGGCGGTTTCCAGGACCAGCAGGCCGTCAGGTGTGCCCTCGAAGAGGCTCCGGTAGCGCTCCTCGCCGGCCCGCAGCTCCGCCGCCTGCCGGGCGATCTGCCGGCGCAGCCGGCGTTGCCTCGCGGCCGCCCACAACACCACCAGCAAGGCCAGCGCCAGGCCCACGGCCACGGCCATGAGCACTTGTTCGAGCGTGTAACGCGACGGCTCCACGTGCGAAAACCACTTCCGGTAGTATTCATCGAAACGCCCCGTGCGCACCAGAATGGCCAGGCCCTCGTTGACCTGGGCCAGCAACCGGTGGTCGCCCTCGCGCACCGCCACGCAATAGCGCACATCATAGCCCGGCACCTCGATCTGCAGCGCCTTGATGTTCTTCCAGCCTTCGCGGCGCGCCAGTGAGAGCCCGGTCAGCCGGCTCGCCAGCGTGGCGTCAATCTGGCCGTTGTTCACCTGCTCCAGGGCCGCCTGCACGGATTCAACATACACGATCGAGTCGCCCAGTCCGGACTGTCGCAGCAACATCTCGCCCAGGCTGCTGCGATGGACCCCCACCCGCCGCCCGCGCAAGTCCTCCACCCGCAACACGCGCTGGTCGTCCTTGTGCACGAAAATGGTGCCGACCATGTTCAGGTAAGGGACGGAAAAATCGGCCACGGCTTCCCGCTCCGGCATTTGCGCCAGGCTTTGCAGGATATCCAGCTCGCCGCGCTCAAACCGAGCGTAGATTTGCTGGGTGTTGCCCTCGATGCGCTCAACCTTCAGTCCCATCACCTCCACCACGCCGTCCACCACATCGTAGGCGAAGCCCTTCACCTTGCCGTCCGAGTCGCGAAAAGAATAGGGATAGTTGTCGGTCAGCACGCCCACCCGCAGCACGCGCGATTCCCCGGGCGGCTCCGCCCCGCCCATGGCCCCCGCCCCCGCCAGCAACAGGCAGGCGAACAGCACCCGGTAATACGGCTGCTTGGGGTAGATCATGAAGTCATCTTCCCCAAAGCCGCCGCCGGCGCAAGCCCGGGACGCCCCTGGGTGATGAGGCTACTTCGTCACGCCTTCGCCGTCCTTGACCCCAAATGTCTGTCAGGCTGCCCCCGGCGGACCAAACGGAGGCGGCCGGCATCGCTGTAAAAACCGATCGGCGGGTTGCTCCGAGGCGGTGCGTCCTTCGCCGGATCAAAAATCCGTTTCCGGCTCGGCCAGATCCAGCTCCTGAATCCAGAGGTTGCGGTAACGGACATCATGGCCCTCGCCCTGTAGCTTCAGCGGACCGGGCCCATCGGTGATACCCTTACCGCCATCGTTGCCGCCATCGAGGCCGGAGTTGGGCCCACCCCACACCTGGTTGATCGGCTGGTTCACGTGCACCTTCACCCCGTTGAAATACAGCGTCACCAGCGCGGGCTGCACGCGGCGACCCGCCTCGAACCGGGCGGCACGGAACAACAGGTCGTAGGAATTCCAGCGGCCGAGTCCGCGGTAGTGAGCGTAGGGTGACTCCGTCTCGTTGATCACCGCGCCCATGCCGTGGCGGGTGCGATCGCCGTCGCAGATCTGGATCTCATAGCGATTCTGCAGATAGACTCCGCTGTTGCCGCCGGGATGGTTGACCAGAAACTCCACGTGCAGGCGGAAGTCCCGGTAGGTTTTCTTCGTGATGATGTCCGCGGCGCCATACTTGCCGCCCGCCGCCGCCGGATCATGGGTCTGCAGCACCTGCCCGGCGTCCACCGGATCGTCCACCAGGCGCCACTTGATGGGCAGCGCCGAGGCGAAACGCGGCCCCTCCCAATAGGTCCATTTTTCATCAAGCATGCGGCGCGTGCCATCGAACAGGATCTCGGCGCCGGACGGTGCCGGCGTTCCCAGGCCCGCTCCCGCGGGCGGCGCGGCGCACAACAGGGGGCCAACGAGCAACAAACTGATAACGATTTCTGGGATCGGGATGTTTGATTTCATGGGGTGCACCCATGAAGTCACACCCTGGCCCGGCGGAAAACCGGAAGCGAAGGCGTTAAGCAACGAAGCAAGCATTCTCATTTTCACTTCGGGGATATCCTGCTAGCCTCACCAGCGAGAACGGCCTTGGCCCCCCGCAAGGATTCTCCACCACTCCTACCCCGCCTGTGATCGCCCCTGTTGCCCCCAAGAATCGGCCGTCCCCGGTCGGACTCCAGCGCTGCGTGCTGGTGGTCGCCCACCCCGTCTGGGAAGAATCCGCCCCCCGCCTGCTCCACGGCATCGCGCTCTACCAGCGCGAGCACACCCCGTGGGAGGTGCACTGGGACAACCTCGGCCAGTCGCTCTCCGATGCCAACTGGTTCAAGCGCCAGCCATGGGACGGCGTGATCAGCCGCCACACCAACGCCCTCCAGGTCGAGGCCTGCCGCCGGCTCGGCATCCCGCTCGTGGACGTCAACAATGCCGATGCCCTGGCCGGCGTGCCCAATATCGTGCTCGACAACTTCGCCGTCGGCCAGCTCGGCGGCGAGCACTTCATCGACCGCGGCTTCCGCGACTTCGCCTTCTGCGGCTTCGGCAACGAGGCCTGGTCCTGCGAGCGCCGCGACGGTTTCCGCGACGCCATCAGCACCTTCGGCCGCTCTTCCACCGTCTTCGACCGCGACTATCCCGGCACCTACACCGGCGGCTGCACGCCCCAGTGGCAGGCCGAGGAGATTGACCACATCGCCCGCTGGCTGCTGACCCTGCCCAAGCCGGTCGGCATCATGTGCTGCAATGATTTTCGCGCCCTGCAGGTGCTGCACGCCGCGCGGCACGCGAGCCTCCGCGTCCCGGAGGACATCGCCGTGCTCGGGGCCAACGACGACGAGGCCCGCTGCGAGCTCGCCAATCCGCCGCTCTCCAGCGTGGCCACCAACCACCTGCGCTCCGGCTACCTGGCGGCCGAGGCCCTCGACCGCCTCATGCAACAGCGCCCGCTCGACGGCCTCAGCCTCGTGGTCGAGCCCATCGAGGTCATCGCGCGCCAATCCACCGACCTGCTGGCCGTCGCCGACCGCAAGGTGGCCACGGCCGCGCGCTTCATCCGCCAGAAAGCCTGCGAAGGCCTGACGGTGGACGAGGTCTGCCGCCACGCCGGCATCGCCCGGACCCAGCTGGAGGAGAAGTTCCGCAAGTATTTCGGCCGGTCCCCCAACAGCGAAATCCGCCGCGTGCAGCTGATGCGCATCCGGCAGCTGCTCCAGGAGACCGACCTGCCGCTTGACGCCATCTCCGAGCTCACCGGCTTCAAGCATCCCGAATACCTCATCGTCTTCTTCAAGCGGGCCACCGGCGAATCCCCGGGGCGCTTCCGCCGCAAGATGCGCTTCCAGGCCCGCCTCGCCGAACCCGTCTCATGTACGCCCCGCTCTTCCGCCCCTTCCGCTATCTCATCGCCGGCCTCCTCCTCAGCCTCGCGGTCGGCCCCGGCCTCCTCGGCGAGACCATGAGCCGCGCCGATGAATTCGTGCGCGTCGACGGCACCCGTTTTCTCCGCGCCGGCCGCCCCTACGCCTTCGCCGGGGTGAACTTCTGGTTTGCCGCCTGGCTGGGCCGGAGCGGCGACGGCGGCGACCCGGCCCGCCTGGGGCGCGAACTCGACCAGCTGCGCAGTCTCGGCGTCACCAACCTCCGCGTGCTCGCGGCCGCCGAGCCCACTCGCTATGCGCCGCTGACGCCGGCCTTTCAGCCCGCCCCCGGCCGCTACAACGAGGATCTGCTCCGCGGCCTCGACCGGGCCCTCGACGAGATCGGCCGTCGCGGCCTGACGGCCGTGCTCTACCTCAACAACCAGTGGGAGTGGTCCGGCGGCATGGCCACCTACGTCGAATGGGCGACCGGCGAAAAACGTCCGCCCGCCGACCGCTGGCCGGACACGCTCCGCTTCGACACGCGCTTCTACTCCCTGCCCGCCGCGCGCACCCTCTACTTGGATTACGTCCGCCACCTCGTCACGCGCGTCAACTCCGTGAATGGCCGCCGTTATGCCGACGACCCGACCATCATGGCCTGGCAACTCTGCAACGAGCCGCGAACCGGCGACGGCGAGGATCTCGCCCGGGTGGGCGACTCCCTGCTGGCGTGGGCCGACGAAAACTCCCGGCTGATCCGCCGCCTCGCCCCGCGTCAGCTGATCAGCACCGGCTCCGAGGGCGTCATCGGTTGTGGCTGGGATGCCGACTTCTACCGCCGGCTGCACGCCCTGCCCGCCATCGACTACCTCACCGCGCACATCTGGCCCCTCAACTGGGGCTGGTATAAGCCCGCGGACCGCGCGGGCACGCTGCCGGTTTCGATCCAACGCACCCGCGAATACCTGTCGCAGCACATCGCGGTGGCGCGCGCCCTGGGCAAGCCTCTTGTGCTCGAGGAATTCGGACTGGGCCGCGACGATGCCCGGTACCTGCCGGGCACGCCGGTGACCGCCCGCGACGCCTATTTCTCGGCGGTCTTCGAGACGTTTCGCGCCGAACTGGTCACCGGCAGTCCGCTCACGGGCCTGAACCTTTGGTCGTGGGCCGGCGAGGGCGTGCCCGTCGACCCAGCCGGAGCCTTCTGGCGACCGGGCACGCCGTTCACCGGCGACAACGGCATCGAGCCGCAGGGCCTCAATTCCCTGTTCGCGACCGATCACTCCACCCTCGCCCTCCTGCGCGACCTCAACCGTCACCTTTCGGCGAACGCCGCCCCCGTCCTTTCCCGATGACACTCCGCCCCCTGCTGGCCGGCTTCGGCCTGCTGCTATTCCCGCTTTGTCTCAACGCGGCCGATGCCTGGCCCCTCATCACGCGCCGCGGCGATGCGCTCTACGAGGGCGACCGGCCGTTCCGCTTCCTCGGCCTCGCCGCGCCCAACCTCCAGGCGCACGAGTCGCAGATTCACGCGGACTTCGGCAACCGTTTCCCCGACGACTACGAGACCCGCGACATGCTCGACAGCATGCAGCGGCTCGGTGGTCGCGCCACCCGCATCTTTGCCCTCAGCGTCGCCAGCCCGGCCGACCGCGGCATGCCGGCCTACATCACCGGCCGCCGCCAATACAACGAGCAGGCCTTCCGCTGCCTCGACCTGATCCTCGCGCGCTGCCACGAATACGACATCCGGCTCATCATCCCGTTCATCGCCTCGCAGTCGTTTCCGTTCGTGCGCGGCGTGGACGAGTTCAGCGCGTTGTCCGGCAAGCCGCCCGGCTCCTTCTGGATCGACGAGGAGGTAAAGGCCGACTTCCGCCACTTCCTGGATTTCGTGCTCAACCGCCGCAACACGGTGAACGGCCGGCTCTACAAGGACGACCCCGCCATCCTCGCGTGGCAGCTCGGCAACGAGTTCATGAGCTACCCCGGCGATCGCAAGCTGGACGCGGCCGTCTGGGTGCCGCGCCTCACGGCGTGGTCGCTGGAAATGGCCGCCTATATCAAGCAGGTTGACCCGAACCACCTCGTCATGGAGGCCGGCGGCGACCGTGAGGCCTTTCTCGCCAGCCCGCACATCGACGTGATGAGCGCACACCTCTACGAATATTGGAGCCGCCAGAAGGGCGAACCCTCGGACCTCGCCGTGCTGGCCCGCGCCGAGTGGGAAAATTGCCGCGGGCGGAAGCCGCTCATGGTGGATGAATTCGGCCTGGCGACGATCGACAACAACCGCGCGCTGATCGCCACCATCCGGGAAACCGGCATCGTGGGCGGCCTGCTCTGGAGCCTGCGCTCCCACCGGCGTGACGGCGGCTTCATGCTCCACAACGAGGAGGGCACGCCCATCAACTCCTACCACTATCCCGGCTTCGGCGCCGGACAGGGCAACCAGGAGACCCAGTTGTTCGACCTGCTGCGCCACGCCGCCTTCGCCCTCCGCGGCCTGCCGCTCCCGCCCCTGCGCCCGCCGGCGCCCGCCCCGGTGCTCTTCGCGACACGCGGCGGCTTCACCTGGCGCGGGTCCACCGGCGCCAACCATTACGCCATCGAGCGCGCCGCTGCCCCCGCCGGCCCCTGGGAAGTGCGCGCCGTCGGGCTGCACGATTCCGTGGTGGCGCACCCCGAGCAGGTCCTCGCCCTCGAGGGCAAGCGCGGCCCCGCGGGCGGCCCGGCCGGCGATCCGCGGCCGGTGGCGCTGTGGTTCGACGAATCCGCCGCCCCCGGCTCGACCTGGCACTACCGCATCCGCGGCTTCAATGCGGCCGGCGCCACCGATTACTCGCCGGTCTTCACGATCACCAAACCCTGAACGGCGGCCCGCCGCGACCTCCCGCCCATGAAATCCCGGATCCTTCACCCCGGCCTCCTGCTCGCGTTGCTGCCGACCGCCTTCGCGGCGTTGCCCGCGGACTACACCGGCCGGCCCTTTTCCGACGCCTATCACCAGACCGGGCCCGCCCGCATCCCCGGCGTGGTGCAATGCGCGCGCTTCGACCTCGGCGGCGAGGGCGTGGCCTATCACGACACGACGCCCGCCAATGAAGGCAGCGGCGTGCTCAACCGCCAGACCGCCCCCTACAACCACCAGCGGGCCCACGCCGGGGAATACGTCTGGCATTTCCGCGCCGACGAGGGCGTGGATGTTTCCTACGTGAAGGACTGGGCCGACCTGAACCACGACCGCAACGCCGTCGTCCCGCCCATCAACCAGTTCTACCTCGGTTGGACCGATGACGGCGAGTGGGTGAACTACACCGTGGAGGTGCGCGAGCCCGGCACCTACGCCGTCCACGCGCTCTACAGCCAGTCCGCCGCCCACGTCACGCGCGACGCCGCGGGTCGCCCCGCCGCGGCGCTGCGTTTCGAGCTCAACGGACGCCCCGCCGGCGACATTGGGCCGCCCCGGGACACCGCCGACTGGCACGCGTGGGATTTCGGCCGGATTGCCACCGTGACTTTCCCCGAGGCCGGACTGCAGCTGCTGACCTTCCGCTACCGGCGCGGAAACAACTGGGCCTTCTTCGTCTTCGAAAAGATCACGCCACCCTGATTTCATCATGCCCGGTTACCCTCCTCCCCACGTGGTTGAATCCGCCCCGACCGTTCCCGTCCCGTCTCCTCTCGTCGCCGAACCGCCCGGCGCACGGCTGCTCGCCGAGATCGCCCGGCTGATGCCGCGTTTTCTGCGTCACCCGGTTGACCGCCGTCAATCGGGCGGCAACGCCGCCGCGCTCGTCATCGCGCCGACGGGCGAGGTGCATGGCCGCATCTTCGGCCGCGACGCCGCGCGTGGCCAGTGGTGCTGGGGCATCGCGCACCGCAAGGTGACACAGGTCTGGCGCACCGGCTACGCCACCGGCCGCTTCGAGGAGCTCGTCTACGCGGGCAAGCTCGACGAGGGCACCTTCGGCGTGAACCGGCCCGACTTCATCGGCTGGGAGGGCGGCGTGCCCTTGGAGGATACAGCCGGCCGGCTCTACGCCGCCGCGTTCTCCGGCTTTCGCGGCGTGAAGGATGTGGAAATCATCACCCGCGCCGCCCCGGTCGCCGGACTGCGAGTCCGGCAGACCGACTGAGACCGGTCGCCAATTTCTGAAGATGCCTTGCTTGCGCGTCGCCGCGCCGCGCGCCGAGGTCCACGCTCGGCGGAACTTACCCCCGTTTTCCGATGCGCGCTGTCCTGCTTTTGTCCGCCCTGCTCGCCACCCCCGGGTTCGTCCCGCTCACCCATGCTGCCGCCAGCGCCTGGTCGCCCACCGCCCCGCTCGAGGTCGCCGCGACGGACGCAACGACCCGCGCGTCGCGCGATCTCTATCAGGGACGCCTGACTCCGACCGCAGCCGCCGCCGCGACGGAGCCCGGCTACCGGGTGATCATCGCCGTTGACTACGACGAAACCGGCACGCCGCGGGATGCGCGCGTGCACGCCTCGGACGACATCACGCACGGCCGGGTGCTGGAGCAGGTCTCCCTGCAGCTGGCCCGCGGCGCCAAGCGTGAGCCGCGCATCAAGGACGGCCGGCCAGTCGGTTTCACGGCGCACGTGCCGTTTCATTTCCCCGTGCGGGACGACGAAGGTCCGGCCACCAGCGCCGCGCCCCGCCCGCGCCTGCAGCGCAGCCAGCCGCCGGCCTTTCCCGACCTGCTCGTCCAACGCGGCGAAAGCGGCGGCGCGATCCTCGAAATCACGATCGACAAGACGGGCGAGGTCAGCCGCGCCCGTGTGCTGGAGACCTCGCACGAGGTCTGCGGTGACGCCGCCCGGGCTGCGGTGAAGAACTGGGTGTTCACTCCGGTGGAGGAAAACGGCCGGCCGGTGCGCTCGCGCTGGCGGATCGCCTTTGCCTTCGAATCGACCGGCCGGCCCGCCGAGTTGAAGTGGCGCCTCGCCCCGCGGCCCAATCTCGGCGCCTACACCGTGATCGCGGCGCCCTGAGGCGACCCGCTCAGGGCGCGGGCCCGAAGCGCGCGACCACCGCGTCGCGCAGGCGCCGCGTGGCAGTCGCGGCCGGGGCCACGCGCTCCACGCGCGCGAGCAAATCCCGTGCGGTCGTGGCATCCCCGCGCGCCACGGCGTCGAGCACGAGATAACCGAGCGTTTCTTCATGGTCGGGGAATCGGCGCAGGTTTTCCTGCAACCCGGCGCGCGCCCCGGCTTCGTCGCCGCTGCGAAAAGCCGCCCGGGCCGCGGCCAGGGCGGTCTCCGGCCGGTCCGGGCGCAACGTCTGGAGTCTCCGATAAGCGTCCACGGCCTGCGCCCACTCCCCGGTGCGCTCGCGGGCCGTGGCCAGACGGGCGAAGAGCTCCGCCTCGGCGGGATTTTTCTCCGTGGCGCGCTCCAGCAGGACGCGGCTCTCGGCCGTCCGCCCCTGCCTTTCCAGCAGGTTGGCATAACGCAGCGCCAATGTCGCGGAGCCCGGCTCCAACTCCAGCCCACGCCGATAAGCCCGCTCGGCGGCGGCCTCATCGCCGGCGACGCCATGGAGCGTGGCGAGCAGCTGGAAGTTGAGCGCTCCGCCGGGCTCGAGCGCGATGGCGCGCTCGATGCGCGCGAAGGCGCCGCGCAGGTCCGCGTCCGCCCGCAGACGGTCGGCGTCCACGCGCAGACGGTAGGGATCAAAACAGTCGGCGGGATCCACCTCGACCCAAGGATCGGGAATGTCCCGGAAGCGACCGAGCCGCTTAACCTCGCGATCCGCGGCCGCCGCCCCGGCGCTGTCGCCGGTTTCGCGCGCGACCGTCGCGGCCAGGGCGTGCAGCCCGTAAAACTCCGGCGCCCGCGGAAGCGCCTCCCGGAGCAGGGTCCGCGCCTCCGCCCAACGGCGCTGCCGCACCTCGAGCCGCACGAGACCGTGCCAGGCATGCGGCTGGTCCGGCTCGGTCCGCAGCACCGCGCGATATTCCGCCGCGGCCTCCGCGTCGCGGTTCAGCTTCACCAGCGCGTCCGCCAGCTTCACGCGCACGGGCGCGGGTGCGACGCCGCGATCCACCAGGCCACGCCAGAGGACGACCGCCTCATCCAACCGCCCGCCGTCCGCCGCGAGCACCGCCTGGCGATGAACCCACTCGGGCGCGTCCGGCCGGCGCGCGCTGATGCCGGGGAGGAGCGCCGCGGCTTCGGCGTTGAAACCATTGGCCAGGTAAAGTCGCGCCAGTCGTTCCACCGCCTCGCGCCGCACCGGCCAGCGCCTCGCCTCGGCATGGGCCGCGCGCAGCGTCTCCGCGCCGGGCCACTCGCGCCCCGCCGCCGCCGGCCAGGGCACCGTGTCGGCCCAGCGCCGGGCCGACCACGCCGCCACCAGCCCGAAAATCGCCACGGTCACGGCGAGCAGGACCCATATCAGGCGGGGCCGCGTCATGGTGCGGGGACCGGCCGCCAGCGCGAGATCCGGCTCATCCGGTCGTAGGGCGGATAGGCGTGGAATCCGCCGGTCACCAGACCCGGCCGGCCGTCGCCGTCGAAATCCCCGGCGGCGAGCGTCACCAGGTGCGTGGGCGCCAGCGCGAGCGGTTCCGCGGTGAAGTTCATGCGCCCGTCATTGCGGAACAACACGAGGCTCGCCCGCGGCGACCGCACCCAGTCCTGAAAACAGCTCACGATCAGCACATCGCGGTCGCCATCCCCGTCGTAGTCCACGGCCACCGGACTGTAGGCGCCGGGCCAGTCGCCGAGGCGGTGCAGCCGGAACTGGCCGCTGCCCAGGTTTTCAATCCACTGCACGCCGTGGCTCGGCCGCGACCCGGGCTCCGCGTAATCGAAGCCGTCGCCGTTAGTGAACAACAGGTCGGGTCGGCCGTCGCGGTTGAGATCGGTGGCAATGAGCCCGCTGCTGCCGAAGTCCTCGTTCGTCGAGCCGAAGAGCGTCACCGGCGTGAACCGGCCGCGCCCGTCGTTCTGCCAGAGGATCACCTCCTCCGTGTTCTGCGAGATCAGCGCGGCGAGGTCCGGATCGCGGTCGCCGTCAAAATCCTCGATCACGATGTTGATGGCGCCCGGCAGGCTGAGCAGCCCGTGTGGCTGGAAGCTGCCGTCCGGCCGCTGCTCGAACCACTGCACCTCGCCGTCGTCGTAGCCGAACTGGGCCACCGCGAGGTCGGCCCGGCCGTCGGCGTTCAGGTCGCCGACGCGTACGTCCGTCACGCGGGCCAGCCTGTCTGCCAGCACGCGTTTGGTGTAACCGCCGTTGCCGTCGGCGATGAGCACCACGATGCTGCCGATCCGGTCGTTGTTGGGGTAAACCACGCCCATGCACGCCACCAGGATCTCGCGGCGACCGTCGCCGTCGAGGTCGGCGACCTCGGTCCGCACCGGTGCCCCGAGCCCTTCAGCCAGCACGGTTTCCTCAAACCGGCCGCGCTCAACCTGGCGCAGCCACACCACCCGGCCGGCGCGAACGTCGCAGGCGATGACATCGAGCCGTCCGTCTGCATCGAGGTCGATCGCGTTCACGTGCGCCACCAGCGGCCTGTCCACCGCCGGTTCCCCGATGGCCTCGGCCACCAGCACCGGGGCAGGCGGAAGGGCGGCAGCGGGCGGCGCGGGGCGGGACGCCGGCGCGCACCCCGCCAGCAGTACGGCGCCCAGCAGGGGCAGGAGCAGACTCATGCGCATGGCGACGGCGGAAAACCCACGTTTTCCCTCCCTAACCGCCCGCGCGATGCGAAACCAACCGGACGAAGGAATGAAGCAAGGAATCTCTGTTTACGTCCGGCTCAGGTTGAGAGCCCGGTCCAAAAAACCGAGAGCGTTTGCTTCCCGATGGCCGTTGCGGGCCCGGTTCCGACACTGGACGACCGCGCTCCATGCCGCCCCCCACCCCGCCGTTTCTCCTGCCCCTTTTGCCCGCCCGGGTGCGGCGCAACTACCGGGGTGGCCGCCAGCTCGACCTGCTGGCCGGAGCCGCCCGGCCCGCGGACGGCTCCGAGCCGGAATCGTGGCTCGGCTCGACCACCGTCGCGCTCAATCCCGGCCTGCCGCCGCAACCGGGCGAAGGCCTCACCCGCGTTGGATCAGGCGCCGGCACCCCCACGCTCGCCGCGGAGCTGCAAGCCGCCCCAGATTTTTATCTCGGCCGGGAACACGCCGCCCAACTGGGCCCACAGCTCGGGTTTCTGGCCAAGCTGCTCGACGCCGCCATCCGTCTCCACATCCAGGTCCATCCCACGGCGGAATTCGCCCGGGCCCGGCTCCAGTCGCCCCACGGCAAGCTGGAGGTCTATCATATTCTCGCGGTGCGACCGGACGCCGCGGGCGAAATCTGGCTCGGTTTCCAGCATCCGCCCACCCGCGCCGAGTGGCGGCGCATCATCGAGGAGCAGGACATCGCGGCGATGGCGGCCTGTTTCGAGCCGATCCGTGTCCAACCGGGTGAAACCTGGATCGTGCCCGGCGGCCTGCCCCATGCGATCGGTCCCGGCGTGCTGATGGTGGAAGTCATGGAGCCGAGCGACTGGGTCGTGCGCTGCGAGTTCGAGCGCGAAGGCGTGGTCGTGCCGCCGGCGGGGCGCTTCATGGGCCGAGACCTCGACTTCTGCCTCGACGTGTTCGACTACCTGCCGCGCTCGGTCGAACTCGTCCGCACCCTTTGCCGCCTGCAGCCGCGCTGGCTCGCGGGCGATGCTTCCTGGGAATTGCAGGAGCTAGCTGGGGCCGGGCGCACGCGCTGCTTCTCCCTGCGCCGGCTGTCCGCCCGCGGGACCGCGACGCTCCCCGGTGACGGCCGCGCCACGCTGGTCATCCCGACGCGCGGCCGCGGCACGGTGTCCGTCGAGGACGAGACCATCGCCGTTGCGCCCGGCACCGCGGCCTTCGCGGCAGCGGCGGCACCCGGCCTGGAATTTTTCCCGGACCACCGGCAGACCGGGCCGACCGAGTGGCTCCTCGTCTCGCCGGCCGGTCCCGGCTGATTTTTCCCATGCGTTCCCCCATGCTCACCCTCCTCGCGTTCATGACCGCCGGTTCCGCCGGTTTCTCCACGGTGCCGGACGACCGCCCTTTCATCACCCGGCAGGGCGACCAGTTGATGGAAGGCGAAACGCCGTTCCGATTTTTCGGGCTCTGCGCCTCGACGCTGAACATGAACAAGGAACAGATCCTGCCCGACTGGAGCAACCGCTGGCCCGACGAGTTTGAGATGCGCTCCACCCTCGACCACCTCCGCCGGCTCGGCGCCCGCGCGACGCGGGTCGGCATCGGGCTCTCCATCGCCAGCCCGAAGGACCCGGGCGCCCAGGTGCATGTAACCGCGCGGCGCACCTACAACGAGGAAGCGTTCCGCGCGCTCGACCGGCTGCTCGCCCTCGCGCGGGAATACGACATCCGGATCATCTTTCCCTTCATCGCCTCGCAATCCTTCAAAAACACGCGCGGGGTTGACGAGTTTGCCGCGCTGGCCGGCCAGCCGCCGGGCGCGTTCTGGACCGATTCCGGGGTGAAGGAAGATTTCAAGCACCTGCTCTCTTTCGTACTGAACCGGCGCAACACGGTCAACGGCCGGCTCTACAAGGACGACTCCACGATCCTCGCCTGGCAGCTCGGCAACGAGTTCGACAGCTACGCGCCCGACCGCGGGTTTAAGCCGGCGGACTGGACGGGCGCCATCCGGGACTGGAGCCTCGAGATGGCCGCGCACCTCAAGGCCGAGGCCCCGCGGCACCTGGTGATGGAAGCGGGCGGCGTGGATCATGCCGCGCTGATTGCGGACCCGCACATCGACATCCTGAGCGCGCACCTCTACGAATACTGGGCGCGGTTCAAGGGCGAGCCCTGGGATCTCGCCCCGGTGGCGCGCGAGCGGCGCGAGGCCCTGCGCGGGATCAAGCCGCTCGTCGTGGACGAGCTCGGCCTCGCGTCCTACGCCAACCTGCGCGCGCTGCTGGAGACCATCCGTGAAACCGGAATCTCCGGCGGCCTGCTGTGGGGCCTCCGCGGCCACCGGCGCGATGGCGGCTGGTATTATCACAACGAGGGCGGCACCCCGGTGAACTCCTATCATCCGCCCGGCTTCCCGGCCGGCCATGCTTATGAAGAGCGGCGCACGCTCGACCTTCTCCGGAAAGAGGCGTGGGCAATCCGCGGCCGGCCCGTTCCGCCCATTGACCAGCCCACGGGCACGCCGGAATTGCTCCCGCTCGCCGATGGCTTCACCTGGCGCGGCTGCGCGGGTGCCAGCGCCTATCGGATCGAGCGCGCCCCGACCGCGGACGGCCCCTGGCAGGTCCTGGCCACCGGCCTTCACGACTCCGTGATCGCCGACGTGAAGGCCCACGAGGCCGCCGGCGCGAGCGCAACCCCCGTGCTCTGGCATGACGAACTGGCCGCACCGGGCGAGACCTGGTTCTACCGCCTGCAGGCCTACAACGAGACTGGCGCCACGCCTTGGTCCCCCGTCATCCCGCGCACCGCCCAACCGCCGCTCCCGCCCCGCTGAGCGCCCCTGCCGCATGCACCCGAATCCGTCCGATCCCTCCGCCCCGCCGCCGCGCCCCTGGCACGACGGCTCCATCCTGCTCGGCACCGTCTACAACGTGTTCCACAGCGAATACGCGACCGACGAGGAATTCTTCGCGCGGGTCGACACCGACCTCGCGGCCATCCGGGCGGCCAACATCCGCCACCTGCTCGTCTTTCCCCTCAGCCAGTGGGACCACGCGACCCGCCGCCTGAAGTGGGAGCGGACCGACTATCTCGTGCGGAAGATCGAGGAGGCGGGCCTCAAGTTTGTGCCGCTGCTGCTCAAGGAGGAACAATGCGGCCACTATTTCCCGCCCTGGCAGTTCGAGACCCTGCCCGAGATCCGGCAGCAGCACCACGTGCCCGGCCCCAACCGCAACAACCGCGAGCACGTTGACTTCATCCACCCGGAGGTTTTCCCGCTGCTCGAGGACTATTTCCGCGCCGTGATCGGCCGCTACGGCCGCAGCCCCGCCCTCGCCTTCTACAATATCTGGAACGAGCCGCACTACAGCCACCAGTCGCCCCACGTGGTGGCGCGCTTCGGCGACTGGCTGCAAAAAAAATACGGCACGCTGGCGGAGCTCAACCGCGCCTGGGGCGACGACTTCACCGCCTGGGAACAAGTCACGCCGTTCCTCGCCGACGACTGGGACTCGAGCATGCCGTCGATCGACTGGGGCCTTTTTCGCAACGAGCTCAACGGCGTCATCCTCGGCGAACTGCGCGCGATGCTGCACCGTTACGACCGCAGCCGCGCGATCAATGCGAACCCCGTGGGCACACCGTGGAGCAACTTCGGCGACTTCGGCGGTTACAACACCGACAACTGGCAGTTCACCGCGCACGAGGAATTCGCCGGGCTGTCCTACTACCCCGATGCGCTCGACCGGCCGCACCGCGAACAGCCCTTTCCGCTCTGGTGGCACAATCTGACCTTTGCGGTCACCCGCTCGGCCGCCGGGCCGAAACCCTATATCCTCACGGAACTCTACACGAACGGTAAGTCCGGCCTTACGCTCGGCGGCTGGCTGGACCGGGCCACGGTGTGGCAGCTGGCCTGGACCGCGCTGGCGAACGACTGCAAGGGGCTGTTCTATTGGAAATGGCAGCCCTTCGCGCGCGGGCGGCAGGCGCTCGGCCGCGGCCTCACGACCATGGACGGCACCCTCGCCCCCCGCGGCGAAGCCGTGCGCGAACTCGGGGCGGTGCTCGCGCAGTGGGGCGACACCCTCATGGCCGCCCGTCTGGAAACCCGGCCGGTCGGCGTCCTGCTCGACATGAACGGGCTGCTGAAATGCCTTGAGCAAAACCCGCAGCGCGGCCTCCGCCACTTCCTCTACCAGAGCAACGCCGGACTTTTCCGCGCACTCGACGAGGACAACCACGGGGTGGATTTTCTCCGGACGGACCGGCCGCTCGATCTCGCGCAACTGCGCGCCTACCGCGTGCTCTTCCTGCCGTTCCAGATCGTCCTGCGCCGCTCGCTCGCCCCGCTCCTGCGGGAATACGTGGCCGCTGGCGGCTGCCTTGTCGCCGACTGCATGACGGCGAGTCTCGACGAGCTCGACTTCGCCTATGCCACGCAGCCGGGCGCGGGCCTCGACGAGGTGTTCGGCGCCCGCCGGCTCGACTGGGTCGCGGAGGAAAAATCGCACCGCGTGATCTGGTCGCGCGAGTCCGGTCCGACGCACTTCACGGCCGCGGTTTACCGGGAAATCCTCCAGCCGGCCCCCGGCGCGGAAGTGCTCGCAACTTTCGCCGACACCGGCACGCCGGCGGCGGTCCGCCACCGCCACGGTCTCGGCCAGACCCTGCTCCTGGGCTTTGCCCTCGGCGGCACCCTGCACACGGATCCGGGCAGCCCGCTCCGCTCCCTGCTGCACGGTTGGCTGCGCCCGCTCCTCGGGCCCGCCGCGTTCACCTGGGCCGGCGCCGGCGCTCCCCCGATGATCCGCCGGCATGAACGCGGACGGGATCAGGTGTTCTATCTCATCAACCCTGCCGCCACCACCGTGGAGGGCACGCTTTCAGTGCCGGTGACCGGAGCGGTGACTGTGGAAACTCTGGTCGGGCCGAAGGCCTGCTCCGTGCAACCGGCCGACGGCACTTCGTCCCTGCGCCTGCACGTGCGGCTCGAACCGGCCGGCGTCCTCGTCTTGCTGCTCCACCCTGCCTGAAGCCGTTTTCTCCGTTCGTTCCCCCTCGGGCCCGGACAATCTCCCCACCCCAACCCACCTCGCCGTGACCGCTCCCTCGCCCTCTCCTTCCGCCGGCCCCACCATCCCGTCGGGCCCGGCTCTGCGCTTGCCGGAAAAAATCGGCTACGCCTGCGGTGATGTCGCCTCCGTGCTCTACTACCGCACGGTCGCGCTCTTCCTGCCGATCTTTTATACCGATGTCTTCGGGATCACCCCCGCCGCCTTCGCGCTGATGCTGCTGGTCACGCGGGCCTGGGACGTGGCGAACGACCCGATGATGGGCATGATCGCCGACCGCACCCAAACGCCACACGGCAAGTTCCGGCCCTGGCTCCGCTGGATGGCCCTGCCTTGGGTCGTCTGCGGCGTGGCCATGTTCACGGTGCCGGATCTTGGCCCGACTGGAAAACTCATCTACGCCTACGTCACCTTCACTCTCTACCAGATGGTTTATACGGCCGTGAACATCCCTTACGGCGCGATGCTGGGCGTGATCTCCCCCAACCCGGCCGACCGCACCGTGCTCGCGTCCTTCCGCTTCTACGGGGCCTACACCGGCGACCTCGTCGTCAAAGGCTCCATGCTCTTCCTCATCGCCTATCTCGGGGCGGGGGACGAGGCCGCCGGCTACCAGCGGACCGTGCTGCTTTACGGCCTGCTGTCCGCGGGCCTTTTCCTGGTGACCTTCCATACCACCCGCGAACGCGTCCTGCCGCCTCCGGGCCAGCAGATGAACATCCGCCAGGACCTCGCGGAACTCGTGCGCAACGGCCCCTGGCTCGTGGTCTGCGGACTGGGCGTGTTCAAGCTGCTGTGGATCTCGATCCGCGACGGCGCCACCCTCTACTTCTTCAAATATTTTGTCACGGATTGGCAGGTCTGGACCACACCCTTCCTTATCCTGACCACGGTCGCCACGCTCGCGGGCGTGGCCTGCACCCGGCCGATCACCGATTTGCTCGGCGGGAAACGCCGGGCCTTTATCATGGTCAACTTTGCCGTGGCGCTGGTTTCGCTCGGCTACTTCTTCGTCGGTCCGGCCGACATCGGCCTGATCATCGGCATCGGCGTGTTGTCCTCATTCCTCGGCGGCCCGCTCCTACCGCTGTTCTGGTCGATGATCGCCGACACCGCCGACTACGGCGAATGGAAAAACGGCCGGCGCATCACCGGCCTGACGTTCTCCGCGGGCACCTTCTCGCACAAGGCCGGTGCGGCGCTCGGCGGGGCCGCCGCCGCCTTCGTGCTCGGGCTCTCCGGCTACGAGGCGAATGTCGCCCAGTCCGAGGAGGCCCTCGGCGGCATCCGCCTGCTCATGGGCGTCGTGCCCGCCGCCATGGGCGCGCTGACCGCGCTGTTCGGTCTCTTCTATCCGATCGACGGCCGGATGGAAAAACAGATGGAAGCCGAGTTGGCGGCCCGTCGCCGTGAACAGACGGCGACCTGATTCAGCTCATGGCACCGTCTCGCCGAAGGCGCTCGTGAGCCCCGCCGCGACCAACGGAATCTCCGCGCGGCCGCCGGCCACCGCCACCGTCACCTCGGGCTGAAGTCCCGTGGCCGTCGCCGTCGCAACCACGCGCAACACCTTGACCCCGTCCGGCAGGCCGGAAACCAGGGCGGTGCGCGCGGCGCCGGTGTTGACCAGGTGCAGCGCGTAGCGGCCGTTGGCCCGGTCCCCGAAGGCGGCCACCGTCACGTCGCGCCGGTCCTTGGTCACCGGCAGCGCAAAGGCTCCGGGCGGGGTCGCGCCGAGCTGCTGAAACGCGTGAAAGCGCGGCGTGTGCGCCAACGGCCCGGCGTGGCCGTAGGCGCCGCCACCCTTGAGCAACGTGTAGTCCGCCGTCAGCTGCCAGTGCATCAGCGACGCGGGTTGCGCGAGGGCAGCGATGCGCACGTAGAGCTCGATCTCGTCGAGCGCATAAGCGGGCTCGAGAAAAAGGTCGGGATGGCGGTGCGCCTCGGCGTCCGGCCCGCCTTCGCTGAGCAGGAGCGGCACACCGAGCTGCCGCGCTGCGGCGCCCCATTGCACGAGGTTCTCATCGTCGCACCCGCCCCAGCTGTGGAAACCGACGGCACCGATGAAAGGACGCGTCTCGATGTCGTTGATCACGGCCTGAGCGAAGCCGAGCGACTTCGCCGTGGCGTTCGAGGTGTCGGCCACCAGGTGCTTCGTCGCGAGGCCGCGCGCGAGGCAGGCCCGGCCGAGGATCTTGATGAAGGCGGCGTGATCCGCGGGCGCGGGCATCAGACCGAGGTCGGGTTCGTTGAAGGAGAACATCACCGCCTCCACACCGTAGCCTTCCTTCAGGAACTGCAGATAGGCCGCGATGGACTCGGCCATCCGCGCCCATTTCGCGGGATTGACCGGGTCGTTGTAGGTGTGCGGCGGCCGCGGGCCGGTCAGCTGCGCCCACGCGGGCGGATCCCACACGCTGACGATGACCGGAATCCCGCGCTGGGCGAGCCGGCGGGCCATTTCCATCTGGGCGTGCTGCCGCGGCGTCACGCGGCCCGCGCGCGCCGCAGCGAGCGGATCGGCGGCCTCGTCGGCGTCCCAGTCCCGCCACCACAGCGCGATGCGGCCCCAACTCACCCGCAGATTCGCCAGCTTGTAGTCGATGATGGCCGGGTCGCTCTCCGGGAATTGCAGGCGGAAATTTCCGCCGATGCCGTCAAAGCGCGCGCCCGGCCGCGCCGGCTCCACGGCGATCGCCACCGGCCGGCGATCCGGCTCGCCTCCCACCTGGAGCTGGAAGGTCCGGCTCGCCTGCGCGGTGCCGGCGGGTCGGACCGGCACGCTCACGCGCACGACGTTCTCGGAGTCGGCCGGCATCCGCGTGACCCGCAGCGGCACATCCCCGCGGCCGCGGATTTCCCACGTGCGCCCGACGCCCGTCAGCCGCACCCCGGCGGCGGAGCGCTCCTGAATCCCGGCGGTGTCCGCCACGGCCTCCTCGCCCACCACGCCGCCAATCGCATCGAGCCAGGTCAGGCGTCCGCCGAGGAAATCCGCGCGCGGCAGGTCTACCGTGAGCACGCCCTGATCCGATCCGTTTTCCGGCGCCGCGGTCATGGCCACGTCGAGGCGCGCGGCGCACGGCCCGGTCTCCTCGACGGCGATCACGGCCTTCTCGCCGCGCAGCTCCACCTCCACGCGCTGCCCCGCGCCCTCGCGCCGGTAGCGCGAGGCGTTCGCGTAATGGGCGGTGCGAGCGGCCACGGTGCCGTCCGGACGCACGACTTCCATCCGCGCCGCAAAGGCGTGGAGGTGCCCTTCGATCCGCAGGCCGCGCAGGCTGCCCCATTGGGCGAGCTCAGGCTGCGCGAAGCCGGAATTAAAGGCGACCGCGAGCGACGCGGCGATCAACCAACGGGGAGCATGCATCATAAAACAAGGGGCGTGGCCGGACGACGCGGTTCAGGGCCGGCCGGTCAGACTGAGGTAGGCGCCCGCCGGCGCGATGAACCGCGCGACCCCGTGCTCGGGCACCACCGGGGCCATCCGCTCCGCGCCGTGCACCGCATCGGTCTGCCGCACCTCGAGCGTGCGCACGCCGGAAGGCAACCCCCGCAGCTCAATCTCGCGGGCGGCCCCGTCATTCACGAGGTGCAGGCCGGTCTCGCCGGTCCCGGGCACGGTCCACGCGGCCGCGGTGAGGGCCGGGCCCGCCACTTTCAACGGAATCCAGTGCGCGCCGACCGGCGTATCCCCGAGTTGCTTCAGGTTCCAGAAGCGCTGCGTGGGCCGCAGCGGACCTTGGTCGCCATAAAGGCCGCCGCCCGTCAGCACGGAATAATCCGCGGTGAGCTGCCAGGGCATGATGGTCTCCGGCTGGCAGGCCGCCGCGATGCGGAGATAAAGCTCGATCTCGTGCAGGGCGAACCACGGTTCCAGAAAAACCTGCGGGTAACGGTGCGCCGCGGAGTCGGGCCCGCCTTCGGTCACCATCAGCGGCAGGCCGAGCTCGCGGCTCGCCTCCGTCCAGGCCGACAAGTCCTCGGGCGTGCACCCGTGGTAGGTGTGAAACGCGACCGCCCCGCCGTGGGCCCGCGCCGCCGGATCGCGCCGCACGACCCCGAGGATCCGGCTGGCCACCGCGGTGCCGTGTCCGGTGTCGCCGAGCAGCATCTTCGTCCGCAACCCGCGCGCCGCGAAAGCCGCGCCCAGCACCCGGGCGTGCCGGGCGTGCATCTCCGGGGTTTCCCGCACCTCGACGCCGACGTCGGTCTCGTTGAAGGAAAACAGGTCGGCCTCGACGCCGTAGTGGTCGCGCAGGTGCACGAGATAGTCGGCGATCGACCGGGCGATGGCGTCGAGCTTCTCCGGCCGGAGCGCCTCGCCGCGCTCGCCGCCCGGCCACGGTTCCGCGGCCCACCGCGGCGGATCCCACACGCTCACGATCACGGGCAGGCCGCGCCGCGCAAAGGACCGGGCGAGTTCCAGCTGGCGCTGCAACAGCGGGGACAACTGTCCCGCCTGCGCCCGCGCCAGCGGGTCCATCGCCTCCTCCGGATGCCACTCGCGCCAATACATCGCGATGCGGGTCCAGGTCACCCGCAGGTTTTCCAGACAGTAGGCGATCACCGCCGGATCCTGCTCGGGAAACTGCAGCCGGAAATTGCCGCCGATCCCCGTGAAGGGCCGGCCCGGCTTGGCGGGATCCAGCGTGAGCGTGACCGGACGCTGATCCACCGGCGCGGCCACCTGAATCTGAAACACGCGCTCCACCACCTGGTCGCGGCGCACCGGGCCGGTCACCAGCGGGAAATAGCACTGCAAATCCACGGGCCGCCCCTGCGGATCACGTTGGGCGAAATCCTGTGCCGGGCGCGGATCGTTGAGGTAGGCGGGATGGGTGGTGGCGTCCTGCCGGAGCAGCCAGCGCCCGGGCTCGTCGGCCCGGCACTGGATTTCCTGTTCACCGATGCGAAAGCGCAGCCCTTGTCCGTTCCCCGGCAGGGAGTGGGGCAGGCTGAGCGCCGCCAGCGGCTGGGCGTGGACGCCTCCGGCCGGATCCACGCGCTCCAGCGTGCCGCGCGCGAATTCCGGCGGAAGTGAAAGGCAAAAGTAGAGGCCGGCCAGATCGGCGTCCGCCGTCGCGCGCAGGCGCACATGAAGTTCCACTGTGCCGGCACCGCGATCGTGCACCCGCACGGTGTAGTTGACCGGCAAGCCGGCGAGCGCGTGCTCCGCAGTCTGGGCGTCGCCCTCGCGCGTGTAGGTCTGGTGACCTTCCCAATTGTATTTGGAGGACTGCGTGTAGCCGGACCAGTCGGCGCGGACGGCGCGCACCGAGGTCTCGAAGGGGAACCGCTGGCCCTCGATCCGCAGGCCCGTCAGATTGCCCCAAGGCATGAATTCGGGCTGGGCGGCGAGTTCGACAAGGGCGGGCATGACAAAAATCAGGGCAAGCAGGAGACGGGGTTTCATGACGGGCTCCGGGGATGGAGCACCGCATCAGCGTATCCGGAGCGCAGCGCCAAGACCATGAGAACGCCCTCCCGTTTTCTGCGAACCGTTCCGTGGATTCAGGGTGCGGGGGACTCAAACAATCCCGCCAGCACCGGCGTCGGCGCGCCGCCGGCATCACGCACCGCCATGCCGCCGTTGTAGCTCCAGACGCACCAGCCCCAGCCCCGCCGCTCCGCCGCGGCACGCACGGCGCGCACATAGCGCGTGCGCGCGGCGGCGGGCGCGGCTTCGTTGACGCCAAAACCGCCCAGCCGCACCTCGCACGCAGGCGCGTGCTGCCGAAACCAGGCCTCCACCCGCGCAAAGTCCGCCTCGATGCCCGCGGCCCCGATCTCGGTCAGCGAGGCCTCGTAGGCAAAATGACCCGGCTGGAACAGCGGGCGCAGATCCGGCACGCGGCCGGGAAAGTCCACCGGTGGCATGTCGGGCGGACACTGCTTCCACGCCGCGCGCTGGTGCGTGAACACGAGCGGTTCGTCGTAGTGCAGCGTGATGCCGATCCGCGGGTCGGCCGGCAGACTCAGCTCCGCCAGCGTGGTGAAACGGCTCGCGTGGTTGGTGGTCAGGTAAACCAAACGCCGGGCATCTACCGCCCGCACCGCCGCGAGCAAAACGCGATTGAGCGCGTTGAGAGCGTCGCCCGTCGGTGCCTCGGGCTCGTTGATGAGCTCGAACCGGAGATAGTCGCCTTCGGCAACAAAGCGTTCGGCGAGCCGCCCCCAGCATGCGGCCGCCTCGGCGCGAGCGCGCGGATCGGTGAAGATGTCGGGGTCCTGCGCATCTTTCTCGAAACGTCCGCCCGGCAGAAAATGCAGGTCGAGCACCGCGCCGAGTCCGGCGTCGCGCGTCGCATGGAGCGCGCGCAGCAGCGGGGCCAGCGCAGCCTCGTCAAGCGTGCCGTCAGCCCGCCAGACCAACCGGCCGTCGAGCGGATAGCGGATGTGGTCAAAACCCTGGCGCGCGATCCACGCGATGTCGGCTGCACCGAACCACGGCGCCCCCGGACCGGCCGGATCGTAAACCTTGGCCATCCAGTGCGCGATGCTCACCCCCCGCCGAAAACCGGGCTCGGCCTTCAGGCCGGCCGCGGCGGCGAGCAGCAGCACGAGGCCGAGGGCCAGCTGCCGGAAAAGAAACATTCTATTCATCGCGCAGGATTGTCTCGATCGCGTTGAGTTCAGCACCGGTGAGGCCGGCCTGCCCGATGGCCTGGAGATTTTCCTCCAACTGCTCCACGCGACTGGCCCCGATGATGGCCGAGGTCACGGCCGGATTACGCCGCACCCAGGTGAGCGCCAGCTGGGCCAGCGTCTGGCCCCGGTCCGCGGCCAGCGCCGCCAGCGCCGTGAGCTGCCGGCGCCGGGCCGGCGTCAGGTCCCCGGCGAGATGCGGCGAACGCGCGGCGCGCGCATCGGCGGGCACGCCCTGCAGGTAGCGGCCGGTCAATAGCCCCTGCGCCAGCGGACTGAACGGAATGCACCCGACGCCTTCGCGCCCGAGCAAATCCAGCAAGCCCGCCTCGGGTGTCCGTTCAAACAGGTTGTATTTGGGCTGGTGGATCAGCAGCGGCGTGCCGAGTTCGCGCAGCAGCGCCACCGCGCGGGTGGTCTGCTCGGCATTGTAGTTCGAAAGCCCCACGTAGAGCGCCTTGCCGGCGCAAACGGCGTGGGCCAGCGCCCCCATCGTTTCCTCCAACGGCGTGTGCGGGTCCCAGCGGTGGTGGTAGAAGATGTCCACGTAATCGAGGCCAAGCCGCCGCAGACTCTGGTCCAGGCTGGCCAGCAGGTATTTTCTCGAGCCGCCGTCGCCGTAGGGACCGGGCCACATGTCGTAACCGGCCTTGGTGGCGATGATCAGTTCGTCCCGGTGCGCACCAAGTCCGTCCGCCAGCAGGCGGCCGAAGGTCCGCTCGGCCTCGCCGGGGGGAGGGCCGTAGTTGTTGGCCAGATCGAAATGGGTGATGCCCCGGTCAAAGGCGCGCCACACGATCGCCCGGGCCGCCTCAAGCGGCCGGGCGTCGCCAAAATTCTGCCACAGCCCGAGCGACAGCGAGGGCAGCTGCAGGCCGCTGCGGCCGCAGCGGCGATAGAGCGCGGGTGAATCGTAACGGGAGGCGGCGGGCATCATGGGACCGGACGGCGGGCGGGGAAAAAGTGAACCGCTCGGAACCGTGGTTCCGGGCGGCGGTGGGGCGCTCGGGCCCGGTCGCTGCTGCGAACACAGAATTTGGTTACCCCTAACCATGGACCGGGGCCCGAGCGCTGGCGGCGAGCATAGCGAACCGGGCGCGGCGCAACCATGAGAGCCCGCCCTGCAAATATGAGTGCGCTTGCTTTGCGCTCAGGGCTCCGGCTGGCCGTCTGTCGCGCGCCACCGCAGCGTGCTGCCGGACGGCGCCGGGGACACGGCGTGCCGGGTCGTGCGACCGTCCGGCCAACGCGCCTCCAGCCGAACCACCGGGTTGCGCGGATCGCTGGCCACGAACGCGAACGGCGCACTCTGGGAGTTGCGCGCGGTCACGGGCTGGAACTCCACCGTGTAGCGCCCGCCATCGCGATGCACCACCGTGAGGCGGGCGCCCCAGGCGGGCCCGCCCGCGTCCGGTCCGGCCCACAGGCCGATCCGCCAGCGGGGCAAGGCCGCCGCCCGCTGCTGCAGGAAAAGGGCGGAGGGACGATTGTTGCGGGTCACATAAAAATCGGGCCAGCCGTTGCGGTCGAAATCCGTCGCGACCAGCCCGCGGGCGTCCCCGGGCAGGCTCCAGCCGCTCTCGCTCCAGGGCACGAAGGTGAATCCGCCGCGACCGTCGCCGCGCAGGACCACGCCGAGCCCGGCATCGGCCCGGCCGTGCTCGGGGATCGCGTCGAAGGCGTTCTGCGCCGCCACGAGGTCGAGCGCGCCGTCCCCGTCTACATCGAGCGCGAGCATGCCCTGCAAGGGCGCCAGCTGCGCCGGCCAGGGCAGCGGGCTGAAACGGAAGCGACCGTCCGGCCCGCCCCACAGCAGGCCGCTGCGTTTCTCGCGCAGCTCGCGTCGCTCGGCGAGCGCGAGTTCGGCGGCCGGGAAGATTCCCGCCAGTCCGGCCGCGGCAAAACGATCGTTGCTCGGAAAGCGCCGCGGCAGGTGGCGAAAGGTGGAGCCCAGCGTCGCCAGCCCGCGGCGCGGCCACTCCCGGCCGCCGTGCTGCACGGCTTCGATTACCTGCGGCCCGGTCGCACCGGAAAAGCTCCCTGTGTAGAGCACCGCGGTTTCCCCGGGCATCGCCGCCAGCGGCGTGTTCGTGCCGACGTTGCCCACGGCATAATCCATGAAACCGTCGCCATTGAAATCCCCGGCGGCCAGCGAATGCCACAGCCCGACGCCCACTTCGCCGAGGCCCGCGACCGCACTGGCGTTGGTGAAACCCCGACCCGACTCGTTGTGCCACAACTGCAGCGTGTCCCATTCGCGCGCGACCAGCAGGTCCGTCCAGCCGTCACCGTCCACGTCCGACGCGAGCAGGGCCGTGACGAGCCCGAGGGCCGGGCCCAGCCCGGCCGCGCCGGGTTCGTCCCGAAATCCCGCGGGACTGCCGCGCCACAGCGCCACCGGGGCCGCGGCGGGGAAAGCTCCGGGCACGACCCGCCCGCCCAGAACAACATCCAGCCAGCCATCGCGATCAAAGTCGGCCACCGCCACGGCGCCAACCGGTCCGGGGAACGGCGGCAGACTCGCCGCCTTGGGTTCGAGCCGCTGGGCCGCGCCCAACTGCCAGAGCTGCGCGCCATAGTCCGTGTCGCCGGCCGGCGCCGGGTTGCCGCCGCTGGTCACCAACACTTCCGGGCGTCCGTCGCGGTCAAAGTCGGCCACCAACAGCGGTCCCCGGTTGACCGGGGCGCCGGCATCAAAATCCGAGCGTGTAAATCCGCCGCGGCCGTTGCTCAGCAGCACGCTGCCTGCATCCACTGTGGTTGCTCCGGTGACAAAGTCCTCGAGGCCATCGCCATTGAGGTCGGCAGCCGCTAGGGCGGGACCGGCGCGGTTGAAGGCGGCGGGAGCGAGCGGCTGGCGGATGAGCTCGGGACCGGGGGCTTCGCGCGCCAGCGTGGCGAGGCCGGCGGACGCGGCCACCTCCCGCCACCAGCCCGGGGACGGACGCGGCGCGGCGGCCGGGGGCAGCGATTCGTCCTCGACGACCGTGACGCGGCTTCCGGCCGCGACTCCCGCGACCCGCTGGATGCGGCCGGAGGGCCAGCGCACCTCGATCTCGGCCACGGTGTCGCCCGGGGGCAGGCCGAAATGCACCATCGGCTCGGAGGTGGAGAGATAACCCCGCGCCTGTTGCAGGTCGCGCACCTGCCGGCCCGACGACGTGGTGAGCGTGACCTTCGCGCCCACGCCGAAACGGTTCGGCCCCGGGCTGCGCAGGTCGACGATCACGCTGCGGCCGCGCGCGTAGTCGTTGCGGTAAACGGCGGGCGGTTTGCGAAACTGCACATAGACGAGGTCAAGGTCACCGTCGCCATCAAGATCGCCCGTGGCGGCGCCGAAACTGACGCCGTCGTCCGCCAGACCCGCCGCCGTGGCGCATTCCTCAAACTTCAGTCCCGGGCGCGACACATAGAACAGGTTCGGTTCCCGGTAAACCGGACAGGTCCGGATGATGGCCAGTTGCTCAGCGACCGAGACCGCCTCGGCGGAGCGCGCCGCGAGGTCGATGTTGTGCAGCTCGCGGAACACGCCGTTAGTGACATGCAGGTCGGGACGACCGTCCTGGTCGAAGTCACCGAACAGCACCGACCAGGTCCAGTCGGTGCGCGCGAGACCCGCGTGGTGCGCCGCCTCGACGAAGCGGCCGGTGCCGGTGTTCAGGAGCAGCGAGTTCGCGGGATACTGGCGGAGCGCATCGGGCCGGTCGAGCGGCTCCACCCCGCCCAGCCGGCGCTTCACCATGCCGCGCAGGTCCTTTTCGGGCGTCGTCGCGGCCATGTCGGCGACGAAGAAATCGAACCGGCCGTCCCCGTCCACGTCGGCGGTGTCGAGGCCCATGGAGGAATTGGCGATGCTGGGCATCACCTCGGCGATCACGTCGCGAAACGTGCCGTTGCCCTGGTTGCGGTAGAGCCGGTCCGGCTCCTCGAAGTCATTGGCCACATAGACATCAGGCCAGCCGTCGTCGTCGTAATCGCACCAGACCACTCCATGCCCCTGGGTCACCCCGTGCAGGCCGGAGGTGGCGGTCGTCTCGACAAAATAACCGCGGCCGGTGTTGCGAAAAAGGCGGTCGGGCTCGCCGTCACGGTGGTCCGCGCGATGGATGTTCGTCTGCAGGTAGAAATCCAGCCAGCCGTCGCGATCGTAGTCCGCGAACGCGGCCATGTTGCTGCCGTCGATCACGGCCACGCCGCGGGCGGCGGCCTCGTCGGTGAAGCGGGCGCGGCCGTCGTTGATGAAAAGCTGGTTCGGGGCGCCAATGCGGCAGACATGCAGGTCGAGGTCGCCGTCTCCGTCCACGTCCACGGCGCTGACGCCCTGATACCATCCGGGCTTGGCCCCCGCCGCGCGGGCCGGGGCGGCCAATCCCGCCGCCTCGGTGATGTCCTCGAACCGCCAGTCGCCCTGGTTGCGGAAACAGCGCAGGCCCTCGCTCTTGCCGGTCACGACAAGATCGGGCCGACCGTCGCCGTCGAGGTCGGCGATCGCCAAGCCGCTGCCGAGGGCGCCGCGCATGATCTCCTCGAAGCGACCGTGGAGATCCGGATAGGCGTTGGCCGCCGTCACGCCGGTCGCCTCGGGTGGCAGCAGGACAAAACGGCCGGCGTCCGCCGCGATCGCCGGGGCGGCGGCCGAAAAAGCAAGCAAAGCGGTCAGCAGCTGCAGGCGCATGAAAGAAAAAGCACCGGGCGGAGAAAATCCGCCCGGTGCGCGTAGTTCAAGCCGGTCGTGCCGGCGGGGGATCAGAAGCGGAAGCCCGTGGTGATCTCCCAACCCATGCCCTCGGCGATGCGCGCCTCGCGGATCGAGCCGTTGGGCTGGGCCGAGGTCGAGACGAGCCGGTCCTGCTGGCCGACGTTGTAGAGGTTGAGCTGGACGTTCCAGTCATACTTCTCGCGCAGCTTCTTGCGGTAGGCGAACCAGAGGTCCACCGAGGTGTTCGCATCCACGTAGTAGGGATGGTCGAGGTCGGAGACCCAGACGTCGAGGTCGCGGAGGTATTTCGGACCGTAGCCGATGATGCCCTTGTCCTCATACCGCACCGCGCCGCCCACCGTGAAGCCCTTGAGGCGGCCGCGGGTGAAGTCGTACGTGGAGATGACATTCCAGCGCCACTTGCGGATCTGGTCGAGGGACTTGCCCTCGGCGGCCTTGGCGGTCTCGAGGCGCGAGATCGTCTCGGCGTTCATATACTGGCCGAAATCCTCCGTGTTCTTGTTGCCCCAGGTGCTCGAGTCGGCCCAGCCGTCGAAGTCCCAGTAGCTGATGAACAGGCTGGCATCGGCGGAGTTCCAGCCGGAACGCCAGACATCCATGTATTTTTGGATGAACTCGTTGAAGTCGCCGGCGATGTTCGTCGCCTGCGCCACGGTCTCGGCGGCGTTGAGCGTGACGCGCCAGTTCGGCGTGGGGTTGAGGGTGACCTCATACTCCATGCCCTCGGAGGTGCGGTCGGAGACGGTGGCGAAGGAGCGCTTGTCGTAGTTCCAGAAGCCCCACTTGTTCTGCACGCTGTAGTTGCGGGTGAGGCCGAGGCCCTGCGCCACTTCCTGGCCGAGCGGGCCGAACCAGCGGGAATCGGGCTGGTTGGTGAACCACCAGATGCGGTAGTTCAGCTCGTCCACGGTGAGCGGAGGTGCCCAGGCGGCCGCCGGGGCGTTGTTCTGGACGGCACTGGAGCGCCAGTCCGAACCGTAGGCGCGGAAGGCCGCCAGATAGGAGGGATCCAGCGCCGAGGCGCGGATGCGCAGCGGCTCGTTGATCAGGGTGGCCTTGTTGGCTTCCCAGCCCGGACCGATCGGCGTGTTGGCCACGGGATCGGACTTCCAGTTCTTGGCGTTGCCAAAGAACCACGCGTTGACCGCCCACTCGGGGGTCAGCTGGTTGCGCTGGCCGAGCGCGCTGGTGATTTTGCCGGACTGGTAGTTCTGCACGTCCCAGGTGGCGCCGTCGTAATAGACCTCCTTCATCATGCCGTTGAGGAAGCGTTGCACGCCCTCGAACACGCGCTCGCCGCCGTTGGGCAGGTCGTAGCGCACGTTCTGTTGCTCGGTCTTATACTTGGTCACCCGGACGTTCAGCTTCCCGTCGAGGGTGTCGAGCATCAGCGTGTAGTCCTTGGTGTTGCCCGAGGTCGGCGGCACCTGCCGGCCGTAGACGTCGGTGGAGGCGGACGTCGGGTTGAAGTTCGACGACTTGTTGTAACCAAGGCGGATGTCGGTGTTGTAGGGCAGCCGCTCGCGCAGGCGCTCCGGCAGAGCGACGACGAGACCGTAGGTCTTGTTCTTGGCATCCACCACCCGGTGGCTGGCCGAGTTGTGGCCGGTGACCTTGGCCTGGTAGTCGAAGGTCCAGTCGGGATCGTACGGATCGACGATGCCGGCGAAGGCCGGGTTGGTGAAGACGCCGCCGTTGCCACCGATCGCCGGCTTCTTGTCGGCGCGGAACGAGTCCTTGCGCCAGCCGAAGAGCGGATAGACCGTGCCCCAGAGCATCTTGCCCTGCCAGACAAAGGAGCGGTTCTTGGTCTGCTCGCGCGAGGCGTCGGCCCCGGTGTAGAGCCAGTTGATGCCGTCGTTGATGTCCTGCACCTCGTTGACGAAGTAGCGGGAGGTCGCGCCGGCGGGGGGCTGCGCGAAGAAGCTCAGGCGGTCGAGCGAGCTCCGCTGCGCCTGGACGCCGGTGAGATTCAGCCCGGAGGGATTGGCGGCCCCGCGCACGTCGCCGCCGATGTAGGCGAGTTCCCAGAGGTCGGTGGTGGCGGTGTAGCCGCCCGCGGTGCTGGGCGCGAGGCGGTGCTTGGCGTAGCTGCGGCTGAGTTCCTGGCGGCGCTGGTTGGCGGCCACGAGGGTGACGGTGTGCTCGCCCATCAGGTTGGAGAGGAAACGGCCGTCGCCGAAGAAGCGCGCGGTGTCGAGGCGGCCGAACGCGGTGGCGCGGAAGGCCTCGCGATCGCGCTCGCTGACCTGGGCGCGGGACTTGCCGATCGTGTAGGGGCGGCCGACGTTCGGGTTGCGGGTGCCGTCGCGGAGGAAGTCATTCACGTCGATGTCGACGCCGGCGGTGTTGTCGAACATGGACTGCCAGTTGACGCGCGAGTCTTCCTTGCCGTAGGCGACTTCCCAGCCGAGCTGGTTGGTCAGGTAGGTCTGGCGCACCGTGGCGTTGATGGCGTCGAAGCGCTCCTGCTGGCCCGCGTTGGGGCCCTCGAGGTCGCTGCCGTAGAAATCAAAGATCCCGGGGTCCATGATGCGGTAGGCGCCAAAGCCGCCGAAGCCCGAGAAGTTCTTGCCGGCGTCGGTGTAGCTCTTGATCACGGCGGAAAGATAGGGGTCGTTCGCATAGGTCGCGGCCTGGCCGAGCGGGTTGCCGCTGTCGACATTCTCGCCGTTGAACTTGAGCGAATTCCAGTCACCCCAGGTGAGCGCGCCGCCGTCCACCTGCGCGAGGTTGCCGCGGTTGCGCATGCCCTGGACCGTGTTGTTGACGCCGATGGCGTTGGAGTTGGGGTCGCCGTAGATGACGCCGACATTGTCCCACCAATTCGAGCCCAGGCCCGGGTAGTTCTGGTGATAGGTGTCCCACCACTGCCGGTTCACGTCGGGATTGGTCGCCTTGTTGGTCGTCCAGAAAGGCGTGACCGCATCGCGCGGGGCGATGGGCTGCGGCCGGTTGGCGTCGGTCTTGCCCGACTCGTAGTTGGCCGTGACCTGCGTGAAGACGCCGGCGCCCAGCTTCGGCTCCCAGCGGGCGGCCGCATAGTAGCGGCGCTGGTCCTCGAACTTGTGGCGCTGGTCGAACTTGCGGCCCTGCTCCATGCCGATGACGCGGAGGCCGAGTTCGCCCTTGATCAGGGTGACGTCGGCGTCCAGCACCTCGCGGTGCTTGCTGTTTTTGCCGGCGCGGAACTCGAGGGCATACTTGTTGTGGTCGAGATTCGGGACCTTGAGGTTGGAATTGATGATACCCGCGGGCGAACCCAGGCCGAAGAGGATGGAGTTCGGTCCGCGCTGGATATCGACGTTGTCGATGTTGTAGGAGTCGAGCCCGATGTCCGTGAGGAAGAAATCGCGGGTCAGGTCGGCCTCCGCGAGGCCGCGGACGCGGGTGGCGCGCTGCGGCTGGCTGAGCGCCCGGTTGATGTCGTCCGCGCTGGAGCCGGCGAGGTAGTTGCCGCCGAGGCCGCTGGCCTCGGTGTTCGTGGTGTAGACGAGCAGCTCGGCGATGTTGGTCACGCCGGTGTCGGCCAGGAACTGCGGCGTCACCACCTGGATGGCCGAGGCCACTTCCTTGAGGCTGGTGTTGAGGCGCGTGCCGGCGAGCGAGGAGGTCGCGGCGTAGCCCTCGTTCTTGGAGGTGTTGACCACGAAGGGCGAGAGGGTGATCACCTCGTCGCTCGCGGTCTGGTCCTCCGGCTTGGTGGGGTTGGCCGTCTGCTGGGCAAACAGCCCGCCTGCGCTGAGCAGGCAGAGCGCACTGACGGCCGTGGTGGCCCTCAGGCGCGAGTATCTGGAGTGGGTGCTAGGATGCATTGTGTCTGGGGTTGGCGCGATTCCCGCAAGATCACGGGCCGCGACGGAAACCCGGGGAGGGTGGCCGATGGGCGGGGCGAAGCGGGCGGGGCGGACGCAGGCGGAGACTACCGGGTGTCACGGGCCCCGACCATGAGATGGCCCCCATAAAAACTATGGGCGCTTGCTTCCGGGCATTGAGCGCGTGCCCCGGGACGCCGGCGGCGCCGCCGGCCACGATGACAGCTTTCAAGCAACGGTTCTCATGTTCCCCGCCTGTGGTCTGCGCTAGCGTGACGGATGCCGCTCCGCCGCCCTTCCCTGTCCTGGCCAACCCTGCTCGCCGGTCTCTTCGCGGCCGTGACCGCGGCGGCCGGGGTGGAGATCGGGAGCGTCACCCGCGTCACGCAGCGTGCCGTCCAGCATGAGCGCGTGGACTTCACCGTCGTGCTGACCGCGCCCTGGACCGATCCGCATGATTCCGCGCAGGTGCGGCTGGATCTTGAGTTCATGGGCCCCGACGGCCGCCCGCACCTGCTGCCGGCCTTTCACGAGAGCGGAACCGGGGGCACGCCCTCCGTGTGGCGAGCGCGCTGGGCGCCCCGGGATGCCGGGGAGAACCGGGTGCGTTTCCGGCTGACGACTCCCGTCGGCGCAACGGAGTCGGCGCCGCTCACGGTGCCGGTGGAGCCGGGCCGCGGCCGGGGTTTCCTGCACGCCGCGGGTCCGTGGGTGCTGCGCTTCGACAACGGCGAGCCGTTCCGCGGGCTCGGCGAGAACCTCGGGTGGGAATCCCGCTCGCCCGATGACTCGCGTCACTTCCGCGCGCTGCACGAGCACCCGCGCTTCCACTACGAATACCTCGTGGGCCGGCTGGCGGCGAACGGCGGCAACTTCTTCCGCACCTGGATGTGCGCGTGGAACCTCCCGCTCGAGTGGAACCGCGTCATGGACACCCGGCGCTACGCCGATGAAACCGGTCGGTTCCACTCCGGCGCCGCCGCGCGGCTCGACGAGCTGGTGGCGGTCGCCGCGGCCAGCGGCACCTATTTCATGCTCACCCTCGACCCGCATGTTTCCTACATGGGCCGCGGGTGGGAGCTCAACCCCTACAACCGGGCCAACGGCGGACCCGCCGCCACGCCGGAGGAGTTCTTCACCTCCGAGGCGGCGCGGGCCCGCTACCGCGACCGCCTGCGCTACCTCGTGGCCCGCTGGGGTTACAGCCCGCACCTCGGCGTCTGGGAATTCTTCAACGAGATCGACCATGTCGTCCATCTCGACCCCGCCGCGCCCATGCCCGCGGAGGTCATCACCCGCTGGCATGCCGAAATGGCCGCCCACCTCCGGGCCCTCGATCCCTATGGCCGGCCCGTGACGACGAGCGTGTCGCACCGCGACATCGCCGGGTTGAACCAACTGCCGGGACTCGATTTCAACCAGCGACACCTCTACCGCGACACCGCGGCCCTACCCGCCACCCTGCGCCAGCGCTGGGCCGACGAGGGGAAGCCCTACGTCATCGGCGAATACGGCTACGAGTGGGACTGGACGAAAAACTTCGATGAGTTCGCCGGCGCGATGGACGCGGACTTCCGGCGCGGCCTGTGGCTGGGACTGTTTTCGCCCACCCCGATCCTCCCGTTGTCCTGGTGGTGGGAATACTTCGACGAGCGCGGCACGACCGCCGGTTTTGCCGGGGTGCGGACCATCCACGAACGCATGCTGGCCGCCGGCGGAGGCGACTTTGCCGAGGTGACGGCGGAGGCGGACGGCAGCCCCGTGCTGGCGGTGCGGTGCGGGCGCACGGTCTTTGTGCTGTTGGAAAACCCCGGCACGACGGAACGGCGGCTCACCGTTCGGCTGCCCGCCAGGGCGGCCGACTTCGTCCCGGCCGAGTTGTTCGATCCCGCCACGGGCGAGTGGACCCGGTTGCCCGACGCTCAGGCACAGCCGGGCCCGGTGGTGTTCTCCAATCTGGCACTGCCCGCCGGGGCGATCCGGGTGCTGCAACTCGGCCACTCGCGCGGATAATAACTATTAATTTTTGCGTTTGCCCGATGACGGGACGGAGTCAGCCTGCCGTATCCGCCCGTCCGCATGCCCCCGCTCCACTGGCTCGATTACGCCATCATTGCCGGCTACCTGCTCCTGTCGCTGGTGATCGGCCTGCTCGCCGGGCGGCGCACCGGGGCGGGCAGCGAGGGTTACTTCCTGGGGGGCCGCCGGCTGCCATGGTGGCTCAACGGAATCTCGCTGGCGGCGACCAGCTTCGCCTCCGACACGCCGCTGGTGATCACCGAGATGGTGCGTGGCCGCGGCCTGCAACGGCTGTGGTGGCTGTTCGCCGGGGTGCTGGCGCTGGTCGTCGCGATTTATGTCTTCTCCCGACTGTGGCGGCGGCTCGAGGCCGTCACCGACGCGGAGTTCTGCGAGCTGCGCTATGACGGCCCGGCCGCCGGGGTGCTGCGGGCCGTGCGGGCTTTCCTCAGCGGCATCGTGGCCAACCTCATCACCATCGCGTGGGTGACGCTCGGCATGGGGGCGGTCCTCTCCGTGGTGCTGCCGGTCGACCAGTGGGTCGCGATCCAGGTCGCCATGATTGTGACGGTCGCCTACACCGTCTTCGGGGGATTCCGCAGCGCGGTGCTGACCGACCTCCTGCAGTTCGTCATCGCGCTCGGCGCGATGCTCCTCTTTGCCGTGATCGCGGTCCACGAATACGGCGGCCTGTCCGCGGTGCTGACCGCCGTGCGGGAGGCCCCGGGCTACGGGGAGCGCACGCTGAGTCTCCTGCCCCGCTTCGACCACGCCAACCTGGACCTGGCCTGCTTCCTCATCCTGCTCACGCTCTGGTGGACCGACACGGGCGGCCATGTGATGCAGCGCATGAGCGCGTGCCGCACCGAACGCGACGCCGCCCGGGCGATGCTCTTCTTCGCCATCTGGCAGGCCGTGCGGCCGTGGATGTGGGCGGCCGTGGCCCTGGTCTCCATCGCGGTGTTTCCCGTGATGATGGCGCCGCACACCGACATGCACGCCTACCCGCTCGTGCTGGACCGCTACCTCGGCGTGGGGCTGCGCGGCCTGCTGGTGGCGGCCTTCGCCGCGGCGTTCATGTCCACCATCACGACCCACCTGAACTGGGGCGCCTCCTACCTGGTGCGCGACGGCTACTGCCGCTTTTTCCGGCCGGCGGCCCCCGAGCGCGAACAGCTGCTGGTCTCGCGTCTCATGACGGTGCTGCTGGCCGGGGCCGGCCTGCTGCTGACGCCGCTGTTCGGCTCACTGACCGCCGCGTGGGAATTCCTTGCGCTGCTGCCCGCCGGATTCGGGATCATCAGCGTGCTCCGCTGGTTCTGGTGGCGGGTGAACGCCTGGACGGAACTGAGTGTGCTGGCCGTGGGGTTGGTTTTTGCCGGGTTTGACCTGGCCCTGCGCGTCTGGGCACCGGGGGCCGAAATCCTGGGCCTGCCGTGGAGCGAATGGCGCTACGAGCTCAAGCTGCTCCTGTTCACCAGCGTCGCGGTCACGGTGGCGTTGGCCGTAACCCTGCGGACGCCCCCGGTCTCGCGTGAGCAGCTCCGACGCTTCAACCGCAAGGTGCGTCCTGGCGGCTGGTGGGGACCGGTGGAGGCGGGCGAAGACCTGCGCGAACTGCCGGAGCCGGTGCTGACCCGCCGGACCGCGCTGGACTGTCTCGGCGGGCTGGCACTCTGCCTCGGCCTCACCACCGGAATCGGGTATGGTCTGCTCCTCCAGCCCGGGCCCGCCGTGCTGGCCTTCGGTCTGGCCGCCATCGGGGGCGTGCAGGTTTACCGCTGGCTGAAAAACGGCCGCTGGGCCTGACAGGCGCGTCATTCAGGATCTGCCCCCTCGGGTGGGCAGAGGCGCAAGTTCATCGTGCTGCACGGTGAAGGTTAGAGTGGAGTCTTCCGCCACCTCGCCGGCGATCAGGGCCCGGGCGAGGCGGGTTTCCAGATGCCGCTGGAGGAAACGCTTGAGCGGGCGGGCACCGAAGACCGGGTCGTAACCCTTCTCCGCCACCCATTCCCGGGCCTTGGCGTCGAGCTTCACCGTGACGCGCCGCTCGGCGAGCCGCTTGTTCAGGTCGGCGAGCAGGAGGTCCACGATGCTCGTGATTTCCTCCAGGCTCAGCGGCTTGAAGAGGATCGTCTCGTCAATGCGGTTCAGGAACTCCGGCCGGAACGACGACCGCAGGTCGGCCATGACCGCCTCGCGCGTGCTCTCGGGGATTTCGTCACCCTTCACGCCTTCGAGCAGGTGCCGGGAGCCGAGGTTCGAGGTCATGATGATGACCGTGTTCTTGAAATCCACCGTGCGGCCCTGCGAATCGGTGATGCGGCCGTCGTCGAGCACCTGGAGCAGGACGTTGAACACGTCCGGATGCGCCTTCTCGATCTCGTCGAAGAGCACCACCGCATACGGCTTGCGCCGCACGGCCTCCGTGAGCTGGCCGCCCTCGTCGTAGCCGACGTAGCCCGGGGGGGCGCCAATCATGCGCGCGACGCTGTGCTTCTCCATGTATTCCGACATGTCGAGGCGGATGAGGTTGGCCTCGGAGTCGAAGAGCTGCTCGGCGAGCGTTTTGGCCAGCTCGGTCTTGCCCACGCCGGTCGGGCCGAGAAACAGGAAACTGCCGATCGGGCGGCGCGGGTCCTTGATGCCGGCGCGGGCGCGCAGGATGGCCTCGCTGACGAGACGCACGCCCTCGTGCTGGCCGATGACGCGCTTGTGCAGTACGTCCTCCAGGCGCAGAAGCTTTTCTTTCTCACCCTCGAGCAGGCGGTTCAGCGGGATGTGCGTCCACTTCGAGATGATCTCGGCGATTTCCTCGGCGGACACCTCCTCCTTGACCAGTGTGGTCGCGGCGGGGCCGGCCTTCTCCACCTTGGCCAGTTCCTTCTCCAGCTGCGGGATGCGCCCGTGTTTGAGCTCGGCAATTTTGTTGAGATCGTAGGCGCGCTCGGCCTTGGCCATTTCCAAGCGGGCGGCTTCGAGCTCTTCGCGCACTTTCTGCACGCGGCCGAGGGATTCCTTCTCCTTTGACCAGACGGCGCGCAGGGCGGTCGCCTTCTCCTTGGCATCGGCCAGGTCCTTGCGCAGCTCGGCGAGCCGGCGCTTGGAGGCGTCGTCCTTCTCCTTCTGCAGCGCGGTCTCCTCGATCTCGAGCTGCATGACGCGGCGCTGGAGCTCGTCCAATTCGGTCGGCAGCGAATCAATCTCGGTGCGGATCATGGCGCAGGCCTCGTCCACGAGGTCGATGGCCTTGTCGGGCAGGAAACGGTCGGAAATGTAGCGGTGCGAGAGCGTGGCGGCGGAAACGAGCGCGTTGTCCTGGATGCGCACGCCGTGATGCAGCTCGAAACGCTCGCGCAGGCCGCGGAGGATCGAGATGGCGTCCTCCACCGTGGGCTCTTCGACGAGAATGGGCTGGAAGCGGCGCTCCAGCGCGGCGTCCTTCTCGATGTATTGGCGGTATTCGTCGAGCGTGGTGGCGCCGATGCAATGGAGCTCACCGCGCGCGAGCATCGGCTTGAGCAGGTTGCCGGCGTCCATGGCGCCGTCGGTCTTGCCGGCGCCCACGATGGTGTGGAGCTCGTCGATGAAGAGAATGATGCGGCCTTCGGCCTGTTTGATCTCGTTGAGCACGGCCTTGAGGCGCTCCTCGAACTCGCCGCGGTATTTCGCGCCGGCCACCAGCGCGCCGAGGTCGAGCGAGAACACGGTCTTGTCCTTCAGCCCCTCGGGCACGTCGCCGCGCACAATGCGCTGGGCCAGGCCCTCGACGATGGCGGTCTTGCCGACGCCGGGCTCGCCGATGAGCACGGGGTTGTTCTTGGTCTTGCGCGAAAGGATGCGAATGGCGCGGCGGATCTCGGCGTCGCGCCCGATGACGGGGTCGATCTTGCCCTTCTTGGCCTGCTGCACGAGGTCGATGCCGTATTTCTCAAGGGCGTTGTAGGTGCCCTCGGGCGTCTCGCTGGTCACACGCTGGTTGCCGCGCATCTTCTGGAGCTCGGCCAGCACCTTCTTCCGGTCGAGGCCGAAGCTGGCAAAGAACTTCTTCAGCGCCTCGGGCTTGCCGGTGTGAAGGAGCGCAAGGAAGAGGTGCTCCACGCTCATGAACTCGTCCTTGAGGGCCTCGGCCTCCTGCTCGGCGCGCGTCAGCACCTCGTTGAGCGCCTGGGTCACGTAGATCTTGGACACATCGACGCTGCCCGTGACCTTGGGCAGACGGCCCAGCTCGCGCTCGGCGGCGAGCTGAAGCGCGCTGACGGTCAGGCCGAGCTTCTCGACGAGCGACGGCACGATGCCGCCCTCCTGGGCGAGCAGCGCGACGAGCAGGTGCCACGTCTCCACCTCGTTGTGCGAGCGGCGGCGGGCCTCGTTCTGCGCCTCCTGCACGGCCTGGCGCGACATGATGGTCATTTTCTCGGGATTCATGGAAGTAATATACACCCTTGCAGGCGGCGGGCCAGCGGGTGAAGGCCTGCTTCACTCGGGAATTTGGAACCGCCGCGAATCGGCTGCGCCAATGTGCGCAGGCGGTGTCGCACCGCCGTGACATGATGGCCGTTTCCGTTCCCTGTAGGGTCGCCGCTTGCGGCGACCTAACCCACGAGGTCGGCGCAACCGCCGACCCTACGCATACAGGCGAAGTCCTACTTCCGCTTCGGCCGGTTCTTCTTGTCCAGCAACACGACCACCGGCTCGTGTTGCTGCGCCTCGTCCGGATCGAAGTCCGCATACGCCGCGATGATGACCTCATCGCCCGGCTGCACGAGCCGCGCGGCGGCGCCGTTGACCATGATCTCGCCCCGCTTGCGGCCGCCAATGACGTAGGTCGCGAAGCGCTGGCCGTTGTTCACGTTGTAGATCTCCACGCGCTCGTGCAGCAGGAGGCCGGCGGCGCGGCGCAGCTCGGGCGCGATGGCGATCGAGCCCTCGTAGTCGAGGTCGGCGGCGGTGACCGTCGCGCGGTGCAGCTTGGACTTGAGCAGGGTCAGGCGCATGGGGGTGTCATTTGGCGGGCTCGCGGTTGAGCAGTTCGGCGTGCTTCAGGCCGAAGAGCACCAGTTCGGGCACGATCTCATCGAAGAGCCCCTCGGTCTCGAACATGCGGGCGAACCCACCCGTGCCGATCACGTGCGGGCGCACGCCGTTGAAGGCCTCGATGGTCAGCACGGAGAGCAGGTTGCGGATCGCGCCGACGTGGCCGTGATACAGCCCCGCCTGGATGCTCTCGACCGTGCTGCGCCCGAGCGCGCCGTCGGGCCGGGCAATTTCCACGGCTGGCAGGCGGGCGGTGCGGCTCGACAGCATCTCGGCCGAGATGCCAAGCCCGGGCAGGATCGCGCCGCCGAGGTAATCGCCGCCACCCGTCACCACGTCGAAGGTCGTGGCGGTGCCGCAGTCCACGACGAGGCAGTTGGCCCCGGGGCGGCGTTGCGTCGCCGCGATGGCGTTGGCCACGCGGTCGGCCCCGACCTCGGCGGGGTTGCGGTATTTGATCTTAAGCCCGGTCTTCACGCCGGCCTGGAGCAGGAAGGGCTCGCAGTTGAAATACTTCACGCAGGCCGCCCGCAGCGGATAGGCCACCGGCGGCACGACCGAGCAGATCGCCACGCGCTTCACCGCGGCGGGGTCGATCTGGTTCTCGCGGAGCACGCTGCGCAGGAATACGCCGGTTTCGTCCGACGACCCGATGGGGTGCGTGGTTTTCCGGAACTGCACGCGGAGGGTGTCGCCGTCGAACACGCCGCCGTGGATCTGGGAATTGCCGACATCAAGGGTCAAGAGCATGGCTGGATTTTCGGTTTTCGATTCTGGATTCTGGACTGGGTCGCGCCGCGAGCAGGCGCTCGAGTTCGGCCGCCAGGGTCGTGCGGTCGGGACAATGCGCCGCGACGCTGCCGTCGGGCCGCAGGATGTCGGCCGGGAAGGTGCCATCGGCGCGCTTGGCGGAAAGATCGTTGTGCACGACGTAGTCGGCACCGGCGTGCGCGAAAAGCCTGCTCACGGCCGCGTCGGCTTCCGCCGCCTCGGCCCCGTGGGTGAGCTTGAATGCCACCAACGTGAACGGGGCGCGGCTCCAACCGCGCACCTGGTCCACTAGCCGCGGGTTGGGTCGCAGCTTCAGCAGGGGCGCACCACCCGAGGGCAGTTTGCCGCCGGCGGCGGTCTCCGCACCGTCGGCCATCACGACCATGTCCACGCGGTAATCGCTGACCGCCGCCGCGTGGATCACGGCATCGAACGGATGCGCCGCGAGCAACCGACGCAGGCCGGCCTCCAGTTGCGCGAAGGTGACAAAGGTTTCCTCCCGGCAGGGGCCGTCCGCCGCGATCGCGTTTTGCGCCCGCAGCAGGGTCACGTCATGGCCCGCGCGCGACAGGTGCGTGGCGATGAGCGCGCCGGTCGCACCCGTGCTCGTGTTGGTGAGCACGCGCACGCCGTCCACCGGCTCGGCGGTGCCACCGGCGGTGACGAGCACCCGCAGTTGGCGCGCCGGTCGCGCCAGCGCCGCTTCGACCGCGGCGACGATCGTCCCGGGCTCGGCCAGCCGCCCCTCCCCCGTTTCGCCGCAGGCGGTGCGCCCGGACGTGGGGGCGATGCAGCGCACGCCCCAGTCGCGCAATTTTGCCAAGCTCGCAACGGTTGCCGGATGCGACCACATCGCGGGATTCATCGCGGGCGCCACGAGCCAGGGCTTGGTGCGGTCATGGGCGAGGAAGAGCGCGCCGGCGAAATCGTCGCCGAGCCCGGCCGCGAACCGGTTGAGCGTGTTCGCCGTGGCCGGGCACACGAGCACGGCGTCGGCCCAGCGCGTCAGGTTGATGTGCTCGAGGGCCGCGCCCGGAGCGAAGGCGTCGCTGAGCAGGGCGGAACCGGTCAGACCTTCCAGCGTGGCCGGGCCGATGAACTTCAACGCCGACGGCGTCGCCACACAGCGCACGCGGTGGCCCCGTTGCACAAGCCGTGACACCACCTCGCAGCCCTTGTAGGCGGCGATGGAGCCGGTGAAGATGACGAGGAGGTTAGAGCCGGACATTGTCGATGAGCCTCACGTTTTCGATGCGCACTGCGCCGAGCCGCACGCCCTCGCGGTCCTCCACGTAATCCACTTCAAAGCCGGCGGCGTTGAGCGCCAGGGCCGCCACGGCCGGGCTCGCCGCGGAACGCAGGATCGCCGGGAACTGCGCGGCCCGCACACGCGCGCCGGGCGAGAGGCGGCGGTTGCGCGAACTGAGCGCGAGGCCGTCGATCTCCCGCTCCGTCGGGCACGGTACGATCTCCACCGGCAGGAGCAGCGCGCGCACCAGGCCCTCGACCAAACGGAGCTGCTGCCAGTCCTTCTCCCCGAAATAGGCGCGCTGCGGGGAGACCAGATTCAGCAGCTTGAGCACCACCGTCAGCACGCCGTCGAAATGACCGGGGCGATGCGCGCCCTCCAGTTCCCGGCTGAGTTTTTCCTCGGTGACGCGGTAGGCGTAGCCGTCGGGGTATAGCTCGGCGGCCGTCGGCACGATGACGTCGTCCGCCAGCCCCGCCGCCAACCGCAGGTCCGCCTCCAGCGTGCGCGGGTATTTCTCGAGGTCGGTCGGGTCGTTGAACTGGGTCGGGTTGACGAAAATGCTCAGCACCACGCGGTCGTTTTCCGCGCGGGCGCGGGCGAGGAGCGCGCGGTGCCCGAGATGCAGCGCGCCCATGGTCGGCACGAAGCCCACCGATTGGCCGGCGTAATCCGTCCCGGTGCGCACCGTGCGCCACGCGGCCAGGGTCTCATGGACTCTCATGCGAGCACCTCCTCGCGCGCCGGAAAGCGCGCCCCGCGCACGTCGCGGGCGTAGGCGTTGAGTGCGGCCAGAATCTCGCCGTGGCCGTCCAAGTAGCGGCGCGCAAACCGCGGGCGAAATTCCGCATCGAGCCCGAGCAGGTCGTTCAGCACCAGCACCTGTCCGGAGGTGCCGCTGCCCGCACCGATGCCGATGGTGGCGATGGACAAATTCGCCGTGATCTCCGCCGCCAGCGCGGCGGGCACGCATTCGAGCACCAGGGCGAACGCCCCCAGTTCCTCGAGGCGACGGGCCTCGGCGAGCAGGCGGGCCGCGTCGGCCTCCGAGCGGCCCTGCAGGCGGTAGCCGCCGAGTTGGTTGACCGATTGCGGCGTGAGCCCGAGGTGTCCCATCACGGGGATGCCGCTGCCCACGAGGTGGGCAACCACGTCCTCGTGACCGGCCACCCCCTCCAGTTTCACGGCCGTCGCTCCCGCCTGCAGGAGCGTGCCGGCGGCGCGCACGGCCGTCTCGCGGCCTTGGCGAAAGCTGAGAAACGGCAGATCCGCCACGATCACCTGCTCCGGCGCGCCGCGTCGCACCGCCGCCGTGTGCAGCACCATCATGTCGAGCGTGGCATGGACCGTGGACGGCAGTCCGTGGACGACCATGGCGGCGCTGTCGCCCACGAGGATGACGTCGGCCTCGGATTCAGTTACGATCCGCGCCATCGGCGCGTCGTAAGCCGTGACCATCACGATGGGCCGCCCTTCCTGGCGCGCCCGGTTGAAATCGAGGATGCTTTTCATTCCGCCCCGGCAGTTGTCCGTATGCGGAGAACCTGCGGGCGGCGGAGGTGGCTGGACTGGAGTGCTTGTCGCATGGCGATCAGGCCTGAGTTGTCCGGAGACGGAGGTTGAACTGTGCTGTCCGGTCGCGCACGAGTTCGCGCCAGACAGGGGCAACTTGAGCACCTCCCATCGACGGGCAAATCAAAAGTGCGTCAGCAACATCTGTAACGGCGGTCAATGACCGCCGTTCTTCTCTTCAAACCCGGCGGTCATAGACCGCCGCTACAGCAAAGCCCGCACACCCCGGTTGACTCCCCTGCCCGCCCGCAGTTGAATGACCCTTCATGGCTGATTTCCTCACCGACCAGAAAGTAGTTTCCCGCGCCTATCTCGTGGGCGTGCAGACCTTTGACATGGAGACCGGCGAAGGCGCCGAACTGCTGGGCGAACTGAAGGAGCTGGTCGAAAACCTCCGGCTCGAGGTCGTGAAGACCAACCTCGTCGTCATCCGCACCGGCGAACAGCCCAAATACCTGATCGGCTCCGGCAAGACCGCCGAGATCATCGCCGAGGCCAAAGAGCTCGGTGCCGATCTGATCGTATTCGACAAGGAACTCTCGCCCGCCCAGCAGCGCAACTGGGAGGAGGACTCCGGCCTCGCCGTGATCGACCGGCAGGAGGTCATTCTCGAAATCTTCGCCGACCGTGCCCAGACCCGCGAGGCCGTGCTGCAGGTGGCGCTGGCCCGCATGGAGTACTCGCTGCCGCGTCTCACGCGCGCCTGGACCCACCTTTCGCGCCAGCGCGGCAAGGGCGCCATGGGCGGCGAAGGCGAAACCCAGCTCGAACAGGAC
This sequence comes from Oleiharenicola lentus, assembly GCF_004118375.1. Lineage (NCBI taxonomy): Bacteria > Pseudomonadati > Verrucomicrobiota > Opitutia > Opitutales > Opitutaceae > Oleiharenicola > Oleiharenicola lentus. Next base: position 741,414 of record NZ_SDHX01000002.1, read on the forward strand.
CGTCGCATCGTGCGCGACCGCATCGCCCGCCTGAAGGAGGAACTGGAACTCGTCATTTCCCAACGCGCGACCCAGCGCCGCAAGCGCATGCGCAAGCCCGTGCCCGGCGTCGCCATAGTCGGCTACACCAACGCCGGCAAATCCTCGCTCCTCAACAAGCTCACCGGCGCTCACGTGCTCGCCGCCGACAAGCTCTTCGCCACGCTCGACCCGACCACGCGCCAGCTGCACCTGCCCGACGGCCGCACGCTGCTCGCCACCGACACCGTCGGCTTCATCCGCCGCCTGCCCCATCGCCTCGTTGAGGCCTTCAAGGCCACGCTCGAGGAGGTCGTCGTCGCCGACTTCGTCATCCACGTGCTCGACGTCGCCAACCCCAACGTCGCCCACCACTTCGCCACCACCATGGAGGTGCTCGGCGAGCTCGGTGCCGCCGACAAACCCATCATCACCGTCTTCAACAAGGTGGACGCCGCCGATAAGCAGACGCTTGCTGTCGTTCGCGCCCAGCACCCCGAGGCGCTCTTCATCAGCGTCCACACCGGCGAAGGCCTCGACCGCCTGCTCGCCCGCTGCGAGGAACTGGCGGTGGACGACAGCGAGGCCGTCGAGCTCCTAATCCCCCATCACCGTTACGACGTGGTCGCCAAGCTGCACCAAGGCGGCCAGGTCCGGACGCAGGAGACGCGCGACGACGGCGTCTTCCTCACCGGCCGTTTCCCGCAGAAGCTGAAGGCCGTTTACGACCCATTCCGCCACATCGCCCCGCCGCCCCAGCGCAAGCCCGCCACCAAGCGCCCGAAGAAGTCCTGATTCCTCGTGGAGGGCCGGTCTCCGCACCGGCCGTGCATTGCAGATCTTTCCTCTCTAGCGTCGGGCCTTGGCCCGACCTCGCGCACGAGGTCGTCGCCAGCGACGACCCTACAAACTCCCCGTCGCTTGTCGTCGCCGACGCGACCAATTTCCCCCATTTGCCGCTTTGACCGCGCGCGAGTGTTGGTTATGACTACGTCACTCCCTCTCCCCCATGCCCACTTATACTCTGAAAGTAAACGGGCAGGCCCATACGATCAACGTCGCGGCGGACACGCCGCTGCTGTGGGCGCTGCGTGACACCCTCGGTCTCGTCGGCACGAAATACGGCTGTGGCATGGGCCTCTGCGGCGCCTGCACCGTCCACCTCAACGGCGTGCCGGTGCGCTCCTGCCAGACGCCCGTCTCAGCGGTGGGCAACACGCCTGTCACCACCATCGAGGGCCTCGACCCCGCGGGCAAACACCCGCTGCAACAAGCCTGGTGCGACCACGACGTGCCGCAATGTGGCTATTGCCAGTCGGGCCAGATCATGAGCGCCGCCGCTCTGCTTAAGCAGACGCCCACGCCCACTGACGCCGACATCGACGCCGCCATGGCCGGCAACCTCTGCCGCTGCGGCACCTACGTCCGCATCCGCGCCGCCATCAAGGACGCCGCCGCCCTCGCGACCAAGGGAGGTGCGCAATGAAAACCTCAACTCCCGCCGTCTCCCGTCGCAACTTCCTCCAGATCTCCGCCCTCGCCGGCGGCGGATTTGCCCTCAGCTACGCGCTCCCTGGCACCGCCTTCGCCCAGGCCCCCGGCCTCGACAACACCGCGCGCGCCTTCACGCCGAACCCGTTTATCAAGATCACCCCCGACGGCATCGTGATCCTCGTGGCGAAGAACCCCGACGCCGGCCAGGGCGTGAAGACCGCCCTGCCCATGATCCTCGCGGAGGAACTGGGCGCCGACTTCAAGAAGGTGACCATCGAATACGGCGGCCTCGACCCGCAGCTCGGCGCGCAATTCGCCGGTGGCAGCCTCTCGGTGCCGATGAATTACCAGACGCTCCGCCGCGCCGGCGCCGTCGCACGCACCGTGCTCGTGCAGGCCGCCGCCGACACCTGGGGCGTGCCCGCCGCCGAGTGCGAGGCGGAGAACAGCACCGTCATCCACCGCCCCACCGGCCGCGTGCTCGGCTTCGGCGACCTCGCCACCAAGGCCGCCTCAATGCCGCTGCCCGACGAGAAATCCGTCGTCCTCAAGCGCCCGAAGGAAAACAAGCTCATCGGCAACCGCGTCGGCGGCGTGGACAACCCCGCCATCGTCACCGGCCAGTCCCTCTTCGGGCTCGACCAGAAAGTTCCCGGCATGGTCCACGCGGTTTACGTGAAGTGCCCCGTCTTCGGCGGCAAGCCCGTCTCCGCCAACCTCGACCGCCTCAAGAAGCTCCCCGGCGTGCTCGACGCCTTTCTCGTCGAGGGCACCAACGACTACTACGGCCTGTTGCCGGGTGTCGCCATCGTGGGCGACTCGACCTGGGCGACCTTCAAGGCCCGCAGCCTGCTCGACGTGACCTGGGATGAGGGTCCCGGAGCCGCGCAGAGCTCCGCCGCCTACGAGGAAGCCGCCGCCAAGGCCGCCGCCGGGGCCGGCAAGGAAATGCGCAACGACGGCAACGTCGCCGCGAAATTCGCCAGCGCCGCGAAGGTCGTCGAGGCCGCCTACCATTATCCCTACCTGCACCACGCGACGCTCGAACCGATGAACGCGCTCGCCATCCCCACCGCCGACGGCGGCCTGGAGGTGCTCGCTCCCACGCAGACACCCGACGACGCCAAGAACGTCGCCATGAAGGTCTCGGGGTTGCCCGCGGAAAAGGTGAAGCTGCGCTTCACCCGCATCGGCGGCGGTTTCGGCCGCCGCCTGGTCAACGACTTCGTTGCCGAGGCCGTGGCCGTGGCGATGAAGGTCGGCAAGCCCGTTAAACTCACCTGGACCCGCGAGGACGACACCCGCCACGGCCAGTATCGCCCGCCCGCGTGGCATTACCTCAAGGGCGCGGTGGACGCTTCCGGCAAGCTCAGCGCTTGGCAAAACCACTTCGTCACCGTCGGTCTCAACAGCACGGCCGAGCCCGCGCGCGCGGCCGAGCTCAGCAACAACGAGCTGCCCGCGCGCTTCCTCGCCGATTACCGCCTCGAACGTTCCATCACCAGCACCAACGTCCCCACGAGCTGGCTCCGCGCCCCCGGCAGCAACGGCCTGGCGTTTGTCTTCCAGAGTTTCATCGACGAACTCGCCCACGCCGGCGGCCGCGACCCGCTTGAGTTCCGTCTCGAGTTGCTGGGCGAAGACCGGGTGCTCCCGGGCAACGGCCAGTGGGAACCGCCTTACAACACCGGCCGCATGAAGGGCGTGCTCCGTCTCGCCGCCGAGAAATCCGGCTGGGGCAAAAAGCTCCCGAAAGGCTCCGGCCAGGGCATCGCGTTTCACTTCAGCCACTCGGGCTACGTCGCCGAGGTGGCCGATGTCACCGTCACACCCGACGGCGCGCTCACCGTGGACAAGGTTGTCGTCGCCGTGGACGTCGGGCCGATCATCAACCCGAGCGGCGCCGAGAACCAGATTCAAGGCTCCATCATCGACGGCCTGAGCGGCGCCTGGCTGCAGGAACTCACCATCGAAAACGGCGCGGTCGTGCAGGGCAATTTCCACGACTACCCGCTCCTGCGCATCAACGACGCGCCCAAGATCGAGATCCACTTCATCGAGAGCGACAACCCGCCCACCGGCCTCGGCGAGCCCGCCATGCCCCCGCTGCCCCCGGCGGTCTGCAACGCGATCTTCGCCGCCACGGGCAAACGCGTCCGCCGCCTGCCGCTCGTCCGCACCGACCTCGCATGGAGCTGACGCCGGTCCCCGCCGCCCTCCGCGAAGTTCTCTCCCGCGCTCCGCAACTCCCCGCGGAGCGCGTGCCACTCGCGCAAGCGCTCGACCGCGTGCTGCGTGAGCCTGCGCGCGCCGACCTCGACTCGCCACCCTTCGACGCCTCCGCGATGGACGGCTACGCCCTGCGCGCCGCCGACGCCCCGCAACCGCTTCGTCTCATCGGCGAATCCGCCGCCGGCGCCGCCTTTCCCGGCACCGTCGGCCCGGGCGAATGCGTCCGCATATTCACCGGCGCCCCCGTCCCCGCCGGCGCCGACTGCGTCGTGAAACAGGAGGATACCACCCGCGCCGGACCCAATGTTCGTATTACGAACATTGGGCCGTCAGGTGCCTTCATCCGCCGCCGCGGTGAAAACCGCCGCACGGGCGACATCCTCGTCCCGGCCGGCACGCGCCTCGGGCCGCCCGAACTCGCGGCGCTGGCCTCGGCCGGCGTAACTCAGCCGTCCGTCACGCTCCGCCCACGCGTGGCGCACGTCGTCACGGGCAACGAACTCGTCGCGCCCGACCGCACGCCCGCCGGCGCGCAGATCCGCGACAGCAACTCCGCCCTCATAGCCGCCCTCGTCGCCCACCACGGCGGCGAACTAACCGCCCATGCCCACCTGCCTGACGACCTCGCCCCCGCGCAGGCTGCGCTCGCGGCGCTGCCCGAACATGATGTGCTGCTCATTTCCGGCGGCGCCAGCCTCGGCGACCACGACTTCGCGCGGCCGGCCCTAACGGCCCTCGGTTACACGCTGCACTTCCAACAGGTCAACCTCCGCCCCGGTAAGCCGCTCGTCTTTGCTAGCCGCGGCGACCGCCTCGCCTTCGCCCTGCCCGGCAACCCGGTCTCGCACTGGGTCACGTTTAATCTCTTCGTCGCCCCGCTCCTGCAAAAGCTCGCCACGGGACTCGACGCCGGCCCGACGCGCCTGCGCGGACGCCTCGCTCCCGGTGGCCCGCTGCCGCCGCCCGACGCCCGCCAGACCATCTGGCCCGCCCGCGTCGCTCTCGTGGACGGTGAACCCCACGTCACCCTGCTCACCCTCGCCAGCTCCGGCGACAGCAGCGGCCTCGTCGGCGCCAATGCGCTCGTGCCGCTGCCGGCAAACGGTCTCGACCCGGCACAACCGATAGAATTCATCGACTGCTCGTAGGCTGGTTTTTGCGCTTTTTGTGCTTCTTGTGGCCAATCCTTCCGTCTCTGATTTCCCCATGCCCGACTTCTCCCACCTCGATCCCGCCGGCGGCGCCCGCATGGTGGATGTCGGCGCCAAGCCCGACCAGCAGCGCACCGCCGTGGCCGAGGGCCGCCTGACCTGCTCACCGAAGACCATCGAGCTGCTGCGCGCCAAGGCCCTGCCGAAAGGCGACGTGCTCACCGTTGCCAAGATCGCCGGCATCCAGGCCGCCAAGAACACCGCCCAACTCATCCCGCTCTGCCACCCCCTCGCGCTCAGCCATGTGGACGTCGATTTCACCGTCGCTGACGATGGCATCGGCATCCGCGCCACCGCGCGCCTCACCGGCAAGACCGGCGTCGAAATGGAAGCGCTCACCGCCGTCTCCGTCGCCGCCCTCACCCTCTACGACATGTGCAAGGCCGTGGACAAAGCCATGTCCATCGGCGGTATCCGGGTGGTGGAGAAGACCAAGGCCTAAGGATTTTACCACGAATGGACACGAATGGACACGAATCAGGTGGAGGGCCCGTCTCCCGACGGGCCGCGGCCCAGCTGGAGCTGGACCCTCCAGCAATCTCCCGCCCTTCTGTGTGTTCCGTGTATTCCGTGGTTAACCAATAGCTCCCATGAAAGTCGCCCGCATCACCCTAAGCGACCGCGCCGCCAACGGCGTCTATGCCGACGAGAGCGGCCCGGAGATCGAGCGCGTCACCGCGAGCCATTTCACCGAGCCGCTCGATTGGGTCCGCGTGCTCCTGCGCGACGACCGCGCGCAGCTCGAAGCCGCGCTCATCCGGCTGGCCGACGTCGAGCAGTGCCCGCTCATCATCACCACTGGCGGCACCGGGCCCTCCGCGCGCGACGTCACGCCCGAGGCCACGCGCGCCGTGCTCGAGAAGGAATTGCCCGGCTTCGGCGAGGTGATGCGGATGCACAGCTACGAAAAGGTGAAGACCGCCATCCTCTCCCGCGCCACCGCCGGCGTGCGCGGACGCTCCCTCATCATCAACCTCCCCGGCCGCCCGCGCGCCATCGGCGAGTGCCTGCCGCTCATCGTCCCCGCCATCGCCGAGGCCATCGACCATATCGCCGGCTTCCGACCCGGCTTGGTCAACGAGGTCTTCAAAGCGCCATGCCGGCCCTGAAAAGGCTGCGCTTCGACCGGCATGAATTCGCCGGAGCATTCGGCGACATCGGCACCGACCTGCCGTTGATCGCCGGCATCCTGCTCGCGACCGGACTCGATCCGGCAGGCGTGTTCATCGCCTTCGGCCTCGCGCAAATCGCCTCGGGCCTGCTCTACGGACTGCCCATGCCGGTGCAGCCGCTCAAGGCCATGGCCGTCGTCGTGATCGCGGGCCAGGCCTCCGGCGCGCAACTGCAGCTTGCGGGGCTGATGATCGGTGCGCTCATGCTGGCGCTCGCTCACTCCGGTCTGCTCGACCGGTTGCAACGGCTCATCCCCGTGCTCGTCGTGCGCGGCATCCAAGCCGGCCTCGGCATCGCACTCGCCCGCACGGCCCTGGGCTTGACCGGACGCGAAGGCAACCTGGGCTGGATCGCAGCCGGGGCCGCGGTGGCGGTGCTGGTGTGGCTTCGCAGCCACCAACACTTCCCCGGGGCGCTCGTAGTTGTCGGCGCGGGCGCGCTCTGGGCGGCGTTCGCCCGGATTGACTGGAACGTGATCAGTCACGGCTTCGGTCTGGTGCTGCCCACGCCCGCCGCCCTGCCCTGGGACCAATGGGCCGCCGCCCTCACGTTGCTCGTGCTTCCCCAGGTACCCTTGTCGCTGTCGAACTCCGTCATCGCCACCCAGCGCACGGTGGCCGACCTTTTCCCGGATCGGCCGGTGACCCTGCGCGGCATAGGGGGCACCTACGGCGTCATCAACCTGCTGTCCCCCTGGCTTGGCGGCATTCCCATGTGCCACGGCTGCGGCGGGCTCGCCGGCTACTACGCGCTGGGGGCTCGTACAGGCGGTTCAGTCGTCATCTACGGTGCGCTTTACCTGGTGGTGGGTGCGCTGTTCAGCGGAGCCTTCCAGGAGGTGTTGCGTGCCTTTCCCGCCCCGGTGCTCGGTGCGATCCTCTTGGTCGAGGCGGGCGTGCTGCTCTTGCTCCTGCGCGAGGTGCCTCGCACGCCGCTGGCCCTGGGCATCGCCGCGGTGGTCGCGCTCGTTTGCGTTTTCGCTCCGCAAGGCTACCTCACGGGCATGATCGTGGGTTGCATCCTCTTCTATTCCCTGCGTCGCTGGCTCCCCGCCCCAGCGCGCCCCGCCGGCTGAGCCATGCCCCTCGACCAATACAACCGCGACATCGACTACCTGCGCATCTCGCTGACGGATGCCTGCAACCTGCGGTGCGTGTATTGCATGCCGGAGGACATGACTTTCCGGCCGCGGCATGAACTCCTGAGCGACGACGAGCTGCGCCGCCTGATCACGCTCTTCGGTTCGCTGGGTTTCCGGAAGATCCGCTTCACCGGCGGCGAGCCCACCCTGCGCTCCGGTCTGGTGGACCTCGTGCGCCACGCGACCAGCACCCCGGGCATCACCACCGTCGGCCTCACCACCAACGGCGTGCTCCTCGACAAGCTCGCCCAGCCGCTCCGTGACGCCGGCCTGCAGACGGTCAACATCTCCATCGACAGCCTCGACGAGGACAAATTCCGGAAACTAACCCGCTGGGGCAACCTGCGCGACGTCCGCGCCGGCCTCGACGCCGCCGCCCGCGCCGGCCTGCGCGTGAAGCTCAACGCCGTCGTCTGCCGCGGCGTGAACGACGGCCCCGACGTGATCGAACTGGCCCGCCTAACCCTGGCCAATCCGTGGCAGGTGCGATTCATCGAACAGATGCCCTTTGGCAACAATTCGGACTTCCAGACCAAGGGTATGGTCAGCGAGGCTGAGTTGGTGGCGCTTCTCGAAAAGACCTTCGGTAAACTCGAGCTCGTCAACGACGGCAAACTCGACGGCGAGGCGCGCCTCTACCGCCTGCCCGGCGCGCAGGGCGCACTCGGTTTTATCAGCCCCGTCTCCGCGCCCTTCTGTGCCGCGTGCAACCGCATGCGCCTGACCGCCGACGGCGTGCTGCGCCTCTGCCTCCTGCGCGACAACGAGATCAACCTGCTCAACCACCTCCGCGGCGGCGCGAGCGACCAGGTCATCGCCGACTGCATCCGCGGCGCCGTGCACGAGAAGCCCTGGGGCCACGGCCTCGCCCAGCACCTCATCCCCGCCGCCCGCGGCATGTCCCAAATCGGCGGATGATTTTAACCACTAATCTCCACTAATATTTCACTAATCCGATCCAATTAGTGCCTCATTAGTGGCTATGAGTGGTTTCAAGATGTCTCAGCCTTTTCGACAGATTCACGTCCGTTTCTTTGCCATCCTGCGCGAGCAGGCGGGCGTGCCCACGCTCACGGTCGAGAGTGCCGCGCCGGATGCCTCCGCGCTCTACGCAGAACTGCAGCAGCGGCATCCCGGCCTGAGCTTCCCGGCCCATTTGCTGAAAGTCTCTATCAACGAGCGCTACGTCGAGCTCACCACGCCGCTCGCCGCCGGTGATCGAGTGGTCTTCATCCCGCCCGTGGCCGGCGGCTGAGCACCGGCCAGTTGGAAGTTGAAGATGAAAGTTGAAGTCAGCCTGCCTACTTTCGTTTAAGGCCGATTGAGCTGCCTGGTGCTTCAACTTAAACTTACCACTTAAACTTTCCCAATGTTCGAACTGACCGCCCAGCCCATCGACTCCGCCGCCCTGCAGGCGCGGCTCACCGCCCCCGAGGCCGGGGCACTGACGATCTTCGAGGGCCGCGTGCGCAACCACCACCTGGGCAAACCGGTTACGAAGCTCGAATACGAGGCCTTCGACGACATGGCCCGACTCGAGGGCGAGGCCATCACCACCGAAACGGAGCGGATTTATCCCGGAACCAAGGTTCTCTGCGTCCATCGCACGGGCTCTCTCACTATCGGCGAAGCCGCGGTGTGGATCGGCATTGCCTCGGCGCACCGTCAGGCCGGCTTCGCCGCGTGCCGCCACGTGATCGAGGAAATCAAGCTCCGCCTGCCCGTCTGGAAGAAGGAGCATCACCCCGACGGCGCCGCCGAATGGGTGAACTGCACCGTCGAGGCTGCCACCCTGCCGGCTAACGACGAACTCACCGCCCGCCAAGCCGCCCTGCCCGAGGTCGGCGCCGCCGGCCAGGCCAAGCTCGCCGCTGCTCGGGTCTTGATCATCGGCGTCGGTGGACTCGGCTGCCCGGCCTCCGTTTATCTTGCCGGGGCCGGCATCGGCCACCTCACGCTCGTGGACGGCGGCAAGATCGAGCGCTCCAACCTGCAGCGGCAGATCCTTTTCACCACCGCCGAACTCGGCGCACCCAAGGCCCTCGCGGCCGCCGCGCGCCTGCGCCTGCACAATCCCTCCGTGCGCGTAACCAGCCACGAGGGCGAACTCACGCCGCACAACGCCCGCGCGCTCGTTGCGGGCCAGAGCGTGGTGCTCGACTGCACCGACAACTTCGCCACGCGCTTCCTATTGCACGACACCTGCCTCGCGCTCGGCGTGCCGCTCGTTTCCGCCGCCGTGCACCGCTTCGAAGGCACGCTCGATGTCTTTCGTCAGGGCCACGGCGGCTGCTTGCACTGCCACGGCCAAGGCCGCCGTGCCGCCGACCTCGACACCGCCGGCAACTGTGCGGGTGGACCGGTCTTCGGCCCGGCCGTCGGCGTGCTGGGCGTGATGCAGGCCGCCGAGGCCCTCAAGCTCCTGCTCGGTCGCGAGCGCGAAAGCCCCCGCCAGAGCCGATTGATCAACCTGCTCGACGGTTCGCAACTCACCATCGCCCGCGAGGCCCGCCCCGACTGTCCCATCTGCTCGCGCCTCGACCAGCTCCAGGCCGCAAAGCCGGTCGCCGTCAGCGACACGTCGCTCTTTCTCGCTGCCACCGGAGTCGCCGCCCTGGGCCCGACTGCCCAATCGCTCTACCTCACCGAGCCCGGCGAATCCGCCCCGGCCGGCGTTACGAGCGCGTCAGCGCTCGATCTCGCCCGCCTGCGCGAAGTCGCCGCCGCCGGCCCGCTCGTGCTCACCTGCCGCTATGGCGTCCGCAGCGCCGCCCTCGCCCGCCTCCTCCGCGCCGAAGGCAACGCCCATGTCTTCGCCCTGACCCAAAGCTGAAATGCACGGCAAAGGCAGAGAAGTTGAACCACTAATCGGTTCCGGCAAGGGCCGAAACCTTGTTCCAGCAGCTCTGCCTTATCGGCTCCGCGGTGAGGAATTTGGGCCAGCTTATCGCAGGCCTTTCAGTGCCGCGATTAGCGGCACCCCTAAATCAAATCCGGAGGCGATTAGCCGAAGGGGACTCTGAAGGATTCCTCTTTGAGGAATCCCATTAGTGGTTCCAAACATGTTCCGTCTCATGTCCGAAATTAACCGCATCCTCGCCGCCCTCGACTCCGCCACCGGGCAGCCCGCGGCGCTGGCGACCTTGTTGAAGGTCGAAGGCTCATCCTACCGTCGCCCCGGCGCTCGCCTGCTCCTGCTGCCCGACGACACGCGGCTGGGTTCCATCAGCGGCGGCTGCCTGGAGGAGGATGTCATGGAACGCGCCCGCCGCGTGCTCGCCTCGGGTAAACCGGAACTCGCGGTTTACGACACCACCGCGGAGAACGATCTCGTCTGGGGCGTCGGCCTCGGGTGCCAAGGCGTCGTGCGCGTCCTCATCGAGCGGATTCCCATCGAACGCCCAGCGTGGATCGCCGCGCTCCGCGCCAACCTGCACGAACGGCGCGACACTTCCCTGATCGTGAACCAAGCCGGCACCCGTCTGGCCGAGGGTGAGGCCGTCGCGGATTGTGATTTCATCGAAACCATTCCCGCCCCACCGGCGCTGATTCTCTGCGGTGCGGGCGATGACGCGCGTCCGCTCGCGCAGATGGCCAAGGCCACCGGCTGGCACGTGACCGTGGCCGACGCCCGCGCCGCCTACGCCACCGCGGAACGTTTTCCTGACGCGGACCGCCTGATCGTCGCACCCGTCCCGCAACTCGCGGAGCAATTAGCCTTCGATGCCCGCACCTTCGCCGTGGTGATGACGCACCGCTATGCCGACGACCGGGAATTCCTGCGCGCGCTGCTGCCGCGCGACTTCGCCTACCTCGGCCAACTCGGCCCGCGCGTGCGCACCGACCGGATCCTGGACGAACTGAAAGCCGACGGCCTCGCGTTGGACGCGGGCGCCCTGGCCAAGCTCCACGCCCCCGTCGGCCTCGACCTCGGCGGCAGCACGCCGGAGACGGTGGCCCTCGCCATCCTCGCCGAGTTGGAAACCCGCCTGAACGGCCGAGCGCCCGGCCACCTCCGCGACCGCCCCGGCCCGATCCATGGCTGACCCATTCCAGTGCGGGCTTGTCCTCCTCGCGGCCGGGGCCTCGAAGCGCATGGGACGGCCGAAACAGCTGCTGCCGGTCCAAGGTCTGACCCTCGTGCGCCACGTGGCTGAGCTCGTGCTGCGTGCCCCGGTCTCCCCGGTTGTCGTAGTCGTCGGCGCCGATGCGCAGAAAATCGAACCCGCGCTGGCCGGGCTGCCGGTGCAAATCACCCTCAACCCCAACTGGAGCGAGGGGCTGGGCTCGTCGCTGCGTGTGGGCGTGGATGCCGCCTTGGAACTCGCACCAAAACTCCAGGGTCTGATCGTCGCCCTCGCCGACCAACCGGGCCTGCCGCCGAATCATCTCGAAAAGCTGATCGGCCGTTTCCGGCAGGGCGGCTGCTCGCTCGTGGCCTCGCAGACCGGGCTGAACCTCGTGCCACCCGTGCTGTTCGGCGCGGAATGGTTCCCCCGGCTGCGCATTCTCACCGGCGACAGCGGCGCGCGCGACATCCTCCGCGAAAACCGCCCCGACTTCGGCCGCGTGATCCTGCCGGACAACACCGACCTCGACACCCACGAGGATTACGAACGCTACCTCAAGGAGCACTCATCGTGAACGTCGGCGTGGCAACTTGAGCACGAGCGTGCCGGCGATGAGGGACTCCTTCTGCGGGCGCGTGAGCTGCTTGAGCTGGAATTCGCGCCGCAGGGCGCGGCTGACGGTCATCGGGCCTTCCGACCAGAGGAGTTTCACCGGGCCGCGGGAGCGGGTGTATTTGGCGCCGGTGCCGGCATCGTGCTGCGCGAGGCGCTTGGCGATGTCGCGCGCGGTGCCGATGTAGAGCGTGCCGTCACGGCAGCGGACGATGTAAACGTAGGCCCGGGGTGACATGACCGGAGTGAACCGCTAATCTTCGCTGATCCGCGCTAATTCCAAACCGTCTGGATCGGGAATCATTAGCGGAGATTAGCGTCCATTAGCGGTTAACCGACAGGCCGAGGAGGATGTCGCCGGGGGGAAGCTCGTCGTATTCGATCTGGTGCATCAGGTTCCGGCAGATGAGGTCGGCGGTCTTGGTGTCTACGCCGGCCAGCAGCGCCAGCACCTCGGCGGAGGGCGTTTCTCCCGAAGCGGGCACTCGGACGGCGATGCCGGGAGGCAATTTGGCCGGAGTTGCCATGAATCCACCTGAAGTCGGGTCAAAGCAATAGTCCACGATGCTCTGTAGAACTTGCGGCTTGTCTACTATGTCCAATTGCTCGAGTGCACCGGCAAAGAAAATTGTCCCGAGCCAATCCGCGGCAGTGAGTGGGGCGTCGGAATTCGCAGCATGTGCAGATGCTTCGTGATGTGGGGACAAGAGCATGACTGTTGGAAGCGCTATTCTTGGCTGCTTTTTCGACAAAAGAACCGTGAGACGAACCTCACCACTGCGGCGCATTGCAAGCGTCAGCGAGGCAATCGATGCGGTGCTTGCCGACCCGACCTTCACAAATTTCGGCCGTTTGGTAGGAGCAGGATTCTCCTCCAGCGTGCCGTCGAGGGCGGCGGCGAAGGTGCCGTCGGGGTTGCGGAGTTCCTTGAGGACGAAATCCAAGGCGGCGATGCCGGCGGCGCGGAGCTTGTCGTCCTTGGCCGCGTCGGCGGCGTCGAAGAGCGCGAGGGCGATGCGGGCTTGGTCGGCGAGCGTTTTCTGGAAATACGGCTCCTTCCACGCCTCGTCGATGCAGCGGCGGTAGAAGCCACCGTCCACGGGATCGCGCAGCGCGCCGTTCACGAGGGCGCGGGCAGCCTTGATCGCGGTTTCGCGGGCTTCGCCGTCTCGCGTGAGCAGGAAACGGATCAGTTCCGGTTCGGGGAGTTTGGGCGCGGTGCCGAAGCCGCCGTTAACCGGATCGGCGGCGGCGGTCCAGGCCTTGGCGGCGGCGGCGAGCTTGGCCTCAATGTCGAGCGGGGCGGTGGTGTCCACGGGCGGCAGACGCATCATGTCGAGCGCCTCGGTCGCGAGCGCGCGGGCGCGGGCGGGATCAATCGTCCAGGTGTCGAGGGCGGCGCGGGCGGCCTTGAGGAAACCGGGCTTTCCCCACTCCTCCGAGGGCGGCAGGTAGTTGGCGCCGTCGTAGGGCTGGAGCGTGTCGGGCGTGAGCCAGAGGTGCACGGGCTGGCCGCGGAGCTGTTTCACCGAGCTGATGAAATGCTGGCCGAGCGCGGCGACATCGGGCTGGGCATCGGCGTCCACGAAGAGGCAGAAGAAATTCTCGTTCATCCACGCGACGGTCTTCTCGCTCGTGAAAGTCTGGTTGATCGTCGCGCGCGTGAGCTCGCTCAGCGGCGAGCCGATGAAGACATAGACGCTCTTCCCCGACGCCTTGGCCTGCGCGAGCGAGGCCTCGTTCCACAGGTGCCACTTCACCCCGCTCGTCGCCTGCGCCCGGACAAATTCCGAGGGCGACGACGCCAGCGGCGAATTCTCAGCACGCGCCGCGAGGGGAGACACAGCCAGCGCAACCAGGGCAAGAGCACGGGAAAGCATGCGTGGATTCAGAGAAGAACCGCCCGGCAAGGCGAGCCAAAGCAGGGTTTAACCACGGATGTACACGGATAAATACAGATCCAGTCGAACCATCGAGCTTTCGTGTATTTGGTGTATTTCGTGGTGACCCAATTCATTCTCACTTCCGCTCGAAAAGCAGGAGTGGGCCTTGGTTGCAGGCTACGACGATGCGCGGGCCTTTGTCACCGGGCAGGGCCACGGCAGCGCGGGCTTCGCCGGGGACGATGATACCGGCGGCGGCGGGGAGGAGCGCGGTGAAGGCGCCCTTGCCGTCGCCCTTGAGCACGAGGCCGAGGCTGCCATCGAAGCGACCGGTCGTGGGCTCGGGGCCGAAGTGGTTGCCGACCAGCAGCAGGTCGAGCTGGGCGTCGCCATCGAGGTCGCGGGCGACGATGGCGTTGACGGGCGCGAGCTGGGCTTCGCGGGGCAAGGCGGCAAACTTGAACGAGCCGTCGGCCTGCTGCACGAAGACGCCGCTGGCGAGCTCGGTGGCGGCGAGGCGCTTCACGCCAGCCAGCCGGTCGGCACCGAAGATGTCAGCGAGCGAGGCGGCGGCGAAGGCCTTGTAGGTCGGGTATTTTCTCGGCAGCCACGCAAAGGCGTAGCCGAGCTTGCTGCGGCCGCGCACGGGCACGAGTTTGCCGTCCTCGTATTGCGCCTCCACGAGGTGCGTGCGCCCTGAACCGTCGAAATCGCCGGCGTAGAGCTCGGTCGGCTGCGCCGCGCTGGCGTGATACTTGGTGTTGAGGCCGTTGTTGCCGGCGATGATGTCGGCACGCCCGTCGCCGTTGATGTCGGCCACGGCGAGCGCGCTCCACCAGCCGGTGGCGGCGGTGAGCGGTGCGGCGGTAAGCGTCTTGCCGTTGTTCTTGAAGAGCGTGACCACGCCCCATTCCGCGGCGACGAGCAGGTCAGGGCGTTTGTCGCCGTCCACGTCGGCCCAGAGGGCGGCGGTGACGAGGCCTAGGTCGCGCAGGCCGGGGGCGACAGAATCAGTCACGTCGGTGAATTTGCCGCCCTCGTTGCGATAAAGGAAGCTGCGCGGCGTTTCGGGATACTTGCCGGGCACGGAACGTCCGCCGACGAAGAGGTCGGTCCGGCCGTCGCCGTCGAAGTCTGCGGCGGCGACCGCCTGCGTGCTCTCGCCGTCGGCGGGCAGCGCGCCGGCCGGGGCGGCGGTGAACTTGCCCTTACCGTCATTGAAGTAGAGGCGGTCGTTGAGCTGGGCGTCGCCGCGCGGTTTCTGCACACCGCCGGACGCAAGGAACAGGTCGGGGGCGCCGTCGCCGTTGGCGTCGAGGAAGACCGCGCCGGTGTCGTCGGCCTCGGCGGCGTCGGCCCAGGGCTGGTCGGCGGCGGGGGCGAAGGAGCCGTCGGCCGACGCGAGGAAGAGGCGGCCGGCCTGGCCGGCGCCGCCGCTCACGAAGAGGTCGGCGCGACCGTCGGCGTTGACGTCGGCGCTGGCGAGGGCCGGGCCCTGGCCGTTCAGGCGACGCGGCAGCAGGCGCTGGCCGATGAACTCGTCGTAGGGCCGGAGCTGCACGGTGTGCTTGAGACCGCGGGAGGCGGCGGACTCGGCGAAGAGCGCGTCAGCGCGGGGCGGGGTGCGGAAGACCGCCGGCCCAATGTTCGTATTACGAACATTGGCCGGGGTGGACGTGGTCGGGAGTTCGGGCTCAGCGATCGTGATCAGATTTCCAGCGGGGAGGTTTTCGAGAACCTGCACCTGGCCGCGGGGCCAGCGGACGGTGAGCTTTTTGATGACGGTCTCCGCGCCGAGGCCGAAGTGCACCAGCGCCGGCTCGCTCGAGGCGATGCCACGCTCGTTGAAGAGCTGGCGCACCTGCACGCCGGCGGCGGTCTCGACGGTGAGCTCGGCGCCGATGCCCTCGCGGTTGGGCGCGCGGCCGGCGAGCTTGATGACGGCGGCGTGGCCGCCGGTGGTGTCGTTGCGGACGACGGTCGGCGGGGCCTCGTAGTTGGCATATACGAGGTCGAGGTCGCCGTCGCCATCGAGGTCGGCGAGCGCGCAGCCGAAGCTGACGGTGTGCTCGTCGAGGCCCCAGTCGGCGGAGGCGTCGGTGAAGGCGAGCGCGCCGAGGTTGCGGTAGGCGAGCGTGGTCTCCTTGCGCGGGGCGGAGTTCTTCCAAACGGCGGCGCGGGCGGCGAGCGTCGGCGCGACGTTCTGTTTGTCCACGAGATCGGCATCAATGAAGTTGCGGATCATGCCGGCGGTGACGAAGGCGTCGAGGCGGCCGTCGTTGTCGAGGTCGCCGAAGCGGGCGGACCAGGTCCAGCCGGTGGCGGCCATGCCGGTGAGGCGCGCGGCCTCGGTGTAGCGGTCGGTGCCGGTGTTCAGGTAAACGGCGTTCCACATGTATTGCGGGATGAGATCGGAGACGCGCTCCATCTCCCACAGGCCGCGGCCGATCTCCTCCATGCCGGTCATGAACTCGGCGTGGTTGCGGTCGCGCATGTCGGTGATGAAGAAGTCCACGAGGCCGTCGTTGTTGAGGTCGCCGGCGTCGGCGCCCATCGAGAAGTAGGTGACGTGCGGCAGGCGCTCGTCCACAACGTCGGCGAAGGTGCCGTCGCCCTTGTTGAGGTAGAAGCGGTCGGGCGTCTCGAAATCGTTCGCCACGTAGAGGTCGGGCCAGCCGTCGTGATTGGCGTCGAGCCAGATGGCGGTGTGGCCCTGGGTGAGGCCCCAGATGCCGCTCTTCGCGGTGACGTCGCTGAAGGTGCCGTTGCCGTTGTTGTGGTAGAGAAAATCCCGGCGACCCTGCGGGCTCTTGGTGAAATCGAGGATGTTGGTGACGAGGTAGCAGTCGAGGTGGCCGTCGCGGTCGTAGTCGGCGAAGGTCGCGTGCACAGAGGCATCCTTCACATCCAGGCCGTATTCCTTGGCGCGCTCGGTGAAGGTGCCGTCGCCGTTGTTGATGAAGAGAAGATTCGGCAGATCGTAACGGCAGACATAGAGGTCGGGCCGGCCGTCCTGATTGATATCCACCGCGGTGGCGCCGGTGTTGCTGGAAACGCCACCCTCGGGCGCGGGGATCGTGACGCCGGCGCGGGCGGCGACATCCTCGAACTGGAACGGCGCGACCTGCCGGTAGAGCGCGCAGGGGCCGTTCTTGGAAATGGCAAAGATGTCAGGCCGACCGTCCCCATCAAAGTCAGCCACCGCCACACCGGTCTCGACCGCGCCGAGCGTGAGTTCCCGGAACAGGCGGCCCCACATGCGCGGGTCGTCAAAGACGTTGGGCACGGTCAGGCCGGCCGCGGCGGGATCGAGCCGCGTGAAGGGCTTCGCCCCGGGGGCGGGCGTGGAGCGCGGGGCGAGCGGCGAGGCGGTGAAGTCGGCGGCAACGGCGAAGGCCGCCACGCCGAGCAGCGCGACGGCGGAGAGCGTGGATTTGAGCATGGGGTGGAAAGGGAGGGATTTAACCACGAAACAAACGAAACACACAAAATTTCAGATCCTTCGGTCTTTTCGCGGGAGTACGCGAAGGGGAAAGGCCAGAAGGCCAGTCAGAGAAGGCCCTATGTTGATAGCGTTGTTTTGCGCAGCAATCCCCACCTTTTCGTGTCTTTCGTGTGTTTCGTGGTGACTCGATTCACTTCTGCACCGGCTGGAGCGCGTTGGCGAAGACGTAGTCGGCAACCTTGATGCCGGCCTTCTGGCCCTCGACGTTGTCGGCCATCACGTGGATGCCGCCCCAGAGGCGGCTCATGCCGATCTCGTCACGGCACTCGGAGAGTTTCTTAAAGGTGCGCACGGCGCCGGGCAGGCCGTCGGAGGTGGTGGTGAACTCGATGTCGTCGGTGCCGAACCAGCGCTCGATCAGACGCGAGCCCGCCGCCGAGAAAGTGCTGTGGCCGGAAATGTAGCTCGGGAACGCGGGCGAAGCCATGAGCGGGATGAAGTCCGGGTGCGCGATGGCGTGCGGGTTGATATCCTTCGTGACCTCGCGGATGGAAGTCTCCGGGCGCCAGGTGCGGTAATGAAACTTTGTTTCCCAAATGGTGATGCCGGCGTCGGCCAGCGCGAGGTTGAGCAGGGCGAAGAAGCGGGCGGTGTCTGCGGTGGACAGTTTGTTGCGGCGCGTGAGATCCTGCGCGATGACGTTCCAGTGACCGGGCGGCGTGGCCGAGCCGAGGTCGTCGGCCCAGAAAGGGGCGGCGAGCGTCTGGTATTCGGTGCGGTCGGCGTTGTCACGGGCACCGATGCGGACGATCTGTTCCATCTCGTCGGCGGCCTGTTTGGAATTGACGGCCGGGGGCGGCGGCGCGCGGAACTGGTCGGGTGACTTCATCACGAAGGGCACGACCTTGGCCCAGTGCGGGAGCACCGGCGGACGGAAGCCCGGGGGCGTCTCGCGCCAGAGGCCGGGCTCGGTGCTGCTGAAGGTGCCCTCGATGGGCTTGTTCCAGCCGCTCTGGGCGCGGATGGCCAGCACGGCCTCAGCGACCTGCTTACCGAAGGCGAGGCCGTCGGCCTTGGCCGGACCCTCGGGGATGGCGGCGAGGGCCTGCGCGTAGGCGCGACGGTAATTTTCCGGATTGGCCGCCTGGCCCCACAGGGCGTTGATGACGGTGAAAGCGGAGCTTGCGATCGCGGCATCGAGACTGGCACCTGCCCGGGCGATGGCCTGGCCCTGCCAGGGACGATGCGTGCGGGTGATGCCGGCCACGGAGTCATGGATGGCCGCGTGCACGGTCGCGAGGTGATGCGACGCGATCGGCGGCGGCGTGCGCGCGAGACGGATGGCGTTCAACGCCTGGTCGTTCCAGAAGAGGACGGCGTTGTCGGCGGCACGGGTGAAGGGCGCGACGGCCAGGGAGAGCAGGGCCAGCAGCGCAAGGAGCGGACGGAGGGATTTCATCGGGGTGGAATCGAGCAACGATACGTTGGGGTGAAGCCCGCGTGGAGGCGAAATTCGGCCGCGAGTGAGGGGTATTTTACACGGCAGGGGAACCACTCTGGGGCGAAACGCCGAAATTCAGGGGCGAAAAACAAGCGACCCCGGCAGCGTTGTCGCAACCGGGGTCCGTTACCCAAATAAACCTGTATGAACAGGGCAGAACTTCACCGCGCGGGAGAAAAAAGGAAAGCCGGGCGGGATGAACCGCCGCCAATTGGGGACGAAGCGCGCGCGGGCGCCGGCGTGGGGCGATCCCAGCAGACCGTGGGTGATCCAGACCGGCAATTCGCCCCGCGGCGACGGCGTTCAGTCCCAGAGAACTTTTATCAGAGCAAGAAATGCACAGGGTCCTGCGCATCGGTTGTCATGGGACCACCGATCACCCCAAAACCACGACCATGCAAACCACGCACCCCACCCTGTCCCGCCGGCTGGCCTTCCTGTCCGGCCTGCTCGCCCTCCTGGCCCTGCCCGCCGTTTCCTTCGGCCAGGGCTGCCTGATCGCCCGCGGCGGCGGCAACGCCATGATCACCGACAGTTCCGCCTACATGGAGCCCGGCACCTGGCAGATCAGCACCGCCTACCGCTATTTCAAATCGCACCGCCACTTCGCCGGCAATGACGAGCAGACGCACCGCTCCGACGCCGGTACCGAGGTCTATAACTGGTCGAGCTTCTACGATTTCACCGCCACCTACGCGTGGTCCCGCCGCCTGAGCCTCAACCTCACGGTGCCTTATGTGCACCACAACCGCTCGTCGCTCTACGAGCATCTGGGCAACAACTCGGGCCAGCGCTTCACCACGTCCGCCTCCGGTCTCGCCGACATGCGGGGCAGCGCCACCTGGTGGATCTTCCATCCCAACGCCGACCACCTCCGCGGCAACCTCGCGGTGAGCATCGGCCTGAAGGCCCCGACCGGCGACTACAAGGCCCGCGACATCTTCACGCGCCCGGCCGGCCCGACCGAGCGCTACGTGGATTCCTCCATCCAGCCCGGCGACGGCGGCTGGGGCTACTCGGTCGAGCTGCAGGGTTTCCGGATGATCGCCCACGGCCTCTCGGTCTATGGCAACGCCTTCTACCTGTTCAACCCCGAGGAGCGCGTCGAGGAGTCGGGCTTCTCCATTCCCGACGCCTACATGGCGCGCGGGGGCTTCGACATCGTGGTGCCGGCGGTGTCGGGACTCTCCGTGAGCCTCGGCGGCCGCATCGAGGGCGTGCCCGGCAACGACGCCTTCGGCGGCAGTCGCGGCAGCCGCCGTCCCGGATTCGCCGTCGCGGTCGAGCCCGGCGCCACCTTCAGCAAGGGCCGCTACGCCGGCACCATCACCGTGCCGCTCGCCGTCTATCGTGCCCGCACCACGACCTTCGGCTCGATTAAAGCGGGCGACGCCGCCTTCGCCGACTGGACGCTCAACCTGAGCTTCTCGGTCCGGCTCTGAGCCGCGAATCTTCCCTTCGATCTCCGACGGCGGCGAGCACTCGCCGCCGTTTTGTTGGGCGGCACCAAGTCTTTCAGAACGCGGTCGCGAACCTCAGCGTCGTCAGCTGGTTCCGATAGCCGGGACCGGCGTGCAGCGTGTGGCGCAACTCGTGACGCAGCGTAATGCCGGTCCGACCGAAGGCGCGTTGCACCTCCACGGCGCCGCTCCGGGTCCGGGCGCGAAAGTAATAGGCAATCCACGGCACGCCCTGCTCAAAGGTGTCCACCAGCGTGATCGGCTTGCCGATGGCTTCCAAATCCGGCCGTGGTGGCCGCGAATAGGAAACCACGTCCCCCACCCGCTCGCGCCCCTCCGCCACGAACACCCAAACCGGTGACGCGCTCCATTCCACCCGGCCAAACCATTCGCGCCCGGTCCGGTCGAAGGCGCGGCCGCGCGCGTCGAAGCGGCGCCACTCGTGTCCGGCCAGCAGCAGCCAATCGGTGCGCACCCGCTGACGGATTTGCAGCCGGCCGGCGCCGCTCCCACCGCTGCGGTCACGTTCGTGCGCCCGCACTTCGCCGGCCTCAAGCTCCGCGGTCAACCGGGGCCGATGCGGGCCCAAGCCCGGTTTGAAGTCCCAGCCCAGCGTCACGCCTGGTGCGACCTGGTTGAGTCCCTCCAACCGCGGCCAGAGCTCCGTCCTCAGGTGCACCGCCGCCCGCAGCCGGTGCCCGTCCGCGAGGTTGCGCGAGTGCCCGGCCTCCAGTTCGCCGGTCCATTGCCAGGCGGGCAACCGATCCTCCGGTCGCTCGGCATTGGTCACGTTGTCATGCCAGACCGCCTCGGTGACGAGGTGCCCAGGCGCTGCCGCCAGATGCACGGCTACGGCCAGCGCGAATCCTGCCGCAATAAATGACGGGGTGCGGGACATGCAACCAGTGGGAGCGCGCGGCGGACAAACTATTCCCTCCTGCCGCAGGGATTAATTCTGACCCCGATCCGACGGCCCAGGGGGGCAGGTTGCCGGACAGACTCCGCACTTCCCGCGCCGCAGCCAACCCTTCGGCAGCCAAAGATGTTAGCACATGCGACCCACCCATCGGCCGGTGCCTTTCCACCCGGCACCAGAATGTGCGGACCCACCACCAACCGCGCGAACGAGGAATGTTTTGGTTTTCCAACGACGACGAACCATGGCCGTCGTTTGCCGATCAGGCTCAGGCGCCGACCGGCGCCTAGGCCTGGCGTTGCAAGGCTTGGCCAACCTGGGCCAGCAGGGATTCCTTGGTGTAGGGCTTGGCCAGGATGCCTGCGAACCCGACCCCGCGGATCACATTCTCGTCCAGATTGCCGGAAAAGCCGGTGGCGAGAATGACCGGAAATCCTGGTCGCAGTTTCCAAATCTCGGCCGCCAGGGCCGTGCCCTTGATCGACGGCATGAGCTGGTCGGTGACCACCAACCGCCAATGATCCGGCCGCTCGCTGAAGGCGGCCAAGGCCCGCAGCGGATCATGGTAGGCCACCGGGTGGTAGCCGTTTCGCTGCAGAACACTCACGGCAACCCGGAGAACCTGCTCTTCGTCGTCGATCACCAGGACCGGCTCGCCTGCCCCGGCGAATTGCAACGCAGCCGAGGGCGCCGCCGCCAACGGAGTCCCGCTCGCCGACGGGCAATAGACCCGGAAAGTCGTGCCCTCTCCCAGCACGCTGCTGACTGAGATCATGCCCCCATGCTGCTGGACAATACCGTGCACCACAGCGAGTCCCAGGCCGGTTCCCTTGCCCTTGTCCTTGGTGGTGAAAAAGGGATCGAAAATTTTCTCGAGCACAGCGGCGCTCATGCCGATGCCGTTGTCCGTCACGGACAGCCGCACGTAGTGACCTGGTTTGAGCTCCGGTTGCAGCCTGCACATCTCCAGGTTCACCTCGACCTGCTCCAACACCAATTCGAGCAGCCCGCCCTTGTCCTCCATCGCATGGGCGGCGTTGGTGGCCAGGTTGACGACCACCTGCTGCAGCTGGGTCGCGTCGCCGCTGACGGGTGGCAAACCCGGGGGCAGCTTGGCCTCGATGCGGATGGTCGAGGCGATCACCGGCCGGAGCAGCTTGAGGGATTCGCTCACGACCTTGTCGAGAGAGACCGGGGCCAGGACCTGCTCCTGGCGGCGACTGAAGGCGAGGATCTGCTGCACCAGCTCCTTGGCCCGGTGGGAGGCGATCAGGACCTGCATCAGGTATTCACGCACGGGGTCGGCCTGGCGCAGGTCCAACTCCGCCAGCTGGGCGTTGCCGATGATCGCGGTCAGGAGGTTGTTGAAGTCATGGGCGATGCCCCCGGCCATCGTGCCGATCGCCTCCATTTTCTGGGAATGGCGCAACTGCTCCTCCAGGCGCGACCGGGTTTCGGCGGCCTGCTTGCGCTCGGTGACATCGCGGCCGATCCCGAGCAAGCCCACCACCTTGCCGCCTTCCCGCTGCGGGGAGACCACGAACTCCAGCGTCGCGAGCCCGCCCTGCCGGGTGCGGATGCGGAGCTCGAAGGACGGCGGCACGCCCCCCTTGACGACCTCGGCGAAGCGTTGTTCGGCGAGGGCCACGTCCTCCGGCAGCAGCACCCGCTGGAACCGGTGTCCGATCCAGGTGTTCAGTTCCCACCCCGTGATGCGGCGCGCGGCGTCGTTCACCGACTGGATGCGACCGTCGAGCGTCAGCGTGAAGATGGCGTCCTGCGCCTGGCTGATGAAATCGCGGAACCGCGTATCGCTTTCCCGGCGGGCCGCCTCGGCCAGCATGCTTTCGCGTCGTTCCAACAGGTGGGTAACCCGCTCGGCGCAGACCTCCGAAAGCGTAATCTCATCGGAGTGCCACTCGCGCACCCCGCCCACATGTTCGTGACACAGGACCCCGATCACCTGACCGCGCCAGCGGATCGGCGAGTCCAGCATCGCCCCGATGCCCAAAGGACGGAGGTAATTCCCGGCAAATTCCCGGGTCTCCGGGTGGTGGACCGCATCGGCGGCGGCAATGGTCCGGTCCGACTCGATGGCTTGGAAGTAATGCGGGAACTCCGCGCGGGTGAGGCGCTGGCCGTGTTCATGGTGATGCGCAGACTGGACAAACAGATCCCCGCACACCAAGGCGCTGCGCGCGTCTTCGAAAAGCCACACCCCGACCCGATCGACTTGCTGGCTCTCGGCCACCAGCTCGGTGACTTCCTTCAACACCGTGCCGTAATGGGTGACATCGTCCAGATCCAGGTGCGCGAGGCGCGCGAGGCCGGCGTTGTGCCGCACCAGCCGGGTATCCCGCTCGGACATGAGTCGATCACGCTGATTGATCGTGTCCAGCAGCGCATTGAAGGACCGGCCCAGATCGCCTACCTCGCCGCGATCGTTTTCGGGAACGCGCAGGCCCAGGTCACGGCTGCTGCCGATTCGGCGCACCGTCTCCGCCAGCGTCTGGAGCGGACCCGTGATCTGCCGGCGCGCGGTGACCGCGATGAAGACCGAGAGGCCAACCACCACCAGAGCCACCACCGTCAGGAGCAGCGCGTAGGGCTGGAACCGGGCCTTCCAACCCGGCGTATCCGCCTGCAGCCAGACCTGACCAATGGTCAGTCCCTCGGATTTGACCTGGACTGAGACGATCGCCTTGTTGCCCACCAACCGATCGCCAAGATCGACCGGCCCGGCGGGGGGAACCACCTGGGTCTGCGGTCGTTGGTAGCGGGCCAGCAGCGTTCCATCCGCCTGATAAATGGCGGCCGCCTCGACCATGGATTCGTGCCGAAGCACCGAGAGGAGTTTTTCCGCGGTTGCCGGATCGCTGAACTCGAGGGCCGGCACGATGATTTCGGTAATAAGGTCGGCCTGGGTCTTGGCGTTTTCCAGCACGCGGGGACGGAAGGTCGTCACCTCGAACAACACCAGAGTCCCAACGGTGACCACCATCGCCAACAACACGGCAATCAGGATCAGGCGGGCCAGCCGGGCCTGCACAGAATCCAGGACGGCACGGTTCATGACGGCTCCTTTTTGCCCGCCGGTTCGCGGATGATGTGCCGCGCGGAAGGCAGCATCGCCGCGCTGAGCTGCACGCCGGCGGCCCGGGCCGCCGGCAGGCTGGCCCCAAAAACCACGCGCGCGCCGCCGGAGCGTTCCTCCATGTAGAGGGAAAGCACGGCACCGCGCGCGAGGCCCTCGAACGAATCAGCCACCGTCACCACGGGCAGGCGGCTCAATTCACGAAACCAAGCGGCCTCCTCGCGCTCGTGCCCTCGGCCGACAAGTACGAGATGACAGGCCTTGGCCTCGGCGAGATCGCCCAGCGGCCTGAACTCGACGGGGCGGCCCTGGCTGGTGACCCCTTGCACGGTCCGGGTGAGCGCCTGGTCGATCGGACTGCGACCCAACACGCCGATGATGATCGGCGACGATGGCGTGGCAAAGGCCCCGGCCGGCCATTCGATGTGGCGGGTAAAGCGCAGCAGATAGGCCGCCTTGACCTCGTATTCGGTAATTTCGCGCGAGGGCAGCGCCGCGACCGGCAGGGCCGCGGCCGATGCCTCCGCCAATCCCAACCGCAGGCAGGCAACCAACCCCAGCACCACCCAGATCCGAAGCAGCCTCCGGCGCCACGCGGCGGTGAATGGGGTCGGAGGGCGTCGGGCTGACATCGGCGAGAGCTGGGTCAGCGACGACGTTCGACGCGGAGATAAAACCCGCGGGCAACCGCCGCGCGGACCGTGAAAAAACGAAATTCGGGATGGGATGGCTCCAGCAGATTCTGTCCGACCACCGAAACCTCCCAACCACGACCGAACTGCCTGCCGATGCGCAGATCCAGCGTTTCATACGCCGGAATGACGCGGCCGGTCTGGTTCAGTTTCCCCACCGCGCGAAACCACGCGTCGATTTCCCAGCTGGCGTCCAGGTTCCAGGAAGAACGAACTGAAAACTGCTGGCGCGGGCTGAGGTTCGCGATATCCCCCAGGCTCGAATCGGAGCTGGTAGCGGAAACCTCCAGGTCCAGATCCAAGTAGGTATACGCCGCCTGCCACTGCCACCAGGGGAAGATCCGCCACACCGCCTGGATCTCCGCGCCGCGGGAAGTGCCGAAACCCCCATTCTCCAGATCTTGCTCGATGGAAGTCGGGCCGACCGCCGTCGAACGGGTGGTAACCAGACGAGAGTATCGATGATGGAAAACCGTGGCATCCAAATAAAAACCGCGCTGAGCCTGCCAGCGCCAGCCAAGCTCCATGGCGGACAAGACCTCCGCCTCCAGCGCCGGGCTGGGCAGCGTCCGGCTTTGGAAGCCCGGCACGCTCACCACCAATACCTGGTCATTCTCAAACCGCGAGGGAATGCGGGCGGCCCGGGACCAGGCGGACCAAAAAGTGATATCCGACCGCGGCTTCCACGTTGCGCGCACTGACGGCAAAAACTCCCACTGCGTAAACTCATTGTATTCGGCCTTGGTCCCGACCGAAAAGTCAAACTTCCCCGCGGGTGGCCGACGCGCGGCCTCGAAGAAGAGTCCTCCTTGGGTGAACCATCGTTTCTCCGGAGTGAACTGCGACACGACTCCCGTGGTGGGGTTGACCGAGTCCGTGAGCCGGCTCCGTCGGTAGTTCAAGCCCGCCGACCATTCGTAGCCGGGCCCAAACGAACCGGAAACCAGACTTTCCAGCTCGAGCACATCGGCTTCGCTCAGGTTTCCTCCGGAATCGCGCCGGATTACATCCACATAGCCCTGTAGCTGTAGATTCAGTTCCCCGATCTGCTGGCGCCGCCGGGCCAAAAAATGACCTCCGGAAGAATGGGCCTGATCCGCCAGACCTGCCACCAACTGGTCCGCGGCGCTGTAAAAGACATCACCGGTCATCATGGTCACAGCCTGGCCGCCTTCCCCCCGGTCGTACCGGAAACCGGCCCGCACCTGCGACCAGGCGTCGTTGTTGTCGGCAATGTTCAGGGGTTCGGAATCATCGCGCGAAAATGCTTTCACGTAAACGCGGGCCCAGGCGTCGGACCCGACGCTGAAGCCGCGCCGGGCGTAAACCTGTCCCGATTCAAAGGTGCCGGCCACCGCGGCCAGCCGGTCGCC
Source organism: Oleiharenicola lentus (assembly GCF_004118375.1). Lineage (NCBI taxonomy): Bacteria > Pseudomonadati > Verrucomicrobiota > Opitutia > Opitutales > Opitutaceae > Oleiharenicola > Oleiharenicola lentus. The sequence continues at coordinate 767,729 of NZ_SDHX01000002.1, forward strand.
CTGGGTGTCGCGGGCCGACTTTGTGATGATGTTGATGACCCCGTTCACGGCATTGGCCCCCCAAGCCGTGCCCCCGGGCCCGCCGATCACTTCGATCTGCTCCACCTCTTCCAGCGGCAGGTCCCGGATGTCCCAGATGGTCGAAGCGAAGCGTTGCGAGTAGAGTGAACGGCCGTCGATGAGCGGCAGCAACTTGTTCGAGGCGGTGCCGTTGAAACCGCGCATTGCCACAGCGTAAGACCGGCTGTTGATCGCACCCACTTCGACTCCGGGGGCCAACCGCAGCGCATCCGGAAGCATCAATGCGCCCGAGCGGCGAATATCCTCCCCTGTGATGACATGCACCGCCGCCGCCGCATTGAAATAGCGCTCCTCCCGCTTCGATACCGTCGTCACCGTGATGCCAGCCAGCTCCTCGAAGGACAGTTCCTGCAAGCCACCCACCGCACTGGGTGGCGTTGTCTGCGCGGTCATGCCACCGGTCAGCAACACGCCCAGAATGATGGCAGACCAGACTGATAGGCGGGCGACGGCCGGCGTTCTCTTCCGTGGCGTCATGTTTGTTTCACGGTAATGTGCCTTGGAGACCGGACAACCGTCAAATACCCTTTTCCCCTGCGGCAGAATGGATGCGGCACGATGTGATCCTTGCGGCGCCGTCATGACTGCCCACGGATCAACGCTGCCAAGAAATCCTGAGCGCGATCCGGCGCTCAATCTGGGAGATCGGCTGACCCGTGCGACTGTCGATCTCGGGACGCTGGGGATCGGCCAGATTGTCCTCGCTCAGCAACAGCACGAGGCCCGGCTTGGGTTCCCAGGAAACCCTCAGTTCGGGCGAAAGAACCGCCGGGATCGGCAAGGCGCCGCTTCCGCTGAAATACCGGAGCGCAGCCCCGATCGCCCACAAGCGCCCCAGCCCGACCCGGGCATCGAGAAAGGCCGTGTGCCGCGGGGTCGAGACCTCGACGGCATTGCTATTGACGCCGCCTGCAGGTCCGTCCGCCTCAATGCGCACGAACGAGTAGCCGCCTGAAATCCGCGTCCGGGCAGTCGGCTCATACTGGAAGCTGAACTCCCCGCCATAGGCCGTGGTCGGCCTCCGGTTGATCAGGTCCCAGCGCCAGACGAGGTAGTCCGTCCCTTGAAAGGTCTCGGGCAGAAAGGTTGCCCCCGCCACCGCTTCGAGACCATCCCCGTAATCCTGGAGGAATGCCGCCGCGTCGATTGTCAGTCCCGGCCGCGGCTGCATCCGCCAGCCAGCTTCACCCGCGACCGCCGTTTCTGCCCTGAATCCCTCGGAACCTTGCCACCGGATCAGCGTGGCTGGAAAGCCCGGGCCCAGTGCGCCGGCGGGCAAGGCGGCGGCATCCAGTCGCAGCCCGCGGTCGAACCGGGTCGGGTTGCGCACCGCCCGCGACACCGCGGTCCAGACCACCTGGCGATCGGAAACCTTCCAAAGCAATCTCGCCCCTGGCTGAAGTTCCCAGTCGGAATAGGTGTGATTTTCCAACCGCGCACCCAAGGTCAGCCGAAACGCCTCGCCGATTGTTACCTCGTCCTGCACGAAAGCCGAAAAAAGATTCAGCGTCGCGTCCTCCGGATCGAAAGCCGGCCGGAGAAAGCCCTCCGTCCGATCACGGCTGGTGCGCAACCCTCCCCCTAATGTCCATTGGTGGATGCCGTGGGCCAGGTTGCGCTGCATTTCGAGGTCCCAGGTGGTCCGGGTTTCACAAATCAAAGTCTCCTCGCGGCGCGCATGGTCGGCCCAAAACTGGACAAACCATCCATCCCCTGCGTTGTCGCTGGCTTGAACCCGTCCCCGCAGGTTAAAACCGCGCACATGCAGGCCGGTCGCGGTGTCGATCCGCCCCAGGCCCGGCGCCGACATGTCGACGACGGGCTGCGTCAGTCCACCTTCACCTTGGAACAAATCCCCCTGCAGGGTCAGCTCGGTCTTGCCCGCGAGTTTGCGGTCGGCCCTGAAGCCCGCCTGGGTCTTGCGCCAGTCATCCCGCACCTCACTCCCATTGAGCGCGCGTGTCGATTCCAGCTCCCGATGCTCGACATAGTAACGTGACGCCCAGCCGTCCTTCAAGCCATACGCCTGCCGGGCGAATCCCCGCCAGCCCTCGGTGCCAGCCGTGGCACTGACCCGGGACCCGGGCTTGTCCTGGGCCGATGCCGTGACGACGTTGATCACCCCGTTGACGGCATTGGCGCCCCAGACCGTGGCGCCGGGTCCGCGGACCACCTCGATCTGCGCCACTTCTTCCATCGGCTGGCTCTGCATGCTCCAGTAGGTGCCGCCAAAAAGCGGGGTATAGATGGAGCGGCCGTCGATGAGCACCAACAATTTGTTGGCATACTGGGCGTTGAAGCCTCGCACGCTCACCCCCCACTCCCGCGAATTCACCCGAGCCACCGCCGTTCCCGCCGCCAGGCGGAGCGCCTCGGGTATGGTTTCAATCCCGCTCTCATCGATCTGCATCCCTGTCACGACGCTGACCGCCGCCGGGACCAAAAACAGCCTTTCCTCCCTCTTCGAGACGGTCGTAACCGTGACGTTCGCCAACTCCTCGAAAGACATCTCCTCCAGCCCGGTCGGTGCCGGCGCGGCCTGTTGCGCCCATCCGCACGCGACCCATGAAATCCAGCACACAAATGTCCGCCGGAATCCTCTGCGGGCCGTTCGTGGGGCACGACGGTTCATGGTGTGGGTACGAACCTGCCCAATCACTTCACCCGAGGCAAGCGTTCAGAAACGGGTCCTGCCCCGCCTGTCCGCGGCGATCTGATGATCCCGGCCCTGGCCACGTTCGACCAACCCGGGGAGCGCCTCTGCCTTGGAAGCTTGGGCCGAAGGCTTTCAATCCGGTTTTTCCTTCAGCAAGGGTCGCACCTTCAGCGGCGGCACCGTCCGCTCGCCGAATGGACGCTCAGCCCGAAATTCTCCGTGCGGCTCAGAGTTGCGGCCAACTCACACCTTTCGACGGCGGCGAGCCATCGCCGCCGTATTTGTTTTGGGCGCACTCTCGCTTTTAAAACGAGGTCACGAACCTCAGCATCGTGAGCTGGTTCCGGTAACCGGGTCCGGCGTGCAGGGTGTGCCGCAGCTCGTGCCACTGCGCGACACCACTCCGACCGAAGGTGCGTTGCACCTCCACGGCACCGCTGCGGGTCCGGACGCCAAAGTAATACGCGATCTATGGGCCCCACTGCTCAAAGGTGTCCAACAGCGTGATCTGCTTGCCGATGGTCCCCAGGTTGGGACGGGGCGGACGCAAACACGAAACCACGTCCCCCTCCCGCCCGCACGCCTCCACCGCGAAAACCCAGTTTGGAGAAGCGGTCCACTCCAACCGACCAAAATCGCCCCTCCCGCTCCGGTTGCGTTCCTGCGCCGCGACTCCGATGCCCACGGCCTCGGTGGCAAACACGGGGCGATGCGGCCCCACACCCGTTTTGTATTCCCAGGCCAGCGCGATCCCGGAAGCCACCTGATTGAGTCCTTCGAAACGCGGCCAGATCTCCGTGCGCATCCGCAAACCGGCCCGCAGGCGGTGCCCGCCTTCGACCAACCACCCGCGACCCGTCTCGAGTTCGGCATTCAGCTGCCAGACGGACAACAGATCCTCCGGGCGTTCGGCATTGGACACGTTGTCGTGCCAGACCACTTCGGTGCCAGGGCGCCAAGGTGCCAGGGCGCCGCGCTGGCGCTCAATGCGGCAAGCAGGTCGAACCTGGCCGCAACAATGGACGGTATGCGAGGCATGCGCCAGTGATAGCGCTCTGCGGCCAAACTATTCCCGTTACGCCGCAAGCTCCCCCCCTGACCTGCGGCTGTCAGCGAAACGCGGCAGGATGTCGCCGTGAATCCAACCACCCTTGCCTGGCTCCAAATTCTTCAGCATCTGGTTACCGCGCTCATTGCCCGCGAACCCGGTGCGACAGGGCCGCTGGAGCAGTTCAAACAGAACTGACGCCGCGGTGGATCGCAGCGCCAACGTGTTCGCGACCTGACCATGGCTCAGCACGCTTGCGCGGTGTGGGAAAGCACCCGCCGGGCTGCTCACGAATCACCCTGATGGCGCCCAACCCAATCCTTCCGACCAAGGTCCGCTCAACTTCCACCCGCAAACCGGTCCAGCTTGCCGCGCAGGCTGCGGCTGAGCGGCAACACCGTGCCGTCACGCAGCACCACCTGGTAGTCGCCATGCTGGGCCGGCTGGATCTCGCGCACCTGGTCGAGGTTCACGATCGCCGAGCGGTTGACGCGGGCGAAGACCTGCGTGCCGAGCCGCGTCTCGATGGCCGTCATTGTCTCGCGCAGCATGAGCCGGCCGGAGACAAGATGGAGCATGACGTAGTTGTCCGCCGCCTCGACGCGCACGATCTCCTCGGGCTTGAGGAATACGAGGCGTCCGTCGGCCTTGACCGTGATGCGATCAGGGGGCGCCTCGGGCGCCGGGGCGGGCACGGCGGCGCGCCGGCCGTGGACGACGGCCTGCGCGCGGCGCAACGCCTGCTGGCAGCGCTCGCGGTCGAAGGGTTTCAACAGGTAATCCACCGCCGCCACGTCGAAAGCATCGAGGGCGAACCGATCATGGGCTGTGGCAAAAATAACGGCCGGGCGCGTCTCGGCCGGAAACTCCGCCAGCACCTGCAGGCCGTCGCAGCCGGGCATCTGCATGTCGAGGAACAAGAGATCAGGTGCATCGCGCCGGATGGCGGCGATGGCCTCGGTGCCGCTGCCGCATTCTCCGATGATCTCGATGGCCGGCTCGGCCTTGAGGAAGCTGCGCAGGCGGTCGCGCGCCAGCGGCTCGTCATCCACGATGAGGGTGCGGATTTTCATGGTGTGAATATGGGACTCATGGGGCCTATGGGACGTATAGGGCCTATAAGGGGATCAGTATCCGCACCTCCAGCCCGCCCTCGGGATGGTTCGCGAGCGTGAACTCGTGCCGCTCGCCGTAGAGTTCGCGCAGGCGGGCACGCGTGTTGGCGAGGCCAATGCCCTCGCGGGTGAAGCCGCCGGGAGGGATGCCCGCGCCGTTGTCCCGCACGGTGAGCAGGATCCGGTCGCCCTCGCGGCGCGCGGTGATTTCGACGCGGCCCTGCCCGGAACGCGGCTCGGTGCCGTGGCGGATGGCATTTTCCACCAGCGGCTGGAGGATCAGGCTCGGCACCTCGGCGTCGAGCACCGCCGGGTCGGCGTCCACGCGCGCGGTCAGCCGGTCGCGGAAGCGGATGCGCTCGATCTCAAGGTATTTCTCGATGAACGCCACCTCGTCGCGGAGCTTCGTGAGCGGCTGACCCGGGTGGTGCATCGTCAGGCGCAGCAGCTCGCTGAGGCGCACGAGCATCTTGTCGGCGGCGTGCACGTCGCTGTGCATGAGCGAGGCGATGCCGTTGAGCGTGTTGAAGAGGAAGTGCGGCTTGAGCTGGCGGAGCAGCGACTGGAGGCGCGCCTCGGTGAGATGCTTCTCCAGCTCGAGCGCGTGGACGGTGCGCTCATGATATTTGCGGTAGTAGTCCACCGCGTGGCTGATCGTCACGATGACGCCATAGACGAGCAGGTTGAACGGGTAGGTCTTCACCAGCAGCGGCTGGAACACCTCGGCAAAGCCGACCGCTTCGTCCGCCAGCCAACCATGCACCACGCCGACGGCCGAGCGCAGCAGCACATAGACGAGCGAGCACACCAGCGCGGCGGCGAGGTGGATGCCCGCCGTGCGCCAGACCTGGGTGCCCTCCGGCGGATAACGGCGCGCAACCATGAGAATCGGCACCGACAACACGGCCCACACATACCAGTCGCCGAGGGAGTAGCCGATGGCCTGACCCCAGGTGACCGAGCGTCCGAGCAGCGTGCTCGACAGGTAGAACTGGCTCGCGAACGCGAGACCGACGAGCGTCCAGAACGCACCGATGCCCGCAAAACGGAGCAGCGAGCGACCGGGCTGGGAGGAGTCGGGCATTGCGTGGAGGGGTCGGCGGCTTATGTAGGTGGCGAACCATTTCGTGTCCACGACCTTTCGCACCGGATAGTGAGCGCCCCCGCCGCCAGTCCCCGCCCCGCCCCGCCGCCGGTCCGGCCGCCCGTGCCGACCGTGGTGTCGCCGCTGCTGCCGGTGCTGCTGCCGCTCGTGATCACCGCCATCGTGCTGAGCGTGCTGTTCGCCTGGCTTTTCCCGCCACCGGCCGACACGGGCGCGCCGGCGGTGCGCTTCACCGATGTCACGGCGGAATCCGGTCTGCGTTTCCTGCATCAGCAGGGTGGCACCGACGCCCCGACCACGCTCGGTGGCGGCGTGACCGTGCTCGACTTCAACCAGGACGGCCGGCCGGATCTCTTCTTCACCAACGGTGCTCCCTGGCCGTGGGAGGAATCCCTCGACAAGCGCCTGACCGCCAGCGCGGCCTTGTTCCGCAACGACGGCGAGGGACGCTTCACCAATGTCACCGCCGCCGCCGGTCTCAACACGCCGATGCAGGGCATGGCCGGCACGGCCGGCGACTTTGACGGCGACGGCCTCACCGACCTGTTCGTCACCTGCGTCGGACCCAACCGGCTCTTCCGCAACCTCGGCGGCGGCCGCTTCGAGGACGTGACCGAATCCGCCGGCCTCGCCGGTGAGGAGAATACGTGGAGCAGCGGCGCCGCCTGGCTTGACGTGGACGCCGACGGCCGCCTCGACCTCGTGGTGTTGCACTACGCCCGCTGGCCGCAGGAAGTCGGCCTCGGGGCGGCGTTCGGTGTCGCCGCGATGGGCCGGTCCTACGGCACGCCGACCGGATTTTTCAGCGCCCCGCCCACCGTGTGGCGCAACCTCGGCGACGGGCGCTTCGCCGCCCTGCCCGGCTCGGCGGGCCTGCGCGACACCGATGCCGAGACGGGCCGCCCCGTCGCCTGGCCGCTCGCGCTCACCCTGCTCGACGCGAACGGCGACCGCCGGCTCGACCTGCTTGTCACCTATCACCAGCACGCACCGTCGCTCTTCCTGGCGCGCGGCGACGGCCGCTTCGGCAAACAGTCGGTGGCGACGGCCCCGCGCCAGGAAGGTGCCGCCGCAAGCTTCGCCGCCACGGGCGCGCTGCCTCCCGGCCCCGCCGCCGGCGATGCGGAACGGCTGCGCGCCCTGCTGGCCCGGAATCCGGCGCCCGCCGCCGACCCGGGACCGCTCGCGCTTGGATCCCGGCTGTCTGTGGTCGTCACCGATCTTGATCTCGATGGGCGCACCGAGATTTTTTCCGGCGAAGGCGCCGCTGAGCCGGGTGTGAACCGCTTCGAGAACGGCCGGGATTTCGTCCGCCACCCGCAGGTGTTCTGGCCGCGCGGCGACACCTGGCAGCCGCTCTTCAGCGGCGAAACGGACACCCCCGCCCTCACCGCCCGCGGCGTGGCGGCGGCGGACTTCGATGGCGACGGCGACCCGGATTTCGTGATCGCGCAGAACCACGGTGCGCCCGTTCTGCTGCGCAACGACCTCCGCACGCCGGCCCCGTGGCTGCGGCTGCGCCTCATGGCCACCCGCAGCGAACCCGCCGCCGGCGGCGCCCGCGTCGAGGTGCACACGCCGCGCCGCGTGTTCGCGCAGACCGTGGCACCCGCCCTCGGCTACCTCGCCCAATCCGACGCCGCCCTCACCTTCGGCCTCGGCGAAGACACCCGCGTGCGCAAGGTCGTCATCCAATGGCCCTCCGGCCAAGTGCAGGAACTCAAGCCCGATGCCCTGAACCGCACGCTGGAAATCCGGGAGCCTTGAGGGCGAAGTGCCAAGTATCAGGTTACACGAAACAAGAAGCGGCACAACCGATCCGGCATTGTCTGCGCCGCCGGGCATCGTCTTTCGTCAACGCGGCCCCTGATACTTGTTACTTGAAACTTGTTACTTCCCGTGGAGCCTCTGGTTCCATGAGTTCCTGTCCCTGCGGTTCCGGTTCCACCTTTGAAGCCTGCTGCGGCCCGATCCTCGGCGGCGCGCCCGCCCCGACGGCCGAAGCCCTGATGCGCTCGCGCTACACGGCCTACGTGAAGCACGACGTCGCCCATCTCGAGCGCTCGCTCAGCCCCGACCAGCGCAAGGACTTCGACGCCGCTGCCGCCAAGCAGTGGGCCGAGTCCGCCGAGTGGCACGGCCTCACCATCCTCAAGACCGAGCAGGGCGGCCCCGACGACAAGCTCGGCGCCGTGCACTTCTCCGCCAAGTTCAAGATGGAGGGCGAGGAACGCGAACACCTCGAGATCGCCCTCTTCGGCCGCGACGACGGCCGCTGGGTCTACACCGGCCAGGTGGACGAGCCCGGCAAGACCGTGCGCCGCGAGACGCCGAAGATCGGCCGCAACGACCCCTGCCCCTGCGGCAGCGGCAAGAAATACAAGAAGTGCTGCGGCGTCGCCGCGTGAAGAATCAAAAGGCGGACCCTCCGGTCCGCCTTTTTAGTTTAGCACAGCGCGCCTAGGCACGGACCAAGTGGGCCGGGCCCAGACGCATGAGCGCCTCCAGCCCCATGCGGCCGTTGTGGTAGGGGCATTTCCAGAAGCCGACCTTTTCGTGCGATTGGATGACCTGGCCATCGCGCGTGACGCCGCGAAACCATTCGCCGTGTTCCCGGTCGATCAGGTGCGTGGCGATAAACTCCCAGGTGTTCTCCGCGGCGGCGAGATAGCACGCCTCGCCAGAGATCTGCCACGCGTTCAGGAAACCCACAACCGCCTCCGCCTGCGGCCACCATTCCTTGGCGCCGTCCACGATGCCGCCCGGGGCACCGAGGTTGACGATGCCGCCGTCGGCGTCCGTACCCTCGGCGAGGGTGACGTCGGCGATCTTCAGGGCGAGGGTGCGGGTGCGCGCGATCAGGTCCGCCTCGCCCAGCACGTCGGTGGCGCGCGTGAGCAGCCAGGCGGCCTCGATGTCGTGGCCGTAGGAAATCTTGTCGGAGGTCGGCCGCCAGTCGGTGGTGAAGAACAGGCCAAGGTGGCCCGTGCGCGCATCGACGATGCGCGTGAGCATCACTTCCACGAGTTCGCGCAGCGCGACCCGCAGACCGGCGTCGGGCCATAGCTGCAGCAGCCGCGTGTAGGCCTCCATCACGTGCAGCATCGTGTTCTGCGACTTGGGGTCGTTCTGATCCACCTCGCTCAGGCGCATGTCGGCGATCGGCGCCCAGTCGCGGGCGAAGGCCTCGAGGTAGCCGCCGTGCACGCGTTCGCGCGCGTGGTGCTCCAGCAGCAGGTAAACGGCGACCGCCTGGTCGAGGGCGCGCCGGTCGCCGGTGGCGGCGTGGTATTCGCTCAGCGCGTAGATGGCGAAGGCTTGTCCATAGACCTGCTTGCGGTCGCGCTGCACGGTGCCGTCGGCGTGAATGGACCAGAAAAAGCCTCCGTGCTGCGCGTCGTGAAAACGGCCCAGCAGATCCGCGTGCGCAAGGTCGGCCATCTCGCGGTAGGCGGGATCGCCGTAGGCGCGGAAGGCCGCCGCGTAGGTCCAGAGGATGCGCGAGGTCAGCAGGGCGCCGCGCCCGACACCCGCCTCCACGGCGAGGTGGTTGCTCAACTGCCCGTGGAACGTGCGGGCGGGCGTGTTGACGACATGCCGGATCCAGAACGGCAGGATATTGCCGCGGAGATCGGCCTCGATGGCGCGGAGGAGGTCGCTCGGAGTAACAGAAGGGGACACGTGGAAAGAAGCGCCATTGAGCCGCCCCGGCCCACCCCTGGCAAACCTCCGACGCGGAATCTTAATTCCGGAAAAAAGGATCATGGTCCGGCCGGCCTTCGGCGGAAGCTGACCTTGAGTCCCGGCGGCCGGCCGGCCATCTTTGGACATGCTCTCCGCGCACCGGCCGGCCTCTCTGCTCCTTGCCTGCCTGCTGGCGCTTGCGCTGCCCAACTCGCCCGGCGCTGAAGCCAAGGAACCGCGCCCGGCCAAGCTCAAGCGCCTCGACTCGGCGCACACCATTCCGGACGAGGCCACGTGGCGGCGGCTGGCCGCGCGCACGGAGTCCTCCGCTTTTGCCCGCACCGAGTCGGTCAAGTTCCTCCTGGATTTGGAGAGCCGCCGCCGGCTCTGGTTCACCGACACCGAGCGCTATCCCTATCACTACTACTTCGCGATCGAACGCCTCTCCGGGCCGGGCCGGCCGGTCAAGGAACACGACCTGTTCAACTCCTTCGAATACCGCGACGCCGGCCGGCGCTTCGAGATGGGCACCATCACGCACTACCTCGACTCCGGCCTCTGGACGCTCGAGCTGTCGAGCTCCGACACGCTGTCCGGCGAGCGCATCCTCCGCCTCTACGAAACGCTCCGCGCCGCGCTGTGGATCGGCGACCGGCTGCGCTTCCGGCCGCTCTCCGACCTGCAGGAGCGCAACCTCGCCGCGGTGCGCGACCGGCTGCCGCTGGCGAACACCGAAGAGGTGTTTGCCGGCATCCGCTACCAGCCGCTCACCACCGGCCGGACCTTCGGCCACCTGCGGATCGTGCGCGGCCCGCTGGACGTCGCGACTGTGCGCGCCGACCAGATTTTGGTGCTGGAGCAGCTGCCCGAGGAGATCCCCGTCAACGCCGGCGTGATCTCAGCCGAGTTGCAGGCCCCGCTCGGCCACATTGCGATTCTCTGCGCCAACCGCGGCACGCCCAACATGGCGCTGCGCGAGGCGCTGAACCGGCCCGACTGGGCGGCGCTCGACGGCCAGCTCGTGGAACTCGTGGTCGGGTCGCAGGAGTTTTCGCTCCGTCCGGCCGACCCGGCCGAGGCACAGGCGCACTGGGCCAAGCGCCGCCCCAAATCCATCAAGGTGCCGCAGCTCGACCCGGCCGAAACGCGCCTGCTCGACGTGAACAGCCTGCGCCTCAAAGACACCCGTTTCGCCGGGGCCAAGGCCGCGCAATTGGGCGAAGCCTCGCGCATCAAGGGCCTGGTCACGCCCGGCGGCTTTGTGATCCCGGTCGCGCACTACCTCGCGCAAGTCCGTGCGAGCCGCGCGCTCGACGATCTCCCGGCACGCACCGCCGCGGCGGATTTCATCGCCGACTCGAAAGTCCGCGCGCAGTGGCTCCAGCAGGTCCGCACCACCATCGAGGCACACCCGGTGGACCCCCAGCTCGTGCAACAGGTGGCTGAGCGCATCCGCGCGACCGCGCCCGGCTCGCGCTGGATTCTGCGCTCCAGCACCAACGCCGAGGACCTCGCCGGCTTCACGGGCGCAGGCCTGTACCGCTCAATCCGGATCAAGGCCGGGGCGAGCGACGCCGACATCGCCACCGCCCTCCGCGGCGTGTGGGCCAGCGTCTGGCAGCAGGGCGCATTCGAGGAGCGTGCGTGGCACGGCGTGGACCATGCCGCCGTGGCGATGGCGGTGCTGGTGCAGCCCTTCGTGGATGGCGCCGTGGCCAACGGTGTGGCCATCACCGCCAACCCCTTCACCGAGGACCGGCCCGGCTTCCTGATCAACGCCCAGGTGCTCGGCGGCAGCGTCACCGGCGCCGGCGGCAACGAGATCCCCGAGCAGCACATGATCTACACCTTCACGGACCAGTTCGAGTTCGAGGTGCTGTCCCGCAGCTCGCGCTCGGGCGGACAGCCGCTGCTGACCGAGGCCGATCTCCAGAAACTGGCGCCTGCCCTGCAAAAGCTCCACAGTCACTTCCTCTGGCGCTGGCCGGGATCCGCCAACGCCGTGGACGCCGAGTTCCTCATCGCGGGCGAGGACCGCCATGTCGTGATCCTCCAGGCGCGCCCCTACACGGTGAGCTACAAACGCCTGAAGGTGGAGTGAGGAGATTCACGATCTACGATTGACGAATTACGATTTAGCCGGATCCGAAACGGGCTGACCATGAATCGCTGCATTTAAGCAGGAGCCGCGTTGGAGCGTAGCGACAACGTGGTCTCATTCGGCCACGCTTTCGTCCCGCGGACACGAGACTCAAGCACGGCTACACCTTGGTTGGATACACGGCATGCCGCCTACGGCTTCCAGCGATACGCGCGGACCTTGTGGTCAAGCACATGCGGGATCACGAGCAGACCCTCGCCGACCAGGTAGGTGTGGTCGGCCGTGCCGCGCCCGAGCGAGAGCAGCACGGCGGACTCACCGTCCGCGGTCACCTGCAACAGGTCGCCCGTCCACCAGTCAGTCACCGTGTAGCCGCCTCGACCGTCCGGCTCGATGCCATCGATGCGGCCGATGGCACTGCGGCCGATGCGGCCCAGCCGGGGCGTCTCACCGAAGGTCACCAAAGAAAGGTGCCCGGGCTGTTCTTTGCCGTCCGGTCCGCGCACGGTCCAGCCGCCGAGGAGCAGGCGGTCCTGCTCGGCCTTGAGGCCGTTGAGCCCGCCGGTCTGGCTGCGGTCCACCTTGAACCACGCTTCGAACTTTCCGCCGCCGAGCCGGAAAATCGTGCCCAGCCGGTTGCTAAAAACATAGATGTTGCCCGCCGCGTCCGCCGTGCAGTCGTTGAAGGAACCCGGGCCGTCTTCGGGCTGATGCCGCGCCATGACGGCGCCGGTCGCGGGATCGATCTCGACCAGATCCGCGTTGTCGCCGACGTAGAGCCGGCCGTTGGCCAGCGCGAGACCCTTCGGATCCTGCAGCCCGGCGATCCATTTCAGCTCGAGAATCCGGCCGTCGGCCGAGACGCGGCTGATGAAACCGTCGCCCGGCGCCGCGCCTTGGCCGTAGGCACCCATGTTGGAAACATAGAACTGGTTCCGGCCCGCATCGAAGACCGCGGATTCCGGCGCACTGAACCCGCTGGCCTCCCAGACCAGCTGCGGCGCCTGCGCAAACGCGCGGACGGCAATGACGGCACTAAGGACGAGACAACGGGCGGGGAAGGTCATGGGGGCTGGGGTTGCCCGAGCCTAGCCATGATCCCTGCCGACACAACCGGAGGTCGCGTCACACCCCGCGGTTGCTGCGGGACAGCTGCGGTTTTATTCCGGCCCGAGCTCGTAGCTGATCTTGCGTTCGGCGATCTCGCGCAGGGCCGTGTCCTCGGCCGAAAGCTTCTCCAGCGATTCGACGAGCGGCCGGCTGCCGCGGCGCAGCTGCTTCACGCGGCGCGACACGACGTTGACCAGGATGTAAGGATCCGGGATGACTTCCCGGGCTTGGAGGACGTAATCATCTCTCATGGTGGTGGGGGTTCAGAGTCCGAAAGGCAGGCAACGTTTGAGCGGGGCAGCATGGCCGGGAGCGACCAGTTTGTCCTTGGAGGCGCGACGCTTCGATTTGGTGCTCTTGTTGGCGAGCAGGTGGCGGAAGCCGGGCGTGCGGCGGATCAGCTTGCCGGTGCCGGAGAGCTTGAAGCGTTTCGCGACGGATTTTTTGGTCTTTTGCATAAATTGAGTTCAGGCGGCCGGACCCGCCGGGTGGCCGCCCTCGCTTTCCCAAGTCGCCAGCGCCCCGGGTAATCCGGTCAGCGCCGCATCGAGCACAGCCTCCTGGCGATCCATGTCGGACTCGCCGGTGAGCTCGATGCGCGCCCGCTCATAGTCGCCCTGGGAAATCTGCAGCGGCGCCCGGCCGGCCTGCACCGCCATCTCGCGGGTGCGGGCATGCACCATCTCGCGCGTCACCCGACGCGGGGCCGGAGCGGACGTGTTTGGGCAGGCCGGCCGGTGGGCCTGGGAGTGATTCATAACAGATCTCACCCGCACGCCTTTCCGCCACGGATCGGAATGGGGCGGGCGAAGAGAGGAAGGATGAGGGGCATGATGGGTGGCGAAGATTGCCGGCCGGACAGAACGTTCGGACGCGCAGGAGCGGCGCCCCGCGAACACCAAGAAGCCCCGGCTTCATTGTCCGCACCGGCATTCTCTCCTGAGTGGGAACATTTTAGGCGTGAGGTCCGGACAACGCGAGAGGGATAACGAAGTAATCTCCGCCGCGTGGCCAAAGCGTTCGCCGGCCATGCGATTGGACCGATTATAGGCTGACGCAAAAGTCGTCAGGTCAGCGGATCACGGCATCGTTGCGGAGATAAGTCGTTGCTGTGGCCGCACCCCGGATCCGACATTTTCCGCCCTTGACCCCTCCCAAGGGCGGGGCTTCTTTGGCCCCTCCTTGCCTGGTGGTGTAATGGCAGCACAGATGACTTTGACTCATCTAGTCATGGTTCGAATCCATGCCGGGCAGCCATTCGACGCGCCGTCCGAGCACGGCTTGTTCATGGCCTGCGGCCGGCATACTCGAATTACATGAACGTGTTATTCGCCTAATCGCGACGAATGGCCCTGAGCAAGGGCCAACGGCCCACGTCGAAGGGCACGTGTGTGGTCTACTTTCTTCGACTGCGCTCGGGCACTATTTACATCGGTGCCTCTGAGGATCTTGAGCAATGACTAGACGATCACGCGTCCGGCCAAGCCTGTCGAACAACTCAACTCGACCCACCCGTCGCGCTCCTTCGGGTCGAAGAATTCCAGACATTTTCGGGAGCCCGAACCCGCGAGGCTCAACTCAAGCGGTGGTCTCGTGCGAAGAAAGAAGCACTGCTCAAAGGTGAATTCGAACGCCTCCACGCGCTTAGCCAATCTCGCGAAAAGGCTAACTGCCAAAACGCGCAAAACCGACCGCGAGGCGATTAGCCTCACGAAAGTTCGCATTTCCCTCCGGACCGGTTGCCAAAACTCTCTGAGTTTTGGCAACCGGACATGGATGAGAACCTTGGTTCGACGACCGGAGCGCAGCGGAGGGAGAAGGATCGACCGCAGGTCGAGGGCGCAGCCCTGAGCGAAGCGAATCAATCCATGCCAGGCAGCCATTCGACGCCGTTCACCCGTGCTTCTGCCAGTCGAGCTTGTGCGAATCCACCCAGCGGTAGTGGTCGGCGTATTTCAGGCCGGCCGAGGATGCCTCGTCGAGGACGACCGTGGCTCGCTCGTGCCATTGCAGCATCGAGGCGGGGCAGATGGCGGAGAGCGGACCCTCGACCATGGCGCTTACGGCACGGCACTTGGCCGGCCCGAAGGCCAGGAGGAGCAGGCGCCGGGCGTCCATGATCGTGCCGACACCCATCGAGATCGCGTGGCGCGGCATCCTGGAAAAATCGCCGAAGACCGCGCTGTTGTCGCGGAGCGTCTGCTCCGAGAGGATCTTGATCCAGGTGCGGCCGCGCAGCGAGCCGGTGGGCTCGTTGAAGCCGATGTGGCCGTTGCGCCCGAGCCCGAGCAGCTGCAGGTCGATGCCGCCGGCGTCGCGGATGCGCTTCTCGTAGTCGCGGCACTCGGCGTGAAGGTCGGCGGCGGTGCCGTCGGGCACGTGCGTGCGCTGCGGGTCGATGTTGATGTGCCGGAACAGATTCTCGCGCATGAACCAGCGGTAGGACTGGTCGTGCGCGGCGGGCAGGCCGACGTATTCGTCGAGGTTGAAGGTCGTCACGCGGCTGAAGTCGAGGCCGTCGTTCCTGTGCAGGCGGATCAGCTCGGTGTAGAGTTGGAGCGGGGTGCGGCCGGTGGCGAGGCCGAGCACGCAGTCGGGCTTCTCGCGGACGAGCTTGGCGATGATGCGGGCGCCGAGCGCACAGCCGACGTCGGCGTTGGGTTGGATGAGGACTTCCATGGTGGCGGGGGATTGAAGAGTCGGCGGAGCGAGGGAAAAGGCGTGGCGGAGCCGGTGCGTTAGACTGTCAGGACCGCCCCCCGGTTTCACGGAGCGCCAGCGCGTAGAGCAGCCAGGCGCCGTGCGGCAGCCACTGCTCGCCCCAGCGCCAGTTCTGCGCGGGATCGGTCGCCTGCGGTGTGGGCGCGAAGGCGATGTCTCTTTCGTCGGTGAAGCCGCTGGTGATGCCGTTGCAGACACCGCCCGGCGCGTTGTCGTAGGGCGGCGAATAAACGGGATTGTTCCGGCCCCGTCCCTGCAGCATGCAACGGTCAAAGGGGTTGGCCCCGAGAACCCAGTCCGTCCAGCGGCGGGCGGCCGCGGCGGGCGCAGGGTCACGCGTCGCCGCACCCAAGGCCTGCGCCGCGGCAGCGAGCGAGGCGAGGCGGGCGTTCTCGCCCTGCCACCAGTAGCCGGATGGATTCTCGTGCGGGTAAAACCACTGCACGCGGCCGGCGACACCGGCGGTCTTCACCCAGTGCGGCGGATAGCCGAACGGGTTATTGTATTCCTGCCCCAGCGCGAGTTGTGCGCACACCAGCTCCTTGGCCACATCGCGCGCCGCACCGGCCTGCGCGTGACCGGGCAGCGCATCGGCCAGACGCAGCAACGCCACAAGCGGCAGACCGGCATCGCTGGCGTGGAACCACGAACGCTCCCCCGCCCCGTCCGCCGCGAGCCAAACGGTGCCGTCGGTGGCGCGACGTCGGGCGACAAGGCTGGCCAGCCGCTTCTCCAACTCGGCCGCGACGGACGCGCCCGGCGCGACCGCTTGCAATTCGACCGCCGCGAGCAGCGCGCAGGTGTCGTCGATGATGTTCTCCTGTCCGTCGTCGAGATAGCCGAGGCCGTGCTGTTGCAGGTGCGCGAAGCCCTTCTGCGCGGCCGCGAAATAGTCGGCGCGGCGGAACTCATCTCCGTCGCCGAGCGTCGAGGCGAGCGCGAGCGCGGCGGCGGCCATACCCCCGCCCTGCCGCCAGCCGGCCTGGTAGTCGTCGTATTTGTCGCCCTTCTGCGTGCGATAGGAGCACAGCTCGCGCGCCGCGGGATCCTTGGACCAGCGGTCGAACACCGTCACATGCCAGAAACCCGCGGGGTCCTGCATGCGCACGAGCCAGTCGGCGCCGTGCAGCGCCTCGGCCTGGATGCGCTCGAGAAAATACGGCGGCGCCCCGGCCGCCCGGCAGAGATGCCACGCGCGCGCCAGCACCCACACGACGAGCGGCGTCTGCTGCGGGTTCATGAAGTTGGCATACGAGAGATGGCTCAGGTATTTGCTGGTGTCGCCCGAGGCGTCGAACCAGCCGCCGCGCACGTCGCGCACCGCCCCGTCACCCACCCGTTTCGCACGCCGGTCCGCCCGGTCGTAGATGCCGGCACAGCGCTGGCCCTTGAAATAAAACAAGAGATCCGACACCAGCGCCTGCCCGAAGAGGCTTTCCGCTATTTCGAAGCCTTCGCTCTGACCCGTCGCGTCCGCCGTCGCCCACCGCAACGCGTAACGACCCGGCGCGCGCACGGCGCTCACGTCCGCCCGCCACCATGGGCCGACCGACCAGCCGGCCACGCCGCCGGCAAAGGTCGCGGCGCCGCGCCAGACCGTCGCGCCATCGGGCAGGCTCACGAGCGCCAGTTCCCGCCAGCTCGTTTTCTCCGGCGCGTCGATCAGCAGCACCTTCGCATCGTCCGGCGCGTAGCCGATGTGGTTGAAGAGGATTTTCATACAAATCCGGAGCTTCAGCAAGACTGGGCCAGCATCCCCACGCCGCAGGCTGCTGCGACTTTTATGCTTTTTGTGACCATGCCCCTCATCAATTTTTCCCGGGCAACGAGGCGAGCACGAGGAACAGCACGGCGTCGGCCTGCGCGGTGATCGTCGCCTCCTGACACATGAAATCGGTCTCGTTGTCGAAGAAGACGCCGGCCGGCGTGTTGAAGCGGTGGAAAGGATCGCTCGGCGAAATCTTGAACCATTTGCTCAGCTCGTCGTGCAGCTTGCGTCCGCCGGGCCCCTCGGAAAGCGCGCCGGTGGGGAACACTTTCAGCATCCGGTAAACCGGACTGTAGAGCTGGCGCACGGTGTTGGGGAGCTGCTCATCGAAGAGGAAGGACACGCCCCAGTTGTTGCGGCCGAAGGTGTAGTCCACGATGCCCCAGTAGAGCGCATCCAGCTCCGGAGCCGGTCCGTGCGTGCGGGCGGTTTCGCGCGCGGCGTTGGCGATGCCGACCCAGCGCGCGAGGCTGCCCCACACGTAGCGGCTCGGCAGGCCCCAGGGCGCACCGCGCTCGCGGACGTGCTGCACGTAGCCGGCCATTTCGTCACGCAGGCGCTGCTTCGCCGCCGCGTCGTGCGGGGCGAGCGCGGCGTTGGCCAGCCAGTTCCAGTCGCCCCAGCCCACTTCCTTGGCGGCGGGCGGCGCATAGGCTTTCGCCTGCTCCAGGTAGGTCTCGTCGTCGGTCAGGGCAAACAGCTCCATGGCGGCGACGGCCATCTGGTCCGTGGGATCGGGGTCGCGGTAGAAATCGTTCACCTTGTCGCGCTCGAAGGCCGTGGGCACGGTGTCGGCTTCGCGGGCGCGGGTATAGATTTTTCGCGCCATCACGCTGTAGCGCGCCATGTCGTCCGCGCGACCGAGCTCCCCGAAGGTCCGCGCGCCGAGGGCGAGGGCGGCGGCGGTGGCACCCATGTGGACGCGCGACAACGCGCAGAGCGCGGGGCGCCGGCCGTCGAGTTTGTCCTGGTGCGGCAGGCGCAGGCCCTGGCTGTGGTCCTCGGCGTTGGCGACCTGGATGATGAAGGTGTCACGGTCGGGATGGACCTTCATGAGGAACTCCAGCCCGTGCCGCGCCTCGTCGAGCACGTCGGGCAAGCCGGAGCCACCGGGGGCCTTGGCGAAAAGTTCCGGTTTCAGCCGGTAGGCCAGCAGCAGATGGTAGGCGGTCGCGGCCTGGTTGAGGGTGAACTTGATGTAGTCGCCGGCGTCATACCAGCCACCGAGCGCGTCCACGGTGCGCGCCGGCTCCGCCGGTTTCCATTGGCCGTTCGCCGGATCGCCGTCGGGCACGAAGACCGGTGCGTCGGCGTCGCCGGGATGCGACAGCGGCCGCAATCCCGTGTCCGGCGAACCCGAGCGCGCGCGCCGCAGATGCAGCAGCGGCAGCGAGACCATCCGCTCGTAGGGCGCAGCCGCGATGCGGAACGTCGCCGGCGCCGCCCCGGCCGTGATAAACGTGTAGTCCCCGGCCTCGCGCAGCGCGCTGAAATCCGCGGTGTGGTTGTAGGCAAAGGGCGTATGATCACCCGCGCCGGTCGTGCTGGGGCCAAAGGTCCCGTGTCGCACCGTCGCACCCGCGCGCGTGACCGTCCACGCCTGCCCGGCGAGGTCGGCGTCGCTCAACGCCAACAACACCTTGGGCTGACCGGGCGCATAGCCGGCCTGGTTCCAGCGCAGGAAAAGCTCCGCGTGCAACGGCGCAGCCAGCGCCAGCAAGGCGAGGATCAGGAGGTTGAGGTGACGCCCCATGAGGCGGCCACGTTGGGCACGGCACCGCGTATCCGCAAGCCCGCGCGCACAGATTACCTGAACAATTTCACGCCGGGCATCCGGCCGCCGCCGAGGGGCCGCCATCTCCCCCCTTGACGCGGCTTTCCCGCAATCGTTTCATCAGCGCCGCATGTGCGCCAAAGCCTCCACTCCCGTCAAATACAAGCGCGTCGTCCTGAAGCTCAGCGGCGAGGTCCTCCGCGGCAAGGGCAGCGAGACCATTGACGCCGCCATCCTCGAGCGGATGTGCGAACAGGTGAAGGAAATCCATGACCTCGGCGTGCAGGTGTGCGTGGTGATCGGCGGCGGCAACATCTTCCGCGGCCTCCAGGGCGCCAAGCGCGGCGTGGACCGCACCACCGGCGACTACATGGGCATGCTCGCCACCGTCATCAACGGCCTCGCGATCATGGACTGCCTTGAAAAGATGGGCGTGAAAACCCGCGTGCAGTCGGCCATTCCGATGAACCAGATCGCCGAGCCCTTCATCATGCGCCGCGCCATGCGCCACCTCGAGAAGGGCCGCGTCGTCATCTTCGTCGCCGGCACGGGCAACCCGTATTTCTCCACCGACACCACCGCCGCCCTCCGCGCCTCCGAACTCCACGCCGACATCATCATGAAGGCCACCAAGGTGGACGGCATCTACGACAAGGACCCGAAGAAGCACGCCGACGCCGTCAAATACGAGGAGCTCACCTTCATCGACGCCCTCAAGCAGCGCCTCAACGTCATGGACTCGACGGCGTTCTCCCTCTGCCTCGACAACAACGTCCCGATTCTCGTCTTCAACCTCGACGACGAACACGCCATCCGCAAGGCCGTCGCCGGCGACAAGATCGGCACCCTGGTTCACGGGTGACCCGTGAACCGTTGAAGTTTAAATTGGCAGTTTAAGTTTACCCCGCCCAGAACCCTGACCCTATCTCCCATGAGCAACGCGACTCTCTCCGACGCCCAGGCCCGCATGAAGAAAGCCGTGGACCACACCCTCCACGAGTTTTCCACCATCCACACCGGCAAGGCCTCCCCCGCCATGGTCGAGTCCGTGCAGGTCGAGGCCTACGGCTCGATGATGCCCCTCAAGGGCTGCGCCGCCATCACCACGCCCGATGCGCGCATGATCCAGATCCAGCCCTGGGACAAGGGCCTGATCCGCGCCATCGAGAAGGCGCTCCAGATGGCCAATATCGGCGTGAACCCCGTCGTGGACGGCAGCGTCGTGCGCCTGCCCTTCCCCGAACTCTCGCGCGAGCGCCGCCAGGAATTCGTGAAGACCGCCCACCGCCTCGCCGAGGAGGGCCGCGTCGCGGTCCGCCACGTCCGTCGTGACGCGATGGAAGCCGCCAAGAAGCTCAAGAAGGACGGCAAGATTTCCGAGGACGACGAGAAGCGCCTCGAGAAGGACGTCCAGACCGCGACCGACAAGGCCATCAAGGACATCGACTCGCATCTCGCGCACAAGGAGAAGGACCTGCTGACCGTCTGACCGCAGCGGTCCGAGGAAGGAGCCAGGCTCAAGTCTCAAGAAGGGCGGGATGCTGATCCCGCCCTTCTTTATTGGCGGACCGCCATCTCCAGGGCGACGCAACACGCGCACGGCTCTTCGCAACCCGTGCGCGGCGCGGACTTGCGCCTTCTGGCATGCTCAAGGAGTCGCCGGAGAATTCCAGCGCCCCCACCCCGCCCCAGTCATGAGCCACCCCAAGTATCTCTATGTCTCGCTGATGCCGGAGTCGCTGGTCGCCTCGCATCTCGCCCCGGAGGAATTCGGCGCCTACGTCGCCACCGGCTCCAAGAAACGAGCCCGCGGCCAGGCGATTTTTTTCAAGCTCACCGACGCCCACGCCGGCGGCCTGCTCACCCCTGACCATGTGCGGCGCATGGACGAGCGCCACCCGCGCCGCTCGCTCTACCTCTCCATCTACCGCGTGCTCGAGCGCACGCCGATCGAGGCCTTCGAGTCAGCGCACCTCACGACCGACGACGGCCGCGTGCTCACGCTGAAACCCGCGCCCTACGTGCCCGCGGCCGGCCCGCGCTTCCACCTTTACCAGGAATTCTGCCCGGTCACCCCGCGCGTCGTCAGTTCGCTCGAGCCGCGGGAGTTTGCCGCGCGCATCACCGATCCGGCCGAGCCCGTCTCGCTGCCCGCCCTCGTCTTCGCCGAGCTGCAACTCGGCCGCCTGGGTGACGACCCCGAGGCCGCCGACACCAACAACCTGCCCTACCCCAACCTCGAGCACCTGCGCGACTGCCTGCGCGAACTCCGGCTCAAGCACGGCAAGCCCACCAAGACCGTCATCCGCTACCTGCAGCAGGACGTGCTTTTCCGCACGCTGACCGGCGGCCTGTGCCTCGCCGCCGCCGGCGGTCAGTTCGCGTGGTTCCCGATGCCCGCGCAGGAGGAACTGGAAATCCACCACTTCCCCTGGTGGCGCTCCGCTCTGCGCTCCTTCGGTGCCTGAATCTTCCCAACCCTCCCCCCATGCGCGCGCTGTTCAACCAACTGTTTCGCCAACGCCGGTTCGCGAACTCCACCCTGTTCCTGCTCGCGGCCGGATTCCTGGCTGCGGCCCTTGCCGGTCCGCTCTGCGGGCAGTCCGGTGAGGCCGCCGCAACGGCCGGGCCGGCGGAGCCCGGGTTCCGGATGTTTGGCCTCTTCACCGATCCGCGCTACAGCCGGCTGGAGATCATCTCGCTGATCGTCGTGCTGGTGATCGCCATCGCCGGCCTGCTCTACGCATGGATGCTGGCCAAGCAGGTGAACGCCGCCGACCAGGGCACGCCGCGCATGCAGGCCATCGCCGCCGCCGTGCGCGAGGGCGCCAACGCCTACCTCGCCGCCCAGTTCCGCAAGATCGGGCCGCTCATCATCCTCATCACCCTGGTGCTCTACTTCACGACCCCGAGCGACGAGACCGCCTTCAAGCTCGGCCGCGCCGGCGCGTTCCTCATCGGCTCGCTCTTCAGCTGGGCCGTGGGCTTCGTGGGCATGCGCCTCGCGACCATCGGCAACCTCCGCGTCGCCGCCGCCGCCCGCCGCTCCTACGGCGAGGCCATGCAGCTGGGCTACCGCACCGGCACGGTCACCGGCATGCTCACCGACGGCCTCGGCCTCCTCGGCGGCACGCTCATCTTCCTCGCCTACGGCGAACAGGCCTACGAGGCCCTCCTCGGCTTCGGCTTTGGCGGCACCCTCCTCGCGCTCTTCATGCGCGTGGGCGGCGGCATCTACACCAAGGCCGCCGACGTCGGCGCCGACCTCGTGGGCAAGATCGAGAAAAACATCCCCGAGGACGACCCGCGCAACGCCGCCACCATCGCGGACAACGTCGGCGACAACGTCGGCGACTGCGCCGGCATGGCCGCGGACATCTTCGAGTCCTACGAGGTCACCATCGTGGCGGCCATGATCCTCGGCCTCGCGACCTTCGGCCACAAGGGCGTCATCTTCCCGCTCCTCGTCCGCGGCATCGGCGTGCTCGGATCCATCATCTCCACCTACACGGTGAAGGCCGGCCCCAGGGACACCTCCGACACGGCGCTGAAATCCGTGCACAACGGTTTCTGGATCGGCTCGATCATCTCCGTCGTGGGCTTCTTCATCCTCGGCGCGTTCTATCTGAAATTCGACGCCGCCTACCTTGCAGCCAACCCCATGGCCCGCGCCGGCTTCCCGGGCGGCGACCCGCAGGCGCTGCCGCTCTGGGCCACCTTCGGCCTTGGCGACACCGACCTGCGCCCCGTGCTCACCTGCTTCATCGGCGTAATGCTCGCCATCGCGCTGAACAAGGTCACGAGCTACTTCACCCACACGACCCACGCGCCGGTCAAGGGCCTGGCCAAGAGCTGCCAGACCGGCCACGCGACCAACATCATCCAGGGTTTCGCCGTCGGCTACGAGAGCACCGTCGCCACCGTGCTGGTCATCGCCGGCGCCATCCTTCTCTCCTACCTCTGCTACATCGGCACGCCGCCGCTCTTCGTTGCCTATGGCGTGGCCATGACCGGCATCGGCATGCTCACGCTCACCGGCAACACGATCTCGATGGACGTGTTCGGGCCGGTCGCGGACAACGCCAACGGCATCGGCGAGATGGGCTACGACCCCGAGGCGATGGAGAAGGCCGAAAAAGGCTCCTACCGCCGCGCCCGCCAGATCCTCGCCGACCTCGACGCCGTGGGCAACACCACCAAGGCCGAGACCAAGGGCATCGCGATCGGCTCCGCCGTCATCGCCGCGGTGTCGCTGTTCTCGTCGTTTATCGCCGTCATCGCCGTCGGCAGCGAGGACAAGATCTCGCAGCTCACGACCGAACAATACCTCGCCGAGGCCGGCAAACTCACCGTCGCGCACCCGATGGTGTTCATCGGCTTCCTCATCGGCGGCGCCGTGCCGTTCCTCTTCAGCTCGATGCTTATCCGCGCCGTGGGCCGCGCCGCCTTCCTCATCGTGAAGGAGTGCCGCGCCCAGTTCCGCGACCAGGCCATCTGGGCGGGCACCAAGAAGCCCGACTACGGCCGCGTCGTGGACATCTGCACCTCGACGGCGCAGAAGGAGCTCGTCGGTCCCGGCTTCCTTGCGATCCTCACCCCGCTGCTCGTCGGCTTCCTCCTCGGCACGCAGGCGCTCGGCGGCTTCCTCGCCGGCATGATCCTGACGGGCCAGCTGCTCGCCGTCTTTATGGCCAACGCCGGCGGCGCGTGGGACAACGCCAAGAAGTTTATCGAGGACGGCAACTACGGCGGCAAGGGCTCGGAGGCCCACAAGGCCGCCGTGACCGGCGACACCGTGGGCGACCCGCTCAAGGACACCGCCGGCCCGGCGATCAATCCTCTCATCAAGGTGATGAACATGGTCAGCCTCATCACGCTCGGCCTGGTCATGAAGTTCAACGTCATCGATCCATCCGCCGGCCCCGGCGGCCGGGTCGTCGGCGTGCTTGTCGTGGTGGCCTGCATCGCGGCGATCGCGTGGTCCATCTGGCAGAGCAAGCGCGAGACGAAGGAGATGAAGGAAATGGAACAACAGTTCGGCTGAGCCGCGGGCTGGCCGGTCTCCACCCCGGCCAGCCATGGACCACCTTCTCGCTGCTGTGAGCGGGAGGGCCCTCGTCCCGACGGGCCGGCAGGTGGAGCCCGCGCTCCGCGCGGGCTTGCTGCCAGTAGCCGCCTGGGAGCGCAGTCCCTCGACAGGCTCGGGACCCCTTCGGCGGCTGCTCAGGGCCTGAGCTTGTCGAACGGCTTGAGCTTGTCGAAACGGCGACAAGGTGGTCCGTCCATATCCACGGTCCGCCGGGACGCGGAGCCTCCGCCCAAAGCCGGTGGGTGCGGAGACCGACCCTCCACGCCGCCTTACTTTCCGCGGATCGCCGCCAGGACCAGTGCACCGATGGCCTCGGCCTTCGTCTGGCCGGGGATGTGCTTGGCGAACTCGATCGAGAACTTCGGCCGGTTCGAGAGTTGGGCGACGAACTCGGGCGGCAGCGGCTTGCCGGTCTCCTTCGCCTTCGCCTCGGCCTTCTCGCGGATCTTGCGCACGAGGAACGGCTCCTCCGCCCCGGGTTCGCCCGGGGCCGCCGGCGCGCCCTCCAGCTTCAGGCGCAGATACTGGTTCTCGCCCGACGACATGGATTTGTCGTGGCGCACCGCCACGACCTCGGCCCGTGCCACCCGCTCGACCTTCGTGCCCCAGGGCCGGCGCTTCGTCACGACCACGTCCGCGGCCTCGATCCGCACTTCGTAGGCGTCGAACCACACGCTGCCGGCGAAGAGCGCAATGATCGCGCCAAAGAACAGCGTGATACCCCACACCGGCGCCGGGATGCGCTGCGTCCAGAACCACGCGAGCAACGCGACGATCCCGAGGAAGAGCACCGCGGTCGTGAGCTTCGTCCCGGGCAGATGGCCGGAGCTGAAGTGAAACGTGTCGCCCTCGCGGCGCACGCCGCAGGCGGCCAGCGCGGCGCCGTCGAGCGCCACGGGCGTGTATTCCTCCAACACGGGCGCGCCGGCCGCCGGGGGCGGCGCGGGCGCGCCGGTCGCGAAGACCGGCACCTTGAAACCGGTCGCAAAATCCACGCCCGCGGTCGCAGCCGAAGCGGCCAGGCGCCAGATGATCTCGTTGTTGCGGTCGCGATCGTCCGTTGGCGGCTGGCCGGCCGGAATGTAGAAAAGCACCGGGATGCTGGTGCCGCGCGCCGCGGCCATCCACTTGTCGCGGGCGATGAGCTCCTCGCGCTCCCAGAGGACGTTCTCGCGCACGCTCCGGTTCTTCCCGCTGCCGCGCACCTCGCGGCGGATGCACTTCAGCGTGAGCCGGGCATCGGCCTCGGGAATCACCCGCGCCGGCACCTCGATCACGCCGCCGAGGTAGCCGCCGATCACGCCGGGCAGCGACGAGGGCACGAAGCGTGCGCGGCCGTATTTGCGCGCGCGCATGGTCTGGTAGATGGCCACCCACAGGAGCAGCAGGCCGACCGCCGGAAACAGCAGCACAAAGTATTCGCCGGGCTTGCCGATGCCCTTGGTGAGCATGGCGGCGGTCGCGGTCCAGCTGATCAGATTCCAGACCAGGGCGAAGAACCAGATCACCACCGTGCCCGCTTCCGCATCGGCCTCGATGGCGGGCCCCGCCCACTCCTGCTTCCATTTCCACGGCTGGTCCGGGAACTGCGCCTTGCGTTCCGTCGTCGCGGCGATCTCCCGCGAATACCGCCGCGCCAGCCGCCACATGAAGAACGCGCCCACGACCATCAGGAGGCCGAGGATCGCCGGCACCAGCACCTCCGGCACCGGCCGGTGGCCGAACCGTCGCAGCTGGGTCGCCGCCAGGCTGAGCAGGCCGCCACCGCCCAGCAGCAGCACGGCAAACATCACGTAGCCACAACCCCGGTTCTGCGTGCGGTCATCTGCCATGCCGAGAAGCCAAACCGCTTGCCGCGTCTCCGTCGAAACGATTCTGGTTACACGGCCCCAGGAAAATTGCAGCGACTGGGCCGGATTTTCCGCCGTGTGTTCCGCCGGGTTTTCCCTTTACTCCCGCCCATGCCCGACGAACCCGATCCGCCCCGCAAGGTTTACGGCTTCAAGGAACGCGACTTCAAACGCGACAACGCGCCCGCGACCGGCGGCGAGGCGATGCCGACGGCCAAGGACCTCGCGAAACTTGCCGGCCATCACCACAACCCCGGCCAGCGCACCGGCCGGGCCAAGGCGGATGACCCGAATGACGTTTACAAGGTGCTGGAACAGAACCGGCAGGCCGCGGACGAACACGGTCTGAACGAGGTGGAGATCAAGAAGGTGAAGTCGCGCCGGAAGCGCGATTTCTGGCTGATCCTCGTCGGCGGCAACCTCGCCATCATCGGCGGAGTCTATTTCAGCGGCATCAGCGTGATCACCCTGGTGTTCGGCCTGGCCGGGCTCGTCATCTTCAGCCTCGGGCTCAGCTGGATCATGTGGCAGGTGATGGACAAGTATTGAGACACCCGCTCCGGTCTTCCTCTGGATTCTTCGCCACACTCAGAGTGGCAGATTAGTAAACGTCATCCCAAACGTGTCATGCTGAGCGCAGCGAAGAATCCAGAGAGCGAATCCACGCCCGCCTCTACCCCTCAATGCTCCAGCGGACGCAGCACGAGGCGGTAACCCATGTAGTCGAGCGCACGGCCGGAGGCCTGCACCTCAATGCGGGAGGCGGAGCGGCAGTGGACGGCACCGACCTTGAAGTGGCCGCCGCGCAGCACGACATCGCGAGGATTCTTGGCGTTGTAAGTCCATTCGGCGACGTTGCCATGCATGTCATAGAGCCCCCAGGCGTTGGCCTTGAGCTTGCCGACCGGCGAAGGCGCAGTGAGGCCGGCCCCGCGCATGTAGTGGGCGAGCCCGGCGAGACCGGGATCATCGTTGGCCGAGAAATTGCGCCCGTCGTTGAAGCTGGTGGCCGTGCCGGCCCGGCAGGCGTATTCCCACTCGATCTCGGTCGGGAGGTCGGCAACGTATTCCAGTTTCTGCTGCTTGAGCAGGGCGTTGAGCTTTTCCAGCGAGCCGCCACCGCCGGTGATGTCGCGCCAGGCGATCTGCTCGACCGGACGGGTGACGTCGCCGAGCGCGCGGCTGCTGCTCGGGTTGCGGCCGACGAGCGCCTGGTGCTGCTGCTGGGTCGTCTCGTATTCGGCGAGATAGAAGCCGGCGGTGATCTCCGCGTGGGTGGAAGGGAGGTCGGAGCGCTGCAAGCCGGGCTCGCCGGTCTTGCTGCCGTAGCTGAAGGAGCCGGGCGGGATCCACTTGAACTTCACCAGCACGCCGCCGCCGAAATCCACAACCACCTCGGGCGGGGGCGGAATTTTTTCCATCGCGAGGGGCACCGACTGCGTGGACTGCTGGATTTCCACCTCCTGGGCAAAGTCCTTGTAGCGCGGGGCCGTGGCCGTGACGGTGAGGCGACCGGGCCGCAGCTCAAACGTGGCCGCGCCGGATGCATCCACGGCGAGGGTGTCGTTGTTCACGCTGATCTTGGCGTTGGCGGGCAGGCCGGTGAAGCGCACCGGATGCGGCGGCACGAGTTCAAGGGGCACGGTGTCCTCGGCGGCCTCCGGGTCGAGGCCGACCTCGCCTTCCCAGTCGAGGTAACCCGTGGCCCGGACCTTGATGGCAAATGTTCCGACCGGCCCCTCGATGACCACACGGCCACTGGCGTTGGCGGTCTGGGTGCGCGTGCGATAAATCACCTGGGCGCCGGCGGGCAGACCGGTGAGCGCGAGCTTGCGGGACTGCGGAGCAGTCGGCGCTTGCGGGGTCGCCTGAATAGGCCCGGCCGGCGTCGGCGCGGTCGCGGCGGGCTCGGACTTGGCCACCGCCTGGATTGGGGTCGCCACGAGCGGGGCCGGCTCCGACGTGCCCAGAAACTTCCACGCGGCGAAGCCGCCCACCGCCACGAGCACGGCGGCGATGACCGGCACGAGCGGCCCGCTCTTGCGGACGGGTTTGCCGGAAATGAGTTGCAGCGCCTCGAGCGCGGCGGCGGCCGTCTGATAGCGGTTGGCCGGGTCCTCCGCGAGACAGGTGGCCATGAACTTGTCCCACTTCGGGTCGAGGCCGGGCACGAGCCGAGAGGCCGCCTGCGCCAGACCGTGCGGCTTCTTCCCGGTCAGCAGGTAATAGGTCATGATGCCGACCGCGTAGATGTCGGAACGCGCGTCGGACGGCCGCATGTTGCGCGCCTCGGGCGACATGAAGTCGATCGTGCCGACGATGGCGCCGGTCGTGGACACGCTGTCCCCCTGGAAGGGCGAGGCCGTGCCGCCGGCCTTCTTGTATTCCTCCTCGGCGGCGACACGCGCCAGGCCGAAGTCGGAAATCTTCGCCTCGCCGGTCTTCTCCATCAGCACGTTGGCGGGCTTGAGGTCGCGGTGGATGATGCCGGCCTTGTGCGCATGCGAGAGACCCTGGAGAATCTGGCCCATGATGCGGGCGACATCGGCGGCGGGCGCGCCCTTTTCCTTGGCCGCATGAAGCTTGAACCAGTCCTCGAGCGAGCCGCCGTCCACATACTCGAGCACGAGGTAGAGTTTCCCCTGGCTCTCGCCGAAGTCGGTGACGTTCACCACATGCGGGTCCTTGAGGCGGGCCACCATCTCGGCCTCGCGCTTGAAGCGCGACACGAACGACGCCTCCTGCGCGAGCTTCGCCGGCAGCACCTTGATCGCGAACTTCTTCTTCAGCGCGATGTGCTGGGCGAGATAAACCACGCCCATGCCGCCCGCGCCGAGCACTTTCTCGATCTTGTATTGGCCCACCACATCGCCGGCGTTGAATACTTCGCTCGGCACGGCGGCCTGGCTGCGCGGGGTGAACACGGTCCTTTCAATCGGCTCGTCCATGGTGGGGGCAAAGCATACAACGCGCCCGGCGGGATTTTATCCAGTCAGAAACCAATCCCGGTGTTGACCCTGCTCCGACGGAAGGGCTTAAGTCTGGGCACTATGACGCGCTCCTACGTCCGCTGTGTCCTGGTCCTGGCGGGGATCCTGTTCAGCCACCTGACGGTCTCGGCCGTCGAATTCTGGGTCCGCAGCACCCCCGACGGCGCCATGGTGACCATCGAGGGCAAGTCCCTGCCGGCGCCCGCCAAGTTCGACCTCAAGCGCCGCGACGAGCCCTACACCATCGTCGTGCAGAAATCCGGCTTCCAGACGGAGACCGCCTCCTACTCGACCAAACAGAAGCTCAAGGAGATCACGGTCGCACTTTCCCCGCTCACCCTCGACCGCGAGGTGTCCATCAAGTCCAACGTGGAGGGCGCCACCGTCACCATCGACGGCAAGGCCGCCGGCACCACGCCCTTCACCAAGACCGTCACCTTCATCCGCACCGACAAGAACTCCCCCTGGCAGTCGCAGCTCGTGACGATCGCCAAGGCCGACTACCAGACCGAGTCGCTGCGCCTGACCGAGGACAAGCCCGCGCCCGCCCCCGTCACCCTCGCCCAGCTGCGCATCGAACGGACGTTCCTCGTCAGCGCCAAGACCCCCGACAACGCCCCGGTCGAGGCCATCATCACCCTTGGCGACCGCGAGATCGGCGCCGCCCCGCAGAAGGTGCCGGTCACCTTTACCCGCGCCGACAAGACCAAGCCCTGGCCGGTCTTCAAGCTGAAGGCTGAGATCCCCACCATCTACCAGCCCGTCGAAACCGAGCTGAAGCACGACGGGTTCGACAATGTCGCCCTCACCCTCAAGCCCGTCACCGAGGTGCTCGTCGCGCTCTACGCCCCGGCGATCGAGATGACCGCCACCGGCGCCAAGCTTGCCGTGGACCAGTCCGCCCGCATCGGCACGCTCGACAGCAGCGAGCGCGGCGCCGACATCACCGGCCTTTCTCGCCTCACCCGTTTCACCCGCCGCGACCAGAACCCCACCGCCCCGCTCCAGGCCCTCAACGGCTACGCCATCACGCCCGACGGCCAGTCCGCCATCCTCGCCCTCACCGCGCAGGATGACGCCGGCAAGTTCTTCTCCGGCCTCTTCCTCAAGCGCGTCGAGGATGACGGCGGTGGCGTCGCCCGCCTCATCGACAACAACAAGCGCTACTTCGACTCCGCGCCCATCATCGCACCCGACTCGAGCAACATCCTCGTCTTCCAGTCCAACCGCGGCGACCTGAACAAGCCCGACGTCTTCCGCATCGGCTTCAGCGACAACCGCACCTCCGGAGGCGTCTCGCGCATCACCAACGACCAGCGCTTCAACTACTCGCCCACCTACACCGACAGCAACCGCGAGGTCGTCTACCTTTCCATCGAGCCCAACTACCCGCTCGCCCAGCCCCAGCTCAGCACGGTCAAGATCGACGGCGCCCTGCCCACGCAGTTCCAGATCACGGCCGACGAGGTCAGCCACCGCGAACCCACCAAGATCTTCTTCACCCGCCCCGACCAGTCCAACGGCAAGAAGCAGATCTACTCCGTCGAGCCCGACGGCCGCCTCGAGACCGCCATCATCTCCGACGACTCCTTCCTCAACGCCAACTGCTTCAACCCTGTCGCCAGCTACACCAACCCCGTCCGCATCCTCTTCGTTTCCGACCGCGACGTGGACGACCAGGGCCGACGCAACAACAACATCTACGTGATGAACGCCGACGGTTCGCAGATCCAGCAGCTCACCGCCAACGGCTCCGACGACATCATGCCCGCCTGGTCGCCGACCGACCCCGACACCGTCTATTTCCTCTCCAACCGCGGCGGCGCCTACAACCTCTGGCGGTTGCGGATCAAGTAAGACCGCAATGACGCCCCTGCCCCAAGCTTGGCTGGAGATGGCCGACGGCCGCATGCTGTGGCTGGACAAGGGCGTCAGCACGCTCGGCCGCGGCGCAAGCAACACGCATGTGCTGGACTTGCCCGGCATCTCCCGCAGCCACGCCATGGTCCAGCCCGGCCCCGGTGGCGGCCACCTCCTGGCGGACCTCCGCAGCACCAATGGCACCTACCACAACGGCCTCCGCCTCGAGCAGACCGTCCGGCTGCGCGACGGCGACAAGATCGAGCTGGGCGACGTCGTGCTCGTTTACCGCTGCCAGCAGGGCTCGGGCGGCTCGGCCGACGCCGGCGCGACCTCCGTCATGATCCACTCGGGCAAGTGCTGGCTGCTGATGCTCGACATCATCGGTTTCACCTCCCACACGCAGAAAGTCGGCGCCGAGGCCGCGACCGAGGATTTCAAGAAATGGCTCGAGCAGGTGCGCCCCATTCTCGTGCGCGCCGGCTGCACGATCAACGCCTACCTCGGTGACGCCGTCTTTGCCTACTGGCGGCACGACAAGCACCCGTACGCCAAGGTCGCCACCGCGATGCGCGAGCTCGTCGCGCTCCAACCCTCCAGCCCGCGCCCCTTCCGCATTCTGCTCCATTTCGGCAACGTCCGCATCAGCGGCGGCCTGCAGGGCGAGAACCTCGCCGGCTCCGACGTGATCTACCTCTTCCGCATCGAGAAGTCCACGAAGCCGCTGGGCTCGACGTGCGTGCTCAGTGAGGCCGCCGCCGAATCCCTCGCCCTAACCGAGACCGCCCGCAACCTCGGCCGCCACGCCGTCACCGACTACGAAGGCACCCACGGCTTCTACAGTTTGGAGGCCTGACCCGTAGCCGCGCCTGAATCCCGTCGCGGGATGAAAGCGTGGTGGCTTGCTCCGGACCGCATTCAGGTCTGCGGCTTGGCCGCCTGCTCAGCATTGAGGCGCTCCTGCCGCTTCTGGCGCAGCCGCGCCAAGGCGAGCGCGCCGAGGGCACCGAGGAAAAGCGGGCTCGCGGCGCCGCCGCCGCCACCGCCACCCGAGGAAGGCGTGGAGGGCGCGGACGGCGTTGACGGGGTCGAGGGTGTGGTTGGCGGCGTCGGCGTGGACGGGGTCGTGGGCGCGGTGGCCGGGCTGGAAAAAAGCCCGAGCGAGGGCCGGCCGCCGAAGCGGCTGCTGAAGGCCGGGAGCACGTAGTCCATGTCGCCGGCGGTGACGCCGAACCACGTCAGCAAGTCGCGCGCGTATTCGTCCACCGAGACGCCGGGGATCAAGCGGCCCTGACCCGTGTCGATCGCCGCGAGGTTCTGCAGGTCGGGGTAATGGCCGGCCGCAGCGTCGCCATAGACCTTCCCGCCGCCGACGGCGCCGCCCATGACGAGATGGTTGCCACCCCAGGCGTGGTCGGAGCCGTTGCCGTTGGAGGTGAGCGTGCGCCCGAAATCGGAGGCGGTGAAGAGCGTGACCCGGTCCGCGTAGCCGGTCTCGTTGAGCGCCGCATTGAAGAAGCCAACGGCCTGGCTGACGGTGCGCAACATGGTCAGCTGGTTCTCGACGACCTCGTCGTGATGATCCCAGCCACCGAGTTGGACGAAGAAGATCTGCCGGCGCGCGCCGAGGCGGCCGTTGGCCGCGATGATGCGGGCGATCATGGCCAGGTTGTTGGCGAGGGAATTGCCGGTGGGAATCGGCGTGGTCAGCGTACTGGTGCCGACGGCGGCGGAGAAGTCGTAGTAGGAGTCGATCGCGTCGCGCGTGCTGTCGGCGTAGGTCTGCTCGAGCAGGTTGCGGTAGCTCTGGTCCACGAGGTTCTGCACGCCCTTGGATCGGGTGGCCGTCAGGTTGTTGGTAGCGGTCGGGCTGTAGCCGCTGAGCGCCGTGGCGCCGGAGGAACCCACCGAGTAGGTGAAGGCCTGCTGGCCGGTGAGGAACACGTTCTGCCCGGAAAGGGAGATGTTCATCGAGACCAAACTCGGGCCGTTGAGCGAACGGATGATATCCGCCGCACGGCCGCCCCAGCCGATGGCGGTCCGCTGGTCGGGGATGCAGGTCTGCCACTGCTTGATCTGGTCGGCGTGCGAATAGAGCGAGAGCGGCAGGTTACGGCCGGCCTTCACGTCGGCGAGCGTCGTCGGGCGGACCAGCGAGCCGACATTTGACACGAAGGCCAGGCGTCCGGTGGTGAAGAGGTCGCGCACCTCCGTCATCGACGGATGGATGCCGAGCGTGCGGCCGCCGAGATTCCCGGGGGTGATGGAGAGCAGGGTTTCCTTCGCGATGGCGAGGTTGCCGCGGACCTTGGCGTAGGCTTCGTATTCGCCGCTGGTGGTGGGCACCAGCATGTTGAAGGAGTCGTTGCCGCCGGCGAGGAACAGGCACACCAGCGCCCGGTAGTCGCCGCCGGTGCCGGTGCTCTGCGCCGCAAGGGAGTTGGCGAGGCGCAGCGTGATCAAGGTGGACATCAGCGCCGTCGAGCCGACACCGGCACAGCTGGCCTGGCCGATGAACTCGCGACGCGTGAGAGGGCGGGAAGAGGAGCTCATGGCGGGGTCACTTCAACACGGCAAAGTCGGGGGAGATCACGATGAGGTAGGCTGCCATCCGGGCCCGGGTCAGCTGCAGCGTGCTCCCGGAAGGCACCATCGCGGGGGTGATGCCGTTGACGGCGGTGAGGATCTTCTCGCGGCTCGCGGTGCTGAGCGTGCCGTGGGTCAGCAGCAGGTCGAGGTTGTCCACGAGGGAACCGGCGTTGTCCGCAATCGCCGCCTGCGGCGCGAGGTCGAGCGAGAAGCCGCCGGCGGTGGTGTGGATGAGGTTGTAGAGGTTGTTCGGCGTGGTGATGCCGAACACGGAGTTCAGGATCTGGAACTCGGGCGCGAAGAGCCCGGCGTCGCCGATCGGCCCGGCGGGCTGGTAGTCGGGCAGGTAGAAATTGAAGACCGACGGCGACGACAGCGGGAACTGCCCGAGCGTGTTCTCCGAGATCGAGGAGCCGAAGTCGTAGGGCAGCACCGTGCCCGAGAGCTTGTAGCGGCAGGCGCGGAGCAGGTGCGTGACGCGCAGGAAGGGTTCGCGGAGCTTGCCGTGCTCGGGATCGGTGAGGAACGAGAGGTTGCGCGCCTCGGCGTCGAGCAGGATGGCCTTGATCACCGCCACCATGTCGCCGCGCTGGCCGCGGCCGTTGTTGGCAAAGGCCGCCGCCACGCGGCCCACGTAGGCGTCGGAGGGATTCGAGGTGACCAGCCGCTGGATGAGCAGGCGGCCGATGAAGGGCCCGGTGTTGGAATGCTCCACGAGGTTGTCGATCGCGTCGCCCACATCCTGGAGGCCGGTCTGCCCGGCGGGGAGGGTGGCTTTGCGCACGCCCGGGTAGCTGAGCAGGGTCTTGGCCCCGGTGTCGTGCTGCAGCTCCCACATCTCCATCGGCTGCGTGTAGTTGGCCGGGCTGACCCGCGGGAAATCGACGCGCCCCGTGCCGGTGCCCACGGAGTTGGGATTGTTGTCCTCATCGGTGAAGCCGGTGAAGACCCGCGCGAACTCCGTGATCTGCTCGTTGGTGTACGCCTCGACCGGGCGGCCGCCCGCCGCGGTCACGTAGGTGCCGTCGGGGTTGAGCACATACAGGCCGATGCTGAAAAGCTGCATGCACTCCCGCGCGTAGTTCTCGTCGGGGCGGGTGCCGGTGGTGGCGTTGGCCTTGCGGTTGCGGTAGTGCGAAAGGTAACGCCCCATCATCGGGTGCCGCGTGACATCCATGAGCAGGTCGCGGAACGAGCCGAAGCAGCCCCGCAGCAACATGTCGTAATAGCTGCTGGAACCCTCCGCGGCGTTGCTGATGGTGGAGACGTTGTCGGAGATGACGAAAATCTGGCTGAGCGCATAGGCCACGCGCTGCCGGAGCTGGTCGTTGCCGGAAATCATCACCTGGTTGCGGGCGCGGCGGTTCTGGGCATTGCCGATCGAGGTGATCTGCCCGGCGGCAAGGGCGCCCGTGACCACCGGCACGGCGAAGGTCGCGGGCTTGGCCACCTCGCGGTCAATCCAGGCGCTGTAGTTGTAACCAAGATCGCGCAGCTCGGCGATCGCCTCGGTGGTGGGACCGAACGTGGCCTGCGCGAGGAAACGGGAGGCCTGCTCATCGGCGCTCAGCGTGGTGTCGGGCGACACGGTCTGGGCGAGCAAGGGAGTGCAAATCAGCAGCCAAACCAAACGGGATACGAAGCGCACGGTGACGAGGGTGACAGTCGCCAGCATGGCCCAATTTTTCGGAAGGTCGAGGCCGCTGATGCCAAGAAGTGGTCAAAATTGTTCCGCGCCTCCGACCTGCAGCGTCCATCTCGAGGGCGATCCCGGGGGGAGGACACCCCGGCTCCAGGCCAATGCCGACCTGACCCGGATATTTCACCCCAATGAAAGACGTTGAATCAGAAATATCCATTTTGCCTTCGGCAAAAGCGACTACGTCGCGGTAAACCCCGACAAGGTCGGCCCGACAAGGCGCATATTTCTCACCTCTGGGTGCGAGATATGCGGGCTAAAGGTGGTTGCGCTTGAGTCCGGCCCCCGCGGGATGAAAGCGTGGCGGAGGACGGACCACGTTATCGCCGTTTCGACGAGCTCAAGCCGTTCGACAAGCTCAGGCCCTGAGCAGCCGCCGAAGGGGTCCCGAGCCTGTCGAGGGACTGCGCTCCAACGTTGCTACGCGATTCAGCTGCCGAGGCGGGCGGAAATCGCCCAGCGGTAGAGCTGCACGTAGTGGCCGGCGCTGGCGCGCCAGGAAAAATCCTTGGCCATGCCGCGCTGCTGGAGGCCGGCGTATTCGGCGCGGCGATCATACCACGTCGCACAGGCCCAGCCGATGGTGTTGGTGAGCGCCTCGACACTGGCGTCGCGGAACACGAAACCCGTGCCATCCGGCCAGCCTTCGTTGAAGTTCTCGACCGTGTCCACCAGGCCGCCGGTGGCGCGCACGATGGGCGGCGTGCCGTAGCGCATCGCATACATCTGCGTAAGGCCGCAGGGCTCGGAGCGGCTGGGCATCACGAAGAAATCGCTGCCGGCCTGGATCAGCCGCGCCAGCGCGCCGTCGAAGCCGATGTGCGCGCCGAAGCGCCCGCGATAGGCGCCGGCGGCCCAGTTGAAGTCGTTTTCGAGCCGGGCGTCACCGTTGCCCAGGAGCACAAACTGCACGGCCATCTTCTCCATGATGCCGGCCATGGCGTCGGCCAGCAGGTCGAGGCCCTTCTGCGACGCGAGCCGCGAGACGACGCCGAATACCGGCAACTCGGGGCGCACCTCGAGCCCGAAGCGCTCCTGCAGCCGGGCCTTGCACGCGGCCTTGCCGCGCAGATCGGCGGCCGAGTAGTGCGCGGGCAGGAAGCGGTCTCGCGCCGGGTCCCACGAGGTGTCGTCGATGCCGTTGAGAATGCCCACGAGGTCGCCGGCCCGGTAACGCAGCACACCGTCGAGCCCGAAGCCGCCCTCGGGCGTCTTGATCTCGCCGGCGTAGGTCGGGCTCACGGTGGAGAGCTTGGTCGAGTGATAGAGCCCCGCCTTCATCAGGTTCACCATGCCGTTGGACGTGATGCCGTCGCGGGCCATCTCGCTCCACGGAAGCCGCGCAAAATTGACGACGCGCTCCGGCACCCAGCCTTGGTGCTCAAGGTTGTGAATGGTGAAGACCGTCGCGGCACGCCCGAGCGGGGTGTCACGCAGGGTGGAATTGAGCATCACGGGCAGCAGGCCGGTCGTCCAATCGTGACAGTGGATGACATCGGGGTGCCAGCCGAGCTGCTCGCACAGGGCCAGGGCGCCGCGACAGAGAAAAGCGAAGCGCAGGTCGTTGTCGGCGTGCGCGCCCCAGGGGCCGGTATAGACCTCGGGCCGGGCGAAGTGGTCGTGGTTCTCCAGGAAATACGCCGGCACCGCCGAGCCCGGCAGCACGGTTTGCCAGGTGCGCGCCCACTGCGCCGCCCCACCCACGTCCACCCCGAGCGGATCGGGCAACGCCTGCCACTCTCCCACCCGCTTCACCGAGCCATAAGCCGGACAGATCACGCGCACATCGTGGCCGAGGGCAGCCAGATCCTTGGGCAGCGCGCCCACCATGTCGGCCAAACCGCCGACCTTCACGAACGGCTCAACCTCGGGAGTGACAAAGAGGATTTTCAGGGAAACCACGGTGCAAAAGAAAACCGGAAGCGGGCGGCATGGACGAGTCTAAATTGGCCCGGGTCAGGTGGAGGCGGGACCATCGGTCACGCGACAACCAAGTCACGCTTCCGTAACGGTTGCGTGAAGTTGCAGCCGGCCTGGCTGAGGACGGTCCGGGGTCAGATGCTTGGGTCCGCAGCAGCGCTTGAATCCCGGCTTGGCGGGATGAAAGTGGGGTCGCGAGCGCCACCACCTTGTCGCGGCGCTCCCATGCGGCTACACGCGTGCCATGCGATCGAAAGCTGGAGGGTCGGTCTCCGCACCGACCGCTCTTCAACCTTGGCCGGTGCGGAGACCGGCCCCCCACCACGGCAGGTTCCACCTGATCACTTCCGCGCCACGGGATAGCTCCCCAGCCACTTCACCAGCGGGCACTTCTTGCTGAGCTCCTTGAGGGCCGCCTGCATCGCCGGGTCGTCGTAGTGGCCGGTGACGTCGAGGAAGAAGATGTAGTCCCACGGCTTCAGCTTGCTCGGACGCGACTCGATGCGCGTGAGGTTGAGCTTGCGGCGGTTGAAGGGCGCGAGCGCGTGCAGCAGTGCGCCGGGCTCGTGGTGCAGCGACACCAGCAGGCTCGTCTTGTCGTGGCCGCTGCCGGCCGAGCCCGAGGCCTCGCGGCCGAGGAAGACGAAGCGCGAGGTGTTGGTCTTGAGATCCTGGATGTGCGTGGCGGCAACCGGCACGCCGTAACGCTCGCCCGCCAGACGCGGGGCGATGGCGGCGGCGCCCTTCTCCTTGGCGGCGATCTGCACGCCGTAGGCCGTGCTGTCCACGTCCACGAGCTGCGCATGCGGCAAATGGCGCTGCAGCCAGCGGCGGCACTGGGCGAGAGCCTGGTCCTTGGAATAGACCTTCTTGATCTTCGCCAGCGGCTCGTTCGAGAGGAGCGTGTGCTCAATTTCCTGGTGCAGCTCGGCGACGATCTTGAGGGGGGTCTCGACGAAGAGGTCGAGCGAGTCGCGCACGGAGCCCTCGGTGGAATTTTCCACCGGCACGACGCCGTAGTCGGCCTCGCCCTTTTCGACGGCGGTGAAGATGTCGGCGATGGTCGCCATCGGCCGGTAGTCCACGCTGGAACCGAACTTGCGGAGGGCGGCGGCGTGGGTGTTGGTCGCCTCGGGCCCGAGGTAGGCGACGCACATCGGCTTCTCGAGCGAGATGGCGGCCGACATGATCTCGCGGTAGATGGCCTGGAGGGCGGCGGGCTTGAGCGGGCCGGTGTTGGCGGCGGCCACGCGGCGAAGGACGTCGGCCTCGCGCTCGGCGACGTAGATGCGGGACTTGGCGCCGCGCTTCAGTTCGCCGATCTTCTGGGCGCACTTCAGGCGCGTGTTGAGGAGCCGCACGACCTTTTGGTCGATGGCGTCGATCTCGGTGCGAATCTGGGCGAGTTCCTTCTTCATGACTGGGCGACGGAGCGAAAAGTAGGGCCGGTCTATGACCGGCAGATGGGAGAGATGGAAAGTTGGCGGAGGGAGTCCGGTCGGAGACCGGACCTACAGGGTGGCGGTGCGTGGGGAGCGGCGGGCAGCATGGAGCGCCTTGGCGTCCTTAATCAACCCCGCAAGCACGGCGGGCGTGACGGCCTGCTTCGGGTCGTCGCCGAGCCCGCGGGACGGCTCGACATGGGCCTCGATGCAGAGGCCGTCGGCGCCATAGGCCACGGCCGCGAGCGCACAGGCCGGCACATAGTGGGCCTTGCCGACCGAGTGCGAGGGATCGACGACGACGGGCGCCCAGGTGCGCTCCTTGAGCAGCGGCGTGATGGATTCGTCGGGGTGGTTGCGGTAGCCATCGAGGCCGGGCTGCGTGCCGCGCGGGCAAAGGATGACGTTGGGGTTGCCGAAATTGACGATGTATTCGGCGGCGGAGATGAACTCGTTGAGCGTGCCGGTGTGCATGCCGCGCTTCAGGAGGACGGCGACGGGTTTGCCCGCGATGGCGGCGCCGACCTGGCGGAGGAGCGAATAGTTGAGGGCGTTGCGGGCGCCGATCTGCAGCACCTGCACGCCGGCGGCGAGGGCGAGCTTCAACTGCTCCTCGTCCATCACCTCGGTGTCCACCGGCAGGCCGGTGCGGCGCGAGCCCTCCATGAGGATGTCGAGCGACTTGTTGTCACCCTGGAAGGCGTAGGGGTTGGTGCGGGGCTTCCACACGCCACCGCGGATGGCGTGCGCACCGGCCTCCTTCACGGCCGCGGCAGTCTCGTAGAAGAGGTTGGGGTTCTTCGGGTCGATCGTGCAGTGACCCGCCATGATGAGCAGATCCTGGCCGAGCGTGACGCCTCCGACCTTCACCCGGTGCCGCGCCAGGTCGGACTTGATGTCCATCAGCTTGTGCGGCGACTGGATCGTGTCCACTCGGTCCACGAACTCGAGGCCCTCAAGCCGGTTGATCATCAGCTCGTGCCGCTCGTCGCCGACGATGGCGTAGATGGTGCGCACATCGCCGACGATGGGCTGGATGCGGCAGCCGAACTCACCGACGATGGCGCGGAGCTGATCGACTTCGGGTTCAGTGAGGCGGTTGTTCTTCGGGAGGATCATGGCGGGGGATGAGGCTGGATAGCGAAGGTTGCGGGAGGGGTGGAGCGGAAAATAAAAAAGCCGCCCGGGCGGGCGGCGGTGGGTCGGGAAGGTCTGGGATTGGGTTCAGACGTTGCGCCGGGACAAGCCGCCGTGGTTCTGCGGGGTAAAGTAACCCGCAAACGTAAAGCTAAAGTTGGCGGCGAACCGGTTCATTGGCCAATGACAGAGCCCGGCCGAAGGCTCGCTGTCAATGCTGGAGGGCACGTCTCCCGATGTGCCGCGGCCCAGCTGGAGCTGGGCCCTCCCAAAGGGATTCGCCCTCTAAAATTCACGCCCCGCCCGCCGCGCATGCTCGCGGGCTTTCGCCAGCGCTCCGGCCCAGGCCGAAGTCTGCCCGCAGGCCAGCCGCGCTGCCGCGCGAGCGCCGAGCACACCGACGATGTTGCCCGTGCCGTTGTAGCCGCCCACGGCCCAGATCTTCGGGCGGACTTCTTCCAGGATCGGCAAACCGTCGGGCGTATAGCCGACCGAGGCGGCCCACCGATGCGTGATCGGGGCGCGGACTTTGAGGTGTTGGCGGAGAAACTTCTCCTGCAAGGCCTGGATGCGCTCGGTGGGAAAATCGTCCGCCGTCCATTCCTCGCCCAGCGCGTGATCGCGGAACCCGCCCAACGCGATGCTCCGGTCGGGCAGCTGCTGCCAGTATTCATAACCCTGCCGGTAGTAAACCGGCCGCGGAAAGTCCGCCTCCGGCGCCGGGGCGGTCGCGAGCATCTGCAGGCGTGCCGTGCGCACCCGGCCGGCCAGTTCGGGCAGCACCTGTTCCAACCGGCCGTCCACCGCCACGATCACCGAATCGCAATAGACCGTGCCCTTGTCGGTCACGACGGAGCCCGGCACGATTTTCCGCACGGCAGAATCCTCGTAAAGCCGCACCTCGCGCTGGCGCAGGCGCTGCGCCACGGCGCGCACCCGGTGCAGCGGTTGGATGACGCCATCCGTGGGGAGCAGCAGCCCCTCGCCCTCGGGTCCGGCGTAGGGCTCGGCGGCGAAACCGCAGTAGCGCAGCGCCGCGAGGTGCTTGGCGCAGTCGGCCTTTTCGTCCGCATCCGCGGCGATGCGCAGAGAACCGGTCACGCGCACGATGGCGGGCATGTCTTCGGCCTGCCGTTCGATTTCCCCGGCCGTCAGGCGGTAGAGGGTGCGCGCGGCCTCCTCGCCAAACTGCGCCACCGTCTCGTTGAAAAACTTCGCCAGCCCCGCGAGCACGAAGCCGCCGTTGCGTCCCGCCGCGCCCGCGCCCACCGAAAACGCATCGAGCCCGACCACCGCCACGTCCTGGGACACCAGCTCCTCCACCGCCGCCAGACCCGAGGCCCCCAGGCCAATCACGCAGACATCGGCGCGCTGCGGGCCGGTGAGCTTCGGCAAGGGGCGCCAGTCGCGGTCATCCCAGATCGGCGTGTTCATGCGGGCGAGTGTGCGCAGCCCGACGATGCCCGCCAGCGGATTGTTCCGCCGCGTGGGCGGCCGGCTCGCCCGTTCGACAAGTTCAGGGCCTCGAGCCTGTCGAGAGGCTGGCGACTCTCCGTTGGCCTGCGTGGCGTGAGCCAGCTCACCGCCCACATTCCAGCCTCACCAGATGTAACCGAGCGAGGTCGTCAGGCGCTGGTCGGCGCGGAGGTTGGCATCAATGACCGAACGGTCATAGTCGTATTCAAAGCGCAGGTTGAGCGACATCTTGTCGGTAACCTTGCTCTGCAGCCCGCTGTTGAACTTAACGCGGTAGCTGCCCTCGGCGGGCGCGTTCGCCACCGTGCTGCGCACGCCGAGCGCCCCTTTGTCGGAGATCATCAAACTCGACTCCTGGGTGAGCTTGACCCGGCTGTTGAGTTCGTAGGCGTAATCCTGGAAGAAAGAGCCCAGCAGCGCCGTTTCGGGTTTGGCCTCCTCCCGGTCGAGATACTGCAACACCGCGCCCAGGCCGACGTTGGCCTTGTGCCGCTTGCCGTCCACCACCCGGTAACCGCCGCCCACCTGTTGCTCCAGGCTGAGGTCGATCTTGCGCACGCCGTCCTCGGCATAAGTGGTCAGTGCCTGGGCGAAGAGCCGCTTGTTGATGTCATAGCGCCAGCGAAAATCGGCCTCGCGGCGGTCGGTCACCGTCTTGCTGTCGGCCTCGGTCTCCAGCAGCTTGGCCGTGCCACGGAACGTGTTCTTGCCCTCCTTGCCGTCGATCTGGAAGCGGGCCGACAAGTCCTGCTTCTCCTTGGCGCCGGACTGCTGGGAGAACCCCACCTCGACCTGCCGCTTCCACTTGGGCACGGTCGGTTTCACGGCGGTCGAAGCCTCGGTCTTGGCCACGGGTTTGTCCGCCACGCCTTCCGGCTTCGTGGCGGGATCAGCCTTCAACGCCGAACGCGGCACTTTCAGCCGGCCGAGCTGCGGATGCTGCACCTCGATAAACACACTGTCCTCGCTGATCACCGTGCCGGTCAGCCGGTCGCCGTTGGCCAGCGTCCAAACCTCGGCCCGCCCGGCGATTGCTGCCGTCAGAAGGAGGATCAGGGAGGCGATTCGGGCGAAGGGAAAAGCGGTCATGGATTTCATCCTAGCAAAAGTTGGTGCGGCCGGGAACCCCGGATTTCGGCGAATTTGACTCACAACCGACGATTTCGTTCCGGCGATTGACGCAGAACGTGCCGGCCGCCTTGATGCGGGCGCTCCGTCGCATGAAACCCCTCTACGATTTTTCGCAACTCGCCGTGGACCGCACCCTCGCCCCGCGCGACGGCATGCTGGCCAAGGACGCCGACGCCGTGCTGACCGAGCAGTATTTCGACCTCGGGCGCCGGGCACTGGAGCTGATCCACTTCTCCGCCGAACTCTGCGACAAGCCCCATTACCCCAACATCCTCGACCTGCCCTGCGGCCACGGGCGCGTGCTGCGCTGGCTGCGGGCGCACTACCATTACGCCAACATCACCGCCTGCGATCTCGAGCGCGACGGCGTGGATTTCTGCGCGCAACAGTTCGGCGCCAAGCCGGTTTACTCCGAGGTGGATCTGCACCGCCTGCCTTTCCAGAACCAGTTCGACCTGATCTGGGTCGGCTCGCTCGTCACCCACCTGCGTCACGACCGCTGGCTGGCCACGCTGGACTGCCTCGTGAAGTGGACCAAGGAGTGCGGCGTCATCGTCTTCACCACCCAGGGCCGCACCGTCTCCAGCCTGCTGGCCCGCGGCCGGCGCAACGTCGCCGAAAACATCGACAAGCCCGCCCTGCTCGAGGAGTTCGCCCGCACCGGCTTTGCCTACCAGCGCTACTTCGAGAGCAACGCCGAGGAGGACTACGGCCTCGCCCTCTCCTCGCCCGAGTGGGTCATGCGCACCCTGCAACGCTACCCCGATGTCATCATGCGCGCCTACCTCGAGGAAGCCTGGGGCATGCAGGACGTCGTCATGCTCTACAAGAAGGCCGGCCACTACGAACCGATCCTCGGCGTGCCGGAGATGAATGCGCAGGCCGAGCCCGGGCCAGCCAAGCCCGCCGCCAAATCCGGCGGCCTGCTCGGCAAGCTGTTCGGCAAGTAACAGGCTCGGGGTGGAACCTGCGCT
This sequence comes from Oleiharenicola lentus, assembly GCF_004118375.1. Classification (NCBI taxonomy): domain Bacteria; kingdom Pseudomonadati; phylum Verrucomicrobiota; class Opitutia; order Opitutales; family Opitutaceae; genus Oleiharenicola; species Oleiharenicola lentus. The sequence continues at coordinate 811,049 of NZ_SDHX01000002.1, forward strand.
CCCCGCAGGCTTGGGAAGGCCGGTCTCCGCACCGGCCGGTGGAGGGCCCAGCTCCAGCTGGGCCGCGAACATCAAACAGGTCGCGAGGAACGGCTCAGCTGGAGCTGAGCCCAAGAAACCACCTCACCGCTTCCCCACAAACTCCCAGCACAACACCGCCGCCGCCGCCGACACATTCAGCGACTCGACCGTGTCGGCTCCGGGGATCTTCAGCAACCGGTCACACTGCGCGGCCAAGGCGGGGGCGATGCCCTTTTCCTCGTTGCCGAGGATGATCGCCGGCGGACGCGGCAGCCCGCGCTCCTTCACCTGCGCGGGCGAGAGCTGGTTGCCGCTCAGGCTCGTGCCGAGCAGGAAATGCGTGCGCTTCAGCTCCGCGCAGAACTCCGGCAGCGCCGGCACGCGGTAGAACTCTACAAACTCCATGCCGCCCTCCGCCACGCGATGGGCCGCCTCGCCGGGCAACGCCTGCTGCGGATGGTCGGCCACGATGACCGCCTTCACCCCGAAGAACGCCGCCGTGCGCACGATGGCGCCGACGTTGTTGGCGTTGCTCACGCGGTCGAGCAGCAGCAGCGGGGCCCGATCCTTCGCCCAGCCGGCCAGCACCTCGCGCGTGACCTTCTTGAGCGGACGCTCTCCGATCACCGCCACGATGCCGCCGTGGTGGACGGTGCCGGCGATCTTCTCCAACTCCGCCGGCTCGACTTGGCGGTAAACTTTCCGGTTCTGCGCCAGCAGCCGGCACATCTCACCCGCGCGCTTCCCGGTGGGGGCGTCAAAAAACAGCCGCCGCACCTCCGTCGGATGGCGCGCGAACAACGTCGAGACCGCCTGCCAGCCGCAGATGTTGATTTCTTTTTGCTTGGGAGCGATGGGAGCTTTCATGAACCGGCCGCAGCGTGGGGTCAGTTCACTGAAGGGTCAACGACAGTGCTTCCCCGGCGCAGCGCCGGTCCTTTCGGACCTTATCTCGGATAACCGATGGACATCAGGGCGCCTGACCGTATGCAGAGTGCGCCGATGCACACGACCTCCCGACCGAAGAAACGACCACACTCCGGCCCCGAAACCGCCCCCTCCTGTCAACGGCCATGAATCTGGAACCAGCCGACGGCCCCGTCGGACACCGCACGGCCAGACGATTGTTGATCATGCTCATCTTTGGCGATGCGACCTTCGGCACGCTCCATGTGGTGAACGAACACACCGCCCTGCTGGGCGATCCGCGATTCGACATCGGGCTGGATCGCGGTTACCCGGAAATCTACCAATACTTGAAATATCTCTGGGCCGGAATGATCCTGACGCTTCATTCCTTCAGACGGGCGGCGTGGCCTTACCTGTCGTGGGCATCCGTCTTCGCCTATTTTCTGATCGATGACGCCGTGCGCATTCGCGAGCGCTTCGCGGGCCGGGTGACAGCCAATTTCGATTTGATCCCCATCCTGAACCTGCGGCTCCAAGACTACGGCGAAATGATCATCGCCGCGACCGCCGCCTTGCTGCTGCTGATCCCGTTGGGGTGGACCTACCACAAGGGACCGACGACCTTCCGAAAATTCTCTCAAACACTCTTCGTCATGGTGCTGATGCTCGTTTTCCTCGGGGTCTTGGTGGATGTGGGCCATGTCGCGATCGAACGGCACGTGGGTGAAGCGATCTTCTTCGTGGTGGGCATGATCGAAGACCTGGGCGAGATGCTCGTGGCAAGCATGATGCTGTGGTATGTGTTTGCGCAGTCGCGCACCCAATTTGCTTCGCCGCCCGGCCCCAAGCTTTGGCTCAAGCGCCTGTTTTCACGGACCCAGTGGACGTAAGTTCCGCACGCCCCTGATTCCGCGCGGAGCACCACGGGCTGGCCCGAAAGAGCCATCATACCAGCTCGCACGCCCCACCTGCGCAGGCCGCGACCTGTTTCAGCTCGGTGATGTCCTCGGACTCCTCAAGGGTCGTGAAGTCCACCGGCACGTAGCCGAGGCGGTTCCACTTCTCGATGTCCTCCGGGGTCGCCACGCCCTCGCGCGGGGCCTGGGCATAGACCTTGTCGCCACAGTCCTGGAACATCGCCACGCCGGTGAAATTGTGCCGGTGGTTCCAGATGTAGTCGGCGACGGCGGGCCACTCGTCGGGCTTTACCGAGACCGTGCAGGACACGTTGTGATGCAGCCCGGGCGAATGCTCCTCGTGGCGCCGGCCGGCCTGCACCCAGTTTTCCTGCACGAGGCGGATGTAGTGCAGGTGCTTCGTGGCGGACAACTCGTCGCGATAGACGCCGAACACCGGTCCCTCCACGGGAAACGTGATCACTTCCGTGCGGCCGTTGAGGTCATAGACGCTGGGCTCGACCATGTGCGGGTTGGCCCGGCGGAAATGCCGGTAAACCGGATCGTGGACGTTGACCTGCACGCGGCGGAAGTAGCGCCGCGCGTGGTGCGGATGCAGACCGCTGCTGGTGCCCAACAGCAGGCTGGCCGTGCCCTCGGGCTTCACGCAGGTCGTGCGCGCCGCGGGATTGATCCCCAACGCGCGGGCGATGACGGCGTTGATACCCTTCACCACGTCCGCCCCGGCCCGCAGTTCGGCGGCGTCGAGCAGCAACTCGGGTCGGTCGAGGATGCCGCAAAGGGAAATCCCCAGCAGCGCCTCGCGCTCGGTGATGAGCTGCGAGACCGGCGACAGGTATTTGAAATCGGTGTAGCCTGCCTGCAGCGTGCCGATGAGCGACGCCAGCGCACAGAGCCGGTGGAAGGCCGTCCGGTTTTCCGCAGCCGCGGCAGAGACGGTCGCCAGGTTGCAAAACTGCACGCCGGTGAGCACGTCGCCTTCCACGAGCGGGCCGGTGTGCCCGAGCTCGCGCAGACGCGCGATGGCGGGCTTGTCCAGCTTCACGCGCGGGTGCAGGCCGATCTCGACGCAGGGGTTCGCGCCGTAGTCCTCGTCCTCCACGAAATAGAAACCCGGTTCGCCGAACTCCTTTTGCTGCTCGAATAGCTTCTGGAACTGCTCGCGCGTGGCCGTGGCGCGCACGACGACGGCGGAATTGTTGCTGGCCACGCGTTGGGGATTTTCGGCGAGCCAGTTGCCGGTCTTTGCCGCAGCCATGTCGGCGTCGTCCACCGAGAAGAGGCAGATCGTGGCCGAGCGGCGCACCCCGCCGGAGAGCACGGCCTTGGCGGCCCAGCAGAGGATGTCGTAGGCCTCGACGGTCTTCAGACGCCGGCCGGCCGCGCCGCGCAGGATGCGGTCAATCCGCGTGAGCGAATGGAACAGCGGTTCGGGTCCGGGCGCCTTGCCGCCCGTGGTGCGCAGGGGCGCGCCCTCGGGGCGGATGTGCGAGTAGTCAAAATCCACGCCGCGGCCGGCCACGGCGTTTTCCATCAGCACATGCAGGGCATCGCCCCAGCCCTCGATGGTGTCGGCGATGACATGGCGCACCGCCGCCTCGCCCTCGCGGCGCGGCGCCAGGGCCGGCAACCGCGAGACATGCCGCTGCTGCACGGAGAAACCCACGCCACAGCCGCAGAGCAGCAGGTAAAACGCCTCGCGGAAGGCCTCGAGCCGGTCGAGGTAGGTGAAGGCGCAGTTGTAGATGCGGGCGTGCTTGCTGAGGATGGCCTCGCCGCCGAACTGCAGCGAGCGCATCGAAGGCAGGATCTCGCGCGCCTGCACGGCCGCGAAGGCCGCACGGATCGCCGCGTGCAGCGTGCGGTGCCCGCCAAGCGCGGCGGTCTGCGCGGACGTGATCTCGCCGGCTGCCACCGTATCGGCCAGAGCGTTGGCCAGCGGCCGGTCGGCGTAATGCGCGAGATGCATGTCGCGCACGCGATGCACCGCCTCGGTCCAGGTTTCACGGCGGCGTTTCTCGGGGACGTAGCGGGCGTAACGGGAAATGGCGATGAAGTCCTGCAGACCGTTCGAGACATGAACCTTGGGGTGATGGGAATGAGACATGGCGGGTGGTTGGGTGGGTGGGTCATCCGCGGGAAGCAAAACGCCTCCGCCCTCTCCAGCGGTGCGGCTTCGCGGAGCCTTCGTTCAAGTCCTCGCGACGGCCACGGTCAAACGCCCGCGCGGGCACTGGCCGACTTATGATCGCGACTCATGGTCGCGTCCGGCGCGCCGCAAACGGTGCGCAGCAAAAAATGCGGCGCGCTCACGGCCTGCTTAATCCTTTCACCCACGGATTGTGGCCTCAGCCCGCTGGCCACCCCACCCGTGGGGTTTCCGCTCAGGCGCGCTCGCCCACGAGAGTAAACTCCTCGCGGTCGTGATAAAGATGGCGAATGCGCAGATTCGTCGCGTGCCGCGCGAACGGCGAGCCCGCGGCGCCGACCTCGCGCAGCAGCGCCAGCGGGTCCACGTGGCCGAACTTCAGGTTGATCACAAAGCGCCGGCACCAGCCGCCCGCGAGCCACGGCGCGACGATGTTCTGCACGACGTGGTGCGGTTCCTCGACGAGGTCGCAGAACAGCCAGTCAAAAACCTCGCCTTCCGCCGGGCGGAATTTGAACGCGTCCTCCATGCGGTGTGCGATCAGCGGATGCCCGAGCGCGCCACCTTTGAGCGGGCCGTTGTCCACCGCGATGACCTTCGCGCCGCGCTTGGCCGCGCTGTAGCTCCAGCCGCCGGGCGCGGCGCCGAGATCGACCACCGTTTCACCCGGCTGCGGCTCGCGGCCGAGCACGAGGTAGGCTTCCTCGACCTTGAGGTAGGAGCGCGACGGCGCCGCGTCGTCATCGGCCATGCGGCGCTGCCCCCCCAGCACGGCCTCCCGCGCAGCAAACACCCGCCCGAAGTCCGCGAAAAACACGAAAAGACCCCGCGCCCGCCCCGGCCCGCGCGGCAGATCCGGTGTGGCGAGCTTGGCGACGCGGTTGAGCTTCTTGCGCAAAAGTTCCTCGAACGCCTTCTCCACCCCGCTGGCCCGGCGGCCAAGGCCGACCACCTCGGGCACAGTCGCGAAAAAGCAGGACCACGCCGAATCGATGCGCTCACCGCGCAGGCTCTCCAGGAAAAAGTCCGCCAGCTGCCGCGCCACCTCGTTGACCGACTCACCCCGGAACTCCCGCGGCGCGAGCAGGGTGACCTGCGGAAAGGCCAGGTTCGCGATCTCGCCCTCGGCCGCCAAAGCCCAGCCCGGTCCCTTTTCCGAAACCGCCAGCCCGGCGCCCGCGAGTTCGCGCTCGAGAAAGGCTTCGTAACCGTGCTGGCAGAGAGAGAGCATCGCCGCAGCTTTGCTCCCGACTGTGCCGCCGCGAGGCGAAAATCTCCGTGCCTTTCCCTCCGGCCTGCGCTTGCCTCTCCCACCCGCCATGCGCCAGCCGACCTCCGATCTTCGCATCCGCACCACGCGTCCCCTGCTCTCGCCCGCCATCCTCGAGGAGGACCTGCCGCTGGGGGAGGCCGGCGCCGCGCTCGTGCAAACAGGCCGGCGCGCCGTGGTCGAGATCCTGCATGGTCGCGACGACCGGCTCGTGGCCGTCGTCGGTCCCTGTTCGGTTCACGACCCCAAGGCGGCGTTGGAATACGCCCACAAGCTCAAGCCCGTGGCCGACCGCCTGGCCGCCGACCTGCTGGTGGTGATGCGCGTGTATTTCGAGAAACCCCGCACGACGGTCGGCTGGAAGGGCCTGATCAACGATCCGCGCCTCGACGGCAGCTTTCAGGTCAACACTGGCCTGCGCCTCGCCCGCCAGCTCATGCTCGACGTGAACGCCGCCGGCCTGCCCATCGGCACCGAGTTCCTCGACACCACCCTCGGCCAATACTACGCCGACCTCGTATCCTGGGGCGCCATCGGCGCGCGCACGACCGAGAGCCAGATCCACCGCGAGCTCGCCTCCGGTCTCTCGATGCCGGTCGGTTTCAAGAACCGCACCGACGGCGACCTGCAGGTGGCGGTGGACGCCATTGTTTCCGCGCGGCACCCGCACTGCTTCCCGTCGCTCACGCGCGAGGGTGCCCCCGCGATTCTCGCGACCTCCGGGAACCCCGACTGCCACCTCGTGCTCCGCGGTGGCGCAGCCGGGCCCAACCACGATGCCCTGCACGTCACGCGCTCCGTCGCCCTGCTGACCAAGGCCGGCGCGGTTCCGTCCGTGCTCGTGGACTGCAGCCACGGCAACAGCGGCAAGCGCCACGACCAGCAGCCGGCGGTCGCGGCCGACGTCGCCGCGCAGGTGGCCGGTGGCTCGCGCGCAATCTTCGGGGTGATGCTCGAGAGCAACCTGATCGGCGGCGCCCAGAAACACGAGCCGGGCCGCCCGCTGACTTACGGCCAGAGCATCACCGACGCCTGCCTCGGTTTCGGCGAAACCATTCCCGTGCTGGAAAGCCTCGCCGCCGCCGTCGTGGCGCGGCGCAAGCACCGCTGAGGCTTTCAGTCGGTCTTGGTGCGCTCCGCCTGACGCTGACGGCGCACCAGGTTCAGATTGGCCACGGCCGACGGATCTCCCGGACGCAAGCGCAAGGCCTGCTCGAAACAGACCTCCGCGCGGGCCAGTTGCCCGGACTTGGCCAGCAGCACCCCGAGATTGAGCTGCGCCTCGGGCAGGCGCGGATCGAGGCGCACCGCCTCTTCCAACAGGCGCAAACCCTCCCCGGTCCGGCCCACTTCGTCGAGGAGTGAACCCAAGGTGGAAAGCACGCGGGCATCCCGCGGGGCGCAAACCCGGGCCCGCTCCGCGAGCGTCACCGCTTCGGCGATCCGGCCGGTCTGGTGGGCGATGATCGCGAGATTGAGATGGGCGCGCGGATTGTCCGGCTCCAGGCGGGCGGCCGCCTGGAGTTCGGTTTCCGCCTCCTGCCAGCGACCGGCCGTCAGGAGGGCGTTGCCAAGATTCTGGTGCGTCGTTGCGGAAGCTGACGCGACGTCGGCCACGCGTTGCCAGAGCGCCACGGAATCCGCCCAATAATCCGCCTGGCGGTGCGCCTGCCAGCCCAGCAGACCCGCGGTCAGAATCGTCGCCGTCGCCGGCAGCCACGCAACCCGGGACATCAGCCCCGTGCGCGCCACCGTCCACACCCCCATCAGGAGCAGCCCGATGCCCGGCACATAAAGGTAGCGGTCCGCCACCGCGTGCTGTCCGGCGCGCAGCACTCCCGAGGAAGGCAGGATGAGCAGCAGGAACCAGCCCCAGCCAAGCAGCAGTTCCGGGCGCGTGTGCCGCCACCGCCACCCCAGCCCGGAAATCCCGGCGAGCAGCGCCACGGCCGCCAGCACCTGCAACGGCGAGTGTCCGAGTCGTTCCTCGTAGAAAACCGCCAGATCCACGGGCCAGACGTAGAGTCCGAGCGAGGCCACGATGTTCACCGGCACCGAGGCCAGCCGCCGCCAGTCGGGCGCCTGCATGGCCGCCACGTCGTTCGCCGCCGGAGCGACCCACGGCAACACCGTGAAGGCGAGCAGCCCGGCCGCCACCAACACCGCCGGCAGGTGGCCACGCAGCCAGCGCCCCCAGGCGCCCGGTGCGGGTGCACGGCCCAGCGGCCAGCGATCGAGCAGCATGAGCAACCCGGGGAAAGTTCCGAGCATCGGCTTGGCCAGCATGCTCAGACCGCAGCCCACCAGAGATGGCCAGCGTCCGGCGGGCTGCGAGTAGGCGAGCAACCCGGTCAGGAAAAAAGCCGTGCTGAGCGTGGTCTTCAGCTGGGAGGCCCAGGCGGCGACCTCGACGTTCACGGGATGCACGGCGAAAAGCAGGCCCGCCGCGAGGCTGCACCCCGCCCGGCCCGTGAGCCGGCGCAACACCACGACAAGGAGTCCGGCGTTCAAGGCATGCAGGGCGACGTTGGCCACGAGGTGCGGTGCGGGAGCGACCCCGCCCACGGTGGCGACGGTCATGTGCCCCAGCCAGGCCAGCGGTTGCCAGAGCACCGCGTCCTTGTTGGTCCAGGCCCAGCGAAAACCCTCCCATGTCAGCCCGCCGGCCACGCGGGTGTTCTCGAAGATGAACATCGGGTCGTCGAAGTTCACGAACCGGTGGTGCGGCACCCGGTGATAGACCGCCGCCACCGCCGCGAACACGAGCAGCCACGGCCACGGGCCCGTGAGGCACCGCCAAGCCTTGGGTTCAGGAGACGAGGTTCGCACGCCTCCGTGCATGCACACACCGGCCGGGCGCGGCAAGTGCGGCGAAGCTCCGGAATCTCCTCGCCAATCCGCGCAGGCGTTTTCAGAAATCCGTCCGTGCTCCGCCGGTCACCCGCGTCCACCTTCCCCCGCCTGCTCCTGCTCGCCTTCCTCGCGTTGCTGGCGGGTTGCGCGACCGACACCAAGAAGTCCGACCAAAAGCCCGCGCCCAAACCGCCGGTCGCCCAGCCGGAGCCCAAGCCCGAGCCGCCGCCCGAAAAGCTCCCGCGCGTGATGCTCGGCATCGACGTGCTCGAGGCCGAGGGCTTCAAGGCCATCGCCGGCAAGCGGCTCGGCCTGCTCACCCACCGTGCCGGCGTGAACCGCCGCGGCGAGACCACGATCGACGTGCTCCGCCGCGCGCCGCAGTCGAAGCTGGTCTGCCTGTTCGCCCCCGAGCACGGCCTCGAGGGCCAGGTAAAGGCCGCCGAGAGCTTCGGCGACTCCGTGCACCCGCCCACGGGCCTGCCCATCTACTCACTCTACGGAAAGAACAAGCGCCCGACCAAGGAGCAGCTCAAGGGCCTGCACGCCGTTGTCGTGGATCTGCAGGACATCGGCGTCCGCTCCTACACCTTCATCAGCTGGATGCGCTACACGATGGAGGCCTGTTTCGAGGCCGGCGTGGAGGTGATCATTCTCGACCGTCCCAATCCGCTCGGCGGCCTCAAGGTGGACGGTCCGCCGCTCGATCCCGAATGGATGAGCGATGTCGGGGCGTTCCGGGTGCCTTACGTCCACGGCCTCACGATGGGCGAGCTGGCCACGATGGCCAAAAACGCCCCGCGGGTGCTGCCCACCATCAAGGACAGCGTGCGCGCGAAGGGTAAGCTCACCGTCATCCCCATGCGCGGCTGGACGCGCAGCATGCGCTGGCCCGAGACGGAACTCACCTGGGTGCCGACCTCGCCGATGATCACCACCTACGACGCCATCATCGGCTACGCCATGATCGGCCTCGGTTGCGAGCAGACGCCCTGGGCACAGCTGGCCTTGCCGGCCGGACAGAGCTCACCGTATCCGACCCGCGGCATCAGTTATCCCAAGAAAACGCCGGAGGAGATCATCGCCGCGCTGGAACCGTTCAAGATACCCGGCATCCGCTTCGTGAAGCGCGAGACCCGGGGGGGCAACGGCAAGCCCAACGCCGGCGTGTTTGTGGAAGTAGTCGATTGGGACGCCTGGCGTCCCACGGAGCTGTCCTTCTACATGCACAAGCTCGCCGAGAAGTGGTCGCCGATGAAGCTCTTCGGCACGCTCACCAGCGGCCAGCAGCGCACCTTCCAGATCCATGTCGGCTCCACCGCCTGGTATGACGCCCTGAGCAAGGAGGGCATGCGCGTGGACCCGGCGCTCTTCGTGAAGAACTGGAGCGAGCGCGCCAAGATTTCCCAGACGGCCAGCAAGAAATACTGGCTCTATCCCTGAGGCCGACCCCGGTCCGTCATGCGCGCTTCGCCGGAGTCACTCATCGTTCTGGCGCTCCTGCTGGGCGGTGGGCTGTGGCTCGGCGCCCGGGCGACCGGGCGGGCCGGGCCGGAACGGCTGGCGTGGGTACTCCTGCCGCTGCTACTCGGCGGGCTCGCCGTCGCGTACTGGGAAACGACCGCGCTGAACACACGCTGGACCTGGAGCGCCTGCCGGCTGGCCCCGACGATCGGCCTGTTTCACGGCCAGCCACTCTATTCGCCGGAGCACAGCGGCGCCATCAACGGCTGGCTTTACGGCCCGGTCGCCGCGCTCGTTTGGACGCCGGCGGCGCTCGCCGGCTCGCCCCTGGCGGCGCTGACGATTGCCGCGCTCCTCAACCAGATTTTTCTGCTCACCCCACTCCTCGTTGCCGCGCAGCGCCTGGCGCCCACACGCGTCGCCGGCGGGGTGGCTTTTGTGTTCGGCGCGGCCGCGCTGCTGCAGGTTTATCCCACCTGGTATATGGCGTCCGCGCTCAACGTGGATGCCATCGCCGTCGGACTCGGCGCCGGGTCGTGCCTGCTGCTGCTCACGGACCAACCGCCGTCGCGCCGCCGGCTCGGGCTGGCGGCCGCGCTCAGCGTGCTGGCCGTTTGGACCAAGCAGACCGAAGCGCCGCTGGTGCTCGCCCAGGCCGGCTGGCTGTGGCTGCGCCACGGACAGGCATCCGCCCGGAGCTATTTACTGGCTTACGGCGCAGCGTTGTTGGCGACGGCAGGAGTGTTCATCCTGTTTTTCCCGCTGCCCGACCTGATCTTCAACCTGTGGACGGTGCCCTCGGCCCATGCCCGGCCCGGCGGCTGGCAGGCAGCGTGGGCGGAAGTTACGGATCTCGGCCGCTACTCGGTGCTTTTCTGGCTGCCCTGTGCCGCGGCGCTGTGGATTCGGTTCCGGGATCGGACGACTGTTGGAACTGACACAAACCGGTGGCATCCGCTGTGGCTCCCGTTGGCGGCCGCCACCGTGCTGCTCCCGACGGGGATCCTGGCGGCGATCAAGATCGGCGGCGACCGCAACTCCCTGCATTCCGTCTATTACCTCGCGCTGGCCGCAGTCTGTGCCGTCGCGCAGGGCTGGCCGACCGTCGCGCATCGCCGGGCGCTGGCGCAGGCGGTGGTCATCCTGCTGCTCGCCACCGGCACCGCTTTGCTAGCGGTTCGCCAGGTCGCCGGCTACCCGCACCTCACGATGCTGCCCGCACGTTGTCTGAGCGAGGAGGCCTGGAGCCATGCGCGTACCCAGCCGGACCGGGTGTATTACCCGTGGGACCCGCTGGCCTCGCTCATGGCGGAGTCCCGCGCCTATCACTTCGAATATGGCGTCATCGACCGGATTCTCGCCGGCCGCCCGCCGAACGAGACCCACATCCGGGCGCATCTGCCCGGCCAGCTTGACCAGGTGGTTTATCCCAACGCCGACCACCAGCAGACGATGCGACTGCGCTACCTGACAGAGTATCGTTTTGCCACCGCCACCGCGGACTGGCTCATCTTCCGCCAAAATCCGCCCACCCGCGTCGCCCAACCCTGAGCATGACTTTCCCTGCAAGCCTTCTCAGCTGGATTGACCGTCACCCCGGGGTGCAACTCGCGGTGGTGGCCGCCGTGATTCTCGCGGCGCTGTTCCAAACCGTGCGCCCACTGGGGCATGGCCCGTCCGCCACCGAGCGGGGCCACGACTGGGCCTGGGGTTGGGTAATTGCCGCGGTGCTGCTCGCCGGCCGCTGGCCGATGCTCCTGTTGCCGCGGGAATTTAATCAGGACGAAAGTCTGCTGCTGGCCGGTGCGCACGCGCTGGCGCACGACCCGGTGTTTTGGCGCTCGGTGGAGGGCGGCACCGTTGGTCCTCTGCCCTTCTTCGCCCTCTGGCCGGCGGGCTGGTGGTGCGACTGGACCGGCTATTTTCCGGCCCGGATCACAGCGGTCGCCCTGCTCACGCTCAGTCTGCTCCTCGCGCACCAATGCCTGACCATTCTGCTCGACCGGCGCTCCGCGCGGCTGGCGGTGCTCGCGGCCCTGGCGTTCGAGGCCCTGACCCTGTCGCTGGAGCTCGTGCACTACTCCACCGAGCTGGTGCCCCTGGCGCTGCTGAGTGCGGCCGGCTACGCCGCGGTGCGCCGCTGGTCCCTGGGTGGGGGCCGCGGCTGGAACTTTCTCGGCGGCGCGCTGCTGGGCGCACTGCCTTTCGCCAAACTCCAGGCCGTGCCGCTCGGGTTGGGTTTCGGCGGCGGCTGGCTGCTCGCAGAATTCCTGGCCGGGACGCGCAGTTCGGGCCGGCATCGCGTTTACCTGCTCGCGGGCGCCCTGTTGCCCGCCTTGCTCTTCTCCAGCCAGATCACGCTCGCCGGCGAGTGGGAGAACGTGCTCATCCCCTACTTCGCCTACAATGTCTTCTACACTGAACAGGGATTGCCGGCCGGACGCCTCGTCGCCGAAATCCTGCGCCTGTCCCGCGAGTCGGACAGCCTGCTGCACGTCTGGCTGCCCGCGGTCATGGCCTGGATCATTCTGCTGCAGTTCGTCCGCCACGGTCCGGCTCCGGCCGCCCGGCTGGGCGGGATCGCGCTGGCCAGCTGCGCCGTCGGCCTGGCCTGCACGCTCTACCCCGGCAAACCGTTTCTGCACTACTGGCAGTTCATGGTGCTGCCGCTGCTTTTTCTGCTGGGCGTAAGCCTGCACCGGGCGCTGCACGGCGCCGACACCGCCCGGACGCGGCTGGTTGCCGTCACGGCGACCGGTTTCTTGGCCCTGCTGCTGGGCACGCGGGCGCGCAGTCCGAATCCCTATCTCGGCAACCTGGCCTATTTCTCCGCAGCACCCCGCACCGAGCTGTCGGAACGCGTGCACCGGCTGGCCCGGCCGGGCGACACGCTCGCCGTGTGGGGCTGGTCGAGCTACGTGTTCGTGGAAACCGGGCTGCACCAGATCACCCGGGAAGCCTGCTCGGTGCGCTCGCTGGAGCCCTCGCCCTACCTGGAGTTCTACCGGCTCCGCTACCTGCGTGACTTCCTCCGCAAGCAACCCGACCTCTTCCTCGACTCGGTCGGCCCGAACAGCACGCGCTACCTCGATCCGCAGGCCGGCCACGACCACACTTTCCCCGCCCTGGCCGGGGAAATCCGCGCCAACTACATGTTGGTGGATGAATTCAACGGCGCCCGTCTCTACCGTCGGCGGGCACCGGGCAATTGAACGGAGGGCTCAGCGGTTCGCCGCCGTCCATTTCGCATAGTCGGCGCGGGACATGAATTTCAGCGAGGCCGAGTTGATGCAGTAACGCAGGCCGGTCGGGCGCGGACCGTCGTCGAAGACATGGCCGAGGTGGCTGCCGCAGACCGCGCAGTGCGATTCAATGCGCGTCATGCCAAAACTCGTGTCGCGTTCCTCGCCGAGGAAGGCCTTCTCCAGCGGTTGCCAGAAGCTCGGCCAGCCCGTGCCGGAGTCGAACTTGTGCTTCGCATCGAAGAGCGGGGTGTCGCAGCCGACGCAGAAATACACGCCATCGGCCTTGTGGTCCCAGTAGGCGTTGCGGAAGGGCGGCTCGGTGCCCTGCTGGCGGGCCACGCGGTACTGCGCGGGCGTGAGCCGGGCGCGCCATTCCTCGTCGGTGCGCTGCACCTTCGCCTTGCTCAGGTCGATGACGACGTTGGACGGCAGGCCGCAGGCGGAGATTTCGCCCGGGGCGCATTCGAGCGTATCCTTGGCGGAGGGATTTTGGGTGGATTTCATTTCAGCGAAGCCCAGCACCCCGGCGGCAAGCAGAGGCAGCAGGAGCGGAAGACAGGTTTTCATGTTCCCTGTCAGAGTAGCCAGAAACGCCGGTTATTCCACCCGCACCCGCACCTGGCCGTCGTGGAATTCGTTGACCAGCGGCTGGCCGGGTTTGACGGCCTGGGCGCGGGCCACCGGGCGGCCCTGCTCGTCGCGCACGATGGCATAGCCGCGCTTCAGCACCGACTGCGGGCTGGCCGACTCGAGGCGCTTCCACAGCGCCAGCAAGCGGTGCGACTCCAGTTGCACGCGCTTTTCCGGCGAGGCCGACGCCAGCCGGGTCCGGGCGGAAACCAGCGCCTGCCGGCCGCGCGACGTCGAGTCGCGGAGCGCCGCAGCCAGCCGGTTGCGCAGGTCGTCGAGCCGGAGGTGGTTTTGCTCGATGGCGGCGGTGGGCGACAGCAGGCGCAGGCGGCTGCGCAGGTGATCCAACTGCTGCCGCGCCTGCTCCAGCCGGGTGGCGGCAATGTCGTCGAGGTTGCCCCCGGCGTTGTCCAGCCGCTCGACGCAGGAAAGATAGTGGCTCGAAATGAGCTCGGCCGCGCCGCTGGGCGTCTCGGCCCGCACATCCGCGGCGAAATCACACAGTGTGTAGTCGATCTCATGGCCCACGGCCGAGATGATCGGCACGCCGCACGCGGCCACGGCGCGCACGAGGGATTCCTCGTTGAAGGCCCAGAGATCCTCGATGCTGCCGCCGCCGCGCCCGATGACGAGCAGGTCGAAGTGGCCGAGCGCCTCCGCCGTGCGCAACAGCGCGGCCATCTCCGCGGCGGCGCCCTCGCCCTGCACCTTGGCCGGCAGGACGACGAGCCGGCCGGTCCAGCGCCGGCGCTGGAGGATGCGGATGAAATCCTGCACCGCCGCGCCCGTCGGCGACGTGATGAAGCCCACGGTGCGCGGCAAGAGCGGCAGAGGCTGCTTGCGGTCCGCATCGAAGAGGCCCTCCGCCGCGAGCCGCTGCTTCAGCTGCTCGAACTCCTGCTGCAGCCGGCCGGTGCCGTGCTCGATGAGCGCGCGGGTGATGAGCTGATACTGGCCGCGCGCCTCATAGACATCCACCTCACCGTAAACCAGCACCTGCAGGCCGTCGCGGAGTTTCACCGCCTGCCGCGCGGCATCGCCGCGAAACATCACGCAGCTGAGCTGCGCGCCGGCGTCCTTGAGCGAAAAATAAACGTGGCCGCTGGCCTGCGCGCGGAGATTGGAGACCTCGCCCTGCACCCAGCACGGCGGCAGGCCGCCCTTGAGCAGCTCCTTCACCCGACGGGTGAAGTCGGTGACGCTCTGCACCCGCCCGGAGTCTTCGAGACTGGGGTCGGCCGGTTTCATCAGGGGGATTTTCTCTTCGCGCCGTAGTGCTTCCGCACGAGGTGTGCGCCGGTCATCAGCGCCAGCAGAAGCAACAGCGACACGAGCGCGATCTTGCCCTTGCCGTGCAGCAGGGCCTCGCCGAAGAAAATCACCGCGCCGTTGATCGGCAGCTGGATCAGGCAGGACACAACCAGATACCGCACGAAGGGCACGCCGGCCAGACCCAGCAGGTAGTTTTGCGCCGGAAAGGGCACACCCGGCGTCACCCGCAGCAGCACGATGAGGTCGGTCACATCGCCCGAGTCCACCTGCGGCAGGCGGTAGCCCAGCCGCTTGACCAGGGCCTCCAAAACCGGCCGGAAGGCCCGGCTCGCGAGCACGTAGCTGAGGGCCATGTTCAACGCGATGGCGGAGAGCGACAGTACCATCACCAGCGGCAGGCCGAGCTGCGGACCAAAGACCGAGCCGGCGGTCAGCGAGAAAAACGACAACGGCGCCCCGACCGCGGGGAGCAGCAACATCGCGAGGAAGAACGTCACCGGCCCCGCGCTGCGGATCAGGCCGAGGCCCTGCTGGACCAGCGCCATCACGTTGTAGCCGCGGGCCAGCAGCACGGCGCCCACCAGCACGACGGCGGCGACGATCGCGAGCTTGAGCAGGAGCGCCCGGTTGGGGCGTGCGGCAGTTTCGACCATGGGTGCGACGATGCCGCGCCTGTTTGCCCAGCGTCAAGGGCGCCTTGCCGTGAAATCTGACTCGCCCCCGCCGCGCGCCCGCCCTGTCATGGCCCGTCGCGCATGAGTTCCGTCCTACAGGATCCGACCCGTCTTCCCCTCCGGGTTATGCTGGGCGCGGGACTGGCCGCCCTGGCCTGGCTGACCCTCGCGGAAAGCAGCGCCACCCGGATGTTCGCCACGCCGTGGAACGGGGTGCTGGTGGCGATCGTCGCGCTGCCGTCGCTGGGTCTGTTGCTCCGCCTGGGGGTGTCGTCCGGCACGATGAATCAGCCGGCGCTTGCCTGGCTGCTGACGGCCGGACTCGCGGGTCTGGGACCAACGCTCAGCGCGCTGGCAAGTCCTTACCGTGCCCCGAGCCTGCTGTCGGCGGGGCTGCCCTTGTCCGCGATCTGCCTGTTTCTGCTCGTGTATGACTGGGTGCTGACCGACGAGGCCAGGCGACGCGCGCAACTGGGCCGGTGGCTGGCCGTCGGGGCGGGTTTGGTCGCGCTGGTGAGCGCGCTCTACTGGGTGCGCGATGTGGCCGAGCGGCTCGCCGCCGGCCGGACCGTCGCTTCGCTTTTCGAGACGCGGAACCCGCATCCGCTCGGTCACTCCAACTACACGGCCGGGCTGATGCTGCTGGGCCTGCCCTGGCTCGCGCTGCTGGCCTGGCGGGAAAGGGGCTGGGCGCGAACGGCAGCGACCATGGGCGGCCTGCTCAGCCTGCTGAATCTCTTCGCCTGCGGCAGCCGGGGCGGCTTGCTGGGCCTCGCGGCCCTTGCCGTCGCCGGGGTGGCCATGGCGCGGATTGGCTGGAAACGATTCTTGCTCGCCGCCGGCCTCGCCGTGGTGTTGGCGGGATTGCTGGCCGTGGCCAACCCCCGCGTGCGCGCCCTGCTCGGACCCGCCGATCCCGCGGCGGCGCCCAACGCCAGTGCGGTGCAGCGCCGGGCGATGTTCGACGCCGCAGTGCGGATGGGCGCCGACCGGCCGTTCCTCGGCTGGGGACCGGGCACGACCCCGCTTGCCTACCCGCGCTACCGCCAGTCGCTTGACGGCGGCGCGGAAAACGTGCTGCAGCTGCACAACACCCCGCTCCACGTGTGGGCGGAGAACGGCGTGCTCGGCCTGCTCGCAGCGGGTCTGTTCACCGGGCTGGTCGCCCTGAGCTGGCGGCGCTCGCCTCCGGCCGCCGCCACGCTCGCCGGCTACGGCGTATTGGCGCTGACGGATTTCCAGCTCGACGTGCCGGTGATCGCCGCGGCCATTGCGGTGCTGGGCGCTCTGCTGGCCCGGCCAGCCCCGGCGGTCGCCGGACGTTCACTCCGCCTCGGGGTCAGCGTGGGCGTGGCGCTAGCCGCCGGTGCCATCCTCGTGCTGGGCGGACGCGATCCCGCGCCGGCCCTGAACGTCGAGGCCCTGCGCCTCGCCCGCGACCCGGCGCAACACGCCCGTGCCGTCGCGTTGCTCAACGAGTCGCTCGCCCTGAATCCCGACCAGGAAATCGCCCACTTCAACCTCGCCTGGCTCCTGGTCGTGCCGGAGCCGGCGAAAGCCGAGGCGCATTTCCGTGCGGCCGCCCGGCTCGTGCCGGACAAGGGCGGCGTCTATTTCGGACTGGGCTTGGCGCGGCTGAACCAAGGCGACCGCACCGGTGCCGCGCGGGCCCTCGCGCTTGAATGCATCAATGAGCCGCTCTTCCTCGCCTCGCCGTGGTGGACGGTGCCGGAAATCGGCACGCTGCGTGACGCATCCTCCCGCCACTTCGCCCACCTCATCGCCCAAATCCTTCCCCAACTTCACCAGATCAAGGCAACATGGAGCGAGAAACACGCTGCAGCCCTGCTGACCTTGGCCCCGCGCTTCGGAGAGGTCTCCGCGGGGCCCGAAACCAGCTACCGCCGCACGCGCCTCGGCTATCCCGTGCTCATGCGCAACGCCGACCTGGCTCCGCCCATCGATCTCTACGATGTGCGCGAGAACCCGCGCTTTGCTGCCGCGCTCCCGTTCCCGCTGCCACCCAAAGGCTGGTTGCCCTCCCCGCTGCTGCTCAAGCTGCTGGACGAGGCCGTCCCGGTGCGCCAGTAAAGCCCCATGCCCGGCGCCAAGCCCGACACCCTGCGTGAGACCACCCTGCCCGCCCTGCTGCTGGGCGGAGACCTCGTGGTGGCCTTCGCCGGCCTGAGCCTTGGCTGGTGGCTGCGTTACCACTCGGCGCTGGGCCTGCTCGGTCTCGACGTGCCCGACGCACGTTTCGCCGCCTACCTGCCGCTCGTGATCATGGGCGTGATTTTCCTCGTGGCCGCCTTCGCCCAGCAGGGTCTCTACGACGGGCGCATGCTTCTCCGCAAACAGCAGAGCCTGAACCTGCTCGCGCGCGGCACGGTATTCTGGGTCGTCGTGTATCTGGCGTTCT
Organism: Oleiharenicola lentus; assembly: GCF_004118375.1. NCBI lineage: Bacteria > Pseudomonadati > Verrucomicrobiota > Opitutia > Opitutales > Opitutaceae > Oleiharenicola > Oleiharenicola lentus. Next base: position 828,872 of record NZ_SDHX01000002.1, read on the forward strand.
CGCTGGTCATCAAGTTCGACCCCCCGATCTCGCGACTCTTCGTGATCATCGCCGCGCTCGTCACCCTGCTGCTGCTCGGCCTGTGGCGGGAAATTTTCTACCGCGTGCTCACGCGCCCCGCACTCCTGCCGCGCCTCCAGCGTCGGGTCGCCCTGCTCGGCTGGAACCCCGCCGCCTACGGCCTCGTGCAGGAAATGCAGAAGGGCCCGGCCCATCCCTATGCGGTGGTCGGCTGCATTGACGAAGGCTCCGGCGTCGCGGACTGCCCGCTGCCCCGGCTGGGGGTGGTCGGAGACCTCGGCACCGTGCTCATCAGCGAACGCATCGATGTCCTGATCGCCGCGCACCTGGACATCCCGGCGGACAGACTGCGCGCCATCACGGCCGTCTGCGAACGGACCTACGTGGAGTGGAAGGTCGTGCCGGCGGCGTTCCCGATTTTCCTCACCGGCCTGCGCCTGCAGACCGTCGGCAGCGTGCCCGTGATCGGCGTCGAGGACCTGGCCATTTCCCGGCTTTTCAACCGCGCCGCCAAGCGCCTGATCGACCTCACCGGCGCCCTGGTCGGGCTGATCGTCTCCACGCCCGTCATCGCGGTGCTGGCGGCGCTCATCAAGGCCGAGTCGCCGCGCGGCCCGGTGTTCTTCCGCCAGACGCGGATCGGCGCCGGCCACCAGGAGTTCACGCTCTACAAGTTGCGTTCCATGCGGCCCGATGCCGAGGCCAGCGACCACCTGAACCAGAGCACGCAGAAAAATGACGCCCGTCTGCTCCGCATCGGCGGCTGGATGCGCCGCTGGAACCTCGACGAGCTGCCGCAATACTGGAACGTCCTGTGCGGCGACATGAGCCTCGTGGGCCCGCGGCCCGAGCGCCCGCACCATGTCGAGCAGCTCTCCGCCGTCATCCCGCACTACTTGCCGCGCCACCTCGTGAAGCCCGGCATGACCGGCTGGGCGCAGGTCAACGGCCTGCGCGGCGACACCGATCTCGCGGAGCGGATCCGCTACGACATTTTCTACATCGAGAACTGGTCGCTCTGGTTCGACGGGCAGATCCTGCTGCTGACCTTCGTGCGCTGGCGCAACGGCGCCTAGCGCCCTAACAGCGTCCGCACTCCGCGTGAAAGCGGCCCCATGGGCTGCCCCGGCTGCAACGACGGCGGCAGCGCTTCTCTCATCCGCGGGTCCGTCAGCACCGCGCGCACCGATTCCGGATTCGGATGCGGCACGAGCAGCCGCGGCTGTCCGATGAAAACCGCCGCATCACCTGTGCGTTGAAACTCCCGCACCAGCCGCACCGGCGTCTCGCGGTCGCTCGCTCGCGGCAGGATAATGCCGCGCATCACCTCAGCCGAGATCCCCGCCCAGCCGACGAGAAGAAACCCACCCCAAGCCGCCGCCAGCCATCGTTGCCGGGCCGTGTGCACCAGCGCGATCACGCAGCCGAGGTTCGCCAACGGCAACAACAGCATGAAATCCGCGTAACGCGAAGGCACCCCGGAGCCGAATTCTCCGCCCCCGCCACGAGACCACGCAGCACCAGCCGCAATGAGAATGGTCCAGAACGCCAGCAACAGCGCGAAGTCAGCGGCGACCGCCGTCGGCGCTTTTTGCACCACGCGACGAAAGAGCACGATCGCCACCGGCAGGTTCAGCACCAGCGCCGCCCACGGCTGCCCCGTGTGCGGCCATGCCAGCATCCGCCCGAATGCGATGACGAATCCCGTCGGCGTGACGGATTGCAGCTCCGCATGGACCGGCACCGGCGCGTGCAGCCACCAGCCGCCAACCGAGAACAGCCCGGCCAACGCCAACAGCGACCAGCGGACCGCACCCTCACGAATGCGCAGCAGGCAAAAAACACCCAACGCCACGGGCGCCAGCAGGCCCGGGCCCATGGCGAGCATGGACGCGCCGACGGCCAGCCAGCCGGCGATGTTTCTCCCCAAGGTGGATTCCCGCGAAGCCAGCAGGCCGAAGCCACCCACCGCGAATCCGACCGCGAAATAAACCTGCGACTGGAATCCCCACAGCGCGTTGTGCCAACCGACCAGCGGCAACGAGAACAGCCCCACCGCCGCCCCGGCGAGCCAGACCGGCCGGGCACTCAAACCAACTGTCAGAAACCAGACCAGCAAACCTGCGATCACCGCATGCAGTCCGGCGCCGGCCGTTTGCTGCACCAGCGGGTCCCATTGCCCATTCGCGGCGAAGATCCCGCGGTTGAGCAGATGCGTCCACACGATGCGGTGTTCGTTGTGCGGAGCAATGACCGCCACCAGCGGCGCGCCGCCCTCGCGCATCGCCGGGTAAAGCCCCCGTCCTTCCACGTCCCACTGGTCGTGAAACGGGATGTCGGTGCCGGCAACAGTCACCAACGCGAGCTGCGCCACCAGCACGACCAGCGCCGCCAGGAGCGCGGCCGCCACGCGCACAGGCTGTCGCGTCCGCTCCCCGCTCATACCGGCCGCACCTGCCGGTGCCCCCGCTGCCGCGCCCGCCAGAGCGCCACCCGTTTCCACAGTCCGAACGCCGTCCGCCACTTCCAGCGCGCGAAGGCCGAGCGGCCAAAATGCTTCAGATAGACGTCGCGATTGGCATCGAAGATGACGGTCGCCATCCGGTCGTAGTCCTTGGCGACGCTGAGGCCCTTGAGGTGCGTGAGGCTCACGCGGCCGTCGTAAACCACGCGTTGGCCCGACCGGGCGACGCGAATGCACAGGTCGAGGTCGTCGCCATACATGAAGAAATTCTCGTCGAAGACCGCGCCGGCGCCGCCCGCAACCTCATCGAGCACGGCGCGACGCCCGAGCATGAAGGCACCGTTGATCGCGCCGACCTCGTAGGTGCCACCGACCGGCAGATGGGTGAGGTTGTAGCCGGCAAACCGCGCCGAGTTGGGAAACGCCGCCGCGAGACCGCTCGCGCGACAGAAACCATCCCACAATGTCGGGATTGAGCGCCGGCAGGCGGCGTCGAGGGTTCCGTCAGCCTGCACAAGCCGCGGTGAGATCAGCCCGATCTCCGGTTCGGCCAGCACCCGGCGCACACAGTGCTCCAGCGCCGCCGCGTTGCCGACCGTGTCGGGATTCAGAAACAGCACGCACTCGCCGGAAGTGGCGCGGAAACCGGCGTTGTTGGCGCGGCCGAAGCCGAGGTTCGCGCCGGATTCCAGGAACTTCACGCCCGGGAAGGCACCGGCGATCCACGCCGCCACGCCGTCGCCGGGCGAATTGTTCACCACGCACACTTCCACCGATCGCCCCAGCAATTCACGCGGCAGCGAACCGAGGCAGGCCGGCAGTTCGTCCCGTGACCGGTAGGCCACGATGATGACGGAGAGGAGGGGCGGAGCGGCGGACACTCACTCCAGCCTTGTCGCTCCCCATGGCGACCGCAACGCTGCGCTGTCCCATGCCCGCCCCCCTGATCAGCGTCATCATCGTATGCCGGAATCCGGGGCCGGCCCTGCGCACGGCCCTCGGCAGCGTGTGGCAGCAGGAAGCCGGTGACCACGAGGTCGTGGTCGTGGACGGCGCCTCGACCGACGGGACCCGCGAGTGGCTGGCGGAACAATCCGCCCGACTCGGCGCCTGGGTCAGCGAGCCCGACGGCGGCGTTTACGACGCCATGAACAAGGCGTTCCGCCTCGCGCAAGGCGAGTGGGTATTGTTTCTCGGGGCCGACGACCGGCTGGCCGACCGCGGCGTGCTGACCGCCGTGAAGCCCGATCTGAAAAACCCGACCGCCGGCGTGGTCGTGGGTGAAGCAGCCTACGATGACGGGCGCGTCTATCGCTCCGGCGCCACGGGCTCGGCGGTGCAACGCAACTTCGTGCATCACCAGGCGGCGTTCTACCGGCGCACCCTTTTCGAGAAACACGGCGGTTTTGACGCCACGCTCCCCACGCGTGCCGACTACGATTTCAACCTGCGCCTGATGCAGGCCGGCACCGTCTTCCAAAGCGTCCGCGCGCGCATCGCCGTCTGCGGCAGCGGCGGCCTGAGCGACAGCGGCCGCTGGAGCGGCTACCGCGAGGAAATCACGGTGCGGCACCGCCATTTTCCCGCCTGGCGCTGCTGGCTCTGGGATGCCGGTTCCGGCGTGCGCTATCTGCGCAAGAAAATCGTCCGCAGCTTCGCCAGCACCCGGCCCGAGTAACGGCCCAGACCGAGCCGGCCCGAAACGAAGCGGTCGCCCAGCCGCAGCCAGTCGCTGCCGAACAGCAAACGCAGCGGCAAGGAGCGCCAGAAGTCCCGGTCGTAGCGCGCCGCCCGCACGGGTTGACGCCACGCCGGCTCCGCCTGCCGGATCTCCGCCCGCGCCGCGACCAAGGCCCGCCAATAGGACCCATACACGGCCTGTCGCAGCGCCCAGGGCATGACACCGTAGTCGAGTTGTCCTGACTGCCACCACCAGTCGCCCGTGATCGCGCGGAAGCGCGCGAAGTGAAACAGCACGAGCGGACGACCGTCCACCGCAACGCTTCCCGGCCCGACGGCGCAAGGCTGGGCCGTCCAGTTCCACGGAGCCAGATTCACGCCCGGATCGTCCAGCACCAGCACGGCCGCGCCGAATTTTTCGGGCCAGGCATCGAGATACTTTTGGTCGGCGTATTTCCCGTCCTCCAGCCGGTCATGGCACCAGGCCAGACATTGCGTCCGCCAGTCGTCGAGACAGGCCCGTCCGGAGTCGTCGTTGCGAAACGACAGCAGGCCCACGTTGTAGCGGCCGTGCTTTTCGTAGTGCCGAAGCCACTCGGGAAAGCGGTGGCCGGTGACCAGGATGCTCGCCCCGGCGGCGTCCATCGCGGTGAACACGCCCTCGGGGTTGGCGAAGAAGAGCATGTCCGCGTCGAGGTAGGTCACGCGCCCGAGGTCCGGCCGCTTGCGGAGCAGGTAACGCGGCCAGGAGGGCGAGAGTGTGAAATAGTATTCGGCGCGCGTGCGGGTGGATTTCACGCGTGCGAGTTCCGGATCGGCGGACTCGAGTTCGGCGAGTGTCACCACCTTCAGGAAGCTGCCGCCCAACCCACCCAGCACCCGCGCCGTCGTTTCATCCAGAGCCAGCACCCAGAGGACCGAGTCCGGATCATGCTTCGCCAGTGAGCGCCACAACGCGAGCCCCTGCGGAAGAAAACCGCCGTCGAAGTAGGTGCAGTAGTGGTTCATGACCGGCCGGTCAGCCGCCGCCACAACCACCCGGGCAACCCGAGCAGCATGGACCGGCGCAGGTGGCGCACGCTGGCCCTTGCCATCTCCGGGAAAAGGTCGCCGCCGAACCGCGCACCACCCTGTTCCGCCAGATCGAGCGCGGCACCGTGCTGCCCCAGGAGCGTGGCGAACACCCAGCCCAGGAGCCAGGCGCGCCGGTCAAGCGAGTCGGCAAGCCGGGAGAAATCCCGCAAATACCGGAGATTGCCCCATGCAGAAGCGGTCGGCGCCAGCCGGCGCACCCAGGGCAGCCAGCGGGGCCCGAGGTGCCGGGCGAACAAGTCGCGCCGACCGCGGACCGTGCCGACCACGTCCAGCCGCGCCAGCCAGAAGGGTTCCCGTTCCATCGCCGCCAGCACTTCGGCCAGCTTGTCCTCGCCCTCGTAGGCATCGATGAGTCCCGGTTCAAAATCCACCGCCAGCAGGCGTTGCCGCCACGCCGGCGGCAGGCTGAGAAAGATGCCCAGATCCAGGCCCTGCGTGTCGCACTTCAGCCAGTCCACCCGGTCGATCCCGTTGGCCGCGAGGGCGGCCGGCAGGGTGACCGCCGGCACCGCCACGACTTTCTCCACCGTGAAGAAATCGGCGAACACCCAGTCCTGCAGACGGTCGGCCCGCGGCGTGAGCAGGCTGGAGCAATGTGGTGACTGGGTAAGGTTGAAGTTTTTGCGGCCGCCTTCCTCCACGGTCGGCGCCACCAGCCCCTCGCAGTAGATCCAGCGGCCGAAGGCCCCGTGGGCCCGCCCCAAGCGCTCGGTGTCACGCGCGTCGGGCTCAAAACCCACGCCGATGGAGTGGCGCGCGATGCTGCGCCACACCGGTGCCACGCCGCCCGCCGCCCCGATATCGACCAGCACCGGCGGCGTGGCCCGCAGCTCGGGTTCCTGTAAAATCCGGTCCACCAGACTCACGCGTCCGCCCTCCGTTTCAACAGCATGCCCGTTGATTGCAGCATGCCCCAGCCAACGGGCCAGCGCGCTTCGGCGTCAAACTCCTTCACGATTTCGTAGTGCGCAGCCACCCGGCGCCGGAAGTCCGCGCGGTTGAAAAACCACACGGGATAACTGGCCGCATAGATGGAGGGCGGCACATGCTGGACACACAAGCGGTCGGGACCGTGGTCGTGGAGCGGCAGGTTGTTGAGCAGCAGGCAGGGTATGCCGAGGCGGCTCCACTGCGCGAGGCAGCGAAACGGTTCATCCAGATACTGGAGGGCGCAGGAGCACAGCAGCACATCATGCGGCCCCGCGGCCTGCGCGGACGACACGTCGTGATAAAAGCCCAGCGGGGTGTCGGCGAGGTGTCGTCGGCCCGCCTCCACGTAGTCCGGCTGCTCGACCACATCCCAGCGCAGGTTTTCTCCCGACGGTAATTGGAACCGGTGCCGCCAGTAAGTGGAACCGAGCGAGCCGCCAAAATCCAGCACCCGCAGCCTGCCAGCGGAATTGGCGGCGATTGACTGCAAAATCCCAAGTAACGCCACGTCGGGCTCCGGCTGCGCAAACAGCACGCTGTCCCGCTCGAAAGCTGCACGCCCGGCCTTAACCTCCAGCGTGGCGGCGAGCACCTTCCGGAGAATGGCCCGATCGTCATATCCTCCGGAAACTGCGCGAGCCTCGACCCAAGTGCGGTAGTCGCCGCGAAACCAGCGCCAGCCGAAGATCGCCCGGAGGGAAGTTCGCAACGACAAGGGTGTGACGGTCCTGAACAGTCGGCGCAGACCGCCCTGTGCCCGGCGGCCCAACCGGGTGACCAAGCCGGTCGGTGGATAAGCGGCCCGCCACAAGGCCTGGCAACCCGGATGCACCTCCGGCGACGGCCAGACATCAGGCTGTCGCGGAGCCTTGCGCAAAGGCGGATTCTGCCATTCCTCCGCACCACCGGCATTCGTCGCACCCGCGTCGAAACCAATGTGCTCAACCATCGACCAAGGCGGTCGCAGACAAAGCCCACCCGACTGGAGATGGTGATACAGCCAGCGAACCGCCCAGACATTTCGCCGTTTTTCGCGGGCCGCCTGCATTGGGAGATCCGCCCCGTGCGCATCCGCAGCCACGCCCCTTCGCGCGGCCGAACGCATTTTATCCATGGCGCTTTCCTGATTCATACCCGTCCACGAACGGCTCCACGCCCCCCACACCCAGCAATCGGCGCGGGCATCGAAGTAGGGCCAGTCGCCCACATCCGCCGGCGTCACCCGCGGATGGGTCCAAGCCGACACGCTCATCACCCGCGGATCCGTCGCGTAGTGCCGGAGAGCGGCACGCATCCAATCATAGGTGCCCGGGACGCAAATCAGGTCATCCTCCCACACGACGAAGGCCTCATGCTTGGCCGCCACCTCATCGACCCCGGCCAGCACATTGCGCCCCAGGCCGAGATTCTCCGGGCGCTCGGTCAACCGGAGGTCGCACCAGGCAACATCGCGCAACAGGGCGCGCACCTCGGCCACCTTCGCGGCATCCTCCGGCCCTTTGGCCCCGTCGGAAAAGGCGTAGATCAGCGGAACCGCATTTTCGCGCAAACATGCCAGCACCCGCGCCAGATGGGCGGGGCGGGCATAGGCAAAGAGCACCACCGGAATAAGTGCCGGTCCCTGGCTCATGCTCCGGCGGGCGAGCGCGCGTGCTCGCTTGCCATGCCATCCGCGTTCTGTTGCATGACGGCATCAAAAGCATCCCCCTGCCATTGGGAAGTCTGTTTGCATCCTTGCGCCGCATCCTGCTCCGTCCCGGGACTCTGCTCCAAACCCGGCGGGACATCCGGCGTTTGCAGCAGGAAGTCACGGCCGGGCGGCCCCTGCGCATCGTGGTCGGGAGCGCCGGCATCACGCCCGAGGGCTGGATCCAGACCGACATCGAATTCCTCGACCTGCTCAAGCCGTCCGACTGGGAACGATTCTTCCGGCCTAACTCGATCGATGCGATTCTCGCCGAGCATGTGTGGGAACACCTGACGCCGGATAACGGCGCCCGGGCCGCCGCCGTCTGCTTCACCTACCTGAAGCCGGGAGGCTACCTGCGGCTGGCCGTCCCGGATGGCTTCAATCCCGATCCCGCCTACTTGAACTGGGTGCGCCCCGGCGGCAACGGCCCGGGGGCCGATGATCACAAGGTGCTCTACGACCACGAAAGCCTGGTCGCCCTGCTCACGGCCGCGGGGTTCGCGGTGGAGTTGCTGGAGCACTTTGACCGGACGGGGAAGTTTCATCACCGCGACTGGGCCCCCGCCGACGGGATGATCCACCGTTCCCGCCGCTTCGATGAGCGCAACCAGGGCGGCCGCCTCGCCTACACGTCACTCATGGTGGACGCCCGGAAACCCGCAGCCCGCACCGCCTAGCGACGACGCAAATAGGACCAGGCCCGCAGGGGGATGAGCAAAGCCAGGGTCTGGGCCCGGGCGGCCACCCGCACGGCGGGGTGGCAATACGAGGCCAGCCATCCGGCCAGCGCGTAGGAAACCACGGTCGCATAAGCCGCCCCGAGCCCGCCCCAGCGCGGAATGAACAGGCAGTTGAGCAGCACATTGGCGACCGCCCCGCTCAGGGTGGCGGCGAGATAGAACTTCTGCAGACCCTCGTTGACCAGCCATTGCCCGCGCGCGACGCCCAGGAAGACAAACACACTGGCCCAGATGTGAACCGACAGAATGGGTGCGGCATCCGCGAACTTTTCGCCATAGGCAAGACGGACGATCCACGGCGCCGCCAGCGCAATGGGCACGGAGAGCAGATAAGCCACCCCCGCGCTGAGATCATAGTATTGCTGCTGCCGGGCCGCGTAAACCGCCGGGGCCTGCTCGCGGGCGCGCAGGAGGGCGGGCAGCACGCTGGCGGCAAGGGCCGTAGGCAGGAAATAGCAGAGTTCGCTCAGCTTCACCGCCGCAGCATAGACGCCCACCGCCTGCGCGTCGGCCAGATACCGCAGCATGACCTCGTCAATGCGCAGATAAATGATTACGGCGAGATTGGCGAACATCAGCGGCCAGGCCTCGGTGAGCAGCCACCGCGTGGTCGCCCCGTCGGCCGGGCGGAGCGGCCAGCGCAGGCCCAGTCCGCGGGCCGCCCAGTAGTACCCGGCCGTGCAGAGCACCAGTTCACCGATAATGACCCAGGCAAACGCCGGGACCGAGGCCCCGGAGGAAACCAGCCACAGCCGCAGGCACGCCGACACGGACAATGCGCCCAGTTGGACGATGGTGCCGCGTTTCGCCTGGAGCTGCACTTGCAGCCAAAGCTCGTTCAGGTAGGCCGCCGGCTGAAACAAGATGAGCCCGACGATGAGCAGCAAACGGCGCTCCACGCTGCTCCCGCCGAATCCGAGCGCGACCAAACCCACCAACCCGGCATAGGCCAGCGTCCCCGCACCCAACCGCAGCAGGAGAGCGGTGCAGAGGAGGGCAGGCGTGCGGTCGGGTGTCTTGAGCAGCTCGCGCCGCAGGACGGAATCCAACCCGAGCTCCGGCAGGAATCCCAACAGCGTGACCATCGCGATGGCATAGGTCAGGGAACCAAGTTCGGCCGGACCGAGGTAACGCGCCACGACCAAGCCCACCAGCACGCCGAGCACCAGGCGCCCGATGCGCTCGACCACCAGCCAGCCGAAATTCCGCACCGCTTTTTGCGCGAGCGGTTTCGCCAGCAGGGCCCGGACTGATTGCATGCCGAATGCGATGCCGTGCGCAGGTGGAACAGTCAAGGTTGCCGCCCGCCACCGGCCGCTGCAAGGCGCCCGCCAGTTCCGGGGCAAACCCGCGCAAATGTGCTTTCCCCCCACCCGGGTTGCCCTAGCCTGCCCGCGCTTCATGAAGCTCTCCGTCGTCATCCCCTGCTACAACGAGCGGAACACCATCCGCAGCATCGTGGAGGCGGTGCGTCATGCGCCGGTGAAGGCGAAGGAAATCATCGTCGTGGACGACTGCTCGACCGACGGCACGCGCGACATCCTCAAGGCCGAGATCGAGGCGCTCGTGGACCGGGTGATCTACCATTCCGTCAACCAGGGCAAGGGCGCGGCGCTGCGAACCGGTTTCGCGGCCGCGACGGGCGACGCCGTGATCGTGCAGGATGCCGATCTCGAATACGATCCGCAGGAATACCCGAAGCTGCTCAAGCCGATCCTCGACGGGAAGGCCGACGTCGTCTTCGGCTCGCGCTTCATGGGCGCCGACGCGCACCGCGTGGTCTATTTCTGGCACATGGTGGGCAACCGCTTCCTCACCCTCTGCTCGAACATGATGACCAATCTGAACCTCACCGACATGGAAACCTGCTACAAGGTGTTCCGCCGGGAAGTGCTGCAACAGATTCGGATCCAGGAGAACCGCTTTGGCTTCGAGCCCGAGATCACCGCCAAGGTCGCGCGCCTTGAGGGCTGCCGGATCTACGAGGTCGGCATCAGCTATTACGGCCGCACCTACGCCGAGGGCAAAAAGATCGGCTGGCGCGACGGCATCCGCGCGCTCTACGCGATCGTGCGCTACAATTTCGGGGCCTGAGCCGGCCCGCGGCCCGGACAACTGAGCGCGAACAGCGGGGAAGCGACCACGGCTCACCGGCCTTTCCCTCACCGCCCAGACCGGCCCCTCCTTGCATCCCGCCGCCGAATCTGTCATCGCTGCGCCTGCTCCCATGACTCCTGCCGCCGTCAGCATTGTGATCCCGGTGTTCAACGAGGAAGCCGTGCTGCCCGAATTGTTTGCCCGGCTCGGCGCGTGCTTCGCCGCCCAGCCGGCGCTGCGCTGGAGCGCCGTGTTGGTGAACGACGGCAGCCGTGACCGTTCGGCGGAGCTGATCCGCCGGCAGGCGGCGACCGACCCGCGCTTCGTGCTGGTCGAGCTTTCCCGCAACTTCGGTTTCCAGGCGGCGATCTCCGCCGGGCTCGCCGAGGCGCTGGCCCGCGGGAGCGACGCCGCCGTGACGATGGACGCCGACCTGCAGGACCCGCCGGAACTGATCGGCGAGATGGTCACCCGCTGGCAGCAGGGGGCGGAGGTCGTGCTCGCGGTCCGGCGTTCCCGCCAGGAAACCGGCCTGCGGCGTCTGGGCATGGACCTGTTTCACCGGACCTTCGGCGCGGTGGCCGACCTGCGCATGGACGCCAACACCGGCACGTTCAGCCTGCTCGACCGCGCCGCGGCCGAGGCGCTGTGCCGGCTGCCCGAACGCAACCGCTTTTTCCCGGGCCTGCGCTCGTGGGTCGGATTCCCGACCGCCGAAGTGCTTTACGACCGGCAGGAACGCGCGGCCGGCCAGCCGCAGCAGACCTTCGGCCGCCTGCTGCGCTACGCCCTCGACGGGGTTTTCAGCTTTTCCTACCTGCCGCTGCGGCTCCTCACCTACGCCGGGTGTTTCATCGCGGTGATGGGTTTCGCCGCGGCGATTTTCTATGCCGTGCGGCGCATCCTGGGCATCGAGACCGCGCCCACCGGCTACACCACGCTGGTGACGCTCGTGCTGTTTCTCGGCGGCGTGCAACTGATCGGCATCGGCGTGCTCGGTGAATATCTGGCCCGGGTTTACGACGAGGTGAAGCAGCGGCCGCCCTACATCGTGCGCAGGCCCCGGCGCGAATGACGCAGCGGATCACCAGGATTGCGCTCTGGTCCGGCGTGGGGCTGGCGCTGACCGTCTGCGGCTACCTGCTCATCAGCACGACCTTCATGCCCTACGACGACGAGGGCTACGTGCTGATCTCCATCCGGAACTACCTGGCGGGACTGCGGCTCTACGACGACATCTTTTCCCAATACGGTCCGTGGCCCTTTGTTTACCATGAGCTGGCGACCACGCTGACCGGCCAGCCGCTGACACACGGCTTCGGCCGGATGCTGACGCTGCTGCACTGGGTGCTGGCCTCGATCCTCGGCGGAGCGATTTGCTGGCGGCTGATCCGCAGCCAGGTCGCAGCGGTCGTGGCGAGCCTGCTGATCTTCTCGCTCTGCTGGCAGAACACCTCGGAGCCCTCGCACCCCGGCAGCCACATCATGCTGCTGGTCGCGCTGGCCGCCACCCTGGTGGGCGGACTGCCGGGAGCGCGGCATCCTCGCACGCTCTATGCCGCGCTCGGCGTCATCACGGCGCTGCTGCTGTTAACCAAGATCAACGTCGGCTTGCTGCTCGCCGCGGGCCTGGGCTGCTTCGCGCTCCGTCACACGCCCTGGCCGGCGCGCGCGCAAGCGGCCGCCGCCGGAATCGCCCTCGCGGGCATGGTCGCCCTGCCCTGGGTGCTGATGGGGCGTCAGCTCGACCGGGGTTGGGTGCAGGTCTTCACGGGGCTGTTCACCGCCGCCGTCCTCGGTGTGTGGTGGACCCATCCGGTCAAAAGCGACGACCGCCGGCTGCCAGCGCGGGCGTGGCTCGGACTGCCGGTCGCTGCTCTCGTGACGGGCGGCGTGATCTGCCTGCAAGTGTGCCGCCATGGCACCGAGGCCGGATCGCTGCTGGAGGCGATCCTGCTGAATCCGTTGCGCATGCCCGCCCATTTCACCGTGGGCCTGCACTGGTATCCCGAGGTCTGGGTGCTGTTCGCCTTCGGTGCTGCGGTCGTGACCAAGGCCGGTTTTGAAATCCGCCGCTCCGGGGAAATCGCCCGGTTCACATGCTTGGCGGTGATCGCCTGCCGAATCGCGGCGCTGGTCGTGTTGGCCGGGCTGGCCCGTCACTGGCCCACCCATGCCGGCATCTTTCACTTCTCGGCCTACTGTCTGCCGCTGCTGCCGGTATTTCTGCTGCCACTCACTCCGTCCGCGGAAAACGACTGCAACCTCGCGCGGCAAGGAGTCGCGTGGGTGGCGTTGCCGCAAATCCTGCATGCCTTTCCGGTCGCCGGCAGCCAGCTGGCCTGGGCCACCTTTCTGTGCGTGCCGGTTTTTGTCGCCGGGTTGTTCGAGGCGGGTGGCGCGCTGACCGAACGCTGGGGACCGGCCGGTCGCGCAGTCGCGCGGGGCACGGCCGCGGTGGCGCTGCTGGTGGCGGTGTTCCTGCTGGGGCTGCTGGGGCATACGGGCTGGCAACGCTACACGCAGTCACGCCCGCTCGATCTGCCCGGCGCGGGAGACATCCGGCTCGACGGCAAAACCCGCCAGGCGTTCCGCCTGCTGCACCTCAACGCCCAGGTCCACGCAGACCTGCTGTTTTCCCGTCAGGGCATGTTCAGCCACAACCTCTGGAGCGGCCTCCCGACCCCGACGGCGCAAAACGCCACGCACTGGTTCTGGCTGCTCAACCCCGCGCAGCAGCAGGCCATCATCGCCCGGCTGGCGGCGACACCCCGCACCGCGCTCATCACGTCGCAGTCGCTCGACGAGTTCATGGTGCGCGAGAAAATTCCCTTCGGCGGACCGCTGCAGGATTTTGTGCGCGGCCACTACCAGCCGCTGTTCCGGTACGCGGACTTCACTTTTCATGTGCCGGCGGGCAGCCGGGCGGTCACGTTCGGACGCTTTGAGTTGCTCGAATCGGCGCAGGCAGCCGGCACCATGTTGCTGCGCACTCTGGTCCGCCTCGACGGCCAACCTGTTCGCATCCGGCTCGAAGGCATGGAGGCGCCCTGGGCCATTGGCCCGGAGCTGCTGACCCCGCCGTATCGCGGAGTGGCCGAACCGGTTGACCCGACAGGACAGCCGACCGGGCCCGCGGTGCCGCTGCCGGCCGTCCAAGCGCTCCACGGGCTTTATCGACTCTCGGTGATCTGCCCCCGACCGCCCGCCGGATTGCCGTGGCAGGACTACCTTGTGGTGGTGAGAGACCCCACCGGCCGCACGCTGAGCGATTCGGCCTACTGAGGACCGGCCCTGCGCCGGGCCACGAGCAGCAGGCTGACCCCGAACGGTAGCGGCAGGCGCCAGAAGGCCATGGAAACGAACACGCGGCGCAGCAGGGCGTTGAGCCAGCCCGCGGGAACTTTGTCCTCGGACCGCAACTGGCCCGCGCGCGCCGGAAAGATCTTCCGCCACTTGCGCACCAGCCAGACCGCCGGATACACGACAACGTTGGTGTAGTTCACATGCAGGATTTCCCAATCCGGCTCGGGAAAGAGCGCGCGCAGTTGCGGACGGGAATAGCGGCGGAAGTGGTGCAGCACGACATCCCAGTCGCTCCACAAGGCCATGCCCGCCGGCACGGTCACCAACGCCACGCCGCCCGGTTTGAGCAGGCGGTGAAAGCCCTGCACCACCGCGCGATCGTCCGGCGTGTGTTCCAGCACATCGAGGGCCGTCACATAATCGAGCGATCCGTCGGGCAAAGGCACCCGGTCCCCGGCGATGCTCAGAATCTGCTCCGTGCGGAATTTCCTCCGCAGCAGCCGCAGGGCCTCCTCGTGATCATCCAGCACCATCACGCGGCAATGTGACTCCATCTCCGTGGCAAAACGGCCGGTGCCGGCTCCACAATCCAGCAACAGGTCCGACGCGCGCGGAGGCCCCACGCGCTCCAGCCAGCGGATCGCGATCTCACGCTTCCCGGTGTAATACCAGTGCGTGGCCTCCCGCTGCTCCAGATTGGCGTATTCCGCGGCGTTCATGCGCGCGAAGTAGTGAGGCCAGCCCGGCACCGGCGGCAAGGCTAACCACCGGAGGCCGGGCCGGAAGTAATCTTGCCCGGCCGTTGCGTTCACCCAAAGTCGGCCCGCGCATGGATCGCCCGCCGCCCACCCGACAACCGCAACCCGGCGGACCGTCCGCGCACCTGCCCGGCTGGCCGATGGTGGTGATGCTGGCGGCCGTGCTGATCCTGCATGCGGCGCTCGCCCGGTGGGCGATCACGGACAAAAGCGTGACCGCCGACGAAATCCTCCACGTCACGCAGGGGCATTTCGCGAACCGGCACGGCGACTTCCGCGTGCAGCCCGAGAACGGCATGCTGCCGCAGCGCCTGCATGGCGTGGCCGCCTGGCTGACGGGCGCCCCCACGCCGGAACTGCGGGGCAACGAGGCCTGGCGGACCGCCTCGGGCACGATGATCAGCCACCAGTTCTTCTATGAGACCGGGCACGATCACTTCCCCATGCTGGTGCTCGCCCGCACGCTGAACCTGCTGTTTTCTCTGGGCACAACCCTGCTGGTGTTCTGGTGGGGCCGGCGGTTGGGCGGGCCTGCGGCCGGGCTCGTCGCGGCGGCATGCTACGCGCTCGACCCGAATGTGCTCGCCCATGCCGCCCTGGCCACTTCCGACCAGGCCGCCGGCTTTTTCCTGCTCACCAGCGGCACGCTCTTCTGGCTGCAACTGCTGCAGCCGCGCCGGGCCGCCATGCTCGCCAGCGCCGCGGTCTTCGGGCTCGCCTGCGTGGCCAAGTATTCCGCCGTGCTGCTGCTGCCGCTGATGGCCGGGCTGATCGCGATCCGCATTCTCGGCGACGATGACCGCCGCCGCTGGTGGCGGCTGGTGCCGTGCATGCTCCTGGTGCACGGGTTGGTGGCGATGGCGCTGATCTGGGCCTGCTACGGTTTCCGCTACACGGGATTCTCCGCGAACGTCCCGCCCGCCGCCCATTACGCCGCCCGCTGGGAGCAGGTGCTGCCTCATATCGGCATCCATGGAACCGTAGTGGAAGTCTGCCGCAAGCTGCAGCTGCTGCCCGAGGCCTTCCTTTACGGCTATGCCTGGGTGGTGCAATCCGCCCGCGCCCGGAGCGCTTTCCTCGCCGGCGAATACAGCATCTTCGGCTGGGTGTCCTTTTTCCCCCTGACCTTTCTGTGGAAATCCACCCCGGCCCTGCTGCTCGCGCTGGTGTCCGCTTTGATTGGCCTGACTTTGCGCTGGAAACGGCGGACCACCCCGATCCGGACGGACCTGTGGAGCATCGCCCCGCTGCTGCTGTTCCTTGTTCTCTACTGGGGGTTGTCACTGACGAGCCGCCTCAACATTGGACACCGACACATCCTGCCCACGTATCCAGTGCTGTATGTCCTGCTCGGCGTCGCATTCGTCCGGCTTCCGTTTGCGGGCATGGTCCGGGCCGGCGCCATCGGCCTGTTGGTCGCCGGCCAGGCGGTGTCGGCCGTGACGAGCGCGCCCCATTTTCTCGCGTATTTCAACTCCTTCGCCGGCGGCCCGGCCAACGGCTATCGCCTCCTCGTGGACAGCTCCCTCGACTGGGGCCAGGATCTCGCCGGTCTCGATCGCTGGCTGAAAGCCCACAACTCCGGTCCCTCGGCCGAACCGGTTTATCTCTCCTACTTCGGCTCCGGCGAGCCGAACTACTACGGCATCCGCGCCACGCGCCTGCCGTTCATCAACGGATTCAAGTTCATGCACCCGCGCTATGAGCCGCGCCCCGGGCTCTACTGTATCAGCGCAACGATGCTGCAGCAGGTTTACAGTCGATACCGCGGACCATGGACGCCGGAATTTGAACAAACCTACCGGCGGCTGCGGCAGCAGACGCCCGATCTCGCGGCCTGGCCGCAATCCCAATGGCAGGAATACGACGAGCTGCGATTTGCACGGCTCTGCCATCAATTGCGCACCCGTGCGCCGGATCACACTGTCGGGTATTCAATCCTCATTTACCGCGTCTCAGCGGAGGAACTCGCGGCCGCGCTGGACTGAGAACACGCGCCGCTTGGCGCCATCCTCACCGGCGCCGAGCATCCGCTCGCGTTGCCGCCCCGGGCCATCGTCTCACGGAGCCGCAGGCGGTGCCCGCAGCGCCAGCAGGATGTAGGTCTCGTTGGCCATCACGGGCGTCAGCTGCCCCTGCAGTTTTTTCCACGCGCCGGTGCGCTCAAGGAAATCAATGCTCGACTGGGCGCGCTTGAGCAGAAGGTGGCTGTAACCGAGCCGCCGGAGCCGCCCTCCCGCATCGCTGTCCGCCTCATTCGCGAACAAAAACCGCACATCCGGACTCCAGAGCGGCACAAAGTCGCGATCTCCCTCCTGAAAGAGGTGCTGCAATCCCGCGGAATCCGAGAGCACCCGCCCCTCGATGTGCGGTATTGCCGCCGCCACGAATGCCGCCGCCTCCCGCGCAAACTCGACCTGATAGGTGCCGCCGGCATCGGGCCAAGCGCGCACGGGTGTGCGGTAGGGGTTCAGCGGAATGGTGAGAGCCCGCAGGCTCGCATCCAGGCTCCAAACCACCAGCACCAGGCCGCAGGCCACACGGAGCCCTTTCCGCACCACGAGGGTGGCGAGCACCGCACCGCCCCAGGCACAGCCCAGCAGCAATACCGGACTCAGCACGCGCATCGAATAGAACAGGCCGCCTGCCGTGTAGGGGATGGAGATGATCCAGGTGCAGAGACCGGCGGCAACGAGCAGCAGACCGAGGCCGGCTTCCGGGCGCTTGCGCATGACCACGATACCGGCAGCCACACCGGCGGTCGCAGGCAACGCGCTGACGACGATCAGCCGACCCAGTTCCCGCCACCCCACCGCCTGCGCGAGAACCCCGCCATACGCTTCCATGTAAGCCTGCATCCACGCCGAGAAGACCGGGTTGCCGGGAAAGAGGCTCCCGAGATCGTGGGCATAAAGCGGGTTGCCAGTGATGATCCACACCCGCAGGTGCCATAAGCCCGGCAACAGCAACGCCGCCGCCACAAAACGCCCGCAGGTTCTCCAGCCCGACCCGCGCCACAGCAGCCACAGTGCGGAGACCCCGGGATACAGCGGGCCATATTCCCGCGCGCATGCCACCAACCCGCCACACAGGGCCGCCAGGAGGAGCAAGCCTTCTCCCTCCCCTCGCTGCCATCGGGTCAGGTAATACATGAGGCCACCGACCCCGAGCGCGGTCAGTCCGGTTTCCTGCCCCAGGTTGAAGGCGAACTGCAGGAGCATGCAGCACCCCGCCAACGCGACCCCGATCCAACCGGAGCGATGATCCGAAGACCACAGGCGGGACAGGGCCTGCACCAAAAAAACCAAGCCCAGCATCTGGGCGACCACCGGGATGGCGGTCCACACCTTAGCCGTGCTGCCGGCCGCCAGGTAGGTCCAGGCATAGAGGCCCGCCACCAGCGGAGAGATGCCATCGGCCCAGAAATAACGGGTGAAGTCCGGCGGCGAAACCGGCGGATAAAAATCCAGCCCCTGCTGCGCCACCAGTTGGAGGGCCAGATGGTTCCAGCGAAAATCCACATCCACGCCCGAAAGCGGCTGGGTCAGGGCCCGCCAACACGCCACGATCAGCATCGGCAGCACCGGCAGAGCCAGCCAGCAGTCCTGCCAATTCGTCCGGCTGGCCGGCGCAGAAATCCCGGGCCGGCTCCGCCAATACCATCCACCCGCCAAGCCGACCCCTGCCAGCCACAGCGAAAGGGAAACGAGGCTGATCGGGACGTGCGCAGCCGACAAACCGATCACGCCCGCCAACAACACCAGGGCGGAGATAATTCCGGCCGCCAGCCAAGGCAACGGCAGCCGAGCCCCGAAAGCCCAGCCCGCCCCCGGCAGGAGCAGTCCGGAGAGAACCAACATTCCCCGCAGAATCTGCTCAAGCACGCTCATGGCGGTGAGCGCCGACGCCACACACTGTAGTAGGCGTCGAAAAGCAGGAAGTCCCGCCCGGGCAGCCAGGCCACGGCTTCGATTTCAGGCCGTCGGTCGATGACTTGCCACAATTCATACTGTCGCTCGAACACCACCCTCTCGTCGGCGCCAAACCGCAGAAACTCCATGCCCCGCAGCACGACCCAATCCGCCTCCAGCTTGACCGCCAGGCCGCTCAGCGAGAGGAGCCCGCCCTTGCGCAAAGCGATAACCTCGGGCGAGCACAGTCCGGGCGTGTCGCGCATCGCGAGTCCGGAGAAAAACCCGATGTAGCCGAGCGGCTCCAGAAAGACCGTGTCGCCCGGCCCGCGGGCGGCTTGGGCGATCGAGCGGCCGAGCGGAGCGCGCAGCCCCCACTCGACCAGCCGCTGCTGCTCGCGCAACTGCACGGAAACCGCCACAAACAGCCAGGCTTGCAAAGCGATGACCCCCGCGACCGGCATGATCACCCACCAGCGTCGCGCGCCTCGCAGGGCCGGCAGTTCCAGCAAAGCGGCCACGCCTCCGCCGATCGCGATGTAGGCCAGCACCTGCCAGGCGGGAAAATACCACGGCGCCCGTGCCGTCACCGTGAGGTAGGCGCCGCCCAGCACGAACGCCAGTCCGGCAACCCGCGCCGGGCGGACGCAACGCGGCCAAAATGCGACGGCGGCCGCTGCGACCGCCATTATCCGGCCAAACCATTCCAGCCAGACCGGCCAGCCGCCGAAAAAGAAGTAAGGCGGCAGAAACGCATCGTGAACCGTACTGTGACCGAAAACGTAGCGCCATGGATAGGTAAACAGCGCCCCCAGATTTTCGCTGCTGAGCAAGTGTGCGCCCTTGGCCCGGATAGTGTTGGGCACCGGTGTGCCGTAATATTGCCAGGCCCACAGAAACCACGGGGTGTAGAGCACGGCCGCGGTCAGCGCCATGACCGCCCAGCCGCGCCAACCGGGTCGGTGCCCCGGGGAAAAGTGCCACACCCCGGCCGCCACGGCGCCGACAAACACAAATCCGTCGGGCCGGGTCCACATTGCCCCACCCAGTGCCAGACCGGCCAGCAGCATCCGCCCGTCTAGCATCGCCCTCCAGGCCATCACCACAAACAGGACCAGCAGCGCGGTCTCCATGCCGTTGGTGGAAAAGGCCGCGAGTTTCGCATCCAGAATCCAGAACAAGCCCGTCACCAACAAGGCCCGCATTTCGCTCAGCCGGCCCGCGGCCAACCACCAGGCGCCCGCCAAGGCCGCACAGGATACCACACGGAAGGCAATCATGACCACGTGGGGATCTTCGGTGCCACAAAGCCGGGCGAGTCCGGCCGGCAACAGCACGCCGAGCGGCGAGGTGAACACGTGCAACGGCCGGCCCGCCTCATACACCAGCCCGTTTCCATTCAGCAGATTCAGGCTGCACCGATAGGTGATGAAAAAGTCTTCCCAGATGTTGCCGGACACGAAGGCGAAAACCGCCGGCGCCGCCGCCGCGAGCAGAGCCAGCATCAGGGAAAAATTCCGCATCGAACCTTGGCCCGGGGCAGAGGGGCTTTCAACCGCAGCAGAAACAACCAGATCGTGGGCGGACATGGACCGGTGATCAGTTCGGGGACCGGCCGGCGCCCGCTTCTCCACTAACCATGGGCGGCGGGGTGGACGGTTTGAAATCCGGCGGCAAATCCACCGCCACCAGTCGGCTGATGCGGGCCAGTTTTGTGCCGAAGCGGCGCTCGGCGAGCGGCTCGGTCTTGAACCACTCTGGCAGGGCATCGCCCGGCTCGATCTCATAATCGCCCTCGCGCGTGGTCGGGCGCAGGCTCTGCGTCACCAGGATTTCCTGAAAATCCGGCATGCCCAGCTGCCAAGCCAGCCGGTCGGCAACGGCGCGGGATCGTTCCAGGAGAATGGACGGGGTCTTCTCAATCAACCAAGGCAGCGTGGATTTATTGCTGACGATCAGCCGGCTGCCGGCCGGTCGGGAGGCCACGAAGCGGCGCTCCCACTCGAGCTCGTCATTGCCAATATGGGAGTAGAAATGATAGGCCTGCTTGGGCACCGCCGAGCCGAGGGTGAAGAGCCCCGCCAGCACCAGCAGAACGCGGCTGACCGGCCAACGGCGGTCCAAGGATGCAGCCGCCACCACAACCGCCAGCACCAGCAGCAGATGAAACGGCAGGGCAAACCGCGAGGCCATCGGGTCGTTTAACGCGGCCCAATAGTAGAACATGATCAGCGAGGTGACCCCCAGAATGCCGCCGCCGAAGAGCAACAGCGCCCACCGGTCCGGGTTCAGGAAACCGGGGAGCCGGACACAGCGTACCAGCCGCCAGCCAATCCAGCCAAGAGCCGCGGCCCCAAGCGCCCCCAGCAACAGGGAGTTCCCGTGGGCGATGCCCGTCGAGCTAAAGAAGCCCCAGGCGCCCGAGAGATTTTCCGCCAGGTATTCCACACTGAAGCGGGTGGTCTGATTCTGCTTCAGCTCCCACATCACGGGGCTGCTGGAAATGACCTTCTGCAGGAGAGCCACCGGCACGAGCAGGAGCGGAGCCGCCACCGCGCTGAACGAAAGGACGATCCGCCGCGCCCGCCACCACCCCAGTGCAATCGCGAGGGCGGCCGGCAGCACATAGGCGGCTGATTCGTAGCGCGACTGGCAGAACAACACCATGGACAGGACGAAGACGGAGAGTCGCGTCTCATCGGGCCGCGTCAGCCAGGCTCGCGCCGCATGCAACGCCACCAGCAGCATGCCCAGGTTGAGCAGCTCCATCCCGGCCCCCGTGGCGTTTTGCGCGAAGAGTGGGAGCGAACCGAGCAGCACCACGGCCAGCACTCCCCCCAGCCGCCGATTGAGGCGCCAGCCGATCCGCCACACCAGGGCGAGCGCGCCCGCGCAAAGTGCTGCATTCAGCCAGAAGACATTCTGCGTCCTGAACCCGGTCAGGTCATGCACTGTGGCCAGAAGAAACGAGAAGAACACGGGGCGCTTGTCCACGTAGCTGTCGGTCGAGAGGAAGATACCCTGGAGTTCATAGCCGCGCACCATGGCGGAGTTGTCCCGGAAGTAGTGCAGGTTGTAGGCCGTGGATTGCAGCACATACTCGTCGTAGAGGATCTTGCTCCGGAAGGTTTCGTGCGCGAGCGCCAGGCCGGTCATCAGGCCGATCGCCCCGAGGGCCAGGAGCCAGTCGGTGCGCGTCATGCATTCGTCGGTCTCCGGCTGGTCCGGATCCCGGGCCTGCCACAGCGACCAGAGCCAGAGCGAGAAGGTCGTCAGGATGAAGTAATAACCTCCCTGCCGCAGGATCTGGCGGGATTCTTCCGGCGTGAAGCAGACAAATCCAAGATAGCCGGCGGCCAATCCCGCCCCGACAAAGGCCCCCAACCGGGGCCAGGGCACGGCCATCCGAAGGGACTGTGACTCAGGGGGCACGCTCATGAAACGGGCTCAGGGCAGGCGCCTGATCAGGTTGTCGAAATATTCCTGCCGGATCTTCTCCCTCTGCGCCGGCGTGAGGGTATCGGCCTTGACCGGCGCGGGCGGCATGGTGGTGGGGCCACCCTTGATCGCCACAACCCGGCTGATTCGGCTGACGGTCATGGGCGTGAACCGCCGCTCCCACACGGTCTCGAGCTGATAATCCGGCCCCAGGTCGTAATCAGGCTGAACGTTCAGATGGCCGGTGTCCGGATCCACCTGGTAGCGTTGAAACACATAGAAGGCGGTGAACGTGTGATTGCGGAAATTGAATTCCAGGATGTCCTTCCGCTCCAGCGCCTGGCGCACCGGCGTGGCCGATACCTTGTGGGTGATCCAGATCAGCGCCTCGGGATCGATGAAAAGATAGTCCTTTTCCGGATGGGCGCTCATGAACTCCCGGCGCCACTCCGTTTCCCTTCCGACATAGTAGTCCAGCGAGTAGTCATGCCGGGCCATGGCCGGCAGCGAGAAAGAAAAATAGCCGACACCCGTGAGCCCGAGCAGGACGGGCCAGAGCCACTTGAAGCGGGCGAACTGGGTTGCCACCGTGACAATCGCAAACACGAGCCAGAGGTTCAGCGGCAGGCTGAGGCGGCGGATGACCGGATCGTCGAAGCGGCCCCAGAAATAGAAAAGCATCAGGAGGGTGTGCGCGGCAAATCCCGTGGCGAAGATCGCATGCGCAACCGGAATCGTGGGCCCAGTCGTGCGGGCTGCGCTCAGCGTGCGCCACCACCAGAGCAGGAGGAAGGGCAGCGCCACGAACCCGAGAGCCGACAAGATGAGGGCGTTGGAATGCTCACCGGTCGTGTCAAAAAAGAAGTTCAGCCAATGCGGCAGGTTCACCGCCGCATACCCCAGGGAGAAGGGGCGATCGAATCCCGGCTGGCTCGCCAATTCCCAGGCCGATTCACGGGCGCTGAAAATCTTCTGGTGCAATGCGACCGGCACAAAGAGCAAAGGGACAAAGACCGTTTCCCAACTCAGCAGCGGCCGACCTTGCCGCCACCAAACCCACCCCAGCATGATCCCGACCGGAATCAGGAAGAGCACCGATTCATAGCGGGTCTGAGACAGCAGGACCACGGATAGCAACATGGCTTGCTGGCTCAATTGGTCCGGCCGGACAAAATAGCGCACGGCCAGCGTCAGCGTCAGGGTGATCATCACCAGGTTCAAAAGATCAAAACCTCCGCCCGTCGCGCTCTGCGCCAGCAGCGGCAGACTGCTCAGCAACAGAACCGCGAGCACCGCCCCCATCATCCCGGCCAGCTTGCGCACCACGGCATAGACAAGAAACAGCAATCCGAAGCCCAACCCGGCATTCAGCACGAAGGCGTTTTCCGGCCGGTAACCGGTCAGATCGTGCAACACGGAAACCAGGAACGGATGCAACAGCGGTCGTTTGTCCAGCTGGCCGTCCAGCAACTGGAAGGCCCCCTGAAGATCGTGGGCCCGAACCGGCACATAGGCCTGCTTGTCGAAGTGCATGCCCATCGACGTGCCAAGCAACATGATCTCATCCATCAGGATCTTGAAGCCGAACCGCTCGTGCACGAGGAGCAGGGACCCGCAAGCCAACAACAGCAGAAGGATGCCCGGAGGGAATTCACTTCGCCACGAGGTCCAGGGTCGATCGGCCCGCAAAAGCTGAAACAGCGACCAACCAAACCAGGCGAACGTGCCCAGCATGATCCAGTAACCGCCCTTGGTCATCACCTGGAGCGCGACAGCCGGTGGCACCACCACGAAGCCCAAAATAATCGCCAGCAGACCGGCCAATAGCAGGACACCCATGCGGCGGTCTTCTCGAACCAGTTGGAGTAGTTTCATAGGCGGTTCTGCATGCACTCTTCCGAAACGGCGTGTTTAAAGCCACAATGAAAGCCTTGGACAATAGTCCCTTTGAACAATCTTGTGCCGCTATTCGTCAGCCAAATCCGATACACCGGCAAAAAAAAGGCCGCCCCCGGAAGGGCGGCCGAAATAGCTTCTCAAGTGAGATAATCAGGGAGCGTAGGTGATGGTGCGGAGACCAGCCACACCGGTGATCGTGATCGTCTCGCCCTGCTGGTAGGTGGCAGGATAGCTCTCGCTGGCGACGGTGTTGAGCGCCTTCACGTAGTTGGTCGCGCCAACGAGGTTGCTAACGCCGACGGACGAACCACCGTATTCCAGGTAATACTGGTCAGCGGCAGCGGACAGCTGGCGGGCGTTGTTCAACACGGCCTTGTCCTGGGAGGCCTGACGGACCTTCTGGAAGGCGGGAATGGCCATGGCGGCGAGGAGGCCGATGATGACCACGACGATCATGATTTCAACGAGCGTGAAGCCCTTGGAGGAACGAATGTTCATGGATTTAACTTTATGATGTTTATCCGCACAGATCGTGCGATTAACGCCCATCTCAGCCGAGTGTATCTTCCGTAACAAGGCTCATCTCATCTAGGCGTCGGTAAGAAAATGTAACGTTGGCCAATCAGGGCATTTCTACTCTACTGGCCCTCATCGCATACAGAGACTGCGAGCCGCAGCGAATCCAGATGGTCCTGAAACAGCAAAGGCTCATCTCTATTAGCCGATGCTGAGAATTCTCTAGCTTGGTTGTCCAACCTCCGTTGAGGCTCACCATTCCTGCCAAGGCGGGGCACGCACTGGAATTTCTACCCCTTGTTGGTTACCAACGGCAATCTGCCGCACATTTGGTCAGTCACGATACACCGGCAAAAAAAAGGCCGCCCCCGGAAGGGCGGCCGAAATAGCTTCTCAAGCGAGATGATCAGGGAGCGTAGGTGATGGTGCGGAGACCGGCCACGCCCGTGATGGTGATCGTCTGACCCTGCTGGTAGGTGGCAGGATAGCTCTCGCTGGCGACGGTGTTGAGCGCCTTCACGTAGTTGGTCGCGCCAACGAGGTTGCTGACGCCGACGGACGAACCACCGTATTCCAGGTAATACTGGTCAGCGGCAGCGGACAGCTGGCGGGCGTTGTTCAACACGGCCTTGTCCTGGGAGGCCTGACGGACCTTCTGGAAGGCGGGAATGGCCATGGCGGCGAGGAGGCCGATGATGACCACGACGATCATGATTTCAACGAGCGTGAAGCCCTTGGAGGAACGAATGTTCATGGATTTAACTTTATGATGTTTATGTATGAGATGCTCGCACAATACATGCGAGCGGTTTGCATCTGAATCGATGAAGGGACCCAAGACAAGATTCATTTCCCTTACGGGTCGGTAAATAAATGTAATGCTGACAATCTCCCCGCACGGCCTACGCAAGGAAACAAAAGATTACTTAAGTAACTTGATAACAGGAATATCCACGGCGTCCTTCCAAAGGCTCTCCATGCGATACTTGTCGCGATTTTCGGCGGTGAACAGATGTATCATGATCTCAAACGCATCCACGACCGTCCAGCCACTGCCCTTGGCGGCATCCATGCCGAGGATCTTGGCCCGATTTGAGTCCAACACCTTTTCCAACTCGACCCGCAACGCCCGCAGGTGCGGCTCGGAGGTCGCGGTGCCGAGCACCAGGTAGTCGGTGATGCTCGATTGGTCGCTGACATCCAAGACCTGGAGGGATTCGGCCTTTTTGGCGTCCATCGCCTGCACCACCAGCTTGAGCAGCTGCAGCGCGGGATCGGCCTTGCGGGCCGGCTTGGTTGACTTGGTCGGTTTCTTGGCGGCGGGCTTGCGGACGGTTTTGGATTTCATCGGGCTTCAGCGATAGAGTTTCCGGCTCTCAATATACGCGATCACTTTCTGCGGACAGAAATAATGCAGCGAAAGACCGTTTTTGACGCGCTCGCGCAGTTGGCTGGAACTGATTTCGATCAGATGGCCGTCGCAACGGTGCAGTCGGAGGCCGTCGATTTCGACGTGGGGCTTCACCGGGTGCTTGGGCCGCTCCAGGAAAATGAACTCCACCAACTGCACCAACTCGGAAATATCCTTCCACCGGTGCAGCAGTGGCAGCTGGTCACCACCAATAATCCAGAAAAGTTCATCCTGCGGATACTGCGCCTTGAAATGCCGCACCGAGTCCACCGTGTAACTGATGCCGCCTTTGCGCAGTTCGTAGTCGGAGATTTCCAGCCTTCGGTCCCACTCGGTGGCCGCCTGCAGCATGGTCAGGCGATCCTCGATCGTGGACTGCACATCGTTGGGTTTGAGCGGGGCCTGGGCCGCCGGCACGAGGAAAAGCCGGTCGAGGTGAAATTGTTCGAGCACATCCTGAGCGGCGATCAGATGACCGAAGTGGACCGGATCGAAGCTGCCGCCCAGAAAGCCGATTTTCATGCGCGCTGACGCTTCGCTGGTTTAAGCAGCCCGCTTTGCCGGAGGGTGAAGTCTCTTGCCACGTCCCCACTTCATGCCGCTATCCTCCCTCGGCAATCCCAAACCTCGCCCGGGTGGTGGAATGGTAGACACTGGGGACTTAAAATCCCCTTTCCGAAAGGAAGTGTGGGTTCGAGCGCAGTAAGAACAAGCTACTTAGGTAAACGTCGCTGACGGTCTTGTCCACAGTCTTGTCCACTTTTTCAGGACGTGATTGCGCCTCCAAATCTTGTGCTGGCCAACCTCCTCAAACACCGGAAATCTCAGGCTCATAAGCTTTGCCTGGGTGGCGGAATTGGTCAGACGCAACGGACTTAAAATCCGTTGGCCGAAAGGCCGTGTGGGTTCGATTCCCACCCCGGGCACCAACTGCGTCATCAGGTCGATGCGTGCAGTTAAGCCGCCTTATTCGGAAGAACTGAGACCGTGGAGGCCTTGCTCCGGTTTAAGTAACGTGCGAGCTCTGACGGCCGGATGGCAGCACGCGACGCCACCTCTTCGAGGTGGAGCTGCCCCTCCGCTCGTGCCTTAAACGCCGCCGACCTTGAGATCACGAGCTTGAAAAGCTCCAAGGGGACCGGGACGTCATACATGAGGGCAAACGACATGATAGCCCCCGAAGATGCGTGTGGAGCAATCTCGTCGACCGAAGTGGTCGCCACGAGAGTGGCGCTGACTGACTTGCTTGATGGAATGGTGCTCATGGCATTCTTGAATATAGCACGGCCGATTTCACGGGCTGATCGGCCTTCCTGATGCTAGCCTTTGGCATGCCCGACCCATGTATGCGTTGGGTCTAAGTCTTGGGACGAAGCCTGCTGAATCGTGAAAGATCTTTCTGTCGAATCCCTGCCCCCGTGTCTGCGATCCGCTGTTCGAGGTCGATCGGCAACAACGAGGCGTCTTCCCCATTACTATCTTTGTATAGTATAGAGATCGAACTGGTTGCTCCGGCGGTAGCACAATGAAAATCAATGAGGGTCTAAGATGCTGCTTCAAGCGCCTCGGACGCCTGATCAATCAGCTCAATGGGCTCCGCCAGATTACCGTCCTCGGCCAACGACTCGCGCGCAAGAACGAGATACTTGGCACCCCGCTGCCGCGGGGTGCTCTTCACCGGCTTTTCGGCCTTAATGCGTGCGGCAGGAGTCGCCGAATTCTTTGACACCGCCAGTTTAGCCAAGAGCGCATTCACGGGCTTTGTGGCAGTGGTAGGGCCTGTCAAGACCTCCTGGCAACGGACGCACAAAAGGCTGTGAATTCCCGCAATCCGACTATCCTTGGGGGTGACTCGCCGACCCAGACGGACCTGTTCCTCCACCCAAGCGCCCCGGCGAATCACGAATGCGGCGCATGATACCGCCCACGACCAGTCGGGGTCCTTAGCATATGCTCCGCCGGCAGGATCAGATGCCGCTGTCACAAGCTCGCGCACTAAGGTGTCGCTGGGCTGACTGAGGATGCGTTGCACACTACGAAGGGCTCCCGAGAAGCTCTCCCCGGTGTGCTTACGGTTCAGTTTATTGATGCTCTTCTTGGCCATAGTCGCATAATTCTAGCACGCGATTTTTTTACCCGAGCAGCCCAAAGAGGCCTCTACTGCCCTCGGAACGATTAGCTCATAACGGCGGCAAAAGATCTTTTTCGGGCCCCGTCGCACCATCGAGAGCCTCCGAAGCAAGCCGCAGTTCCTCCTCCAGTGATAGCGGTAGCAACTGGCTAGGAATTGCTGGGCCGCCGTCCCCAGATACCTCAGGCGGTTGGGTTTTATCGCCGTTTTGGGGTGGTGCCTGGTCGATGATAGGCAAGTTACTCGGCTGGGGGCTCTCATTTCGCTCAGAGCCGGCGCCTACGGTTTTCCCGGTATCAAACTGCTTGGTCTGATTGGCCACGACTGGGGTATTGGCCGGGGGATTCCGACGCATCGGGGACAAATCCGCGATCAGCGCATCCGCTATCGCCAGCTCACGCTGCAGCCCTAGCTCACGTTGCCGATCAGCACGGCTTAGAATCGAGGCAGGATTCAACTGGTTCTCGACTTTCATCCGCCGTTCGGCGATACGATCCAGTTTGTCGATTCTGCGATTGAAATTTCCGTAGCGCGTGGGAATCCCCTTGCGCTCCAGCTCTGTCGCCCGCTCACCGAGGTGGCGCCGCGGAATCCGGTTCCGGCCCGCCCGCGTGTGGGACAACCGACTCACTTTCGGCACTCCTGCTGGTAGCCCCGCGTTGACGATGTCCTCCCATTTTTTCCGGATACTCTCGATGATTACGGAGCCGGTCGTCGCCACATCGAGGGCGCGAGTCTTTCCACCGAACGACTGCCCCCTTTCATTCCAGACCCGGGTAGCAAAGATTAGGTGACCGTGAGGGTTGCGCGGCTTGTCCAGCTCGCCGGCATTATCGTGGAGTGCAACCACCACCGGCACACCCAGCAACCGGCTGATCACCTCCGCCATAGCCACCAGCATTTTCCACTGTTCCTCTTGGGAATTTTCTCGAGGCAGGGCCACGATCTGGTGACGTCCCTCGATGGAATTCTTCCGCCGCTCGGCGGACTCTGCCTTCTGCCAAAGGTCCTGAATCGGGAGATTCGACCCGACGCACGCGAACCTGACCACATCACCGCGGGTGCGCCGGCGATAGGTCCTGCCGGTGCGCGTGCTCCGCAGCTTTAGCCCGGTTATGTAGCCAAGGAGTTGGATGACGCTCCGGCCCTTGCTGCGCTGAATCGGACGGATTTGGCAATGATAGTTGGCCATACCCTCCCATATAGCACAGCTCCCGGCGGCAGGGCTTTGGCCGCGAACGGAGCAGATTGCTTAAGGTTGCGCAGGCACAAGTGCGCACCCTCCCGACCCCGAAAAATTCCCGAATCCACCTCACGCCAATCCCCGACCGTTCCACAGCCTGCCATCCCCCCCACCCCCTCATGCCCAACCCGTCATCTTGATTTATCCATCCGGCCGAACCCCACGCCACATGGGACCAACCTCCCGTCAGCGAGTGCTATGATGAAAGCGAACCAATCCAATCATCATGAAAAAAACCGCCCAAACACTCGCCCTACTCCAGCAGAAGAAAGCCCAGCTCCGGATCCGGGAGAAGCAGCTCAAGGCCGATCTCGAGGCCCAGATCGCAAACGAAAACCGGAAACTACGTCTCGCCATTGGTGGCTGCATTATCGAACAACTCACGGAGCCGGCCATCCGACGCGCACTGAGCAAGGTCCTGCCCAGCCTTCGTCCTGATTACCGCGAGAGGCTGTCGGGCCTGATGACCGCAGCGGTCAACACCAAGCAGGGACAGGCTCAGATCAACTTCTCAGAACCAGCCCAGCCGGCGACCCCAGCCCTTCCCAAACCCCCACCCGCCGCTGCATCCGGCGTGGCCCCGGATCCCGGAACCTGAACGTCCCCCCCAGCCCGGCTCTACCCCACCCCCGCTTCCCTCTCCGCTACCGGACCCTAACCAACGGCCATCCCCCTTCAGACCGCAGCCTTCGGTTCCGTCCGGCCCCGGCAAGCCTGCCCAAAGAGGGAAAACGGCAGGGTTGGCCGGTGGGGGATGGAGGGCGGGGCGCGGGCGGAGGTGGTCATGGGGGAAAGATGCTATCCAGGCGGACAGGGTCACAGGGGCCGCAAGCGGGTCGGCGGGAGCCGCGAACGGGACCGGTGCGGTCCCGACCCGCGAGTCCACGGTGACCCGGGTCGGGAAAAGATCTTTTCGCCTGCCGGCGGCACTACTGCTGGAGCCATGCCTGCCGGGATAGTTGAGACCGCAGCGACTCCAAGGCCCTGATCCGGCGGCCCAAGGCAGTATATAAACGTTTCAGTTGTTCCGAGGTAAGGCCCTCCGCCGGCACTCAATTCGGCGTCGACCATTCTGTAGCACCTGATCATTGCCAACCCCGCCAGAGTCTTGTTCGGGCGTTCCCACCCAAGGCATGGGCCAGCCTACCCCGAAGGTAACAAAAATAGGTGTATCGTGCCGGTGGGGTGGGCGGCGCCCGTGTAGGTGACTGGGAGGAGGACACAAGAATGGCGCGTGTCTCGCCGAGTGAACTCACTCCGAGGCCAGTTTCTCCTGCCTGTTGGCCCAGAGCTCGAGTTCCGCGCCCTCATCGATGGGACCGAAGGGATCGTCCCCGTTGGAATCTTTCCAGTTGAGTATCAATTCACGCCCGGCCGCTTCGATGACCGCACCCTCCACGCTGCCAAGCGTGATATTGCGAATGGCTGCGATCAGATCGTTGATGGCCGTATCCAGGTTGGGATGGTTCATTTTCATAGGTGAGTAGCGATAGATGCGAATCCGGCCTTCGCCCAAGCCGCCCCGCCCACGCTAGCCTCACCTTGGCGCCGCATCAGGAGCCGTGGACGCCGACCCAACCATCCGCCTGTGGCCCAAACCGAGACCTATGGCTGCACGTAGCTGGTGATCGTATCCCATCCGTGGCCTCGGCCAGTGTGGCGAAATATGGAAAACGCACTACTCGCGGTCAGAGGCAGCCGTGTGTGATGCGAACGAGGGCGGTGGCGACCGCGGCGCGGCCCTTGGCGGTGCACATGATCTTCAGCGGCACCTTGCCGCCGAGCGACGGGGCGGGTTCGCAGAGCCAGAGGGCCAGGATTGGTGCGCTTTCGAAGAGATCCTTCCCGGCCGAAAAGATCTTATCGTCGACCAGGTGGAGCTGCTTCTTGAAATACTGAAGCTGCTTGATGTGGGCTGTAATGCCGGCCTCGAGACGGCAGCGTTGGTTTTGAGCGAGGGTGCTTTTCATGCTTTGGATTGGCGCGGCCTTGGCGGGATTGCCGGCCTGCGCATCACATAGATGCGCACTCACCCATTCTGCGCCTCGCCCGCCGGCCCAGATTCTAGCGGCAACGCATGAACCTACACCAGCACCTTGAACTTGGTAAGGCAACGCCTGGCCCGCACGACCGCCACTTCACCCAATCCTCCCGCCCACAAGGCCTCCTGCACCTCGACTTCCCGAACCGGACACGCGATCCCCAGCACCACCTGCACAAGGCAATCCGCAGGAATCCGGTGAAAGTAATGACCGTTCTCCAGCCGCGAACTTGGCAGATCCACGAACACCCGCTGTTCGCGTTCGTATCTCCAGCTCGGTGCTTTTGCCGCCAGAATCCGGTGCACCATGGCCTTTGCCTCCTCCAGTGTCATCCCTGGAAACTTCTGGACATCGAAGGTCGGCCGTTCTTCCGGGTACGCCATCGGCCACAGGCTGTCGTCCCGGATCACATCGAATGCCAAGGCCATGCCCCGATGCTTGTCGGCGTAGTGACTCCACAATACCGGATCGCCGATCTCCTCTGAAAAACTCACGATCCCCATCTTCGGGTTGAACTCCCGCACCAGGAACCCGAGGAATTGGTCCACCACTCCATGTGGAAAAACCGGGTTCACCCACGCCAGCGCCGGCCGGAATTCAAACGGGTCGTTCAACTCCGCCAGCCGGCTTACGTGCAGTTCCCCTTGCTCGAGCGTCTTCATGGCCCACTCCGCCGCAAGATACCGATAAAGCCTCACGATTCCCGGGCCCCCGGCTGTTCCTCCGTTCACTGCTGCTCCTCCCTAAAATTCCTTGGCCGGTTCCGCCGCCGCCAGCCCGACTCCCGCCTCGGGTCCGAGTGGATGTAAAAATCCCGGCAGTGCATGAACACCTGTGCGATCGTGTCCGCATACTTCGACTCGAACCCGGCCTTTCTGAGGAAAAACGCCACGTCCTCCTCATGCGGGCTGTTTCCCGTCGCGTAGCACACCCGCACAAAGCGGTAGAACCTTTGCCAGTCCAACGGATGCAGGCACCGCTGGTTGGCGCCGTGCGCAAATTGGTGAAAGGCCTTTTGGGCCGCGGGAGACAGCTTCGGGAGCGTCTCCTCCTGTGTCTCGATCCGCACCCGATACCGCGTGCGATTCCGCCGGTTGTATTCCTTTATCACCGGCAAAAACAACTCCTCCGCCGCCGTGCGCACCACCTGATACGTGGGCCATTCAGGCTGCCACCGGCTGGCAATGATCTGCAGCCGGATCACCGGATATTCGTGGGCCCAGTTCACGAAAATCCCGACCAAACCCTCATGCGTCTGCTTCGCCTTCGGCGCAAACCCAACGCATGAGCAATGCGTCTCGCTCGGTTCCTCCAGCGTGATCCGCGCATCGTATCCCCCGGTTTGATCGATCTGCGTCTTCATTTTCCGCAGGAAGTCGTGCGCTTCCTCCCGTATTCTCATTTCGATCGCCGGGAACATTCACCCCAAGCTATCTTCCCGCCGCTACTCGGCAAGCCGTTCCAGTTCCACCCCGTCCCGGCAAGCACACCCTTTGCCTCCTTGATTTCACCCTCCTCCCCGCCGTTGATTGCATTCATGAGCGCCCCACTTCCGACCATCAAGCCGCTAACCCGCGCACGCTTCAATGCGTTGTGCTACAAACGCCGCCCGCTCGCTGCCATGATGTCGCGTGAAACCGAATGGTGGTCCGATGAGCAGGAACGCGTGCTGGGCCTCGTGCTCCTGGACCTGTCCGACGACGACTGGGTCTGGATCGTCCTCGGCCGCGACGAGCAGGGCCTCTTCCGCGCCATCGACGTCCAGGCTTCCATCCCGACCCAGGCCGAGGCCCGCACCGGTCTTCACGCCTCCCTCGCGAAGCACGCCCAGTCCGGGGCCGTCTTCCCACAGGAGGACAACTCCGGCCGGCGCCACGAGATCTTCCGCGTCCAGGTTCCCGCCACCAAACTGCACCGCCACTTTCCACTCATCGCCACCGGCGATCATCATGCCGCGGCCCGCCGCATGATGGAGGAACTTGCCCTCGCCTTCGTCGACATCGACGGCAATTACGCCAAGGACTTTCAGACCACCGGCTTCAACGCCCGCCTCTGGGAACTCGCCCTCTTCGCCTTCCTCCACGAGCAGCAGTTTACTTTCAACCACGAGCACGACCGCCCCGATTTCCTCGTGGACAAGCACGGGAAGTCCCTCGCCATCGAGGCCACCACGGTCAACCCCACCGACGGGGAAACCCCGCCCAACCCGTCCACCCGCGAGGAGGTCGAACTTCTCCGCCGTGATTTCATGCCGGTCAAGTTCGGCAGCGCCCTCTACTCCAAGCTGCAAAAGAAGTATTGGGAACTGGATCACGTGAAGGGCCTGCCCGTGGTCCTCGCGGTCCACGATTTCTGCGGCGAAGGTTCGATGACCTGGTCCTCGCCGGCACTCAGCGACTACCTCTACGGCACCCGCGCCACCGCCAGACGGCTGCCGAATGGCGCCCTCGAAGTGACCGAGACTCCCGTCGCCGAGCACTCCTGGGGCACCAAGCGCATCCCCTCGGGCTTCTTCAACCTGCCTGGCGCGGAGCACATCAGCGCCGTGCTCTTTTCCAATTCAGCGACCGTCGCCAAGTTCAACCGGATGGGTGTTCTCGCCGGTTTTGGTCTCGATAACATCAGAATTCACCGCGCCGGCGCCCGCCACGATCCCAATCCCAATGCCGCCGTCCCGATCCCGTTTCTGGAGGAGGTTGTGCCCGGTACCTACGACGAAGACTGGACCGAAGGCATGCAGCTTTTCCACAATCCGAGGGCCGCGGTTCCCGTGCTTCCCGCCCTCTTTCCCGGCTGCGCCCACCACACCTTCAACGGCCGCAATCGCGTCGCCGCACTCCCTGTCGGGTTCATCCACAATTCCACGACTCACGTAGCGCGGCTGGTTCCGGACTGAGCCTACCGCTGCGCCCGCAGCTGATACCACAACGCCCGCAATCCCTTCTGCTGCTCGAAGGGCAGTCGGGCAAGCCAATGCCGAAGCGGCCGCTCCAATAGCGCCGCCACCCCGGGCCTCACCCGCATCAGCCGCCCGATCCGCACGAAATACCTCTCCGCGGTCTTCGCCTGGTCGCCCGGCTCGATCGCCAGCGACAGCAGGCATTGCAGCAAGTGCAGGTCGCACTGGCTCGCCTCCTTTTCATCGGCCTGCGCCCTCGCCGGACTCGTGGCGAACCGGAACACCGTCTCCTCGAATTCCTCCTGAAATTCCTTCTCCAGGAATCTCGCCTGCGCCGCCGCGAAGTTCATCACGACCCGCGACCAGTCCTTGTTCTTCACCGCAAATTCCTCCCAATCGAGCGAACGGATCAACTCCCGGAACGAATCCTGATTCTCCGCCGGCAGCGGCAGTTCTCGCACCGCGGCCAGCAAGGCCGACCACCAGCCAATTCCGTACGGGTCTTTCGCCACGCTCTGCAAGATATCCGCCAGCGGCGCATATCCTCCCGCCTCTTTGAGGAGCCGGTCCCAGCCTTCACCGAATAACCGATCCCGTGCCGCCTGTGGCGGCCTGGCCAGGAACGCTCCCAATGCATCCGTCGCCAAGTCGGTCCGGCGACACAAATCGAGGAGGATACCCCCGGCATACGGCGCATCCTTGTCCACCAAGGCCTGCCATTTCGCAGGCAGGCCGAGGTCGGCTTCCGGCAACTCCCGCAACAGGTTCGCCAAGCCATTCAGCAGCAGGCTGCCTTCGCCCGCCAGGCTGGGATGACTCACGTCCCGCGCATAAGCCGGCTCGTAGTCCATCACGCCGTGGTGCCAACTGGAGGTGTTCGCTCGGAAAAATTCCTCCATCTTCGGCAGGTCCACCCGCGTCGCGCGGAAGATCCCATGCACCTTGCCGGCATGATACCAGACGAGCACCAGTCGCTGCCACGGCGGCAGCGCGGCATGCTGCGGCCAACGGATGAACTCCCGTTCCACCCACCGCAGTGTTGCGAAGAACGAATCGAGCAATGCCTCGCCCTTTTCCCTGTCAAATAAGTCTCCCAACGACCGGTCCACGATCGCCCGGTCAACGTCGTTGCGCAGCAGGCCCAGTCGCACCAAGTGCAAATCCGTGACGACCGATCGCGGGAACCTCGGCAGTTTAACCCACAATTCCTTCGCCTCCGCTGCCGGCAGCTCGCGCCACGCGGTTTCCAGCACTTCGGGCAGCTTTCGCGGGATCGCCATGAAACAACGCAAAGCGGACTTCAGCCCGTCCTCCTTCAGCCGGGAAGCGGCGGCGGTCGCAAGATCGTCCCCCGGGTTCCCAGCCGTCTCAGGCAAATGCAAATGCCGGAGTAAGCGCCTCCAGTCGGGGATTTCCACGTCCTCCAGTCCCACGCCTTTCTCGGCCGCCAACAAGCTGTTCAATTCCCGGTAAAGCACTTCCGGCGATCCCTTCCGCCATTCATGCAGCCGCAGCACCCGGTTGACCGGCTTATCGAGCCCGGCGGTTTCCTCGATCGCCGTCCGCCGGCCCGCCCGGTCACAATCGAACAGGTAGCCCAGCGATTCCATCCGCCGGATTCTTTCCGCCCCGTCGGGCAGCAACGCCGCGAACTCGGGGTCCCGCCACTCCTTCACCACGCCATCAGGCAATGTGACCCGCAGCGTCAACTCCTTCTCCCCGTCACGCGCCACCTTCCAAGTTACCTGGCGGTCGCGGCTGGACAGTTCGGCCGTACCGCCATCCAGCGCCAGCGCCTGAGCCGCGCTGAATTCGGCGAGGTCGAACTCCACGCCTTCGACCGTGACGGTCGGCCCGTGGATCGTGACTCCCAGCGCCGCCAACACGTCCGCCGGCAGGTTCACGTGCTGCCTCACCTCCACCGGAAGGTCCATGAACAGCTTTGCCATCACGAGCAACTGACCCTTGCGCTCGTTGCCCGCCGCGAGCTTCAGGCTTCGCCGACTGCTCCGCTCGAGATCCTTCGCCACTATATGCGCGACCGATTCGATGAAGCCCGGGTTGGCGTGTTCCAATGGCGCGACCAGCCCGTCGGACAGCCATTTGAAATACCTTTCCCGCGCCGAGGGCTCGCCCTTGCGTGCCGACCGGAACGGGACGGCAATCGACATCGTGAACATCGAGCCGATCTGGAACGCCATCAGTTCCTTTTCCTCCTTCGCCGTGAGTTCCGGGTTCACCGTCAGGCGCAATCCCACCATGTCGACATACAGCCAACGCCACAGCCAGTTGGACCGGACCACGACAATGTCCGCCAGCAAATCGCTTTCCCAAAGTTCCCGGAACGCGGTGTCCACCGCCTGCCGCAACTGGAGGATGAAATTCCACTCCTGCAAATCCGTCGTGCCCGGCCGCGGTCCGATCATCCGCCCGCGCTCCAGCAGGCAGGCCGCATAATACCGGCGCAACGTCGACAGCTCCCTCGTTTCGATCACCACCCCGTTCTTCACCTCCGCCCGTTCCAAGGCCGCCTGGATTTCCTCCGCTCCCGTGGGCACATACCGGACGTTGCTGCGGCGCAAGTGCCCCAGCTTTTCCCGCCAGTTCGCCTCGGTCAGCGCCCCCTTTGCCCGCAACATCGCCAGCACCTCGAGAATGTCCACCGACGGCCGGGAACCCGCCAGTGCATGCCGGTTGACCGAGCGGTCATCGCACCAAACCGCCGCGTCTGGCTGGCCCTCCACGGCCCGCAACAAACTCGCCAGTCCCTTCGCATCGAGGCTCATGCCTTTCGTGCGCGCCGCCGGGATCGTTTGCGGCAGAATCTGGTAGCGCCCGGACTCAATGCCCGACTTGAGGCGATCCAGCACGCCCTGCGTCCAGTCGGCCAGCGCCATCCGCCGGCCGTGGGCGGCCTCTTCCGCCGCCACCCGCTCGACGTCTTCCCGCAGAATGTAGACCTTGAACGCCTGCGCGACTGTCTTCAGGAGATCTTGGTTCGCCAGCACCTCGAGAGGCACTCCGGAAAGCAGCACCGCTTTTCCCGGCGCCAAATCCGGTGTCCCTTCGTTCCTGACCGGATACTGCCGGAAAGCCCCGTGCGGGCCGACGTGGTCTGCCAGTTTCGCTTCTTCTAAGGCACCAGCGGCTACCGCAGCCACCAGCAACTCCCGCAGGTTGGCCGTTTCCTTCGCCACCTTCTCCGGCAGGTTCACCGGTAGATTCAGATCCTCGGACAGCAGGGGCCAATCCGTCGCCAACACCGCATTCCGCAGCTTTGCCGCCGACCACGCCGCCTGCCGGTCGGAACCGAGCGCCGATCCGGATGGCTCTGCCACCACCGGCACCGTTTCAACCACGACGATTTCCCCCGAGGCTACCATCTGTTGCAACTGGGCCCGCCAGGCATGTTGGCTCGGCTGTCCCGGCCGACATTCGCCGATCTGCTGCACCAGACTCTGGATGGTCTCCTGGGCAAGATGGATGGGGCCCAGATGCTCCTCGACCAAATCCAAAACTTCCAGGTCCGCTGCCAGCAGGAGCCCGGTGATATCGGCATACAAGATGCGCTTCGCGGGGTTCACCGCCAAGGAACGTCCGCCATACCGTGCTAGGAGCGCCGACACCCGGGTGAGATCGGTCGCCGCCCGGTTTTCTTCCAACCTGCCATGATAGAGCTGAACCAACGGAGCGCCCACCTGGCGCGCGACCAAATGGATCGGCACCTCCGAACGGTCATAGCGGTTCGACAGCTGGGCCTGCTGAACCTGCCGCTCCTGCATCATCGTCTTCACTTCCTCCAGTGTTTTCCACTGGAGCGGGCCCTTCTTCTTCGCCCGTTTGAACAGCCGCACCTGCAGTTTTGCCGCCTCCCGGTCCAATCCCAATGAGAAGGCCATATGGACCACCCCCATCAACAGCGCCGTCTGCTTCAGCGGCTTGCCGGCCGCTTTCCGCCACAGGTCCTGGGCGAGCTTCAGGTCCTGCAGCCGGGTGAGATTGGCGACCTGCAGCAGCAGCGGCACCTCCGCCTTCGGCATGGTGAGCAAATCCCGGGCGAGCACGGCCGCACGCGGCATGTCACCGGCATCCGCCAGCATCCGGAAGAATTCCGCGAACGAGCCTGGCGCGGGCCTCTCGCGATAGGCGGTCTCCACCGCTTGGATCGCCTCTCCCAGCCGGCCGATCTTCTGGAGGCAGTTCGCACGCAGCTGCGCCAGTTCCGGCGTCATTCTTCCGTCCTGCAGCAGCGCCTGCTTGCCGCGCAGCAGTTCAAGGCAAAGCTCCGGTTTCTCCGCGGCGTAGGCCCCGAACACTGCCATGCGCAGCGCGGCATGGGTCGGCACCTTCTCAACGAGCTCCTTCGCGTGCGCCGCCACAAACTCCGGCCGTCCCGCCCGCAGGTGGGCGTCGCACGCCTGGAACAACTGCATCGGCGTCCCGCTCTTCTCATACTCTTTCGCAAATGTTTGCCCAAGCTTCCTCAGCGAGGCCTTCGTAACCTTTCCGCTGAAGACCGCGGCGATCCGGGCCTGACCCTGCAGATTGGCATCCTTGATCGAACCCACCAGCCGGCCCGTCGCGCCTCCCCTTCGCGCTAGGAACTGCACTTTCTGCAGCTTCCAGACATCATGCTGTCCGGCCTCCTTGAACCGCGCCTCGGCCTCATCCCAGGCCCGTTCGGCAGCCTTCGTCTTCCGGTCCGAGATCAGCACCTCGCATCGCGCCGAATACGCATCCAGGTCGATGGCTTGGT
Source organism: Oleiharenicola lentus (assembly GCF_004118375.1). Taxonomy (NCBI): domain Bacteria; kingdom Pseudomonadati; phylum Verrucomicrobiota; class Opitutia; order Opitutales; family Opitutaceae; genus Oleiharenicola; species Oleiharenicola lentus. The sequence continues at coordinate 867,899 of NZ_SDHX01000002.1, forward strand.
CCTGCTTGATCGCCGTCCCCATGGCCGCCGCCACGGCCGCCCGGTCAAATTTATAGTCTCTCTCCACCGCCCAGGCCGCCACCCGGTAATCGTCCGGCGCCGCCTTGAGCCGCTCCTGCGCGAACGCCTCGGCCTCCGCTGTCCGCGAGGGATCACACGCCAGGCAACCCAACTCCCAAACGCGAAAGATCGCTGCCTCGCCGGGATTCGACAGCGCCCTGATCGCCGCGAACTCCGCCGCCGCCCGGCGAAGTCGCGCCATGCTCGCCGGATCCCTTCGCACCAGTGCCCAGCGCACCGGTACCGGCCAGTTCAGGTTCACTCCGCCATCGACTCCCGGCACCAGGCAACTGCGGTAGTCGATCGTCGCTGCCGCCAGCCGGACGCCGCGGTGCTTGGGTCCCATCGCTTGGGCTTGGGCAATCTCCGTCTGGGCCGTCGCTAGGTCACCGTTGAGCAATGCCGCGAGCGCCAGCAACCTCCGGGTTTCCGCATTGGCCGTGAGCGCCGGTTCCTGTGCCTTGAATTCTCCCGCGATCTCTCCGGATCGCCCGGTCTCCAGCATGAAGGCCCAGCGCATGTTCCAAGCGTCCAGCGATGTCGGTCGGTCGAGCGTCGCGAGGGCCCGCGCCATGCCTTCCCGATGCGCCATGATGTAGCAATCGATGACCTGGTAGTCCAGGGAGGGATGCAACTTCTTCGCCTGATCCACCAATGCCACCGGCACTGACACCTCCTCACCCAGATTTAAACGCATCGAGGCTTCCAGCCGCAGAAACCTGGCCCGCAGTTCCGTCGTGTAACCCCACCACGCTCCGCCGGCCTTGATTGCCAGCACCTGCTGCAGGGCCTCGCCATGCCGGCCCTCCCGGCTCAATTCCCGCATGGCCTCGAGCTGCGCCGTCCGCTCCTCCTCGAGTTCCACGATCGCGCTGCCGGCTACCTCCTTCATCACGCGCGTGGCCGCCTGCCAGGCGGGCGTCTCCGGCACCTCGCCGCAGATCCGGTCAGCTCCGACCCCGCCGTAAATATCCTGCACCGCGCCCCGGTAGGGATTCAGCTTCGAGCACAAGCCCGCCTCACCCCACAGCTCGAAGATGATCTTCTTTTTCTTAAACCGCTTCTGGGCCGCCATCACCGCATCCTGCAGGTGGCGGTCGGTGACATCCGCCGCGGTGATCACGACAAACCTCCGCACCTTCTCCTTCTGCCACCGCTTGCCCTTCTCAAAATACTCCCTGATCGCTTCCGCCAGATCTTCCTTTCCGAACTGCCGGTATCTCCGGCACTGCGCCAATTCCTTCTCCTTTCCGTTCTGGCAATACGCGATCACATCGATCCCGTCCTGCCGTTGTCCGCGGGTGCCATAGACCGTGGCGTTCGCAATCCCCGGCTCATGGTTGAAAGCCTCCGCCGAAACCCGCTGGAACGCATACTCGTCCTCCCGCAAGTAGGCTTCGGTAGCAGGCGACAACGGTGCCGGCGCGGTCTTGCGTTTTTTGTATTTGGAAGGGGCCATCGCGCAACCCTCTTCATATGCGCAGATCCTCCCCGTCATTCCATCCTGAAATGCAGAACTACGCCGCAGCAGTTAGCGGCTTTCCAACTGGTGCCAACGCGGTCCGCGGCACCCGCGGCTTCCGCGTGAAGTCGCACTTCTGAATAGCCGCCATCACATCGTCCTCGTCGGCCTCGAGGTATTTCTGGGTGACCGAAACGTCGCTGTGATTCAGGGCCGCCTTCAAAATCATCAGGTCATTCCCGCTATTCTTATAGACCTTCCGGGCCCAGGTCTTTCGAAGCGTGTGCGTGCCGAGGCGGCCATCGTTTTCGATGGCGGCGGCGGTGAAGGCCGCATGGATGATGCGCCGGGCGCTTTCGCGGGAGAGCGGGCGCAGGTTCTCTGCCGCATCCCCCTCGCGTGAGATGAAGAGCGGCATGTCGGGCGCCAGTTCGAGGCGGCGGCGCAACCAACCGATGTAGCTCTCCAGCGCACGGTGCAACTCCGGTAGGACCGGGATCCAACGCGTGCGGCCGTAGCCGCCCTTCATGTTGCGCGGCGCGATGCCGATCTTGCTCACGATTTCTCCGGAGCGGAGGACGGAGCCGATGGTGAGCGACAGGATTTCCGAGATGCGGAATCCGGTGAACCATTGCGCCGTGACGAGGGTGCGGTCACGCGGTGACAATTCGCGGACGACGGAGAGGAGCATGCGTTCTTCGAGAGGAGTGAGGGAGCGACGACCAGCCATGCCCCAAAGATGCAACTCCGCCGTGACCTCCCCCGCCCCACCGCTGGCCGCCTACCCACTCTCCGCCGGTGTGGCGTTTCATCCCTTTTGGCACACTTGCCGGGGCGATGGGGGCCAAAGCCGTTGCGAACCGTCACTGAATCAAACCTCTGTTTCAGCTGAACCAAGACCCTATGCAGGAACTCACCAAGTAATTGACCACCTTCAACCGAAGGATCCATCACCTTGGGTATCTCGAATGCTGCTTTACTAGAGAGCCCAGCAACCAATGCGCCGATAAGCCGCGTCCTTTGCTCTAATTCGCTAATTACAGACTCACACAACGCCGGGCTATTAGGGGAAGTGGTCGTGCGGGAATGCGGCCGTCGATGGTTCATCAATTTTCCCGACTCGATCGCCGGCATCAAATGCGAGAGCATTGCCAGCACACTCGCGTGTTCTTGGATGAGGTAGCAGATTTGTGCGTCGGACAACTCCTCCCGTATTTCGTTCACCACCGTTAGTATCCTCTGTTCCGCCTGAAGACAGAATCTTGCAAAAGCTTCCGCCAATATACCCTCGTTGCCACTAGCTTCGAACTCGAGCAATGCAGCAGCAGAACGATATCGAGAAAAAAACCTGCCCGCTCGGCCAAGGAAAGCTACCAATGCGGATTGAAACCGGCGAACTGGACGCGATTAGTGTATGCACATGGGCGGCCCGACAGGCAAACAATCGATCAGAGCCCGTTGACTCAAGCCGAAGTTTGATCCCACTCGCCGTAAACGGTGCGGTGAAACAGGTGGTTATCGGTAACGTGAGAGGCGGCCAAAAATGATATCCGCAAGGGCAGTGGACGCAAGACCGACACGGGATAGGAAATTACAATCGGCGTGGCAACCGCCGTGCTGGTCAGCGCACCAAGCGTGCGGACGGAGTGACGGCGATTCATTCGGCGCGGGTATGGTGAAAACGATGTTTGGCCGCCAAAACGTCGCTAGCACGGTAACGAATGCTAGCCCGAAGCCGGACAGATTACTGCATTCTTCGGCGCGGGCGACGGCCGCTTGCTACGCACCGGCGGTTCTGGCCACATGGCGGCGCCCCCATGATGCAGCCCGCACGCCGCCTTCTTGTCTGCCTGTGGCTCCTCGCGTGCCTTTTGCCACTCCCGTCGGTCGCGACCGCGCCCACGTTCGATGCGGTACTGTTCGCCGAGCCGCCGGCGGAATCCAGGCCACGCGTATGGATGCACCTCATGAACGGCAACATCTCCTCGGCAGGCCTCACAAAGGACTTCGAGGCGCTGGCCGCGGCTGGCGTGGGCGGCGTGATTCTCTTCAGCGTGGACTACGGCATTCCCGCTGGCGACGTCGCCTTCAACTCCGACCGCTATCGCGCGCTGCTAACGCACGCCGCCCGCGAAGCCCGGCGCCTCGGCCTCACGCTCGGCCTGCACAATTGCGATGGCTGGTCCTCCAGCGGCGGGCCGTGGATCCAAGTCGAAGATTCGATGAAACGCCTCGTGTGGAGCGAGTCCGTGGTGCGCGGCGGCACGGCCCAGCGACTCCGTCTCCCCCAGCCCACGACCCAACTCGGCTTCTACCGCGAAATCGCGGTGCTCGCCTGCCCGGCAGAGGAAAGCGAACTCGCCGCTCGCGCTGCGCCCCTCACGCTGCGCTCGTCGCCGTCCGTCGCCGCGCTCGACCGCCTCCGCGCAGACGATGGCGATCAGGTCGTCGCGCTCTCCGCCTCCGACGGCCAGACACCGTGGCTCGAGTTTGCCGCCAACACTCCGTTCACTGCCCGCTCGCTCACGCTGGAACATCGCTCGCGTCACGCGACGGCCCAGCTGCTGGCTTCCGACGACGGGGAAACTTTCCGTCCAGTCACCGCGCTGGCCTCCTATCGCACCGGCAAAAGCACGGGCGTGTTCACGGCCAGTTTCGCGCCGGTCACCGCACGGGTGTTCCGCGTCGTTTTCTCGCGCACGGTCGAACTCACCCACGCCGAGCTTTCAACCTCTCCCCGTTTGCCAGACTGGCCGGCACGCAACGGCATGGCGCGTCTCCCCGCCGATCAGCTCGCGCCACTCGTCTGGTCGGCCACGCCAGATAAGCCGACGCGTGTGCTGCCGGGGCAGCCGGACAAGGACGGCCATTTCACGGTCGATCTGCCCGCCGGCGTCTGGCGCATCCTGCGTTTCGGCTACACCACGACTGCCGCGACCAATTATCCCGCGACCGCCGCGGGGCGTGGTTTGGAGTGCGACAAGTTCGACCGCCGCGCGCTGGAAAAACACTTCGCCGCCTACCTCGATCGCGTCGCCGCGGACTGCGGTGACCTCACCAGCACGACGCTGAAGGATGTGGCGCTCGATAGCTACGAGATGGGCGGGCAGAACTGGACTGCGGATCTCGCCGCGCAATTCAAGGCCGAGCACGGCTACGACCTGTTGCCCTATCTGTCGCTGTTGGCGGGCTATTGCCAGGGCGACGCCACCGAAGCCGACGCGGTGCTGCGCGATTTCCGCGGTTTCCTCGCCGGACTGATGCAGCGGAATTACTACGCCGCGTTCACAGAGCTCTGCCATCGCCGCGGACTGCAGTCGTATATCGAGCCCTATGGCTTTGGGCCTTTCGATCACGTGACCGCGGGCGGCGCGGCGGACGTCCCGATGGCCGAATTCTGGCTCGATCTGAAGGAGGGCACGAACTTCGAGGCCGCAATATCGGCCGCCCACATCTACGGCAAGTCGGTCGTCTCAGCGGAGGCGTTCACGTCGTGGAGCGACGTCAACTGGAAGGTTCATCCTGCCCGACTCAAATTCCCCGGCGACTACGCGTGGGCGCGCGGCGTGAACGAATTCTGCCTGCACCGCTTCGCGCATCAGGCCAACACCCACGTCGTCCCCGGCATGACGATGGGCGACATCGGCTCGCAACTGGACCGGACGCAGACGTGGTGGCCGACCGCAGGCCGTGAGTGGCTCCGCTACGTGGCCCGCGGCTCTTATCTGCTACGGCAGGGGCAGCCGGTCGCCGACGTGCTCATCTACACCGGCGAAACCTCGCCGCAACCGACGCCCACGCGCGAACAGCTCGCGCTGCCCGCGGGCTATAACTTCGACCTGCTCGACACGCCCGCCCTGCTGCATCGGCTCTCGGCGCGCGCCGGCCGCCTCGTTTTTCCTGAGGGCACGTCGTATCGCCTGTTGCTGCTGCGGAACTCCGCCCAACTCAGTCTGCCCGTGCTGCGCCGGCTGCGGGAATTCGCCGCGGCGGGCGTGCCCATCCTCGGCGATGCACCGACAGCCTTGCGCGGTCGCGCGCCGTCATCTGCCGAGCGCGAGGAATTCGCCGCCCTCGTGGCTGCGCTCTGGCCGCCCACGAACGTCGGTCCGGGCCAAGTGCCACTCGCCACCTCGCCCACCGAGCGAGCGGCCCAGTTTTCCCGCTGCGGGCTGACGCCCGATCTCGTCATCGCAGACGCGCCCGACGCGCCCTTCGCGCACCGGCGCACAGACGACACCGACTTGTTCTTCGTGCTGAATCCGGCAGCGGACGCGCGGGTGCTCCGCTGCTCGTTTCGCGTCACCGACCGCCGGCCCGAACGCTGGCACGCGGAGACCGGCGAGATTCAACCGCTCGACACCTACGCCAACCGCGGCGACCGCACCGAGCTTGAGCTCGCCCTGCCGGCGCATGGTTCGGCGTTCATAGTGTTTCGCTCCGACAGCGGTTCGCGAGATTCCGCCAGCGCGGTGAAGTCGTCCGTCGCTTCCGCCACGCCGCGTCCGCCGCTCGCGCTCGCGGGTCCGTGGCAGGTTACCTTCGAGCCCGTCGGCGCCGCGCACTGGCAGACGTCATTGGCTCGCCTGAGCGATTGGAGCGAGGACCCGCGTCCCGCCGTCCGCTACTTCTCCGGCACCGCCGAATACCGCACCGAGTTCACCGTGCCAGCTGACTGGCTGGCGGACGGGCTTGCGGTGTCGCTTGATCTCGGCCGCGTGGAAATTTCCGCCGAAGTCACACTCAACGGCCACCCGCTCGGCCTGCGCTGGTCCGCGCCCTACGCGTTCGACGCCACCCGCTGGCTGCGACCGGGCGAGAACACGCTGTGCGTGCGCGTGACCAATCTTTGGACGAACCGACTTATCGGCGACAATCAACTGCCGCGCACGGATGGCTACGCGCCGGACGCGCCGATGCCGCGCTGGTATGTCGAGAACCAGCCACCACCGCCCAGCGCGCGCACGACGTTCACGACCGTCGATTTCTACGAGACCGAAACCGCGCTGCTTCCGTCCGGCTTGCTCGGTCCGGTGACGCTGGTGCAGGAGCGTGCCGCGACGCGACGTTGAGCCGGCGCCTCACCACCAGCCGTTGTTAGCCGCAGCGAGCACTTCCTCGAGTGGGGGCAGCTCAGGAATCCAGCCGCGCTCCCATTCGAGGCAGACGACCCCGGAGAATCCATCCCGCGTCAGCAGCGTCCGCAACTCGGACATCGGAAACTCACCGAACCCCGGCAGCACGTAACGAAATTCGCGGCCCATGATCGCCACGCTGTCCTTCACGTGCACATGTGCTGTGTGGCGGCTGATCGCCGCCCAAGTCGTCGCCAGCGACTCGCCCCCGCGTTTCCACGTGTGATGCGCATCCCACAGCAGCCGGCAGCGCGGCTCCGCCGCAAGCAACCGGCTCAGCGGCGCCGCCCGCAGCAGGGAATCGTGCGTCTCCACGATCAGATCGACGTGCAGAGCCCCGCGATCGCGCCACTCGTGCCACCAGCGGAGCGTGCGCAACGCGGTGCCCAGTTCCTCGTCGTCGGCCCGCGCGCCACCGTCGAAGACCCGCAGGAACGGCACCTCGCACGCTTCGGCGAAGACGGCGTGCGCCAGCAATTTTTCGCGCTCCTCCGCAGTGTGGCCGATCAGGTGAAATGACGTGTCGAGGACCGCGACCGACGCACCAAGCGAGCGGATGCGCGCCGCGAGCGCAGCCGGACCGAGGCCTTGCTGCGCCCAGAGCGCCGGCAAATCGACCGCGCCCTGCAGCATCCGGAGCTCGATCGCATCCACGCCGAAGCGCCGCGCGAGCGCCCATGCCTCCGGCAAACCAAGCGCCGGACATCCCAGCGTGGAGAAGCCGCGCCGATACGTGCGCGCGACGTGCGAGGCGAAAACCGCGTGACGTGCAGCCAAGAAGAAGCGGGGCGGCGATTCAGGCACGGCTCAGATCCCCACGGCGGCGAGCCAGGCCTGCGCCATCAATTCGTGGCCGAGCGGCGACGGATGGACGCCGTCCGGCGCCAGCTCAGCGGCCGTGTATTCCGCGAGCGCGGCATCGAAGCACGTCTGATAGGCGACAAAGGCGGCGCCAAATTCCTGCGCGAGCCGGCGCACGACGACGCTGCGTTCACGCAACTCCGGCATCCATTCGGCCGCGAACTCGCCACCGGGCAGGGCAAAGGGCTCGCCGAGCACCAGCCGGCACTGCGGACGCGCCGCGCGCACATCGCGCAGGAGCAGACGGTAAATCTCCTCGTAGCGCGCGACACTGACGCCGTTGTGATGGTTGTAGGCGTGCCAAGTGTCATTCACCCCGACTAGCACGCTGACAAGATCGGGTTGCAGATGGAGCGTATCGCGCGGCCAGCGCGCCAGCAGATCGACGACGCGATCTCCGCTCACGCCGCGATTGACCAGCCGCCAACCCGCGCGCGGATGCCGGCCGAGCAGCACGCCCGCAATCCGCGTCACGTAGCCCGCGCCCAGCCCCGCCGCGTCGTTCGGCGCGGGACGGTTGCGGTCGCGACCGGCATCGGTGATCGAGTCGCCCTGGAACAGGAGCAGCGGAGCGGTGGGTAGCGATGCTGCAGCGGGAGAAGTCATGACGCGGTCGCCAGCAGGGCGGTTCAGGGTTGGAGCGGTTTCAAACGCAGCAGGGCGACGTCGTGCGATTCGAGGTGGAAAACCGAGGGCTGGCGCGTGTCGCCCGCCGCCTTGCCGGTCCACACGTCGGTGATGGTGTATTGCCCGGTGACGGTCCAAAAGCGACCCCACTCGACGGTGAGGTCAGCAGCGACGGCGCCGGTGTTGAGCACGCAGGCGGCGAGTTCGCCGTTGGAGAGTTCCTTGATCCAGACCTCGATGTTTTTCTCGGGCTCGGAGAGCGCGCGGTAGCCTTGCTTGCCGAGCGGATCCTGGTCGATGGCGAGAGCGCCCTTGTGCGTGAGGAGTGCGGTGATCTCCGGCTTCTGGGCGCGGACATCGTTGCCGGCGATGAGCGGCGCGGCGACCATGCACCAGAGCGCGAAATGCGCGCGCGATTCGGCGTAGGTCAGGCCTGGGTTGCCGACTTCGAGCATGTCGGGGTCATTCCAGCCGTCGGGGCCGGCGAATTTGTTGATGCCGTTGTCGCCGTTGGTGCGGATGTTGTTGTATTGACTGTCGAGCGTGCGCTTCCAGCCGGAGCTGCCAAGCGAGGTGCCGTTGTAGGAATCGTAGATGTCCCACGTCGTGCGCCAGAGATGGCCGATCTCCGCGCCCCATTCCCAGGGTTTGTTCTCACCCCATTCGCAGATGGCCAGCACGACGGGGCGGCCCGCGGCGTAAAGCGCGTCGCGCATGCGCATGTAGGCGTCCTTCGGGTCGGCAGTGCCGTGGTTGCACCAGTCGTATTTCAGGTAATCGACGCCCCATGAGGCGAAGAGCCGCGCGTCCTGAAACTCGTGGCCCCAGCTGCCGGGATAATCCGCGCAAGTGCGCGGGCCGGCGTCGGAGTAGATGCCGAACTTGAAGCCGCGCGCGTGCAGGTAATCGCCCAGCGCTTTCATGCCACTGGGGAATTTCACCGGATCGGGCACGAGGTTGCCGTTGGCGTCGCGTTGTTTCATCGACCAGGTGTCGTCGATGACAATGTAGACGTAGCCCGCATCGCGCATGCCGTTGGCGACCATCGCATCGGCAGTCTGCTTGATAAGGTCCTCGTTGATCTTCTCCTCGAAGTTATTCCAGGAGTTCCAACCCATGGGCGGAGTGAGCGCGAGGCCCTTGAATTTCTGGGCGATCGCCGGAGTGAGCGCGCCGAGCGCGAGCAGGATCAGGAGGATTTTTTTCATAGGGTAAAGGGCGTCAGGGTTTCGCGGGCGGCGCTGGGTAGTTGGCCGGCTGGAGTCGGTGCATGAGCTCGAGCGCGTTCGTGCGGTAGAGTTTCTCGAGCGTCTCCCGGCGCAGGCCGAAGCCGGAGAGATTCCACACGTAACAGAACTGATCGACGCCGTAGAAATGCTCGTCGGTCGTCTCCAGGATGCGGAACGTCATCTGATACATCTCGGGCGTCAGCTCCATGTCGGTGCCGTAGAAGAGCCGGTCGCGATGCTTCTCGATGAACGCCGCCGCCGTGCGCGGGATCGCCGCCGTCTCCGCGAGCCGGCCCGCGAGGTCGGCATAGAGATTCGGATAACGGGCCAGCAGACCGTCGAGTCGCGTGAGATCGTAATCGAGGTTCGCCAGATGGCAGGCGATGATGGTCGTGCGCGGATGGCGGCGCAGCGTCTCCTCAAGCTGGCCGATCATGCCGTTCAAGTCGATGCGTTCGGGCTCGGAGCCGATCTTCCAGATCGCGGCGTTGGGGATGCCCTCGTTTTTCTCGTCGAGCGGATGATACATCCAGATCGGATCAGCCACGTGCAGATTCACCGGCAGGCCGAGTTCCGCACATTTCTCCCAGAGGGGATCGAGCCGCGGGTCCGCGGGATGCACGGGCTTCGGCAGCGGACGGCCCGGGATGGCGCGCACGAGGCCGAGGCCTTTGTCGCTTTCCTCGCCGACGCCGCGCGCGCCCATGCGCATGCAGCGTTCGAGTTCCGCCGCCGCCGCCGGGCCGTAGCCAGGCTCCTCGATTCCGGTGTAATCGAAACCGCACCACAGCTCGAAGCGGTTCTTGAACGGCGCAAAGCGAGCGACCAGCGCATCGAACGCCGGGCCGCTTTCGCCCGTGAGCACGATGGTGCGCTCGATGTTGGCCTCGTCCATCAGCTGCACCCAGCGGCGGATTTCCGCGTCGTTTTGCACGAAGAACGAATGCGAGTGCATGTCGATCACCGGCACGGCGGCGCGGCGCACCAACGTCTGCTGGATGCGGTAGAGCGACACCGGATGATAGTTTTTCAGCAGCAAGCGGTCGAACTCCGGCTCGGCACCGAACGACGCTCCGGCGAGGAAAACGCCGGCAAGGAGAGTGAGAAGGGGCTTGTTCATCGCGAAAGGCGGGGTGACGGCGGGGCGACGCGAGACCGGCTCGCCGCGTGCACGCAGAATGATTTCCGGAGGCTGGGGGTGGCAAAAGCGTTCAGGGGGCTTTTTGTTTGGCAGTAAACCGGTCCGTGGCTCACACCGCGCCCCACAACGGCGCGGGATAACGTCCGGTCCGGATCAGTTCGCTGATCGCCGTCTGCGCCGCGGCCAGATCCTGCCGATACGTGAGCCCGAACCACGCCTCGGGACTGCGCAGCAACTCGATACGTGCGGCTCCGCGCTCGTTCAAGGCACTGAGCGTAGTCGGAAGATAAAACTCGGCCTTCGGGTCGGCGCCACGCGTCCGCAGAAACTCCGCCAGCATCGTTTCGATCTGCCCAAACACCGCCGGCGTGAAGCCCCAGAAGTTCATCGACACGATCTCGTCGCCGGTCAGCCGCTGCACTGCGCCCGCGGCATCCACATAGCGCGCGCCACCGGCGGCGGCTTCGATGTTCGTGATCTCGGTGATTTGCTGCAGACGGTCATCTGCGCCGACCCGGCAAACGCCACGACTGACCGCGCCGTGCTCGGACAGCGTCTGGCGCAGTTGATAGCCGACCAGCGCATAACCCGAACCCGGCCGCGTAAAATGCCCCGCCAGCACCCGATAGCCCGCGGCACCGTAGAAATCGTCGGCGTTGATCACCGCGAAGGGACGCGAGACCGCCTTCCGCGCCACCCAGACCGCGTGCGCCGTGCCCCAAGGTTTCGCGCGCGCGGCAAACGCGGCGGACGATACCGGAACATCGGCGAGATCCTGAAAAACGTAGTCCACCGCGATGCGCCGCTCGAGGCGGCGGCCGATGGTGGCGCGGAACTCGTCCTCGATTTCCCTCCGGATGACGAACACCACGCGATCGAAGCCCGCGCGCAACGCATCGAACACCGAGTATTCGATGATCAGTTCGCCCGCCGGACCGACGGGCTGCACCTGCTTGAGTCCGCCGAAGCGGCTGCCCATCCCCGCAGCGAGGATGACGAGATCGAAGGATTTGCTGTCCATAGAAATTCCGTTCTGCGCGTGCGCCTCACTTGAACCAGTCGAGCGGCACGGCCCGCGCCATCGCGGCGTAGCCGGCGTCGTTGGCGTGGAGATGATCGCCGGAATCGTATTCCGCGCGCAGCCGCTCGGGATGCGTCGGATCGCGAATGATCTGATCGAAGTCCACGACTCCATCGAAGCAGGTGCTGGCGCGGATCCAGGCATTCAGCGCCTGACGCTGCGCCTCCTTCTCCGCGGAGAAATAGCCCGCCCCGGAAAACGGCAGCAACGTGCCGACATAAACCTTGAGGCCGCGCTCGTGGCCACGCGCCGCGATCTGCTGCAAGGCGGCGATCAAGGCACCGACGCGTGCCGGATCGACGGCGTGTGTGCCGATGTCGTTGGTGCCCTCCAGCACCAGCAGCGCCGACACTCCGGGGGCGGCGAAGACATCGCGCTCCAGACGCGCGAGTGCGTTTTCCCCATCGGACAACCAGCGCGCGGGATCGGTCAGCAGGCAATTGCCGCTGATACCCGCGTTCACCACCCCGCGCCCCCGACCGGCCGCATTCAACCGATCCGCGAATTGGTCCGGCCAGCGGCGATTCGCATCGAAGGTCGAGCACGCGCCGTCGGTCAGCGAATCGCCAAGCAGCACGATGGCCGAAGCGCGCGCCGGAGCGCGCACGCTGAGACCGGAGAGAAAAACCCAGCCGGTAACCTTGCGCGCATCGTCCGGAAAAATTTCCGCTGCGGTCCGGTCGCCGCGCACCGCGTAAACGGCCTGCAGTGTATCGTAGTGCACGCCGCCCCCGAACGACCGACCGGCCACGTGGAGGCTGACCAGCAGCTCCGCACCGGCCGGCGCCGTGAGCAGGATCGGATCGCTGAGCACGCGCGCGTTGGGCGTGAGCGTGATTGCGGTCCGCCCACCGAACGTCACCACGCGATCCGATCCAGGCAGCAATCGGCTCCCGCGGTCGCGACGCGCGAGATGCACGGCGTCGAGCGTCACCGGCTCCGGATTGTAGGCGTTGGACAGGCACAGGCGGAATTCTTCACCGCCGAGCGAAATGCGCACCGCCTGCCGCAGCGTTTCGTCATGGAACAGGAAGCCCTCCTTCTGCATTTCCGCCGCGCTCCCGAGTCGCAGCCCGGGACTCGTGCCCCAAGTGCCGACCCAGTGTGTCGCCGCGCGCACCGAGCCGCTCAACGTCGGAGCCAGCCACACCAGCACGAGAAGAAGCCGGATTTTCATCGCGAAAACGCGCTCAGCGTCCGGGGCGCATTTTATCCACCACGGTCTGCATTGCCGCCTCCTGTTCCTCGATGCTGCGCACGAGCGCGAACTGGTTGCGGCAACGATCGAGATTGTGGCGCGGGTGCTTCGTCTTGAAGTAAACGTCGCCCTCGAGAAAGTCGGTCAGGAAGCGGATGCCGATCTCGAACGTGATGAGTCGGCCCGAGAACGCGAGGTGCGCGCGCTCCGTCGGATTGAGAAACGCACCGGCCGCCGAGAGGTAGCCCGAGACCAGACCCTCGAAAATTTCCATGCGCATCCGGACGTTGCGCGGCTCGGGATCGTCCTCCGCCGTGGAGTTGGTCGCCGAGCGCACCATGTCACCGAAATCGTAGAGCGCGAGGCCGGGCATCACGGTGTCGAGATCGATCACGCACAGCGCGCGTCCGGTCGCGTCGTCGAGCATGACGTTATTGAATTTCGTGTCGTTGTGCGTGATGCGCTCCGGCATCTGTCCCGCCGCGTGCAACGCCAGCAGCCGGCCCACGATCGGCTCGCGCGCGAGCGCGAACTCGATTTCTGCGGCGGCGGCCGCAGCGCGACCGTGCGGATTCCGCTCAACGGCGGCGCGCAGCGTGGCGAAGCGCCTAGGCGTGTCGTGAAAATGAGGAATCGTCTCGCGCAACCGCTCGCCGGGGAGATCGACGAGCAGATGCTGGAATTGTCCCACTGCCGCCGCGGCTTCACTCGCCTGGTGCGCGTCGCGCACGAGGTCGTAGGTCGCCGCCTTCTCGATGAAGAGATAGCAGCGCCAGTAAGCACCCGCAGCATCCCGGTGATAGGGCTCACCGGTGCGGGCCGGCAGGAGTGTCAGCGCCCGGCGCGCACCGTCCTCGCCTGCGGCGGTGCGACGTGCAGTGTGCGCGGTCACGCGCTGGATGTTGTCCATCAGCGCGGGCACGTTCTTGAAGATCCGGTGATTCACGCGCTGCAGAATGTAGCGCACGGTGGTGCCCGCCTGGTCGAAGGTGACGGCGAAGGTGTCGTTGATGTGGCCGCTGCCGTAAAGTGCGCCCGAGACGAATTTCCCGTGGAGCGGGAACGCGGCGGAGACGGCAGCAAGTTCGACGAGAGAGGCGTTGCGATCAGACATGGTGCGAAGGGTTGGAAAACGAGGGCGCGGCGCGCGGTTTACGGGGCTTTCGTCTGGGCGGGCGGCGCCGTCGGCTCGGGAGTGAGGGCCATGATCAGGGTCGCGATCAGGGCGGCGGCGATGCCGACGAGGTTCACCCAGTTCGGCACGGTGCGATAAAGCAGCAGCGACAGAAAAACCGTCATGACCGGCGCACCGGCGTTGATCAGCGGCGCGACCACCATCGCCTTGCCGTAGCGGAAGGCATAGACGAGCAGCAGCGCACCGATGGAGTTTAGGCTTTGAATGCCGACGGCTGCCCAGAAACCACTCAGCCCCCAATTGATAGGCTGGTGTCCATCGACCATCCGACACGCCACAGGCAGGAACGGGAGACTGCCCACGACCATGTAGAAGAAAATGCTTTCGGCACTCATTCGACGGTTGGCGTGCGAAATCACGTAGCCCTGCACACCCCACGTCAGGAAGACGAACAGGGTGAGCAACAGCCAGCCGGCGCCGCTCGCCCCGCCCGCGGGCGGTGTGTAAGCTAGCAACGCGCCGGCCACGAGCGACAACCCGATGCCGACCCAGTCCTTGCGCGCCACGCGCTCACGCAGGAGCAGAAACGCCAGGGCCACCGTCACGACCGGCGAGAGCGAGACGATCGGGAAAACCAGATAAGCCGGCGCAAGCCGCAGCACTTTGAACAACACCAGTTGTCCGCTCGCCCCGAGCACGCCGGCCAGCAGGCCCAGCGTCACGGAAACCGCATCGCGCTCGACCTTCCAACCCGCGCGCCACAGCGCGAAAAGCGCAGGCGGAAGCAGCGTAAAGGTCCACACGATGTAGCCCAACGCCTCCGGAAACCCGGCGCGCGCCGTCGTGTCGATCAACGCGCCCCAGACGCCCCACGCCGCCATGGTCAGCACCGCATAGTAGAACCACCAACGCGAAGGATTTGCCGCAGCATTCATGGCATGCGATTCGGGTCAGGAGTTCCGGGCGCGTCCTGCACCGCTCAGCGCGGCGGAGAGCGCACGGGCTTTCTGGCGGTCCGGCACGCGCGCGGGCCGGAGCACCGCCCCGGCGGCCTCGGTCTCGACACGTTGCCGCACCGCCTGCACCAGCTCACGCACGAGAGCCCTGCGCCGGCGCAACAGGCCGGGCACGCAGTAGAAATCGACTTCGTAGGCCCGACGCGCGGGCACACGGCGCGCCGCGCAGACCGCAACCAAGCCCAAGCGCGAATCGCGCAGGACCACGCTGAGGTCTTCCGGCGGACTGCCGCCGGCCAGCGCCGGACGGATCTGCACGACGAACTCGCGTTCGCACTCCGGTCCGTCGAACACGCGCCAAGGCACCAGTCGTCCGGTGAAATCCTGCGGCGGGTGCAGATTCAGCAGCAGGAAAAGACCGCCGAGATCGCCGGCCCGCACGCGATCGATCTTCAATCTCCCGAGGGGCGCGGCATACTGCGTCCGCAAGGCCGTCAACAGCCGCGCCTGCTCTCGCCGGAGCCGCGCCCTGGCTTGTTCACTCGGAGCCGCGGTGGAGTTCAGCTTTTGCCCGAGCGAGAAAATCCGGGCATTGATCACCATGATCCAGCCGGTCGAATCGGTCCCGCGCCTCTCTCGCAGCACCACATAGCCGATGCGCTCATACATGCCATAGGCGGCACGCTCACCCTGCTTGGAACGGAAAAGCCGGTCGTCGGTCTCGAGCACGACGAACGGCACGCCCGCCGCCAACGCCGCGCCGGTCACCGCCTCGGTCACGAGCGTGCCCAAGCCGTAACCGCCCCACCCTTGCGCCGCGCGCACGTGGGCCAGCAATCCCGCGCCGGCCTCGCCGGCGGAGCTGAATACCGAAGCGTGCGCCACGAGGCGGCCGCTTTTCTTTTCCGTCACGAGCGCGAACGCCGCACGCGATTCGCCGTAGAGCCCGAGATACTCATTCAGGATCGTGCCGGTCCAATCGACACCCTTCTGGACCAGCAGATCTTTCACGACTTCCTCGAGCACCGAAAGCGCGGTGCGTCCGGTGGCCAGCGCAGCGGACTCGAGCACCGCGACGCCGCACCCGACATGGAGCGCGCCCTCAAAAAGCTGTCGGGTCTGGTGGTGGCGCAGGCGCACGGGGCGGGAACTCGATCTCACAGAAGGTGACTGGCAGGACATGGGGAAACGACCGACGAGGTCTTTCGCCACCTCATGAAACCAAAGCCGGAGACTGTCGAGCTGCCGGCCTGCAGATATGGCTTTGCAGTAAACTTGCCCGCGGACCTGGCCGGCAGATTTAGTCAGCGGGTCCGCCACGTCCGCCGGAAGCTTCCGCGTTTCCTCGCCGGCTTTTTATCTATGCAGTAAAGTGAGCGACGCGGCGCGCCTTCGGCGCGTTTCTCCTCTGAAATTCGCGTCGTAGACAAAGCCGCCTGTCGGCGTTGGTCGCGTTTGCGCGCACACGCTTCGCTTCCCACTTGCGAGCGCGGCGCGGCACTGCGAAGAGCGTCGGCAATTTCGCGCCCCGCCACCGCAACTCCGGCGAGGCGCACTCACTCCCAGTTTCGCCAAGCCTCCATGATGAAGATTGTTCAATGTTGGGATGACGGTGTCGTCGACGACATCCGCCTGTGCGCACTACTGCGCACACGTGGCGCGCGCGCGACCTTCAATCTCAACCCCGGCCTGCACGGCGCCCGGCGCGGACATGATTGGATTTACCAGCATACGAAGGTCGTGCAGCGACTGGCGCTCGGCGAACTGTGCGAGACCTATCAGGGATTCACAATCGCCAACCACACCCTCACGCATCCGTTTCCGTCCCGGCTGTCGCTCGCCGAATGGCGTCGCGAGGTGAGCGACGGGCGGAAGCAGCTACAGGATCACTTCCAGCAGGAGGTGCGCGGCTTCGCTTATCCCTACGGCGAGCACGATGCCGCTTTGGCGGAGGTCCTCCGCGAGACCGGACACTGCTACGCTCGCACCTGTCTCAACGCCACGCCTTGTCTGCCCGCGCGCGACGATTTCATTTTGGCGACCGATTGCCACCATGCCGACCCGGCGTTCTGGGAACGCTATGAGGCCGCAAAGGCCGCGCGTTCGCCGGTGTTCTACTTCTGGGGCCACAGCTACGAGCTAATGACCGAAGCGGACTGGGCCGGTTTCGATGCGAAGCTGCAACGGATCAACGCCGACCCGGAGGTCCGCTGGGCCGACCTGCCTGAGCTTTTCCCTTCTTCCGCCCCCCAACGCTCAGCCCCCTGATGCAGACCACTCCCAAGATCAAAGCGGCGTTCTTCTCCGGCCCCGCCAACTGGCTCCCGAGCTCGCCGATCGATTACACCTACGGCCACGGCCGACGGGCGCGGCTCGCGACACTCTGCGACCTGCATCCTCGCATCGTCACTGCGGAGAACTTCACCGCGGAACAGCCGGCTCTGCAGGGTCTGGAAGTCATCTTCTCCACCTGGGGCATGCCGTGTCTCAGCGCGGCTCAGCTGGAGCTCCTGCCGAAGTTGCGCGTGGTGTTCTACGCGGCCGGTTCCGTGAGCCACTTCGCGTCCCATTATTTGGAGCGCGGCATCCAAATCGTGAGCGCGAAGGAGGCTAACGCCGATTCAGTCGCGGAGTTCTGTCTCGGGCAAATCCTGCTCGGCACGAAGGGTTATTTCCGCAACTCCCGCGAATATCGCATGCCTGCGCGATGGGATTCCTGCTTCCGCGGCCCGGGCAATTACGAGGAGACCGTGGCGCTGATCGGCGTCGGCGCCGTCGCACGCAAGACGGCCGCGATGCTGCAGCACTTCAAGCTCAAGCTCCTGCTGGTGGAAGATTATCTCTCCGATGTCGAGGCTCGCACACTCGGCGGCACGAAGGTCTCGCTGGAGGACGCGTTTGCGTCCGCCTTCGTGGTTTCAAACCATCTCGCGGATTTTCCCCACACGCGCGGCGCGATCCGGGCGCGACACTTCCGGGCGCTGCGTCCCGGCGCCGTCTTCATCAATACCGGCCGCGGTCAGCAAGTCGACGAGGCCGACCTCGCGGTGGTCTTTGCTGAGCGCACCGATTTGACCGCGCTGCTCGACGTGACCGAGGCCGAGCCGCTGCCGGCCGAGTCGCCGCTGTATGCGCTCCCCAACGTGCATCTTTCCACGCACCTCGCCGGCGCGCTGAACAACGAGGCGCCGCGGCTCGCGGATCTCGTGATCGACGAATTCCTCGCCTACCGCGCCGGCCAGCCGCTCCGCCACAGCGTCACCATGGAAAGCCTGTCTCTGCGCGCCTGAAATTCTCCGCTTCCACGTCCATGACTACGCTTTCTTCCGCACCCTACATTTTGCCGGCCGGACGTTTCGGCGGCGAGAATCCGCTGCCGGTCTTCCGCTCGCTCAACGAGAATTTTCCGCTCCACCTCGATCCCGAGCTGCCGGACGAAGAGCGTCGCTACGCCGGCTGGAAAGCCCAGTTCCGGATGCTGCCGCACCGGCTCCAGGACGACTACGACCGCACGCGCCAGCCGCGCACATTTCGCTCGCTCGTGCTGCAGAACGAGCACCTTCGCGCCATATTTCTGCCGGAGCTGGGCGGGCGGCTCGTTTCGTTGGTGCATTTGGCCGAGCAGCGCGAGCTGCTGGATCGCAACCCGGTGTTCCAGCCGGCCAATCTGGCGATCCGCAACGCGTGGTTCAGCGGTGGCATCGAGTGGAACATGGGCTGTTTCGGTCATCATCATCTGACTTGTTCGCCGGTGTTCGCCGCCCGTGTGCACGCGCCGCAAGGCTACGATTTTCTCCGCCTCTACGAGTTCGACCGCACCAAGGTTTTCCCCTGGCAGATCGATTTCCATCTGCCGCCGGGCTCGCGCTGCCTGCTCGTGCGTGTCCGGCTGCTCAACCCACATGCCCACGAGATCCCGATGTATTGGTGGTCGAACATCGCCGTGCCGGAAACGCGGGGCACGCGCGTGCTGGCGCCCGCCGACACCTGCCTGCACAACGTCGGCGATCAGCCGCTGAGCATTGCCAAGATGCCGGCGCTCTTCGGTCAGGACGCGAGCTACAGTTCGTCCCTGCCGATCACGCACGAGTTTTTCTATCGCTTGGAGGACACGCGCCGGCCGTGGATCGCGGCCGTGGCGGAGGACGGCAAGGGCCTCGCGCAGATGTCCACCTCGCGGCTGAGAGGCCGCAAGATGTTCTGCTGGGGCATGGGCAGCGGCGGGCGGAATTGGCAGACTTATCTCTCCGAACCAGGCCGCGCCTACATCGAGATCCAAGCCGGGCTCGGTCGGCTGCAGGCCGGCTGCCTGCCGATGCCGGCGCACGCCGAGTGGTCGTGGACCGAAGCCTACGGCCTGCTGAGCGGCGATCCGCGGACGTTGCACTCGCCCGATTGGTCCGTCGCGCGCAGCGCGGCGGAGCAGGACATGGAGCGTCTGCTGTCCGCGCGCGAACTCGAGAGCTGGCATCAGGCGAGCGCCGCCACCGCCACGCTCCCGCCGAGTGAGATGCTGCACACCGGGTCCGGTTGGGGCGCGCTCGAGCGATTGCGCGCCGAGCGCCAAGGCGCGCATTGCTATTTGCCGCCCGAGATGGAGTTTCCCGTCTCGAGCCTCGGAGCGGAGCAACAGCCGTGGCTCGAGCTGCTCGAGACCGGCACGCTGCCCGCCCGCTCCGCCACCGCGGCGGATCCCGGCGCCTACCTGATCCAGGATGAATGGCGTTGGTTGCTCGAGCGCGCGCTCGCCGCGGGACGCGGCGATCATTGGCTGAGCTGGTATCACCTCGGCGTCGCCCGGCTGGAAAATCACGAGCCGCTCGGTGCGCGCAGCGCTTGGGAACGCTCGCTTGCCCTGCAACCGACTGCGTGGGCGCATCGCAACCTCGCACAACTTGCGCGCCAGCAGAGCCAGTCTGCCGAAGCGCTCGAACACTACACGCAGGCGTGGGCGTGCGGGCCGCACACCAGCGCGCTCGCAATCGAATACGCGCAATACCTCGCCGACTTGCAGCTCTACGAACGGCTCGAC
The DNA here is from genome assembly GCF_004118375.1 of Oleiharenicola lentus. Taxonomy (NCBI): domain Bacteria; kingdom Pseudomonadati; phylum Verrucomicrobiota; class Opitutia; order Opitutales; family Opitutaceae; genus Oleiharenicola; species Oleiharenicola lentus. The sequence goes on from NZ_SDHX01000002.1 coordinate 887,816, forward strand.
GGCTTCGTCCGCACGCTCGCGCCGGCATTCGCCGCACACGAGCGGATGTCGATCTTCCGCGCGCTCGCCGCACTGAAGGCGGGACGGCTCGCGGAGGTCGAACCGGTCTTCTCCCATCCCTTCGCCACCATCCGCGAGGGCGAGCTCACCCTCACGAATCTCTGGTTCGAATGGCATGCCCGACAACTGGCCGCGCGAGAGAATGTGCCGTTCGATGCCGCACTGCTCGCGCGCGCGCAGCGGGAATTCCCGCCGCCGCACAACATCGACTTCCGTCTGCTGGCCGGCGGCTCCTGACTCGCGAAGGCGTGCCGCGCCCTCACGGCACGCTCAAGTGCTCCGCTCAGGCGGCGTTTCGCCAGGCGGCTGGTAACCAGCATAGCCGCCGAAGCGGCGGATTTTGCGCGCCACCACGACGCCCACGGCCAGCACCGCGATGTTCACGATGAAACCGAGCGTGTAAGTGTGGCGGTAAATGTGACCGAAGGCGTCGAGAAACCAGCCCACCACCGGAGCAAAGACGATCTGCAGCAAAGCCAGCAACATGAGCGCCGCGGAAGAGAACTGCGCAAAGCGCGAGCGCGGGAACAACCGCTGTCCCAGCGAGGAGACGGCCGTGATGATCATGCCGACAAGGAACGTGTGCAGGACAAAGACCACCGAGAACGTCGCGCCGCTCGTGGTGACGAAGCCCGCCACGAGACAGAAAATCGCATACAGCGCCACGCACACCCAGCTGACGCGGAACGGATGGTAGCGATCCGCGAGCGCACCGATGGGATACGACATCACCAGCGACAGCAGATAGGAGAACGCGAGCAGCTTGCCGTAGAAGGCCATGTCGACATCGAGACTGCGTGCGAGGTAGATATTGTAGAGGTTGGTCGGAAAGAACGCGACGTTGACCAACGCGAAGTAGGCGAACACCCAGCGGTAGAACGGCTCCGTGAAGCACTCCGAGAAATAGCGCCGCGCCGCGCCCCAGCCGCCACCGGGCGGAGCCGCCGCCGGTGGCGGATACTCGCCTTCGGTGACGCGCAGGCACATCAGCGAGAAGCCGACGCCATAGAGCCCGGCCATGCCCGCGAAGATCAAGGTGTGGTGCGACTCCGCAGCGCCGAGCAGCCAGAGGTTGAAACCCATGCCCGCGAGCAGCGCGAGAATGCGAAAGAGCCCGAAAAAACGGCCCAGCAGATTGGCCGGCACCACGTCGTTGATGAGTCCGAGAAAAATCACGTTGGCCGTCACAGCGGAGAATTCGAAGACGGTCCAGAAGAGCCCGAGCAGACAGAGCATCAGCACGTCCTCGCTCCAGTGACCGCCGGTCGGAAGCAGCCGGACCAACCAGGGCGACGCCGCGAGCCCAGCCATGGCCAGCACCGCAATCGGCGTGGTGATCATCAGGAACGGAATGCGGCGGCCGTGTTTGCCGCGGTGACGATCAGAGTAGTAGCTCACGATCGGCGCAGCGAAGACGCTCATCAAACTCGGAACGGTGCCGAGCAGGAGCCCCGTCACGAGATCGGAGGCACCGTGCTTCTTTAGCAGCAGCTGAACGATAACGGGGATCGAACGATCTTTGATTAGTGTGAACGTAAAATCACCCCAGAGCAGCCAGAAAAACAGCAGGACCAGGGCACCCTTGCTGTAGCTCAGCGTGCCTATGCGCCACCGCGGGACGGGAGTGTCGTGGGCCATCTCGGGCGACGCGGAAGGCAAAGAGGAAGGTGGCGACATGCGGAGGCCAGAGCGGAAATTAGTCAATAATGGCACTCAGGCAAAACAGCCCAAGAGCAAAAGCGAACGGCGGCCCACAGCCCCCTGCTGCAAGCCGCCGTGACACTTACACACTAGAGCTTCAGAGGCGCGTGGTGATAGTCAGGATAACCATGCGCGGATCGCCCCGCGTGTTGACCGAAGGCGTATATTCCTTGTTGGCGATGTTCTTCACCGACAGCGCGAACTCGGTGTTGCGACCGATGATCTTGGTCGAATAGCCGACCGTCATGTCGAAGAGCGCGTACGGACGGAAATACAGCGCGTTATTTTGGTCGGAGGCTTTCTGGAATCCCTGCCAAGTCATGCCGCCAGCAATGTAGGCGCTCTTCAGAGGGCCTGAGGGGAAGAAATACTTCGTCCACACACTGCCCATGTTGCCCACCGAGCCGAGGAGCGGCACGCCTTCGAGCGCGGTGTTCTCGGGATTCCGATAGTAAATGGCGTTTTGGTGGCTGTAGGCGAGGTAGGTCTGCCAGTTGGGAATCGGGCTGAGCACGACATCGAACTCGATGCCGCGACTCTGCGTCATGCCGGTCTGCACCGTGCGGAAGGCGAGTTCGCCTGCAGAGTTGAAGGCGGCGATGGACTGGATCAGGTTGTTGTTACGAATCTGATAGGCGCTGATCGTGCCGGAGAGCTTGCCGTCAAGGAAGGCAGCTTTCAGTCCAATGTCGTAGCCTTCTCCGATCGGATCCTTTGCGGGTCCAAGGTAGTTTTCGTCCGCGTCGTAGAGGTCTGCGGAGTTCGGTACGAAGGATTTACTGTAGGCGGCGTAGGCGGATACCTCCGGAGTGATCTTGTAAAGCACGCCGACCTGGGGTGTGTTGGCGGAGGAGACATAGGCTGGTAGCACCTCACCGGTGCGCATGTTGGTGGATACGGTCTCCGTTTCCGTGTGACGGAGGCCGGTGAGGGCGACCAGGTGATCATCAAGGAAGCCAAGGGTCAGACCGCCCCAATATGACTTGATACTGACGTCGTCGTGCCAGTAGGAGATAGTGGGCATGATGGGCACTGGCTCGTCGCGGTTCCACGTGGAGGGATTGGAGAGGTCCCAAGCGCGGGGATAGTCGACGGTCGAGGCGCGGTGCTTTTCGTTGTCTGAATTCTGACTATCCTCTTGGACGCCGAAAAGGAATTTGGCGGAAACGCCTCCAAACTGATATTTGCCGATCGCCTCCGCGTTGTAGGTTTGGGTGTCGCCCCAATAGTGGCCGGTGTTGGGGCGGCGCATGAGGGCGTTCTCGGGCTGAATGGCCGGCAGTGTCGCGGTGGCCGCGATGGGCGCGGTGGTAAAGACGCCGTAGCCGACGATGAAGCGCGCGCTGGTGTAATACTCAATGTCACGCTTGGAGGAGGCGTAGACGAGGCGGGTGTTCCAGTGTTCGCCTATGCCCTGATTGTATTCGGCGACGAGATTCCTGTTTTTCGTCTGGCGGTAGTTGGCGTTGGCTGAGGTGTTGAAAGTCCGCGGGAGGCCCGGATAGAAGAGGCCGTTTTTGCTCCCGTCCGGCAGGCGACTGTCGTAAACGGTCGGCAAGGGATTGAGCAAGGGGCCCTCGTCCTTATCGAATCTCTCGTAGCTGACCATGATCTGTCCGGTCTTGTTGACCTGCCAGGCCAGGGCCCCGGCGGCGGCCCACCGATTGGCATCGTAAGCATCATAGTAATGTGAGTCCTGACCGGTGGTCAGGCCGAGGCGATAGCTAAGGCCCTTGGCAATCGGACCGGTGCTATCGAGATTGGCCACGAAGTAATCGTAGCTGCCTCCGCTCAGCGTGAGCGTGTTCAGTTTGTAGCTCAGCGGCCGCTTCGAGATAACGTTCACGATACCCCCCGGAGAGAGCTGGCCGTAGAGGAACGACGACGGGCCCTTCATCACCTCGACGCGCTCTACCAGAGTTGGGTCCAGGACCTGCGGACCCGTGAAACCGTTGCGAAGCGGCTGGGTGCCAGCGTCGAAGCCACGAATGGTGAAGTGACTGTTGCCTTCGTCGAAACCGCCACCTATGAACGTCACGCCCGGACTGTATTTCACGATGTCGTAGAGGCCGGAGGCGTGCTGATCCTGGATAAATTCATTCGTGAACGCATTCAGCGCGAAAGGAAGGTCCTTGATCGGAGTGTCGAAGCGGGATCCGGAAACGGAGTTCGAGGCGCGGTAGCCCTGGTCTTTGGAGGAGTTGACGACAAAGGGCGAGAGCACGACGGTGTCGTCTGGGCTCGTACTGTCATTCGATGAGGGGTCTTTTTCCGGCGCGGCGGGCTGCACCGATTGGGCGGGCAACTGGATCATCAGCAGCACGGCCAACGGCAAGCATCGGGTAGTCAGGTGTTTCATTGGTATGTTGGGTTAACTTGATTCCAAGGTGGCCTTGGGAAACGTGGGCACTAAAACAGCTGCCGTTTGCCCCACCGGTGAGGTGACTTCAATGCCTTCGCCGGTATGCAGTAATCCAGGGGATTATATGCTTAGTCCGGTTCGGTTGGTCAGGTAAGAGTCGCTATCGCGTCTATCGTTTCAGATCAACGGCACCGCTTAGGTGCCACCATTGCAGACCAGGCATTACCCTCTGTATCATCTGGCCCTCGGTTTCCAGGGTGTTGAGGTCGCCGCCGCCGCGTCCACGAAGCAGGGCGCGGCATCCCGAGGAAAGCTCCATCCGGCAATGCCTGTTGGAGACGTGCAGTGCATGAGATCGGCTGATTCTCTAAGCCCCAAGAAATCGAAAAGCTTCCTCATCCTGATTCTCTACTATCGCTCTCTGCCGCGACTTGTTAAGGCATAAAAATCTGCGTTCGGTCCTATCGACACCAACCCGACTGAGTCGCCGACAAGGATTACATGAGACGACGCAAATAGGGTCATAGCGACTGTCTGCAGCGGCTCCGGTGCCACATTTAAGTATTCATGGCGCCGCTCACGAGCGTGCGCACCGAATCTGCTTGGGTAGATTGTGCTCATGCAAGCTGAGAGCGAAGGCGTCGCAGGATGATGCGGAAAGATCGACATCCAAGCGCGGAACTCCGCCTGTTGGTCGACCGGAATGTCTCGAATTTGAATCACTGGGAGTAAGTGCCGACCTATGTGGATACTTTCATGCCTTCGGTAGCGTCTGATGCCTCCGCATGAGCCGAGCAGAGGATTGCCGATGAGACATAGTCATGCTGGTTAGCCCATGTGGATTTGCTTAATCGATCCGTCACCACGATGAAGAGCCACGGTCAGCCATGTTGTGTCGACGACGATTTGATTGGGGACACTCGAAGAGCAACCCTGCTCGGGGTTTAGGTTCCATGTGCGTTCAATACACCACAACCAGTGGCTTGGGTGATGTTGATGACCAGACTAGACCATCGTCGGGCCCTTTTTGGCGTAGCATACCTCTCGCAACATCTCGTCACCCACATCTTCGCCACAACGAACGAAAGCCGATAACATTTTCAACTCCGCGGCCCGCGATGGGCTACGCGATCACGAAACTGGTGCTTAATTTCCTGCACTCAAGGTGCGTAATCGTTTAGAAGCTTCAAGCTCGTCCTGTCGGTCTGACTAAGGTCGTGCACCGCGATAGTTCGCGGCAACCCCGCCAAGGGAGCCGAGCTGCTGCACGACCATCACCCCAAGGAAGAGCGGCGCCGTCAGTTCACCAGGGACGAGTTGGATAAGATCTTTTCTGCAGCCACTGGTGAGAGCGCGGGATCATCCTCTTCAAGGGCTACACTACCGAGTGGAGCGGCCAGCGATTTCGCTGAAACACGCGAGGGCGCCCGGTACAAATGACCCTTGAATGAGCATGTTTTTCGTGACCTCGGGCACCCCCCTTTCGCCACGCAGGATCATTCCGGACAGTAATTCCATAGCTGTCCGGCCGATACAGTCTCCGCGCTCGTCTATGCCGCCATCAGGACGATTTTGTCCGACGTCGACCAACGCGTAGGCGAAAGGCGGCGGCTCACCGCGGTAGATCCGGCTGACCGCCTCCTGCAAGCGATCAATATAGGGAGTGATGATAACATCGGGTTTTTCGCGCTCGAGCCAGTTCACCAGCAGTCCGCGATAGTCGAAATTGCCAGGCGGCGTAACCAATGGATGCACGGTCTCAGTGCCGCCGTAGGCGTTGTGCCAAGCGAGCGCCGCAGTGAAATTATGCCGCACGCGCTGCTCCATTTCATGGGTGATATCGAGCCCGATGCGGCGGTAACCGCGGATCGTGAGTTCGCGGCAAAGCAACATCATGTTGTTGAATTGATCGGAAACCACCCGGCAGAACTCCGGACTGATCACCGAGTGGCTGGTCGAGACGACAGAGAACTTGTTCCACGCCAGCACATCATCGCATACCATGGGGATGCGCAGCGGCAACAGCAACAATCCCTCGACGCCTCGGCTCAGCAGCACGCGTTCGAGCCGGTCCGGGCTACCGATGTAATCGGCAAGGTTGATCAGATTGAAACCGAAACCCAACTCCGCGGCGCGAGCCCGGGCCCCCTCGGCGATGCGTCCGACCCACTCGGTGCGGCGCAACCGGTCCTGATCAGTGAGACCGCAGATCATCGCCTGCAGACGATGCGAGCGCTGAACGCGCAGGTGAGACATGAGTCGCGACACCGTCGGATCGGGCTTGTAGCCGCGCTTCTTAGCGAGACGTTGGATGCGCTTGCGGGTGGCGACTGAGATCTTGGGGTTGTTGCGTAGGGCGAGCGAGACAGTCATCGACGTCACGCCGGCCTCCTTGGCCAGCGAACGCATGGTGGGGGCGGGCGAAGAGCACATTGTTTACTGCATAGTTAGTTGTAGGCCAGAGACGCAAGCCCGGCGTTGCCAATGACCGGGACGAAACGTTGTGTGCGGGCAATGGCAAGCCCCACCCTTTCTCCTTTCCCCCAGAGCTCCACCCATGTGCGCGTGGAGCAAGCCCGGTCTGCAATTCCGGGAAGCGTACGAGGCCTAGTAGCGGCGCGAGTCAGGTAATCTCTCATGTCTCTCAGATTTTGCATGGTCGGCTGCGGATGGTTCGCGAACCATCAGTATGGTCCTGCAATCAAGCAACTGATCGCCCGACATCCGGCCTGGGAGTTTTCTGCCTGTTGCGATGTGATCGAGCAAAAGTCGCATAGCTTCGCCGTCGAGTTTGGCGCCAAACGATCCTACCCCGATCTGCTCGCAATGTGCCGTGCGGAGCGACCGAATGTCATCCTTATGGCCGTGCCGAGTGGCGTAATGTACGAAGGCGCGCTTGCCGTATTGCGCGAAGGCCTGCCCTTGCTGCTGGAAAAGCCGCCGGGGCTCACGGTGGACCAGTGGTCCAGCTTGGAGGCCGTGGCCACGCAGAGCCGCGTGCCCAATCTAGTGGCATTCAACCGGCGTCACATGCCGGCGGTAAGCCGGGCCCGCGCTGTGCTGGAGGAAAAGTTCGAGCGTACCCATATTAGCCGTATCAGCTACACGATGCTACGGAGCGGCCGGCTAAACGAGGATTTTTCCACCACGGCGATTCACGCCCTCGACACGCTCCTGTTTCTCGGCGGCAGTCCTTACAAAGAGGCGCAGTTCCGATTCGGCCCGGTGGAGCGCGGCCAACCGGTGCGAATCACGATGGATGCAGTCAGTCACGGCGGCATCCGTTCTCACTTGGACATCCTGCCCGACGCCGGGCGCAGCGTGGAGATGATCTCCGTCGATGCACCGGGGCAGACCTTGGAAATCAGGCTCGCCGCCACGCCCGAAGCGGAGCTGCAGGGTGAGGTCGATTATTGGCGGAAAGGCGTGCGGCATGCAGTGTATTCCGATGCCGCCTCGCCCGTGCATTTGCGCAGCGGCGTCTATAACGAGATCGAGTCGTTTTGCTTGGCCATCGAGCACGCCGCCACGTGTCCCTCGCCCACACTCTCAGAGTGCGGACAGCAGGTCGCGCTGATGGAAGCCATCCGAGCCCAACGCACGAAGCGCCTGGTCTGGGACATGCAGGAACGCAAGCTGGTCACAGTCCACTAGGGCCATGGAACCTCGCACCGACTCACACACGGGCGTATGTCACGCCACCGGCATACGCTTCACCAGACAGGGCGCTGTCCATCGTTGGCGGCGAGCGTCCATCGTCGTTGCCGCCCTGCTTATCGGGGTCGCTGGCGGCCGGGCTGAAGATCCAATCCGCAGCCCTGAGCGCGGCGGTGGCTGGCGAGTGATCGGACCAGGCGGCGGCGGCGCGATGTTTTGCCCGGCGATCAGCCCGCACGATCCACAACTGGTCTTCGTCGCCTGCGACATGACCGGCACCTATGTTTCGCGTGACGCGGGTGAAAGCTGGCGGATGATCAATCTGCAGGAAATCGTGCGGGAGTTCACATTTGACGCCCAGGAAGCGGACACGATCTACGCACGGGGTAACTGCCTGTGGGTGAGCCGAGATCGCGGTGGCTCGTGGACCAAGCTGCTGCCACAATTGACTGAAGCGGCGGAGCCAGTCGCAGTTGGTGATCATGCCGATATCATGCAGTTCACTCGTGACGGCCGCAGTTATCAGGTGACCATGATAGCTGCCGATCCGGCGATATCGGGCACGGTATATGCCACCGCAAAGATCGGGACAGAGGCGCGGTTACTTTCCTCTCGCGATGGCGGTCGCACCTGGCTCCAACACAGCACCACAGTCCGAAGTCCGTTGTCACTGCTCGTCGACCCGACTTCTCCAACGACCTCGCGTAAACTGATCGTCGCGCACGCCGGCGGCTTGGTGCTAGTGCATCAGCAGGAGGTGGTTGAATACCCCGCACCTAACAATACGATTTTCAAAGAAGTTGCGCTGGCAATGGATCGGACTGGGGATCGCCCCATACTTTACGCCATCACTGCTGGCGAAAATTCCCGGCTGCTCGTCTCATCTGACCTGGGCTCTCATTGGGAGGATCTCTCCGCGCACGTTCAGGCCAACTTCCCCGGTACGCGCGGCGTTGACTTCCGGACCCTGGCGGCGGCTCGCGATTACCCAGGCGTCATTTATCTTTCATTCAAGGGCCTGGTCACCTCGGACGGCCGCGAGCGTCTGGGCGTGGCGCGAAGTGACGATGCGGGGGCCACCTGGAATTTCTCGTGGCTGGATCCCGTCGTGCAGCACACGATGGCCGGCAGCAAGGAAGCCGGTGCGATTCCCGGCTGGATTGATGCTCACTTTGGCCCGGACTGGGGCGAAAATCCCCTATCCATGGCGGTGGATCCGCGAAATCCAAACCGCGTGTTAGCCACCGATTTTGGCCGCACCTTGCAAACGACCGACGGCGCCCGCACTTGGCAGCAACTCTATACGCGGGCCCAAGGAAATGGCGGCTGGGTGTCACGCGGATTGGATGTCACCAATGTTTACGGCCTGATGTTCGATCCCTTCGACGCGCAGCATGTCTTCATGGCCTGCACAGACATCGGGCTGCTGCATAGCCATGACGGCGGCGAAAGCTGGAGTCCGGCGACCTCGGCGCCAGGACTGCCCGCCCAGTGGAAAAACACCACTTACGACCTGATCTTCGATCCTGATGTACGCGGCAAAGTATGGGCCGCGATGAGCGGCACACATGATCTGCCTCGAGAAAAAATGTGGAGACGGCGCCCGCCCACCCAGTTCGGGGGCGGCATCTTGTGGTCGGAGGACGGAGGTCAGCACTGGCAAACCGCACGCCTCGCCATCGGAGAGGCTGCGGTGACGGACCTTCTCCTCGACCACCAGAGTCCCACTGCACAACGCACGCTATTTGCCTGCGCGTTTGGCTACGGCGTACTGAAATCCGTCGACGGTGGCCAAACTTGGCAGACGCGAAATCAAGGCCTGGAAGATGCTGAGCCGCTAGCCTGGCGGATCTATCGCCGGACGCACGACCGCGCCCTTTTCCTCGTGATCTTCCGCCGCAGCGATGCCGTCGATCCAGCCTCGGAGCAAATAGGCGCGATCTACCGCTCGGACGACGATGCGGATTCGTGGCACCGCCTCGAGTTGCCCACCAATGTGACGGGCCCGACCAGTCTCATCGTCGAACACCTTCCACGCGGGACGCTGCTCCTCGCGGCGTGGGGCCGCCGCGCCCATCAATCCGCCACCGGAGACATCCACGGTGGAATCTTCCGCTCTACAGACGACGGTAAAACCTGGGAACCCGTGCTCAACACTGATGCCCATATCACGACGCTGACGACTGATGCGCGGAGCGGCGCTCACTACGCCAGTGGATTCAACGGCAAGGCGTATCGCTCCCTTGATCAAGGCGGTCACTGGCAGATTATCGCGGGCTTCGATTTCAAATGGGGACAACGCGTTGAGCCCGATCCAAAGGATCCTGGCCAAATCTATATCCTGACCTACGGCGGTGGCGTCTGGCACGGCCCGAGCGACGGACCTGAAGCCTCAGCTGAGGGTCGCACCACAACCTACAACCCGCCCCACCCCTAACGCCATGGCAACCGATGAAACCCCATCCGGAAGCACCGTCCTGATCACTGGCGGAGCCGGCTTTATCGGCAGCCACTTGGCTGCATATTACCAAGGTAAGGCGAGGGTGCGGATTCTTGATAATTTGCGCACAGGGCGCATCGAGAACCTTGCAGGTCTGAATATTGATTTCATCCGGGGGTCCATTCTGGACCGTGCGCTTGTCCGACAGGCGATGCAGGGCGTGGATTACGTTTTTCATCTCGCGGCACAGGTGAGTGTACCCGAATCGGTTCGCGACCCCCACACCTGCATGGAACTCAACATCAATGGCCTGCTAAACGTACTTGAGGCCGCGGCGACCGCTGGCGTGAAAAAGCTGTGTTTCGCATCATCTGCCGCGGTTTACGGAAACAACCCAACTGTCCCCAAGCATGAGGACATGGAACCGGAACCTTGTAGTCCATACGCCGCCTCAAAACTTGATGGCGAATATTTCTGCCAGCATTTCAGTGAAAGCGGCCGATTGCAGACTGTCGCGCTTCGGTTCTTCAATGTCTTCGGGCCCCGCCAGGATCCGGCGGGTCCCTATGGTGCCGCCATCCCAATCTTCTTCCGCGAGGCTCTCGCTGGCCGGCCTATCACCATCCATGGCGATGGCGGTCAAACCCGCGATTTCATATATGTTCGGGATATTGTCGACGCCCTTGCGTTCGTCGCCAGTAGTCCGAGCCTCACTGGAGTTTACAATGCCGGATACGGCCAGCAGACCACCATTTTCGACGTGGCCTATCGGATCATCAAGCTGACCAAGTCCCATTCCCCGATTAAGCACACGGCGGAACGGCCCGGCGATGTGCGTCACTCGCGCGCCAAAGTTGACCGCCTTTTTGCAGCCGGCTGGCGTCCGTCGGGATCCCTCGAGTCCGGCCTGGTGGCGATGCATGCCGCGCTACTATCCACTTCACAATGAACGAATCCTTGTCCGAAAACCAACAGCGCGAGCGAATCCCGACCGAGATATATGCAACGGCCGATCTCGCCGCGCGAAGTCTAGCGGATCATATTGCGGCCCTGATTCGCTCGCGGGATGCGGAGGGCCGGCCGACCGTCTTGGGATTGGCGACCGGTTCGACCCCAGTTCGACTGTATCGCCAGCTCATTAGGCTGCACCGAGAGGAGCACCTCAGCTTCAAGAACGTCATAACGTTCAATCTCGACGAATACTACGGCCTCAGTCGTTCGCATTCCGAAAGCTACTGGCGCTTCATGCAGGAGCAGCTTTTCACGCACATTGACATTCGTAGCGGCAATATCCACCTGCCTGACGGCACGGTAAGTCGAGGAGAGGTTTTCTCCTCGTGCCGAAAATATGAGGAGCAGATAGTCGCGGCCGGAGGACTTGACCTTCAGGTGCTCGGTATCGGTCGAACCGGGCACATCGGTTTCAATGAACCTGGCTCGACCCGCGATTCACGCACCCGTCTGGTCACGCTAGATCAATTGACCCGGAGGGATGCAGCCCGTGATTTCTTGGGGGAAGCGAATGTCCCGCGCCACGCGATCACAATGGGCGTCGGCACCATCCTGAGCGCAAAAGAGATCGTGCTGCTTGCCTGGGGGACTGGCAAAGCCGAAGTCATCGCCCGAGCAGTGGAGGATCCGGCGAACGACTCGCTTCCGGCCAGCTTCCTGCAAGGACACCCCCGAATTCGCTTCCTCATTGACGAGTCAGCGGCCTCGCTCCTCACCCGTCGCCTGCACCCTTGGTTGGTCGGTCCAGTTGAATGGACGCCGTCTCTCACCCGCCATGCCGTCGTCTGGCTGGCACAGAAGGTCGGCAAGCCGGTGCTCAAACTGTTGGATGAGGACTACAGCGAGCATGGGATGGCCGACCTACTGACTGAAAAGGGCCCGGCCTACGGACTGAATATCCGCATCTTCAACGAGCTGCAGCACACTATTACCGGATGGCCTGGCGGCAAACCGGATGCTGATGATGCTCATCGTCCCGAGCGGGCGTCTCCCTTTCCCAAACGGGTCGTTGTCCTCAGCCCCGAACCATCCCATGATGTCATTGGCTTGGGGGGCACGCTGCGCCGGCTGGTTGAACAGGGCCATGACGTTTCGGTCATCTACCTGACCTCGGGCAACCTTGCGGTGCCTGACGAGGAAGCGGCCATGGCCACCGATTTGGTGGCCGATGTTGCCCGGACGCTGGATGCCGCGTCCGCACCGGTCGACACTTTTGCGGTAAATGTTCGCATGCAGCTGGATCGAAAGACCGCAGTCGAGAGCGATTCGCTGCAAGTGCGCAAACTGAAGGGCCTGATTCGCCGGGGAGAAGCCCGAGCCTCGATGTTCGCATGCGGTCTGCCCGTCAGCCGCATCCGTTTTCTTGATCTACCTTTTTACGAAGCTGGGCGGTATCGGCAGTTTTCGCCGGGGAATGCCGACCTCACGCCCCTGATCAACTTGCTGAGGGAGCTCACTCCTAACCAGATTTTCGCCACAGGGCGGCAGGACGACCCTTCGGCCGTTACCGCAGTCTGCTTCGAACTCATTCAAGAGGCGCTGCGGCAACTGGCCAGTGACGACTGGATGGCATCCTGTCGTCTATGGCTATATCGGGGCGTGGATACCCCTTGGAATGCAGCGGATATCGATATGGCCGTGCCTTTCAGCCCACGCGAGCTGACGCAGAAAATCCAAGGGATTTATCAGCACAAAAGTCAGCGCAGCCAAACCGCGTTCAAGTCGGGCCACCACGAACTCTGGCAGCAAGCCGAACATCACAACCGCACTCTCGCTGAGACCTTTGATCGGCTCGGTTTTGCCAACTATGAGGCCATCGAGGCCTTTCAGCGATGGATTCCTTGAACTGCACAACGACATGACCTCGATTCCTGCCGTTTCCATCCCGCCGCTGGAGCCCAGCTTCATTCCCGCAGCCCGGTGGAACCGTAACTATCACCACCTTGTGACTCAAGATAAGGGCGCTCGGCCCCTTACCATCGCCCTTCTCCGGCCCGATGGAACAGTTCTCCGCCACGAAACCCGCGTCCTGTCCGATTCCCATCCTCACGCGCTGCAAACCACCCAATACGCCGAGCGTTTGTTGAAGTTTTTGCTCTGGCAACAAGGCGGCTCCCGGGTGCTGCTCGCGGGAGCGGATGAAGTCGGCAGGCGGTTAGCCCGTCTCTACCGGCCACGTGGCAAGCGTGCCTTCGATAGCACGTTTATGGGCCGCAAGGTCTATGGTGCCGCCTTTGCGGTGGATACGGTCCGGATGGAGGATGTCCCTGCCAGCCACGAGGCCGGGTTCACGCTAGGTCGACATCTTGACGGGTGCCGCATCGGGTTCGACCTGGGCGGCAGCGATCGCAAGGTGGCCGCCCTCATTGACGGCAAAGTTGTTTTCTCGGAAGAAACGCGTTGGGATCCCTATTTCCAGAATGATCCCTCTTACCACCTCAACGGTATCCAAGAATCGCTGGAGCGAGCCGCAGCCCATCTGCCAAGAGTGGACGCCATTGGCGGGAGTTCCGCGGGCGTCTATGTCAACAACGAGGTCCGGGTGGCATCGCTTTTCCGGGGGGTTTCCCCGGCCCGGTTTGAGCGTGACGTCCGCCACATGTTCTTGGTCCTTCGTGAACGCTGGGGCGGCATTCCCTTTGAGGTCGCCAATGACGGTGAAGTCACCGCTCTGGCGGGCTCCATGGCTCTTAACGAAGGCGCCGTTCTTGGCCTCTCCATGGGCACCAGTCAGGCCGGCGGCTATGTGCGCGGATCGGGCGAAATCACGACGTGGCTGAACGAACTGGCCTTCGCGCCGATTAACTTTGCGCCCGACGCTCCTGTTGACGAATGGTCGGGCGACATCGGTTGCGGCGTCCAGTATTTCTCGCAGCAAGGTGTCTCCCGGCTTGCCCATTTGGCAGGCATGGCGTTTCCCCCGGAAGTCGCGCTCCCGGAAAGACTGGTGGCCGTTCAGGATGCCCTCGAACGTGGTGATACCCGCGCTGTTCAGATTTTCACCACCATCGGACGCTGTTTCGGGCACGCGCTCGCCCACTACGCCGACCACTATGAGATTCGCCATGTCCTGGTCTTGGGCCGGGTGACGTCAGGCACGGCAGGATCGATCATACTGGACGAGGCCCGCACTGTTCTGCGCACCGAATACGGCCCCTTGGGCGACCTACTCACTATCAGCATGCCGGATGAACAGACCAAGCGCCACGGTCAGGCAATCGCCGCCGCCAGCCTGCCTGCCTTATCCAATCTTTAGCCCCCTTACCCATGCTATTTTCCAGACCCAACGCTGATGTTTTCGTGCCGGTCGGCACACTCGACCCGGCTACCGCGCTGTCCAAGGTAACCCACCTCTGTATTGCCGCCCATCAGGACGACATCGAAATCATGGCCCACTCGGGCATTTGCGACTGTTTGGATTCACCCGAACAGCACGCTTTTGGCGGAGTGATTGTCACCAACGGCGCCGGATCCCCCCGAACGGGAGCCTACGCCCATATGACCGACCAGGAGATGCAGGAGGTGAGGCGCAGCGAGCAGCGCCTTGCCGCCAAGCTTGGACACTATGCCGTGCAGATCCAGCTCGCTCATCCGAGCGCGGATGTGAAAGCACGCGAGCATCCCGGCGTTACCACAGATCTTCATGCCATCCTATCCCAATGCCGTCCCGAGGTCCTTTACCTGCACAATCCCGCAGACAAACATGACACGCATGTCGCGGTGCTGGCCCGTTGCCTTGAAGTACTTCGCCTCCTTCCGGCCGATAAACTACCGTCTCATGTTTTAGGCTGCGAGGTTTGGCGCGATCTAGACTGGCTGGTGGATGATGACAAGATCGCCCTTGATTCCGGGCGCCGCCAGGATCTCTCCGCAGAAATGCTCAAGGTCTTCGACTCGCAGATTTCGGGTGGCAAACGTTACGATCTGGCGACCTTGGGACGTCGCTCTGCCAACGCGACCTTCCACACCTCCCACGCCACGGATCGTAGTCAGGGAATCACCTGGGCGGTGGATCTGACCGAACTGCTATCCAACCCCCAAATGTCCCTAGCTGACTTTGCCGCCGCCCGGGTGAACCGACTCAAGCAAGATGTGGTCAACCGAATCAAGCGATACACCTAATAACCATCCTGTATTCGTCCGTCTGCACCTCGAGCCTACTCCATGGATTCCCAGAACATTACCTCCGTCTCTCAGGAAAAAAGAACCTTTTCGCCATCCGCCGCATTTAAGCGTCAGGCCAACCTACAAACGCTCTCCAAATACCAACGGCTCTACTCCGAATCGATCAACACTCCCGATAAGTTTTGGGCAAAACAGGCCAATGAGCAGCTCGTGTGGCGCAAGCCGTTCAGGCAGGTTTTGCAATGGAAACCGCCGCATGCCAAGTGGTTTGTGGGCGGAAAGTTAAATGTCTCCGAGAACTGCCTCGACCACCATCTCGGCACGGCACGGGAAAACAAGGCGGCATTAATTTTCGAAGGTGAACCTGGCGACGTCCGCACGATCACCTATAGACAGCTGCATTTTCACGTTTGCCGCATGGCCCACTTCATGGAGAATCTCGGCATCAAGGCTGGAGATCGCGTCGCGATCTATATGCCGATGATTCCCGAGGCCGTCATCGCGATGCTCGCCTGCGCGCGCGTCGGCGCAGTCCACACCGTGATCTTCGGTGGCTTCAGCGCCGAAGCGATCAAGGATCGCATTAATGACTGTCACGCAAAACTCGTCATCACCGCCGACGGTGGCTGGCGCCGCGGCAAGATCATCGAGCTCAAGGCCAACGTGGACAAGGCCATCGCCGGTGCACCCTGCGTGCACAGCGTGATGGTCGTCAAGCGCTGCGGCAACCCGGTGACGATGGTCGAGGGCCGCGATGTGTGGTGGAAAGAAGCCTGGGAAGGCGCGCCGAATTGCCACGACGCGAAGGCCTTCGATTCCGAGCATCCGCTGTTCATCCTCTATACGTCAGGATCGACCGGCAAACCGAAGGGCGTGCTGCACACTTCGGCCGGTTACCTGCTCGGCGCGAAGCTCAGTTCGCACTACGTCTTCGATCTGAAGGAAAACGACCGTTATTTCTGCTCCGCCGACATCGGCTGGATCACCGGCCACAGCTACGTCGTTTACGGCCTGCTCTCGAACGGCTCGACCGTGTTTCTCTACGAGGGCGCGCCCAACCACCCGGAGCCCGACCGTTTCTGGCAGATGATTGATCGTCACGGCCTGACCATTCTCTACACAGCACCCACCGCCATCCGCGCGTTTATGCGATGGGGCGACAACTACGTGCTGCGCCACCGTCTCGATTCGCTGCGCTTGCTCGGTTCGGTTGGTGAGCCAATCAATCCCGAGGCCTGGATGTGGTACCACAAGATGATCGGCAAGAAGAAGTGCCCGATCGTGGACACCTGGTGGCAGACCGAGACCGGCTCGATCATGGTGACACCGCTGCCTGGCTTCACCCCGACCAAGCCTGGCTCTGCCACACTGCCGTTCTTCGGCGTGAAGCCCATGGTCGTCGACTCCGATGGCAACGAGGTGCCGCGCAATTCCGGTGGCAAGTTCGTCATCACTCAGCCCTGGCCGTCGATGCTCCGCACACTCTGGGGCGACGACGAGCGCTACAAGAAGGCCTATTATTCCGAGTTCGCGAGACACCCACACTATTACTTCACGGGCGACGGTGCCCGGCAGGACAAGGACGGCTACTTTTGGATCATCGGCCGCATCGATGACGTGCTAAACGTATCCGGCCACCGCATCGGCACGGTCGAGGTGGAGAGCGCGCTCGTATCGCACCCGGCCGTCGCCGAGGCCGCCGCCGTCGGCCGCCCCGACGAACTCAAGGGCCAGTCGCTCGTGGTGTTCGTGACGCTCAAGTCCACGGCCGTAGCCAGCGAGGAACTGAAGGAGGCCCTGCGTGCCCACGTCGGCAAGGAGATCGGCTCGCTCGCCAAGCCCGACCAGGTGCGCTTCGCAGCCAGTCTGCCCAAGACCCGCTCCGGAAAAATCATGCGCAGGCTCCTCAAGGAGCTGGCCACGAACGGGGAGGTCAAAGGGGACACCACAACTCTGGATGACCTGTCGGTCATCGCGACACTCCAGACCGAGGAATGATATTCGCCACAGCAGGTTGCTGAAAAACCGCTCAATTTGAGGCTGTCGTCTCCCAGATCATGTTTTTCGGATGGCAGCCGGCGCCACGGATTCTTCGCGCCTGTCGGTTTCGGCGCAGTCCGCATCGCGGGGGCGGCTTTTCGTGGTGTGCGGACACACCGCGACTCCGGCGGGCGCTCACGCCCTCGCTAGTCCGGGCGGCCTGCTGCTGATGTGCATGCTATCGGCTGTAACTTTGTCCAGCACGGCACGGAGCTTGAACCACCGATATTTCATCACAGTGCAAGCGGTCTTGCTGGTCCGGTCCTGGAAGATTCAAGAACCACCTTAGAAATCCACTCAACGCCGCGTCTCCTGCCCGGTAGTATTCAGACAGCAGCGGATACTGCTGCTCAAGGGCCGCTCCCAGAGCCTCCGCGCCATAGCAGATTCCAAACACACGGAGCATGAATGCCGCTTGAAACCGGAGTCCGTAGGCTAGGTCCCATTTACGGCTTTGCAGTTCATCGAACTTTTCCTGCCCTCGCCTGTTCATACACTCTTGGCGCCGGGCCGCCCGCTGTAGAATCCGTAAAACCGACCAGCGGTTCCGCAACTGCCGGCCAAGCTCATCCCAAGCGAGCGCCCGTTCGTAGTCTTTCGCTACGACGATACGATCGTCCGCGACCGGAGCGAGCGGCAGACACACCATGACGACGAGTCCGCAGGCCATGGCGCAGAGAGTGCAGAAGATGGATTTCAGGAAGTGCATTCGCGTTTGAGCAGGATGATGGTGCTTCGCACCAGGTAGGCGGCCGCGAGCACGTCAAAGATGACGTGTCGCATGCCATAGAAGGTGGAGGCCCCGGGAGCCCGCGAGGCGATGGCCCACAGGCATGCCAGATACCATCCGATCCGCAGCCAGCCGAACCCGCGCGAGACGAAGTCGGCGAATAGGGCGAAACCGACACTCACCCAAAGCGCCCCCCAGTAGCAGTTGGGCGCAGCCGCACTTTGCTGCTGCTGGGTGGCCATGAGCCGAAAACGGGCTTCGTTGATGTCGTGGCGCCGGCGACGCCAGTCGCGCGGGGATGGCTCCTTATTCATCGCCGAAAGCGAGTTTGCGGAGACGACGGCGCACCTCGGCGTTTTCCTCGGCCGTGAGCACGTGGCCCTCGGCTTTCTGGTTCTGCACGGTGAGATCAAGCAGACGATCCAGGTCCTGCGGAGAGCGCTTGCGCAGGATATCCCGCGCCGTCGGCCGCTCGATCTGGACCGCGGCAGGCGGACGGCCCAGATAATGTCGGATAGCGACGCCCAGCGACAGATCGAGGACGATGTGAGCAGGCTCAGGCGCATTGGTGGCATGCCCGGGATTGAAGGCCTGCGTCCGGCCCACCAAGGCGGTCCACCCGGGCGGCGTATGCGCATGCCCGCAAAGCGCGATCCGCGGGCCGCGCATCGCCCGGCACACCAGGGCGAACTCGTGGTCGCCCAGATCGCCGCCCCTACCACCCCAACTCACCACCGACCATTCCGGTGGAGCATGGGTGATCCAGATCTCTTCCGACTCCGCATGGGGGATCGGTTCATTCCAGCGGTGGCAGTAGAACTTCTCGCCACCGAGTTCGAAGCGGTCGCCGTCCACCCAGACGCCGTCCCGCTTCAGGTCACTCACCCAGAGTGCCCCTCCGCCTTGAGCCCGAGCATGCACCATGTCGTGATTGCCCGAGCAGATCGCCAGCGGGGTGCGGATGCCCGCCAGGACTTCCGTAATCGCCGCCATTTGCTGCGGCGCCGAATCGTTCAGCTCGATCAAATCGCCGGACAGGCAGATCAAATCATAACGGTGGGCCTCACGGGCGAGCCAGTGATACCACGGCAGGTTGCCGTGGAGGTCAGTCACATGCAGGATCTTCATTTTGTATCTTTGGTTTGGGTTGGGTTGTGGGCGACGTGGGTCGCCCGATGGGAAGAGTTGCGATCTCGATTCCTGCGCAGGTCAGCCCGCCCGCCGGGGACATGATTCGCCGGCAACGGCCGGAGGCACTTCGCCGATGGCCAGGATCGCCGCCTCGGCTGCTTCGCCGGCCAAATCCAGATAGGCCTGCGTGGTTGCAATCCACCGATGGCCCACCGCCGCGCGGGCCACATTGATGTCCCGCGTCCGGTCGAACACCCGTCGCACGAAGCGACGGCGCAACGAGTGCCCGCCCCACACCCGGGAGGGATCGCAGCCGGCCAGAAGAAAGATCTTTTTGATCACGCGCAGGGCTTGCTGGCGGGTGATGGCCCGGCCTGCACCTTGCCGGCTGGGAAAGAGGGCTTCCCGCGGGAGGTGGGAAGATTCGCCCAGCACTTCGCGCAGGATGGCCCCGGCCCGGGCGTTCAGGGGAATCTGCCGACCGCTCACCGCCCGGGCGCGGAGCCCCGCGCCACCCTTGAGCCGGGCCCGGGTCAGCCGGAGCACTCGCACGGGAGAATCCGCCTGCCAGACCTCACCCACCTTGAGTCCCACCAGTTCCGAGATCCGCAGCCCGGTCTCGAGTCCCAGGACCACCAGCAAGCGATCCCGTGGGACCGCCGCCGCCAGCACCGGCTCCAGCCGGACCTCGTCCAATTCGCTCGGGCAATCGCATCTATTCATGCCGCAGAGATGCAACTCCACGCGTCACACGTCCCCACCCGCCGCTACCATCCCATCACCCCCGCCCCGCCAGCGTCCCACCACCGATCTTGTGGGACACTGGACCGGCGGCGAATCGGACCCAAGCATGCCTGATCCTTCCCGGCCTCACCCTGCACTCAAACTACCACCCGGACGCATAGTAGCGGCGCGTGTCGCGGTCTTCGTGAATCTTGCGCGAGGCGCAGAAACGCTCGCTGAACTTCGGGATGAATGACTTCAAGATGTGTATCGGATTATGGGTTGATGTTGGTGACTGTCCGCCACCGACAAAGGATGGCTCCTCATTGAAGGAGCTTCTCGTCGGTCGTCGGGCAGCCAGGTCGAAAGGTGCAGTGTCAAAACTCCCCGGCCATCTGCCTGAGGGCATGTGCGGTCAGGGCCATTTCCACCGCTCGGAAATTGTAGCCGGACTCGGCTGCGGCAATCGGGTCCAAGACCCCGGGAGGGAGTTTCAGACCCTCGGCGATCTCGGCGAAGTCCTGCTCGGTGTAAGGTTCAAGCACGATCCAATCCGAGTTGAAGCGATTGAGCAGCTCGATGGGGATGACGTTTGCCCGACGGATTCGATCCGTCACGTCGGCCGGTTGCGTCCGTCCACCGAAGCCAACCACCCCACTGGATCCCCGCCACAGGTCCTGCCATGTGCCAGCCCCGATAATGAAAACTCGTTCCCTGAATTTGGTGAGAAGCTCATTTGACCAAGCGGTGCGACTCCCCTCGACCACCCCGAGCTGCCGATCGATCACCCCGAATAATTCTGTGAGGAGCGCACGCGACCAGGGGTCGGAGGTGGCATGCACCTTATCGAGTTCGTCGATGAAGATGATCTGGCGATCATGTTTTTCTAGCGCGACCCGAAGGCGCTGCAGGGTGGTCATGTCCGTCCGAGCCCCTGAGACCAGCCATTCGCCATAGGAGAGCTTGGTGACCGGCAACCCGCCCAATTCCGATGCCAGTCGTCTGGCTAGGTTGGATTTGCCCACGCCCGAGGGTCCAACCAAGAGGGGCCAAGTGCGCAATTGCACCCCATGCCGAGTGCCTCCCTCGAAATGCAATTTGGCCAGAGCCAACATCCGCTCAAGTCCGGCTTGTTGAGAACGCGTCAGAAACTCCGGCTCCTTGGCCTTGGGCTTGGCAAACAGATCGAAGTAGCCCGCTGCCATAGCATGCTCCTCGACTCGCACACGACCGAGGTCAGTTGCCCGTTCATGAGCCCGGCGGAGGATCGCTTCAATCTCGCCGGGATGAGTGTCAGGAAGCCCCTTATCGAGCATCAGGGTGGCAAGCGCCAAGGGGTTGGATCCGACAAACTCGAGCACTGCCTCGTCCAAGGTCCGCTGGGCGTCGGAATCGAGGTCCGCCCGACGTTTGACCATACTCTCAACAATGTGGAGGAGACGGTCGACACCGACCGCTTCGATAATCGGAGTGAATGATTTCATCCCCTCAGAGCTGCGAATCCGGCGAAAAGATCTTTTCTCCGGATCTATATTTCCACTGCCGTATCCTATGGCCTGAAAGTCAGCATGGGCAAACCGTGCGGTCAGCGAACATGTTTCCCTCGTACGCGGTCACTCGAGCACGGGCGGGGCTGCAATAGACGGACTCGGCCGCCTATTTCAAAACCCGTGGCAGCCGCTCGGTGAGGAAAGCGCTCACTTTCGGTAGTCCTGTCGGATCGAGGTCGCTGTAAAAATCACGGGCCTGAAGTTTGAGGTCGGCACAGGCATCTTGTCCCTGATCGGAAATGAGAACAGCCAACAGCTGTTCCAAAATGGCGACCAGCTTCCGCTCCTCCAGCCTCCCGGCGGCGGCGGATGAACGCAAATCGGCAAGGTAGACGGGGAGTATCCGCGCAAGGATCAGGATGTGTCGGGCATCCTGGCGCCCCTTCTGGTTGATCTCGGAAAGGTTCGCGATCTTGGCCTTCAACAGGGCCATCGGGCCAGGAGCCCGAACCCGCACCTGCTGCTCACCGATAGCAAATTCGTAGACGGGATCCCGGAGCTCTTCGTTGCTGACACCCCTGACGTAGCGCAGCACCTCAATCAGCATGGCCCCGCCTGCGGTATCGGTGCCGACCACCACACCGACCTCGTTGGATGGCGGTTTCATCGGGAAAAACTGCGGCTTCGCACCGGATAGCCGCCCGAGCAATTCGAGGGTATCGCGATCACCGAGCACGTCGGCATCGCGCGACACGAACGGCGCCAGGTCACGGGTCTGATCCTGATAATACAGCGCCCACAGGTTGATTGCCTGCCCACCTACGAGGAGCATTGGTTCTGGCGCCGCCAGCATCCGGGCGAAATCATCCGGTGGCCGCGGCGCGGAGTCAGACGGATGCGGCATGAGCGTGGTCGAAGTTCAGCAGCCGCACGGGACGACTTGAGGTGATGGAATTGCGTGCCTGCACTTCCTCCGGCGCGGCAAGCTGCATGTCCAGAACCGCCCGGTCGAACTCTCTCTGCGCGCGCTTGAAACGCGCCAATTGGGCCGGAGTTCTGAAACTCGCAGGCATCTGGGGTGCCAGTTTCCACACCGCCGTCCGCAACGCGTCGGCGTGGTCAGCAGATTGGGCACGTCGGCGCACCACTTCCCGGGCAGACTCGCGCAGAAGGTCCATGACCGTGGTCTTTTCCCGCTTCGCGATCAGAGCAAGCGCCGCCAACACCGCAGCGTGCTCTGCGAGACTCTGTCTGCGCTTGGACTGTGAGAGTTGGTTGGGCATTAATAGGTTGATTCAACCTTTAGTATATCGGCCAAGAATTTCAACACATAGATCTTATATCGTTTATATTTGCTTATTTAAACATCACTCACAGGCCCCAGCTACACAGAATCCGCCCAGCACTAGAAATTGGCCGCCTGCTGGGCATGTCGCTTCACGGGGAAGCCCAACGCATCGCGTTCGATGCCGTCTCCGACGCCATTCGGTCGGTCAAGAAGGGCCAGCAGCTCAGGCAAGGCCGCGGACAAGGCAGGCTCAAACCAGATGATGCGCAGCGCCGGATGGAAGTTGATGCCGGCATAGTGGGCGTTGGTGACCATCGGGGTGCTGTGCCCGAGCTGCCGCTGCGCGGTGGTGATGCTGTATTCGGTGGCAAAGAAGCTACCGAACCACTTGCGCAGCTCATGGATCGGCTTGATCGCCGTGACTCCGTGAGCCTTCAGCCAGGCAACCAGCCGGGTAACGATGTCCACGTTGTGGTCGCGCGCATAGTCAGGCAGGATGCAAGCCTCCTTCTTGGACTTGAAGCGGAGGAGTTCGGCGTGCAACCAGCGCGACACCTTGACCTTCCGCTCGAGACCAAACTTGGGGGCAAACTCGTCCTCCGGTCGCACATGAACGACCAAGCCGGTCGGTTCGTCGATGAACCAGTCCCACTTCGCATGGACGATCTCTTCGCGCCGGAGCCCCGCGTGCAACGCCAACAGCGTCGCGCAATACATCGCGGAGTCCTCGTTCGCGAGGTCGGTCATGATCTGTTTCACCAAGGTAAGCATGAAGGCGGCAGGCGGCAGGTTATACCGTTCCGTCGCGTGCTGAAACATCGGCACCGACCGAAACGGCTCCATGTCCGGAATGTGCAGCTCCTTGTCGCGCAGGAAAGCAACGCGGTCGGGCATGAACAGAGCCTGCGCATTCCGCATGTGGCGGTTGGCAGTAAGTTTCGCCTTCCGCCCCTTGCTGGTGTGCTCCCGCAAATGCGGTGGAAGACGCAGGCCCTTGAAATCGAACAGCAGGCTGGCGTTCAGCAGCCCAACGGGTTGGGCCATCACTTTGTCCATGCTGGGCTTCTTCGGAAGATTTTCCCTGGAGCGGAGCACATCGCGAACAATGGTGCCAATGCTCCGGAAATACTCCTTCGCCGTCTCCTGCGTGACTCCGAGGTTACCAGCATTCAACTCCACGACATCACGGAGCTGCCCCAGGGTGGAGGTCTTACGGAACTGATTCGGTCGGATGGGAGGGCGCTGATCACGCTGCTCGAGCACTTTCAACGCTTCAGCTATCGTCATACTGTGACCGTCCGAACTGTCGAGGATCCCCACAATGTCATTGGCCATGCCCTCGGCTGTCTTGGGGTTCTCAGCCAAGGGAATCCAGCGGCGCACCCCGTTGTGCTGGACGCGGAGATGCCACTTCTTGGAGAGGTAGCGTTCCCCATCCTTGAAGCGGACGAGCTTTTGGAGCATGAGCCCGGAGCGGGTCATGAACTTGAGGGAGGTGTCGGTGGATCGCATAGGTCGTAGTGAATCGCGGTTCTGACATTATAGTGTATTGCTGATGCGGACATGAGCGCCCTCTGTCCCTCCAACGGCACCCATGGATTCAGCGTTCTAGAGCTGCGAAATGGGCATCGTTTCAGGCCAAAAGTCTTGTCCACTTCTTGTCCACTTGCCCTCGAATCGCAGGGGTGTCCCAAATCGTCCCCAAGCGTCCAATAGCGTATCTTCAACAGTTTAGGTAACTGCTGGGGACGCTATGGGACGGTCGTTTTCGACTTAAAATCCCCTGGCCGCAAGGCCGTGTGGGTTCGAGCCCCACCCCGGGCACTCCGCGCCGCTCAAGCCGGGGTCTGGGCCCGACGGACCGCCAAAGCCTGCTCGACTTCGTCCACGCGCTTCTGGTCCAGCGGGTAGACCCAGATCGCCACGCCCTTCAGCATCGCGAACAGGCCGGGCACGAGCGTGAAAGCCAGCGTGATGCCAAGGATGGCCGAGGCGGACTGCGCCTCGTTGCGCACGAAGCCGAAGCTGCCGAGGAACACCGGCACCATCGCTCCGCCGATCATGATGCCGGTCTTGATCGAGAACAGCGACGCCGAATAAACCAGCGCAGTCGAGCGCCGGCCGAACTTCCACTCGCCGTAATCCGCCACATCGCCATACATCGCCCAGGTCAGCGCCGAGGTCGGCCCCATGCAGAAGGTGCCGAGGGCGTTCACGGCCACCAACAGCCAGTAGTTGTCCGTGGGCAGGAAGAAAAATGCCGCGAAACACAGACCCGTGGCCCAGCTCAACACCGCGGCCAGCTTCTTCTTGTCCACCCGGCGCACGACGAAGCCGAGCGCCGCGGTTCCGATAATCTGTGCGAGCATCCCGCTCGACAGGAACACCGTGCTGCGGTCCAGGGTGCCGAAAAGGATCGGCGTGCCATTATCACCCACGACGTATTTGAAATAGAACAGCGTGCTGCCCTGGCGCAACGCCATGAACGTCGTCGAAAAAATCGTGGCGACGAGCAGCATCACCCACGGGTAGTTGCGAAGGAGTTCGCCGAGCTCGGCGCGAACGTCGGTCTTTTGCGCCGGGGGCGGCTTCACGCGTTCCTTCGTCGTGGCGAAGCACAGCCAGAACATCGCAATCGAGGCCACCGCGAAGATCGCGATCGTGTATTGGAAGCCGAGCACCTGGTCGTCCCCGCCGAGCGCCTTGACCAGCGGCCGGGCCAGCAGCGAGACGAGAAATCCGCCCGTGAAGGCGCCCACAAAACGGAAACTCGACGCCACGCCGCGCGTGCGCGAGTGCGGGCTGATCACGCCCAACATCGAGGAATACGGCACATTGATGACCGTGTAGGCCACCAGCATGAGCGTGTAAGTGGCATAGGCATACACGAGCTTGCCCGTGGCCTCGAGATCAGGCCCGGCGAACATGAGATAGCCGCAGATGCCGTAGGGCACCGCGCCCCAGAGCAAATAGGGACGGAACTTGCCCCACTTCGTGTCGGTGCGGTCGGCGATCAGGCCCATGACCGGATCGTTGACCGCGTCGAAGAACCGCACCGCGAGCATCATGAACGAAATCGACGCCGCCGGGATCGCCCATACGTCCACGTAGTAGTAGATCAGGAAGATGTTGAACGTGACGAAAAAGAGGTTCGAGGCCATGTCGCCGAGCGCATAGCCAACGTATTCACGCACCTTGAGTCCCTGGTCTTTCTCGGGCGGGGCGGGGGCTGGGATGGGCTGGGTCATGGTTTTTGCAGGGTGTTTTCCCGGGCGAGGATTTCCCGGAAAGTCTTTTCCGCGCCGGCCACGAGCTGCTTCCAGCCCTCCGGGTCAACGAACGCCGCGATGCCGTCGCCCCGGTCATGCCGGGCGAATTTATCGGCCATGGCAAACTGCCCGCCGTGCGGGGCGAAAAAGATGTCGCACGGCAGCGACTTGAAACGCGCAAAACTCCCCTCCAGGTCCGCTACGATTTCGGGATAGTGCGGGTTGCCGAGCAGGCGCGTGCCGTCGTTGATCGAGGCACTGCTGAAAAACACGACCCGGTAGGCTTTGCCCGCGTCGGTCAGACTCATGGTCCAGGTGGTAGCGCCGCGCGTGTGCCCTGGGGTGAGGTGCGCGGTCAGTGTGGTGCCGCCCAGCGTGACCTCCTCCCCATCCGCGATGATCCGGTCCACCTTCACCGGCTGGTAGAGCAGGGTGTCCTTCGGCCAGGTCAGAAAATCGTCGGCCCCGCCGGATTCGAGCGTGCGGGCGTCGGCGGCGCTGGCCAGCACCTGCGCGCCGGTCAGCCGCTTCATGGCCGCATGCCCGCCCGTGTGGTCGATGTGGGCATGGCTGCTGAGGATCAGCTTGATGTCGGTCAGTTTGAAGCCGAGCTGCTCCACGCTGCGTCGGATAATCGGGACTGTGTCCGCAAAGCCCGTGTCGAGCAGGATATGACCTTCCGGCGTGGAAAAGAGCCACGCGCTCACACCGCTCGCCCCGACATAGTAAAGGTTGCCGCCGAGATGACGGGGCGGCACGGGGGCGCGCCACGAATCAAACAGCTGCGTCACCCAGGATCGCGTCGGCGTCGCCGACAACGCGGGGACGGGGGCCGCCTCGGCGCTGGCGGGCAGCCAAAATCCGGCCAACAACAACGCGAAGCGTGGGGCGCGCATGCAGGCATCAAGGGAAAACCTCTGCCCCGCCGGCAGCAAATTCCATCCCGCTCGCACCATAGAATGAGAGGCGGCGGGCACCGGCTTAATCGGTGAAATCCGTGTCGGGTGCGGTGAGGTCCAGCTCCTTGATCCAGACGTTGCGGTAGCGCACGTCGTGGCCCTCGGCCTGGAGCTTGAGCGGGCCGGGCACGTCCGTGATTCCCTTGCCGCCGTCGTTCCCGCCATCAAGGCCGGAATTCGGTCCGCCCCAGACCTGGTTGATCAGCTGGTTGTGATGCACCTTCACACCGTTGAAATACATCGTCACCATCGCGGGCTGCACGCGCCGGCCGCCCTCGAAGCGCGCCGCGCGGAAAACGAGGTCGTAGGCGTTCCACTTCCCGAGCCCAGCGTAGAGGTGGTAGGGCGATTCGGTCTCGTTTATCACAGCGCCCATGCCGTGCTTGGTTTTGTCGCCGTCGCAGATCTGGATCTCGTAACGGTTCTGCAGATAGACGCCGCT
The DNA here is from genome assembly GCF_004118375.1 of Oleiharenicola lentus. Taxonomy (NCBI): domain Bacteria; kingdom Pseudomonadati; phylum Verrucomicrobiota; class Opitutia; order Opitutales; family Opitutaceae; genus Oleiharenicola; species Oleiharenicola lentus. The sequence continues at coordinate 915,244 of NZ_SDHX01000002.1, forward strand.
GTTGCCGCCGGGATTGTTGGCGAGGAACTCGATGTGCAAGCGGAAATCGCGGTAGGTCTTCTTCGTGATGATGTCAGCCGCGCCGTATTTGCCCCCGGCCGCGGCGGGGTCGTAAGTCTGCACCACCGAGCCTCCATCCACCGGATCTTCGACGATCTTCCACTTGATGGGCAGCGCGGACCCGAAGCGCGGCCCTTCCCAGTAGGTCCATTTCGCGTCCAAAAGCTCGCGCGAGCCGTCGAGGATCACCTCGGCCCCGGGAAGGGGCTTGGCGCCGAGACCCACGGCGGCGAAAACGGAGGGAGCGGAACAGACCACCAGCAGGAGGGCCGAGAATAGACGACGGTTCAGAGACATGGGGAAGAGCGGCTCAATTTTGCGCGACCACCGCCGGCGTGGCCTCGGTCTTCACGCGGATCACATAGTAGGTCGCGTCGGTCTCGCCGACATTCTTCCAGCCATGCTCGTCGTTCGAGGCCAGGAACAGCACCGCACCGGGACCGACGCGCGTGGTGACGCCGTTGACCGTGACGTCGAGCCTGCCTTCCTTCACGAGCACGATCTCCTCGTCGGGATGGCGGTGCGGCGGATGCGGCGCGAGGCCGGCTCGGATCGTGGTCACATGGACGGAGAAATTGGCCATCGTCGCCGTCGGCAGACTGGTGAGCGCGCGGCGCTGGCCGACCTTGGTCTCGGACACTTCCAACTTGTCCCACGCATAGATCGCCGAGCCCAGTCGCGCCGGGTCGGCCGGCAGCGGCGCCTTGCCGCGCATCTCCGCGGTCACGGCGGTCGTGAAGTTGAACACAAAGTAGGTGGCCGGCTTGTCGCCGGCGTTGCGCACAGCGTGCGGATCGTTCGACGCGAAAAAGAAAACCGAACCAGGGCCGACGCGCGTGTTTGTGCCGTTGATATGCACGTCGAGTTCGCCCTCGCGCAGGATGATGAGTTCCTCCTGCGGATGCGTGTGCGGCGGGTGCGAGGCGAGCCCGGGGTTCAGCGTACTGATGTGCGACTGAAACTCCCGCAGTGTGGCGGAAGGCAGGCGCGCGACCTCGCGCCGCTCACCCACGGCCGTGAGCTTCGCCGTGAAACCCTCCCAGGTGAAGATTGTGGAACCGAGCGCAGGGGATTCAGCAGCGTTGAGAAGCATGGGCAACAACAGGACCGGCCACAGCCGGCAGAATCGGGGGGTCATGGGGTAGCGAATGTCAGTCTGCTCAGCAGGCCGGGATTGGCAAATGGCAATCCATGCAGCCGGAAAAAGCTTCTGCCGCCAGCGTCGTCCCTGTAATCCGTTGACCAAACAAAAACGCCCCCATGCAACGCACTCTTGTCAAAGACGCCCACAACGCCACCGCCGCGGCCGATGCCATTTTACTCCAAGGCTGGGTCCGCACACGTCGCGACTCCAAGGCCTTCTCCTTCGTCGAACTCAACGACGGCTCCTGCCTCAAGGGCCTGCAGATCGTCGTGGACGCCTCCCTCCCCGACTACGCGCAGGTTGCCCGCGCCCACACCGGCGCCTCCATCGAGGTCCGCGGCAAGCTCGTCGCCTCGCAGGGCCAGGGCCAGAAGTGGGAAGTCGTCGCCACGGAGTTTAAAGTAGTCGGCGAGGCCGACGGCACTTACCCGCTTCAGAAGAAGGGTCACACGCTCGAATTCCTCCGCGAGATCGCCCACCTCCGGCCGCGCTCGAACCTCTTTGGTGCCGTCTTCCGCGTCCGCAGCCGCCTCGCCTACGCCGTCCACCAGTTCTTCCAGGAACGCAGCTTCCACTACGTCCACACCCCGATCATCACGGCGAGCGACGCCGAGGGCGCGGGCGACATGTTCCGCGTGACCACCCTCGACCTTGAGAACCCGCCGCGCGGCGAGGACAAGCACGTGGACCACACCAAGGATTTCTTCGGCAAGAAAACTTTCCTCACCGTCTCCGGCCAGCTCGAGGGCGAGATCTTCGCCTGCGCGCTGAGCAACATCTACACCTTCGGTCCGACCTTCCGCGCCGAGAACTCCAACACCTCGCGCCACGCCGCCGAGTTCTGGATGATCGAGCCGGAGATGGCGTTCTGCGACCTGCAGGGCGACATGGACCTCGCCGAGGCGTTCGTGAAACACCTCATCCGCGACGTGCGCACGCACTGCGCCGCCGACCTGGAGTTCTTCAGCAAGTTTGTGGACAAGGACCTGCTCCCGCGCCTCGACTTCGTTCTCGAGAAACCCTTCGTCCGCTGCAGCTACACGGAAGCCGTCGAGATCCTCGAAAAGTCCGGCAAGACCTGGGAGCACCCAATCTCGTGGGGTGCCAATCTCCAGGCCGAGCACGAACGCTACCTCACCGAGGAACACTTCAAGTGTCCGGTCACCGTCTACAACTACCCGCGCGCGATCAAGGCGTTCTACATGCGCGTGACCGACGGCTGCGCGCCCGACCGCCAGACCGTGGCCGCGATGGACCTGCTCGTGCCCGGCATCGGCGAGATCATCGGCGGCAGCCAGCGCGAGGAGCGCCTCGAGCTGCTGCGCGAGGGCATGGCTCTGCACCACCTCGACGAGAAAGCCTACTGGTGGTATCTCGACCTCCGCCGCTACGGCACGGTGCCGCATGCCGGCTTCGGCCTCGGCTTCGAGCGCATGCTCATGTTCGTGACCGGCATCGGCAACATCCGCGACGTGATCCCCTTCGCCCGCACCCCGGGCACGGCCGATTTCTGATCACCCGGGACAACCCGAACTTGCTGTCGGCCAGCACGACGGCGCAGCCAGAGCAGGAAAGGCGGCGTCGCGACTGAGTCGCTCTCAGGTGCCGGCGGAGCGCAGCGCGGATCGCGATGCCTGTTTTCTGCGCAACAAGGCTGCCATCGCCAAGGCGCCCAGAAACCAGCGGCTCGGAGCCCCGCCACCTCCCCCGCCACCGCCCGAGGCCGGAGGTGAAACGCTGGGCGGAGGGACGACGACGGCATTCTGGGTCGTGACGCTGGCGGTGCCGGAGTAGGCGCTGGACCCTGCGCTGCTCACCGCCCGCACCCGGAAATAATAGGTGGTCGCGGCGCTCAGCCCGCCGACCGTGCGGCTGGTGGTGTTGGCCGCCAAGGTGGCTGTGACCAGGCCGCTGGTGAATGTGGAGTTGGTGGCTTGATCCAGTTCGAAGCCATCCTCGTTGGCGGCGTTGTCGGCCCACGTGAGTCCTACCTGACTGGACGACGTCGCGGTGGCCGCCAGCCCGCTCGGCGCATTGGGCCCGGCCCCGGGCGGCGGCAGCGCCTGCCCGCCGGTCAGGGCATTGATGTTGTCCGGATCAATCATGGTCCCGGTGGAGCGATCGAACAGCCACATGGTGTTGCTACCCGTGCCACCGGCGTCCCACCAGATCGGCTTGAGTCCGAGGGCGTTGGCCTTGTCCGTGATTGTTTTGCTGAAGAAGGTTCGGGAGGCGAGGTGCCGGCTCAGCTCCGTGCCCGTCAGGTCGGCGTAGCCCGTGCGCTTGACCGCGCCCCACTCGCCAATGATCACCGGCACGCCCTTGCTGACGAACTTGGTCGCCATTTTTTGAAACTGCTCATCCGCGTAGGCCTCCTCGCCCCACGTCGAATTGCGGTCGAGCATCGTGGGGGAGTGGTAGCCCTGTCCCCAAAAGTAGAACATCTTCCCCCAGGTCTCGTCCTTGGTCATCAGGGTCCACTGATAGGGATAGTAATGCACTTCGACCATAAGACGGCTGGCCGTCACATCGGTCGGCAGCGTGTTCACCCAGTCGTAGGTCTTGTCGATGTTGGTGTCGGGCCCCTGGATCACGAGCCAGCGGGAGGCGTTGTTGCCACCGGTGGAGCGGACGGCACTGATGAAAGTGTTGTAGTAGCTCCGCAAAGTCGCCCACTCGGCCGCCGTCTTGCAGTTGGGCTCGTTGGCGCCGGCGAAGAGCAGATGGTCATCGTAGCCGGCAAAGGCCGTCGCGATCTGGGTCCAATAGGACTGCATCTTCGCGTTGATGGTCGGGTTCACCGTGTCGGTGATGTTGTTCTCCAGCCACCCGCCGTCCCAGTGGATGTTGATGATGACGTGGAGCTTTTTCGCGTAACACCAGTCCACCACCTGTTTCACGCGGGCCATCCACACGGGATCGATCTGGTAAGTGGACTGATTCGCATGGATGTCCCACGCCACCGGGAGACGGATCGTGTTGAAGCCCGCATCGGCGACGGCGTTGATCAGGTTCTGGGTGGCCGCCGGGCCCCAGGAGCCCTCGCTGGGGACGGCTTCCAGCGTATTGCCGAGATTCCAGCCGTAGGTCGGGGTCGGGAGTTGGGCTGATGCGGGCGCGATCAGCAGCACAGGAAGCAACAGCTTAAGGAGCGAGAGGGAGCGCATGTTGGGGGGAGCGAGCGGACGCTTTCATCTACTGGCAGAAAAATAAGACAGTGAGCCCCGAATCAGGGCATCACCGGGGCTTATGAATGAAGGCCATAGCTGGCGGCGGGCACGGTGGTAAGTTTTTTCCCACCGCATGACGCACGACGCGTGCTGCCGGAGAAAACCCGTATCACTCCGACGAGCGCGGATGGCGCCAAGGCCCGGCAGACCCGCGAAAAGGCGTTGATCAGCGGATGCTGAAAAGGGGGCTGCCGTTTCGCTCCCCCTATCGGTGATTGGGGAGAAGTCGCTGAGGGCCACTTTAGAATTTCAATTCGACCCGCTTCCCGCCGGCAGCAGCGGAGGCGTAAATGGCTTCGACCACGACCATGTCGCGGCGACCCATTGCGCCGGGCACGAGATTGGGCGCGCCGTCGCGCACATGGAGCGCGAAGGCGTCCATCTGCAACGCCTGCTGGCTGGCGGGCGGTGTCACCGTGACCGGACCCTTGCTCGTGGCGGCACGCAGGCCGCGGTAGCTGTAGGCGGGGCCGACCTCGAACCAGCCGCCCTTCGCCTCGGCGCGGAAATCGTTCCGGTTGCTGTTGTAACTGGTGTAACCCTGGCCCTTCGCGCCGTTGGCGAACTCCATCGTCCACTCGATGCTTTCCTCGACATCCACGAAAAACTCCGGCCGCGCTTTGGGCAGCTCACGCGCCGTGATCGCCACTGCCGGAGCCGCGCCGGCCGCCATGAAGGTTTCCTGGATCACATAGACGCCGAGATCCATGAGCGGGCCGCCGCCGGCGAGTGCCTTCTGCGCGCGCCATTGGTGCCGCCCCATGGTGAACGCGAAACCGCCGTTCATGTTCATAAAGGGCCCGAATTCCTGTGTGCGCACCAGGCGCCGCAACTCCTCGTGGAAGGGGTCGTAGTGCAGCCGGTAACCCATGCCGAGACGCACGCCGGCCTGCTGGCAGGCCGCCATGATCGCGTCGCACTCGGCGACGGTGTTGGCCATGGGCTTCTCGCAGATGACATGCTTGCCGGCCCTCGCCGCCGCGATCGAGTGCTCGGCGTGCAGGCCGTTGGGCGTCACGACATAGACGATGTCGATGTCGGGGTTGTCCGCCATCTTCGCCATCGTGTCGTAGCCGTAGATGCTCGTCTCGGGGAAACCGTAATCCGCCGCCCACTTCCGGCCCTTCTCGGGCGAACCGGTCACGACGCCCGCCAGGCGGCAGTGCTCGGTGATCTTCAATGCCGGCCCCAGCTGACCGGCGCTGTAGCCGCCGAGGCCAACGAGGGCGACGCCGAGTTTCTTCGGCGCGGCAATCGCCAAGGCGGCGCGGGGCGCCAACGCCAGTGCGCCGGCGGCGGAAAGTTGACCGAGAAAACGGCGACGGGAAACGGCTGGGAGGGGGCGTGGGGTGCTCATGGGGGTGCTCTACCTATGGACACGAGCCGGTTCACCGCAAGCGGGCCTTCCGGTCTAACATACGTCACGTCGCCAGCGGCAGCTCTATGCTCGCCCTCACTCCGACTGCCGGCGGCCACGGATCCAGGGCAAACGATCCGTGGTAGAGCGCCACCCCATTGCGCACGATGGCCAGTCCGATGCCGAAGCCTCTTTGTTCGCGACGATTTCGGCCAAATTGCCGGAAAGCGACGACCGCGCCGCGCTCCTCCGCCCTCATCCTCGCATCCGGGCGGCTCTGACCGGATGCACCTTGGAGATTATCCAGAACCTTTTCTCCGTCCAATAACCCTCAGCCCGGTAGCCGGAAGGATTCGAACTGGCGCTTCAGCTCCATCATGAAGGCGGCGGCTCCGGCTCCGTTCACAACGCGATGGTCAAAGGTCAGGGACAGCGTAACCACTTCCTGCGGATAAACTACGCCGCCATCCTTGATCATTTTCTCGTGCGCCGAGCCGATGAACAGCGTGCTCATGGCGGGCGGCACGACGATCGGCGTGGCGCTCTCAACGCCGAAGGCGCCAAGGCTGCTGATGTTCAGCGGCGCCTGCACCTCGACGAGTTTGCCCGAGCGGGTCTCCTCGATGGCACGGTTATAGCCGACCACGAAGTCCGACCACGCCAGTTTGTTGGCGGTGGCGATGGCCGCGGTGCCGAGCCGGTCGCCCTCGAGTGCCACCGCGACGCCAAGTTCAAAGTCACCGAGCTCGGTGATCACGCCGTCCTTGTTCACCACCCGGCGGAAACCGGCGTGCAGTTCCATCGCCCGCGTCACGCACCACGCCATCATGGCCGAGGGCGAGGCGGCGGACTTGCCGTGCAGCGACTTCGACTGCTCGCGGGCGAGACGGATCGGCTCCCAGCGGCAGTCCATGAGCAGATTGGCCGGCACGACCGTGTCGAGCCGCTTGGTGATCGCGGGAGAGAGGGCGGGCGGGCGGACGTTGCCTTGCATAAGCTTGGAGGGTTGGGCCGCGAGCGCGGGCGCGGAAACGGTCTGCACGGAAGCGGTCACCCCGGCTGCGACCACCGTGGGGGCGGGTTTCTTGTTGGCCGCACCCTCAACCGGCAGGCCGGCGACACTGGCGGCGTCGCCGGTGACCAGCGCGATGTCCTGGCCGATCAGCACGGTTTCCTCGAGCTTGATGCGCCACGCCTTGAAGGTGCCGGCAAACGACGCCTCGACGGGATACACGGCCTTGTCGGTCTCCAGTTCGCACAGCACCTCGTCGTGTTTCACGGCGTCACCGGGCTTCTTGTTGAGGCTCACCACGCGGGCCGAGCGCAAGCCCTCGCCCATGATCGGCACGCGCACGATGATGTCGCTCGTGCCGGGAATGACGGTGTTCTGGGGCGCATGGGCCTCGGCGACGGCAAAAGGCGCGGTCGAGCCGGTGGACGGCGGCGGCACCGGGGCGGTCAGCGCCACGACCTCCTCGCCGCGGGCCACGTCCAGTGCGAGCGTGCGGCGGAGAGCGTCGAGGATGCGCGGCACGTCGGGCAGCGCGGCGTATTCGTAGATCGGGTTGTAGCCGATCATCACGTTGCCCTTCGACACCAGCAGGGGCGGGGCCTTCAACGCGGCCCACAGGTCGGGCCGGCCCATGAGGTGGGTGATGATCATCTGGCCGACGGAGCAGTTCTCCGTGTCCTCCTGCACGATGACGAGGCGGCCGGTCTTGCGGACGGATTCCTCGACGGCGGTCTTGTCCCACGGGGCGATGGAGCGCAGGTCAATCAGTTCGACCGAGGCGCCGTCCTTCAGCTCGGCGAGTGCCTCCTGCGACTTTTCCACCGTGTTGCCCCAGGCCACGAGCGTGAGATCGGTGCCCTCGGTGAGGCGCCGGGCGGAGCCAAAGGGAATCGCGGTGATGGGCGCGCTCGTCTCGCGTTCGGCCCAGAGCATGTGCTTGGGGAGCAGGAACAGCGTGATGTCCTCCGCGTGCATCGCGGTCCAGAGCAGGCCGGCGGCGTCCTCCGGCGTGGACGGAATCACGACGTTGATGCCGGGAAAATGCGCGAAAACCGCCTCGTTGGCCTGCGAGTGCCAGAGCGCTCCGCCCGGCAGGTAGGCGCCGTAGGGCGCGTAGAACACGACCGGCACCTTCCACTCGCCGTTGGAGCGCCAACGGAGATTGGCGAGGTTCTGCACCAGCTGGTTGAAGCCGGGGTAGATGAAGTCGATGAACTGGATCTCGAAGACCGGCCGCCGCCCGTAGAGCGCGAGGCCGCCGCCCAGACCGATGATGGTGGACTCAGCCAGCGGCGAGTTGAACACCTGCGCCGGGAAATCGGTGGAGAGCTTCTGCGTGAGCCGGAACACGCCGCCCTTGGGATCCTCGACATCCTCGCCGAAGATCATGCGCGCGGGATCGGCGTCGAGGCCGGCGCGGAGCGTCCGGTTGATCAGGTCGCCCATGCGGTATTTGCCGGGCTGGAAGAGCTCACCGGTCAGCTCGGGCGCCGGGCCCATCGACTCGAGCAGGAGCTCGCTGGCGCGGGGATTGTCGGCCTTCTCGGCGGCGGCGTAATCACGGCGCACCTTCTCCTTCAGGTCGGTGTCGAGCTTCTCGTAGTCCTGTTCCGTGAGATCGCCGTCGCGGATCATCTGCCGCTTGAGATTGCGGATGGGGTCGTGCTGCTCGATGCGGGCGATGTCCTCCTTCGAGCGATAGAGCGTGTGATCGTCCGAACTGGTGTGGCTGGAGAGACGCTCCGTCTTCACCCAAAGGAAGGCCGGACCGTGGCCGGCGCGGAGCGCCGCCAGCGCCTGCTGCGTGGCCGCATGCACCGCCAGCGGGTCGGAACCGTCCACCACCTGCCACTGCGCGGGGTTGATCACCTGCAGGGCGAGTGGGTTGATGCGGCGCGTGGGCGTCGAGATGCCGTAGGCGTTGTCCTCGACGATGAGCATCAGCGGGAGCTTCTTTTCCTGCGCGAAGCTGACCGCCTCGTAGAAATCGCCCTGCCGGGTCGCCGCGTCGCCAATCGTGGTGACAACCACGCCGTCCTTCTGGTCCAGCTGCAGGCCCCAGGCGATGCCGCAGGCAGGGACGAGCTGCGAACCCGTGGGCGTGGGCACGCTCACGATGTTCAGCTCCCGCGAGCAGTAATGGGACGGCATCATGCGTCCGCGGGAGGCGGAATCGCGCTTGGCAAAATACTCCAACGCCAGCGACCGCGTGGTCATGCCCCGCCCCATGCACAGGCCGCGGTCGCGGTAGTAGGGCAGCAGGTAGTCGCCGCCGCGCAGCTGGACGCCCAGCGCCGCCAGTCCTTCGTGGCCGCGGCCGGACACATGGAAATGTCCCTTGCCCTGCCGGTTCAGGCTCTCTTCGCGCAGGTCGGCGTGCCGACTTTCCAGCATCGTCACCAGCAGGTGACGCTTTTGTTCTTTGTTGAGGGTCTCGACCTTGGCCATGGGCGGGATTGGTCTGACATTACCCGGCAACCGGTTTGCAACTGCAACGCATTTCTCGGCGGGGGCCGGTCAACTCTTGGCCGGGCCCTGCAACAGAGGTTGCCGCCCGAGGGCCGTGACAAAGGCCAGCACCCGTTCCGCGGTCTCGCGCGATGTGGCGGGCGCGAGGGTGACCTGCACTTGGGCGGTCTCGCCCACCGGATCAAAGAATTTCAGCCCGATCAGCCGTTCGGGCGCAGGGGTGGCACCGCTGATCTCGGCGAGGCCGGTGCCCGAGGCGCAGGATGCCAGCACCATCTCCTTCGGCATGAGTTTGCCGAACCGCTCGAACCGCGCGCGCTTAGAGGCGATGTCCTCCGTGACGGTTTCGATAATGATGTCGCAAAACTCCAGGTCCTCCAGACCGGTGGTGATGCTGATGCCGCCCATCGCCTTGTGCGCGGCTGCGTGGGTGATCTCGTTGCGTTCTTCGGCGGCTCGGAACAGGTTGCGGACATTTTCCACCGCATGGGTCAGCGCACCGGCCTCGAGGTCGTGCATCATCACGCCCAGGCCCTTGGTGGCGCACCAGTGGGCGATGCCCGTGCTGGTCTTCTCGACGCCGACGATGCCGATGGCGCGCAGGGGTTTGGGCGGGGGGGTCCCCGCCGGCGGCGGTGGAAACCAGGGATGCAGCGAAACGGCGTGACTCATGACGGGGTAAGCGGAAGCAAGCTTGGCGGGCGGCTGGGTGACGGACAACTGCTTTTATCGCCGGGTGAATTTGTGCAGGTATTTCAGGGCCACCTCGAAATCCTGCGGTCGCGGCGCATGCAGCGTCGCGGGCTCACGGGTGAGCGGATGCTTGAAGGTCAGGGCCGCCGCGTGCAGGGCCAGCCGGGTGATGAGCGGGCGCTCCTCGTCGCGGCCCTTGTAACCGCGCTTGAGGTCCGAGAGCAGCAGTTGTGTCTCGTTGCCGTAGAACGGATCGCTGAGAATCGGCGTGCCTGAGGCGGCGAGATGCACGCGAATCTGGTGCGTGCGCCCGGTCTGCGGCCGGCATTCGACGTGGGCGAAACCGGGACGGCCCGCCGGCTGGGGAAAACGAGCGAGCACCCTGAAGTCCGTCACGCTGGCCTTGCCGTGCTTCTTCACCACGCACATGCGGCCGGGCTTGGCGTCGTCTTCCTTCAGCACGAAGTCCACCGTGAACTCGTCCTGCGCGGGCAGGCCCACGGTCAGGGCCTCATAGACCTTGCCCACGGTCTTGGACTGGAACTGCCCGCTGAGGAAATCTAGCGCCGGCTTCGTTTTCGCGCAGAGCACCAGTCCGCTCGTGTCGGCGTCGATGCGGTGCACGTTGGCCACCCCGTGGCCCATTTTTTCATGGACCATGTCCATGAGGTTGGCGCGCGACTTGTCCCAGCGGTCCGGCGCGATCAGCAGCCCGCTCGGCTTGTCGAACGCGATGAGGCTTTCGTCCTCGAAGATGACGGGCGGCAGGGCGGGCATGTCGGGTCAGGGTGCGTCAGCCCACGCCCGCCGCAATCCCATACCTGTCGGTCCTCGCCCCACCCTATTTCTGGATCACAAACACCTGGAACTGCATCATCGGCGCGGCCTGGGCGGAGGAAGTGGCGACTACCTTGCCGCTGGGAACTTCCACCAGTGACACGGTAAAGGTTTCCTCGTCCCGCTCGGCCCGCAGCCGGTAGTCGCGGACGGCGGGGATAACGAGGTCCACGTCGCCGGTGAACTCGCCCTCCTTGTCGCCCAGCGCCACCACGAGCCGGTGATGGCCGGGCTTGAGCCCCTCGCTGCTCGCCACCAGCGCACCGTCGATCAGCTGGATCCGGCAGGCGATCTCCTTGTCCGTCGGCACCGCGCTGGTCTTGGCGGGCTGCACCTGCAGGGTTGCGCCTTTTTCGGGCGGCGGCGGAGCGCTGGTCGGGGTCGTGCAACCCGCGAGGAGCAACAGGCCGAGTGCGGCCAGCAGGCGTGTCAGCAGTCCGGCCAAGGCATCCGTGCGCGACAGATTCATCCGGTCCATCAAGCTGTCCGCCGGAGAAAAGTCCACCCGGTTTCCCGTTACCGACGTGTGAAAACGGGGTGAACCGCCGGTTCGCACCACCCTCAGCGTGTGAACAACCCGAGATCGATGGACTCGGCGATGACCTTGTAGCCGGGGGCGGACAGATGCAGGTGGTCGCCGCCGTCAGTGGCGGCGCTGAGTCTGGCGGGATTCGCGGGATCGCGGGCCACGGCGTCGAAATCAATCACGGCGTCGAAGCGGCCGCTGCGGCGAATCCAGGCGTTGACCGTCTGCCGGGCGGCCTCGCGCTCGGGGGTGTCGTAGTTCTTGAACCCGCCGAGGGGCATGATGGTGGCGCCATAGACCTTGATGCCATGGTCGTGCGCGCGGGTGATCATCTGGTCGTAGGCGGAGATGAGCTCTTGCGCCGTGGCGGCCACGGTTTCGGGCGAGGAGGTGCCGAGATCGTTCACGCCCTCCAGGATGATGAGCCACTTCACGCCCGGCTGGGCGATGATGTCGCGGTCGAAGCGTCGCAGGGCACTGATGCCGAGCCCGTCGCGCAGCACGCGGCCGCCGCCGACACCGTGATTCAGCACGGCCACATCGGCCGTGGCGGGATTCGCGCGCAGGCGCTGCGAAAGAATGTCGGGCCAGCGGTCGTTGCCGTTGGTGGTCGAGCCACGCCCGTCGGTGATCGAGTCGCCCAGAATGGCCACCGCCGCCGCCGGGCGCCGGGTCCATACGTCGAGGCTGCACATGAAATACCAGTGGTCCGTGCGCTTGGCCTCGGGCAGGTCGGCGGCATCAGGTGCCGCGCCGCCGTAGGCAAAATACGAGGTCGTGCGCGAGCCCGGGTGGCCCGTGACATCACTGGGCGAGGCCTTGGTCACCGTCGTGATGGCCACGTCGGCCATCGGCGCGAGCGCCAGGTCCACCGGATCGGAAATCACGGTCGCACCGGAGTGGAGCGTGACGGACGCCGCGCCGCGAAACGTCAGCGCGCGACTGCTGCCCGGCTGGATCTTCGCGTCGGCGAAGCCCTCGGCCAGCGCCACGTGTGCGGCTTCGATCGTGAGCGGGCTGTTGCCAAATTCGTTGGAGAAACGCACCCGCAGCTTTTCGCCGCCGATGGAGACGCGCAGCTTCTGGCGCACCGTGGCCTCCGTGAAGCCCGGCTCGGGCGGCAGGTTGCCCTTCTCGGTGAGCTGCTGGCTCGTGGCCCAGGTGGCCACCCAGCGGCCGGTGGGTTCCGAGGCGAGAACCGAGGCGAGGCCAAGGAGCCAGCCAGTCAGAAGCAGGAGTCTTTTCATGGGGTGGAGATACAGTGACCCGACACCGGCAAGGACACACCGGTTTCGCTCTTGTTGAGATAGTCCGCGCCGCTAGTTTGGCCAACGAAACCCCATTCATACATGAGAACCACGCTGCTTTCCCTGCTTTTGTCCCTCTCCATCCTGACCGGCCTGCGCGCCCAGGAACTGTCTGCCGAGGACCGCGCCGCCGGCCTCGCCCACCTCGAGAAAACGCGCGCCGCCGTGCTCGCCGCCGCCGAGGGCCTGTCGGAAACCCAGCTCAACTTCAAATCCGCCCCCGAGAAATGGTCCGTGGCGCAGGTGCTTGAGCACATCGCGTCAGCCGAGGACATGCTTCTGGGCCTGGTCACCGGCCAGGTGCTGAAGGCGCCGCCGCCCGCCGAGGGCACGGACTTCAAGGCGACCGACGCCCTGATCCTGAAAGCAATTCCCGACCGCAGCCAGAAGCGCACCGCCCCCGAGCCACTGATCCCGACCAACCGCTACGGTTCTTCCGCCGAAGCGTTGAAACACTTCGGAGAAAGCCGCGCCAAGACCCTCGCCCTGATGAAGGATACGCCCGATCTCCGTGCCCACGCCGCCGACAGCCCGCTCGGCAAACTCGATGCCTACCAGTGGCTCCTCTTCATCTCCGCCCACACCGAGCGCCACACGAAGCAGCTGCTCGAGGTGAAGGCGGATGTAAATTTCCCGAAATCCTGAGCGCAGCAGTCCCATGAAAACCCAGGTCAGGTTTCGATCGAAGAAATTTCCGCCCTACGAAAGCGAGGAGGAGCAGCTGAACCCGGGCATCTGGGGCAAGCGTCTGGCCGAATACCTCGCCACGCGCCTGGCGGAAAAGGGCATCGAGACGGGCGAGATTAACGCCGAGGATTGGGGCTGGTTCCTGCCCATCAAGACGACAGGCCCGGCCATCGCGCTCTGCTGTGGGCACCAGGACGGGGAAGACGACGAGTTTCTGTGTTTCTCGGAGCCAAGCACCCCCGTCGTCAGGAAGCTTTTCAACAAAGTGGACCTCACGCCCCAGCTCTCCCGCTTGCTCGGTGCCATCGAGCAGATCCTCGCCTCAGATCCGGATGTTCGCGAGGTCGTCTGGGAGGAACCGCGCTGAAAACAGCCCGTACTCAGGCCCGGCCGGCCAACCGCAGCGCACCGTAGCCGGGGCGCTCCGGGCGGGTGAGCATGGCATTGGCTGCGTCGTCGTTCACGAAACGCTCAGCCTTTACATCCCACGTGAGCGGGCGGGCGGTCTTCATGGCAATCCAGCTGAGAATGCAGGCCGTGTTTGAATAGTGCGCCATGCTGGCGGGCGAGAGCGGCGTGGCGCGGCTCTTCACGCACTCGAGCCAGTTCTTGTGGTGCGAGGTGCTGGCCGGGAACGTCACCTTGACGCCGTTCGGGTCGAGCAGCTTCTCGTCGCTGGCGGCGAGCCAGTGGAGCTGGCCGGGCGTGTTGCTCTTCGGGTCGCTCGCGGTGGCGCCCTCATTGCGGGCCACGAAGATCCAGCCCTCGTCGCCGATGAACTTGATGCCGTTCTGCAGCTCGTCGGATACGCGCATCTGCACGCCGCCGGGATAGGTCAGGTGGACGTTGTATTTGCCATGCACATTCCAGATCGAGTTCGTCGGGAACTCGCCCTGGCCCTCGATCTTCGAAGGGCCGCCGTGCTCCTGGTCCATGCCCCAGTGGGCAATGTCGAAATGATGCGCGCCCCACCCGGTGATCATGCCGAGGCAGTAAGACTCGTTGCGCAGCCAGCCCGGGCGGGACCCAATGTCGAGCTGGCCCTGCGCATTGAGCTGCTGGGAGTGAACCCGCTGCTCGGTGTAATAGACCTCAGGCGTGCAGCCGAGCCAGGCATCGTAGTTCAATGTGGCCGGGACGGGCTGCTGCGGGTCGTCGGGCTTGGTCGGGTCGATGGGCAGGCCGATCTCGACGCGCTGGAGCCGGCCGACCCGGCCGCTGCGCACGAACTCGCAGGCCTTGCGGAACTGCTCGTGCGGTCCCCAGGAACGCTGCTGGCTGCCGATCTGCATGATGCGGCCGCTCTTCACGACGGCGTCGCGCAGGACCACGCTCTCGGCGTGGGTCATTGTGAAGGGTTTCTGCAGGTAAACATCCTTGCCCGCGAGCACAGCACGCAGACCGATCTCGGCATGCTGGTGGTCGGGCAGGCTGAGCACAACAGCGTCGATGTCCTTGCGCGCCAGCAGTTCCTTGTAGTCCGCGTAGGTGGCGACCTCAGGCGCCGTGAGCTTGGCCTCGCGGTAGAAGTTTTCCACCCACGCCTTGCCCGCGGCGATGCGCCGGGTGTCCACGTCGCACACGGCCACGACATCGGCGAGACCGGAGCGCAGCACGCCCGGCAGGTCGTGGCCGATCGCGATGCGACCGCAGCCGATCTGTCCCACGCGGATGCGGTTGCTGGGCGCGGCGGCACCGAACAGGCGCGACGGCACGATCAGCGGGGCGGAGATCAGGGCGGCGGCACCGGCGGCGGTGCGGATGAAGTGACGACGGGAGACGGGGGCGGTCATGGGGAATGGGGTTCGTTCCTTATCCTGAAGGGTCGGCGCTTGCGCCGACCTCGTTCGCAAGGTCGCCGCAAGCGGCGACCCTACATCAGATTTGTTGGGCAAAGCTTCGCCGCGGTCCCGCCGGAGTCCACCCCAATGCTGGTGGACAGTTCACCTGAGGTTGTCGGTGTTGCTCACAAAAGCCACGCGGGTGCTGTCGGGTGACCAAGAGGGCACGTTGATCGTGCCCTGCCCGCCGAAGACGTAGGCGATGACGCGTGGTTTGCCGCCCTCGATGGGCATGAGGCGCAGATAGCAGTGCTTGTAGTAGGGATGATCCTCGGGGCGCACGTCCTGGCCGTAGGAAATCATGACGATCCATTTTCCATCGGGCGAAATGTGGGGGAACCAGTTGTTGAACTCGTCGTTCGTCACCTGCTCCTGCTGCGCGCCGTTGGGGCGCATGCGCCAGATCTGCATCAGCCCGCTGCGCGTCGAGTTGTAGTAGATCCAACGGCCGTCGGGCGTATATTCCGGGCCGTCGCTCAACGAGCCCTCGCTCGTCAGCCGGACCTCCTCCCCACCCTCGGCGGAGATGCGATAGATGTCGTATTTGTCGGACTTCTGGTCGGGGTTGTGCTTGCGGCCGCCGGTATAGACCAGCCATTTGCCGTCGGGCGACCAGCCGTGAAAATAGGAGGGCGAATTCGGCGTGACGCGCACCGGCTCGCCGCCGGTCGAAGGCAGCTTGTAGATGACCGAACGGCCGCCGTCGGCGGGCGTGTGGATGCTCACGCCGAGCATCTTGCCATCGAAAGTGAGGACGTGGTCGTTGTTGTTCCGGCCGATGGTGCCGGTGTAGAGGTCGCCGACCTGCTTGGTGACGAGGTCGAAGGTCTTGAGCTGACCGCGGTCGGGACCCGGGCCGCTGACGTTGACGATGAGCGTGCGACCGTCGGGTTTCCAGTTGGGCGCCTCGAACTGCACCGGCGAGCTGTGGACGATCTCCAGCTTGCCCGTGTGGACGTTGAGGATCTCAAGGTGCGCGCCGATGTAGTCGCGGTAAGGCACGTAGCCGGGCTTGGGCGGCTGGATGATGCGCACATCCTTGAAGACGACCTCCTCCTTCACCTTGGCGTTGTGCGAGCAGAGGAACAGGCCGACCAACGGCTCCTCGCCGAGATCGAAGTCGGCGAGTGTCTGCGTGACGAACGGCTCGCCGTAGCGGGCCGACGAAAAGATCCAGGTATTGCCGCGGCGCTCGAGCTGCACGACGTCGCCGCCGGTCAGCGGCAGCACGACCTGCTCGGTGATGGCACCTTTCTCGCGGCGGAACTGGAGCGAGGTGAGGCCGTCGCCGGCATGGACGCAGGCGTCCACGTAGGCGGAGTCGTGGTCGAGCGACTTGCGCGCGATCCACCCGGCCTTGCGGTGCGGGTCCACCCCCTGGCCGATCCATTCGACGCGGGCGCGGACGATGAAGTCGCCCTTGAGCCTGTTCCAGGCGAACTGGAACTGGTCGGTCGTGCCCCACATGTTGATGCCGCCGGCACTCATGCGGTAATGCTGGAGCGAGGGATCGTAGGTGGTCGAGCCGGCGATCTCGGGCGCGCCGACATCAGCCGCGTCGACAAACTGCCCGACCGGGGCGGCGGGCAGGTGAAGGGTGCAAGCGAGGAGACCGGCCAGCAGGCCGGCAAGACGGGGTGGTTTCATGGCGGGGGTAACGGGGTGCGGGCAACGACCCGAGAGCTAAGCCACCCCGCCGCGTTTCGCGAATTCTAAGGCGCGGCTTTCCGGTCAATCAGTGGACTGGAGGATTCTGGTAGGGCCAGTCTCTGACCGGCCGGCTCGGCGCCGAAGCGGCCGGCCGGAGACCGGCCCTACGCTCAGAAACCCATGCTCGCGCCGCCGTCCACCGGCAGCACGGCGCCGGTGACGAATTTCGCGGCGGGCGAAGCCAGGTAAACCGCCGCCCAGCCGACATCGGAGACATCGCCGAGTTTCGCCATGGGCGTGCGGCTGATGATCTTGTTCTTGCGCGCCGGATCGCCGGCGAAGGCCTTGCGCGACATGTCGGTGTCGATCCAGCCCGGGGCGATGGCGTTCACCCGGATACCGTGGGAAGACAGCTCGGTGGAAAGCGTGCGCACCATGCCGAGCATGGCGGACTTGGCCGAGGCGTAGGCCACGACGAGCGGGATGCCAAAGAGCGAGGCCATCGAGGCCGTGAAGATGATCGAGCCGTGCTTGCGCTCGATCATGCCGGGGGCGACGAGCCGCGTGAGCTCGTGCGCGCCAATGATGTGCGTGTTAATCACGTCGAGGAACTCCTGCGGCGTGGTGTCCACGGCCGCCTTCTTGAGGTGCCGGCCGGCGTTGTTGACGAGGCACGTGATCGAACCGTGCTCCTGGGTGATGCGCTGCACGAGCGCCCCGGTTCCGGCCGTTTCCGTGATATCATGCACGGCGTAGGCGGCACCCTCGCCCATCGTCTTGACGGCAGCGGCCAGCTCGGCCTCGCGCCGACCGACGAGCACGACGCGGGCGCCGGCCGCGTGCATGGCCTGCGCGATGGCCTGGCCGATGCCGGTGCCGCCACCGGTCACGACCGCAAGTTCACCCTTGAGGGAAAAGATTCCGGGAAATTCGGAGGAATTCATGGGAATGACCGTTTAACCACCGATGGCCCCGAAAGGCACGGACAAGGGAATTCAACTGATTACTGCCATCCGGGAGCCGTTGGCGGGTTTACTGGGGCCGATTGAAGGCCTCCACCACGCCACGGATGGCCCGAGTGTGATCAGGCGTGCTGCCGCAGCAGGAGCCGATGATGGAGATGCCGGTGGCGAGCACCTCGGGCACGTCCTTGGCCATGTCGGCGGGGAGCTGCTTGTAAACCGCCTTGAGGTTCTCGAGCACGGGCAGGCCGGCGTTGGGCTGCACCATCACAGGCAGCGAACAGTTTTCCCGGTAGAGCTTCCCGACCATGGCCGCGCCTTTCATGTCCATACCGGTGCCGCAGTTCAGCGCCGCGATGTGGGCGCCGCGTTCCTGGATGAATTCCGCGGCCTGCTCGGGTGAGACGCCCATCATGGTCTTGTAGAACGTGCCATCCATCGAGAGATCGTAGGCCAGCGAGGCGATGATGCAGGAGCTGCCGGCGGCCTTCGCCGCGTCGATGGCCAGCCCGAGTTCCTCGAGGCCGGTCTGGGTCTCGATGATGATCGCGTCGGCCCCGGCCTTCACGAGCGCGGTTGCCTGCTCCTCCAGCGCGGAGCGCGCCTCGGCCTCGGTGAGTTCGCCGTAGGGTTCGAGCAGCGCGCCGAGCGGACCGATGTCCCCGAGCACATAGCCGGGGCGTCCGCCGAAGGCCTCGCGCGTGATGCGCACGGCGGCGGCGTTGATGGCCGCGAGTTCCGCCTCGTGGCCGTGGCGCCGCAGCATGATGCGGCTGCCG
The DNA here is from genome assembly GCF_004118375.1 of Oleiharenicola lentus. Taxonomy (NCBI): domain Bacteria; kingdom Pseudomonadati; phylum Verrucomicrobiota; class Opitutia; order Opitutales; family Opitutaceae; genus Oleiharenicola; species Oleiharenicola lentus. The sequence continues at coordinate 933,798 of NZ_SDHX01000002.1, forward strand.
CCGAAGGAATTGGAGATGATGCAGTCCGCCCCGGCGTCGGCGTAGCGGCGCTGGATGGCGAGCACGCGGTCGGGATGCGTGAGGTTCCACGCCTCGCCGCAGGCCCCCGATTCGAGGCCGGCGAGGAAGAGCTGCGTGCCCATGGCCCCGTCACACACAAGGCGGCGGGTCGCGAGGGCTTCAAGGAGCGGGGGTTGGTTCATGGAGGAAGAAGACGAGTAACTTTACCACTAATGGCCACTAAGAGGACACTAATTCATACCTCGTGATCGAGAATCCGTCATTAGTGTTCATGAGTGTAGATTAGTGGTTACAGGGATTGATTGATTCAGAGTGGCGCGAAGTTGCCGAAGGCGTAAACGTGGAACCGGGCCAGGCGCGGGTGGCCTTGGAACGCCTTCACGATGTAACCGGGATCGAAGCCGAAGACAAACCTCGCGATGTTCTTGGGATTGGAGAGCATGCCGCGCACGGAGTTCTCGATGCCGCAGACCGCCGCGAAGCGCGCGAGCTGCTTGAGCGAGCAGCGATTGGGCACGCCGAGGTGAACCGGCAGCGGCGACGCATCGAGGAAGCGGGCGATGGCCGCCTCGTCGAGCGACCACTGCGTCACGACGAAACTCGCGTAGGCGGTCTTGCGGCGAAGGATATCAATGCCCTGCTCGAAAGTCAGCGGGCTGTTGCCTTCCGGGAAGCCCCCCACCCCGATCTCGAAGCCGGCGAAGGCACCTGTCGCGACAAGTTCATCCACCGTGGCAAAGGCGCCCTCCTGATGCGTGTTGCCGCGGATGAGAAAAACCTTGCGCGTCAGCGGCCGAACCGCGGCGGCGATCGCGTGGGCGTCGGCCGCGTCCTTCACCTTGAACGCCGCGATGTGTGGCACGGGCTTCAGGCCCTTGGCGTGCAGTTCGGCGCACTTGGCCAGCACAGCCTCCTTGCCCTCGGTCGGCAGCCAGGTGACGAAGATCTCTTCGTAAGCAACGTCGGCCGGGACGTCGTTGCGGGTGGTGATTTCAAGACTCATGCCCATGGGGAAAGGAAGGAACGGTATTTAACCACGGAGGGACCCGGATGCACGCCGAAGGGAATCAAAAGCTGCGCAACCTGGCATCCTGAGCGCAGCGAAGGATCCAGTGACAACCGCAGGCCATGACCGCCCGCCTCTGGATCCTTCGCTGCGCTCAGGATGACAGGCCGGGTGGAATGACCCTGATTCGTGTCTGTTCGTGTTCATCCGCAGCTCAAAGTCCGGCTCCGTCGAATTGCTCGCCTGTGCTGAACACCCGGCCGTCGAAGACCACGGTGCGGGCACGGCGCATATTCCGCACGGTTTCGAGCGGCGAATGCCGCGTCAGGATGAATCGGCTGCGCCAGCCGGGCGCGATGCGGCCGAACTTTTGGCCGAACGCCAGCCGGTCAGCCGCGGCACCGGTGGCGGCGTGGATGACGGCTGCCGCGGGCAGGCCGGCGCGCTCCATCAGTTCGAGTTCGTAGAGCAGGCCCAGGCCGTGCGCCACGCCGCAGGAGCCGGCGTCGCTGCCGGCCAGGATGATCACACCGCGGGCGTGCGCCTTCACGAGGCTGGCGGCGTGGGCGTCGAGAATGCGCTGGAGGTTGCCCGTGACACTGGCGTCCCAGTTGTAGCGGGCGGCTTCGTCCACCTGCACCTGCACGGGCGCGAAGGTCGGCACCCACGCGATACGGCGGTCGCGCATGCGCTCCAGCTGGTCGTCGCGCATGAAGAAGCCGTGTTCGACCGAGTCCACCCCTCCCTCGACGACGCGCTCGATGCCCGCGTCGCCCGAGGCATGCGCCAGCGTCTGGCGGCCGGCTCCGTTGGCCGCGGCGGCGAACTCGCGCAGCTCCGCGGTCGTCATCTGCGGCTCGGCGGTCACGGCGCCCTTCTGAAAATTGATGATCCCGGTCGGGATCAGTTTGATCCGGTCGGCGCCGCCGGCGATTCGCGCCGCCACACAATCAGCCGGCGAGGCAAACTCCTCCAACGCCCCGCCCATGAAACTGCCGTAACGGCCGCGCCGGTGGATGGCGGCGCCCGGGCTGTCGAGGTAAGGCATCAAAGTGGGGCCAGTCTCCGACTGGCCAAGCGTCCGGTCGGAGACCGGACCTGCGCGACTTTTGCACAGCCGGCTGAGCGCGAGGCCCACACCGTCCTTGTCGCCCGCATCGCGCACACCCGCAACGCCGAGGCGCACAAGTTTTTCCAAGCGCGGCATGGCAGAGGCCAAGAGTTCGGCCGGAGACTGCTTCAGATAAGCCGCGCGTTTGTCGAGGTCGAGTTCGCCGCCCTCGAGGAAGAGATGCGTATGCGCGTCGATCAGGCCAGGAAGCAGCGTCGCATCGGGCGCGACGACGTCGGGAGCCGTCTGCCCCTCACGCAGAAGTTCGGCCGGTGGCGTTTGGCCATTCCCCCCCACAAAGCGGATGCCGGCCGCATCATAGACAATATGCGCGTCCCTCGCCGGCGCAGCGTTCGAGCCGTCGAGCAAGGTGCCGACGTGCAGCCAAACCGGGTGACCGGGAGTGCCCTGGGGAATCACGCTCATGACACAGCCCGCCTTTTTGTCATCCTGAGTCCTTCTAAGGATCCAAGGGAAAGGACGCACCTCCGCCAACCGCTGGGATGCATCGCAGGGCTCAGGATGACGGGAGCGAGGACTTTTCCGGATTCGGTCATTGGACTTCTTTGGCGTTTCCGCGGACGTTAGTCGGCGGGCGCGGCCTCCGCACAGATCGCCATGATGGCCTCGGCCTGGCGGTAGCCGGCAGTTTCTTGGGATTCGCTCTCGAGCGGACGACCGGCGGCGAGGGCCTCGCGGAGCTTGGCGACCATCGAATGATCGGCGGGCAACGGAGCGGGAGACTTCTCAGGATTGGCGAGGGCGAAATCGAGGCCGACCTCCATGCCGAGCGTGAGGTAGGCGCACTCCAGCAGCTCGCGTACACCCTTCGGCGTGCCCCAGGCGAAGTTCGATAGGCCGACAATCAGGTGAACACCCTTGAGGTGCGGGTCGGTGCTGATCATCCGCATGGCATCGAGGCCGATGTTGACGAGCCCGTAGGTGTCGGCGCCGACTGGCGCGAGGCCGGGATCAATGATGATCTGGTCGTTCGTGCGATCGGCCTCGGTGACGAGCCGGTCCACGAAATGCTTGGCGGCGGCGTAGGCGTCCTGCGGATTCAGGCACTGGGCGCTCCCGCCGGGCACGAAGTGTTCCGAGGCCATGACGACGACCTTGGTGTCGTAGTCCTTCACGAGCCGGATCAACTCGTCGAGGTGCGTGCGCGACGCGGCGACCGAGTTGAGAATGGGCTGACCGCTCTTGGCGCGGTCGTAGTGCCGCAACGCGACCTTGTGGTATTCGACGGATGGGTTGTCGAAGCTGATGGGCCGGTCGGTCGCGGCCTGGATGGAGCGGATGACACCCGGCAGCAGCTCAAGCATTTCCTCCATGCGCACCGAGATGCGGGCGGTGCCGTCGAGGTTGAGCGTGAGGTATTGCACGCCCAGGTCCGCCTGAAGCTTCGCGAGGTGCGCGTAGGCGGCGGGGTTGCGCTCGGTGAAGGCCGTGCGTGCGCGGGCGTAGGAGTTGTTGATCAGCTCGCCGATGATGTTGAGGGGACGGGGGGGCATGGGGTTGTTTCGTGTCATCCTGAGCGAAGCGAAGGATCCAGCGGAACGACCGCCTGCGCGCATGCCTCTGGATTCTTCACTGCGTTCAGAATAACAGGTAACGGGGATTGAGTTTGGGTGGAGGGCTCAGCTCCAGCTGAGCCGCGGCCCATCGGGAGATGGGCCCTCCATTTCTTAGGCGGTGCTATCGAGCTCCTTCACGATCGCCTTGGCGACGTCCTCGGGGGTGCCGGGGCGCGACTGCTCCTCGCCCCAATGGAGTTCGGCCGTGTAGGCGTCGCCGGAGGTGAGTCCGAGTTTCTGCGCGGTGGCGTCGATGCGTTCGGCGAACTTCGCGGGCAGATCCATCTTCACCTCGCCGAAGTCATCCCAGACCTTCACGGAGGAAGGCAGGTCCTTCCAATAGAGGATCTGGTATTTGACGACGTTGTTGGCCGGGCGCGCGGCGGCGATGGCGCTCGCGGTGGGTTTCACGCCCGCGCGCAAAGCGGCCTTGGGCGCGGGGCCCTTGCCCACGAGATAGAGGAACAGGTCCACCGCGGACGAGGCGTCGGCGCCGTAACCGTCGGCGCCGATCTCGTCGGCGAACATCTGGCTGATCGGCGCACCGCCGATGGCCATCTTGATGTGGTCGTAGGGCGGCTTGTCGCAACCGTCGATGACGGTCTTCATGTAGGTCATCGTGGTGGTGAGCAGCGCGCTCATGCCGATGATGTCCGGCTTGAACTCGTCGGCCGCGGCCTGGAATTTTTCCACGCTCTGGTCCACGCCGATGTCCTTCACGACGAAACCGGCGCCCTCGGCCATCATGCAGACGAGGTTCTTGCCAATGTCGTGGAGGTCGCCGCGCACCGTGCCCATGAGCAGGCGGCCGGTGGACGAGGTGTCGGGGCCGTGCGCGGAGAGCAGCGGCTTGAGCACCGCCATGCCGGCCTTCATCGCACGGGCCGAGATGAGCACCTCGGGCACGTAGAGAATGTTGTGCTTAAAATCCTCGCCGACGACCGACATGCCGGCAATGAGGCCCTGTTCGAGGACCTCCTTGAAGTGGCGGCCTTCGGCCAGGGCGTCCTTGGTCATCTGTTCGACTTCCTTGGCTTTGCCCTCGTAGATGCACTGGTTCATTAACGCGTAGTCTGGCATGGGTGAATGGGGTTTGGGGTCTGGGGTTTAGGGTCTGGGGGTCTGGTTGTAGGGTCGGCGCTTGCGCCGACCTTGTGCACGAGGTCGGACCAAGGTCCGACCCTACAGGGAGGAAGTGTTACGCGCTGCCGAAGTGGGCTTTGTTGAATTCGTCGAGTGCGGCCTTCATCGCCACGATGTTCTCGCGGGGCATGCCGGGGCTGGTGCCGCCACCGACGGAGAGCACCATGTTCCGGCCGTCCTTCGCGCCTTTTTCGAGCACGTCGAGCGTGGCGGCGCGAACCTCGGCGACGGTGCCGCGCACGCCGACTTCGAGGGGATTGACGTTGCCCATGAGACACATCCGGTCGCCGATGCGCGCCTTCACGTCGGCGATGTCGGTCTGTTTGCCCCAGTTGAGCATGTTGAAACCGGCGTCGGGCAGGTGTTCGAGGCAGGCCTCGATGGAGGCGTCGTTGTGGTAGAGTTTCACCCAGTCTTTCGGGAAGGCGTCGCAGATGCGCTTCAGGTAGGGATGACAGAATTCCTGATAGTGCTCCTCGTTCACGAAGCCCACGATGTCATCGAGAAGGAATATGCCCTCGACGGTCGGGCCCATCGCTTTGCACTGGGCCTTGAGCCAGTCGATGATGATGCGGGTCGAGAGGTCGAGGAGCTTGTGGGCCCATTCGGGTTTCTCGACGAGATCGATCATGAAGTCGCTGGTGTTGCGGGCGAAGCCGGCGGTGCACATCGGGCCGCGCGCGGTGGCCATCGTCCAGATCTCACCGGTGTCGAGCACCTGCTGACGCTGCATGCGCAGGCGGTGGAGCGTCATCGCCATGAAGGCGTCGGCCTCGACCTCATACTCGGGCAGCTTGTCCACGTCCTCGATGTTGAAGAGCATGTGGTATTCGCTCGGCGTGTTGTCCTGCCAAAACTTGATCTTGGAACCGAGCACGGACGGCTCGGCAGCCATACCGTATTCGAGCCACCAGCCGGGCACAAAGATGATGTCGGGGAATTCCTTATGGATCTTCAGGTGCGACTGGAACCACAGCTGCGGATCAAGGAAGAAGTCCATGTGCTTCACGCCGACGTAGCCCGGGATCCAGGGGCTGTCGATGATCATGGCCATCGGAATTTTGGAGAGCTTCTCGCCGTGGGCGGCGCGTTTGAAAGTGTCCCATTGGGCGGGCGTCATGAGGAAGATGAAGTTGAGAGTTTAGGTTTAAGTTGGGGTCCGGGTCTTGATACTTGAATCCTGGTCCTGGTTACTTCGCGCCGTCACGGCGCGATCAGGATTTCCTTCTCGGTGACCTGGAGCTGCACGCCGGCGGCCTTGGCGGCTTCGTCAAGGCAGGCCTTGAGCATCACGACCGGATCGGGGCTGACGTCGATGCGGCGCATGAGACCGAAGCCCTTCTTGGTGCCGACGGTGAGGTTGACCTTGAGGCCGCGGCGCTTGGCGGCGACGCGCGTGCCGTCGGGCAGCGCGGCGTTCATGGGCTTGAGGAAGGCGTCCACGTAATGGACGCCGATGCCGGACTTGTCGGTGAAGCCGGGCGGCAGCTTCTCGGTGGCGGCGGGGGCGATGTCGCAGAGTTTCAGCATAAATGCAGGGTCTGGGGTTTGGGATCTGGGGTCTGGGAATTGGATTGGCTCAAGGCGTAGTGGATGGCCTCGAGCGCGAGGCCCCACTTGTGCGCGCGGCTGGCCGGCGCGCAGTGGCAGCCCGCCGGGGCGGACTCGCGCGACCACGCGAACACCTCGTCGAGCGGGCGCCCGACCAACGGGCGGTCGGCGGCGATCTCGTGCAGGTGGTCCTCGGCGTCGGCGAGGTAGGAACAGGTGAGCTTGTGCCCCTCATCGTCGGGTGCCGGCCGGCAGGAGCTCGCGAGGATGACATTTCCGTTTGCCGCTCCGCTGAGCCGCACGCGGTAGTCGAAGGCCAGCGGCTGGTGCGAACAGGTGGTGCCGTCGAAACGGAACACCGCCTCGATGCTGCCGTCGGCCTGCGGCGCGAGGCTGACCCGCTCCGCCGCCCACTTGCGCAGGGCGCGGGCGTTGACGGTGTAGCGGAGTGCGGGAGTAGGGCCAGTCTCCGACTGGCCGGTCGGCCGGTCGGTGACCGGCCCTGCGTCATGACGATACGGCGCACGCCGGTATCGGCACGGTGAAAACGAGCAACCCTCGCAGGGTGTACCGAGCGCGACCGGTCGTGCGACGGTCACCGGGGCGAGGCCGAAAACGGCGAGCAGCGACTTCTTCGGCTTCAGCATGCCACTGGTGAGCACGTCGAGCGGCCCGGGCAGCGGCCGGCTGGCGCGCGCGTTGATCAGTTCGAAAAGCTTGTTCTGCTCCGCCACGTCCCAACCGGCGTAACCCGGGCTGTAGTGCGGCACGGCCATCAGGTCGTCGCGACTGACGGCGTCGCAGAGGCGTCCGCTCGTGCGCGCGACGAGGTCCTCGACGACGGCGGAGCCGTAGATTTCGAGGAAGAAATACTCGTCGGGCTTGCCCTCGTTCCAAAGTTCGCGCGCATGTTCCTCGCACTCGCGGCCCGCGCTGACCGCCACGAGCACGGCCCCAGTGGCGCCGTGGTGCTGCAGGTGTTCACGCAGGCGCGGGGAGCCGAATTCCACGTTATCGAGCCGCAGCGTGCTCGCATCGGTCGCGAGACCCGCGCGACGGTGATAAACCCAAGGCCGCCCGTGCTGTGCATACCAGTCGCGCGCCCATGCCATCAGTTCCTTCACCCGGCCGCCGGGCTCGTGGCCGCGCGGATAACCCAGCAGGCGAAGGTATTCGGCCTCCTGCACGTGATGTTCGGGCTGTGCATCGTAAATTTCCATGGCTCAGGTTTCCGAAACCTCCGCACCACCGACCGGGGCGAACTGGCAGCCCTCGACGAAATAATCGAAAAAGCCCGGATGCGTCTCCAGCCGGCAATGCTGCACCCGCTTCACGAGCGCCTCCAGCTCCGCGCGCTTCGTGCGCGAAAGCAGCGCGATGCACGCGCCTTCGACGGAAGCGTTGCCGACCTGCACAATTTTCTCCGCGGGCAGGTTCGGAATGAGACCGATGCGCTTGGAGGATTCGAGTCCGAGGTGACGGCCGAAACCGCCAGCGAGGTAGAAGACGTCGAGTTGCGAGTAATCGAGGCCATATTCGGCAAAGGCAATCTGCAGGCCGGCGACGTTGGCGCCCTTGGCCTGGGCGAGCGCGTTGATGTCAGCCTCGCTGAAAGTCACGGGGCGGTCGCCGGCGGACGTCACGACAAACTCGTGCGAACCGTCCTCGAAGCGGCCGAGCGCGTTCATGCGGCCCGTGCGCAGCAACTCGGCCAGCAAGTCCACCAGGCCGGACCCGCAGATGCCCTCGGGCGGCACGTCGCCGATGACGCGCGTCTCGACGCGGCCGTCGTCTTGGATGGCCACTTTCTCGATGGCCCCAGGCAAGCCCGGCATGCCGAAGGTGATTTGACCGCCCTCGAAGGCGGGACCGGCGGGGCAGGAGGCGGCGAGGACCTTGTGCTTGTTGCCGACGATGAGCTCGGTGTTGGTGCCGATGTCCATCACGGCCACGAGGTGCTCCTCGTGCGCGAGGTCCACGGCGAGCATGCAAGCCGCAGCGTCAGCGCCCACATGGCCGCTGATGATGGGCAGGCCGTAGATGCGCGCCTTCGGATGAATCGGCAGGCCGAGCCGGCGCGCGGTGTTACTGAGGCTGGTCGTCGTGCGCTTGCCCTCGGCAATCTCCAGTTCGGTAAGGGACTGGTAGGGACTCTGTCCGATGGAATAGACCGAGAGCCGGAAAAACATGTCCCGCATCGTCGAGTTGCCGGCGATGATGACCTCGTAGATCGAGCGCGGATCGACCGGAAACTCCGTGATCGCGCGGCTCAGGTAGCCGGTGAGCGTGCGTTGGAGCGTCTTGGTGCGGTCCTCCGTGTCGTATTGGATGCGCGCCATCACGTCGGAACCGCCGAAGCGCTGCGGATTTTCAAACGACGAATCGGCGACGACCTCACCGGTCTCGAGATTGAGCAACCGAATGACGACGGTCGTGGTGCCAAGATCGATGGCGAGGCCGTGCAGCGGCCCGGTGCCGCGGTCGATCTCGACGCCGTCGAGGAGGATGCGGTCGCCGTCACGCGTGACGGCGGGATCGAGCTGCCAGGTGCGTGGACCGGTGGGCAGCTCAAAGGCGTGCTTCTCGATCTTCATCGTGCCGCGACGCATGGTGTGGCAGCGCACGGTCCCCTGCTCCGCCGTGACGCGGGTGCAGCAGGAGAGACGGAAATTACCCTTCAAGTGCTTTTCCTCGGGACCGGGCTTCGACAGGCAGTCCATGCCCTCAGCCACCTCGATGACGCACTCCTTGCACTTGCCCTGCTTGTTGCACGAGGTCGGCACGGGAATGCCGAGCTTCTCACCGTAAGTGAACAGCGAGGTGCCCGGCTCGGCCGGGGTGACGAGCGAGTTGAAGTGGAGCTCGACGCTCATGTCGTGATTCGGCCGACTTCCTTGCCATTTTCACCACCGTCATCCTGAGCGGAGCGAAGGATCCAAGCGGTCCTTGTGCCATGCGTCTCGCCCTTGGATTCTTCGCTCCGCTCAGAATGACGGAAGCGGGGTCTGAATGAATTCTCGCTCACCGCTTCCCCTCCAAACTCATGATCCCGGCCTTCAAAAAACCCAGCGCGTAGGCCATACCGGCGTGCCAGGGGGCGGCGCAGCTCATCTGCGGCGCGTGGTCGGGGATGATCACGCCCTCGAAGCCATTCTTCTTCAGGATCGCGAGCACACGGAGCACATCCACTTCGCCGTCGTCAATGAAGGTCTCCTTGTAGTGCGGGACCTTGTCGCGAACGTTGCGCAGGTGGACGTAGCCAAGGCGGTTTTGCCGCGAGTAGTTGTCCACCACGTCGTAGATGTCGCCCTCCGTCATCTCGGCGAGCGAGCCGACGCAGAACTCAAACTGGTTCACCGGGCTCGGGTTGAGGTCCACGACCTTCTGGTAGAGCGACGGCTGGTAAACCAGTCGCGGCTGGCCGCGAATGAAAGGCATCGGCGGATCGTCGGGATGAAGCGCGAGGCGCACGCCGGCCTTTTCCGCCACGGGCACGATCTCGTCGAGGAAGCGCTTGTAGCGGTCCCACAGCTGCTCGTGTGTGGCCGCCGGGATGTTACCGGTCGGCCGCGAGGGCGCGGTGGGATCCACGACCATGTTCCAGACGAGGCCGTTGGGCATCGGCAGGTCGTAGGCGCCCTCCATGCCGACGGACGGGGCGTCGCCGCGCGCGTAGTTGCCCTTGGTGCGGCCGGCCACGCCCGCGATGGAGAAATTGTAACCCATGATCGGGATGCCCGCCTCGCCCAGTCGGCGGATGATCGTCTTCACGTTCTCGATGTGCTGCGCGCGCTTCGGGCCGTCCAACAAGATGTCGCCCCAGTGGGCCGGATCGAAGTTCTCGATCGCCTCCAGCTTGAGGCCAGCGGCCTCGACATTGCGGCGGATGGTCGTGAGTTCGTCGAGCGGCCAGAGTTTGTCAGGATCGCCCGCGAGCCCCCAACCCCAGTCGGTGCCCAGCGGCTGGTCGTCCGTGGCGGAGTGACCGGCGCCCCCGCAGAAATAGTCCACGAGATGCGCGACGATGTGCGTGGCACCGGCCTGCTTCGCAAAGGCGAAGTTCTCCGGCGTAAGCATGTGGCGGTAAAGACCGAGACCGAGCTTCATGGGGTAAGCCGTAACGCTACCCACCCCCGCCGTCCAGACCACCCGAAGGCAGGTCAACGGTTGAGCGATGTGGCCTGCTTCTGCAACGAGTCCCCTTCGATCCACTCGCTTTCCACCATCTCCGTGCGGGGGGTGGCAGGGATGCCGAGGTCGTGGTTGACGATGCGGGCGGCGAGGAGTTCGACGGCCCAGGCGCCCATGAGGCGCTGGTTCTGCTGGAGGCCGCTGAAGCCCGAACCCTTCACCTCGTGGCTGAGCACGACGACGCCGAGGCGCTTGGGCACGCCGACCTGGAGGCGCTTCAGCACGGCGCGCAACCGGGCGATCATCTCGGGCAGGTGCACGAAAATCAGCACGTCGGGCTTTTGCCGCACGAGCCATTCGGTGAAGGGTGGCTCCTCCAGCCCCTGCAAGCGCAGGATCGGCAGCGCGGCGCCGGGACCCAGCACATGCTCGCACCAGCCGAGGTAGGCTGCGCTGTGGGCGTAGGCGCTGCGCGTGTCCTCGTACGCGCCGAGCACGAGACCCGGACGCTTGTAACCGAGCGCATGCACGCGCTCCAAGGCGTGCAGCGTGTCGTTGTAAAAATGGCTGGTCACGCGGTGCAGGGGCGTGCGGATGCTCAGTCCGACGGTGACGATAGCGTGTTTCCCCAACTCGTCAGGAAACTCCTCGCCGAAGTCCGGGCTGCCGAAACAGAGCAGCCCGTCGATGCCGCGGGCGACGAGTATTTCGTCGAACCGGCGGTGCGTCATGCCCGGGGCGCGCAGCCAGAGCGGCTCGACACGGTAGCCGAGTTCGCCGGCGCGGGCCTGCATGCCCTCGTAGATCTTGCCGAGGTGCCGCGAACGCTCCCACGGCCGCAGGGTGTCGTAGAACGAGATCACGCCGAAGCAGGCCTGCGGACGCACGTCGCGCGGTTTCCGCAGGTGGCGCATGAGATCCGCGATCCGCGCATCGGGCGCATAACCGGTCTCACGTGCGAACTTCAGCACCAGCGCCTTGGTCTTGGCCGAAATGCGCGGGCTGTCGCGCAACGCGAGCGACACGGCCGAGGGGGACACGCCGGCGAGCTTGGCGATGTAGCGGACGTTCATGCAGTCAACGGTCTAGCAGGCGGGACGACGACGGCGAGCGGGAATAGGGCGAAGCCCTAGGCCACGAAGAACACGAGAAGCACAAAAGGCGCAAAACTTGACCTGCCCAAGCCCACCTTCCCGTCTCTCTGAGGCTCATGCCAAGGCGAAGTCTGTTGGGTGGGATCACCAAAGAACCTCCATACCGTCATCCTGAGCCGTGCGAAGGATCCAGCAGCATTACCGCCTACGGACATCATCTTGGATCCTTCACTTCGTTCAGGATGACAAACAAGGGATTTCTTGGGCAGCGCAGCGAAGAATCCAAAAGTCTGCGTCGGCGGATGCAAAGTTCGCATCTCGTTCTGGATGCTTCGCTGCGCTCAGCCTGAAACGGGATGGAAATCCCGTGCAATTCGTGAGTCTGTCTCATCCGCGCGGGCTCTCCGGCGGGCCGAGGTAGCTGGGGCGCACACCCGGCGCGGGGCGCGGGCCGCGCGCGGGCGGGGCGGCGGGCGGAGGCGCGGTGTCGATGACGATGCGCTCGAGCACGACGCCGGGGTCCACGAGCCAGAACTTGAGCGTGTGCTGGCCGGGGGCGGCGAGCTTGTGCAAGGTTGCGACGCGGCGAACGCTGTCGGCGACGGCGGCATACCAGTTGGCCTGTGGCGTCCAGGTGCCGACCTTCACGACCTGCGGCGGCTCGTCGTCAATCGAGACGGCGTAGCGCAGGCCCTCGCCGGACTGGAAGTCGAGCGACGGCGCGAGATGCACCTCCACCTTCACGTCACCGGACGAGAACGCGTGCAGGTCGTATTCGAGCCGCGGTGTGGCGCCGCCGGGCGTCACCGCCGGCAGGGTCACGGGGAAAGCCGTGACGCCGCCATGCGTACGTCCGAAACCAGGCAGCTTCTGCCAGGTCGCCCCGCCGGCCTCGACGGCCCGGTCGAAGCTGAGCGCGTTGATCGCGATGTGACGGTCGGACTCCACAAATCCCTTCACAGTTTCGGCCGGTTTGTGCACGGGCAGCTGCACGGCGAAACGCCCGGCACCGCCGCCGTTGAAGGTCACGGTAGCGGCGGTCTTGCCTGCGGGCACGGCGTCCCAGTCCACGCCGAGCTTAATCCGCACGGAGCGGTCCTCGACGCGACCGGCAACGGCGGACACTTTCACCCACGGCTGATCGGCGGAGACCTTGAAGTCATAGCCCTCGGCCCCGCGGTTGAACAGCTCGACCCAGCGCGTGGTTTTCCCATGCAGCACATTCAGCTCGGGCAGCACCGGGCGAGGCGCGCCATAGACCGGCCAGCCGACCTCGGAGCCCTCGATGGCGGCGCCGAGCGAGGCGCCGGCACGCGGCAGCACCTCGTGCACCGCCGGCATGGCGTCCATCTCGGGCGATTGCCAGTAGGTGTAGCCGAACTTGATCTGGCTCATCATGTGGTTCCACTTGCCGCCGCCGAGCCGGTGATACTGCTCGGCGAGCTTTCGGTCGGCGGCGAAGAGTTCGCGGGCGCGGGCGGAGAACAGGTTGGCGTCGGTGCGGCCCTGCCGCGCGTAGAGCCGGTTGAGGCCAACGGAAACGTAGAGTTCGTGCACGCCGGCGCTGGCTTTCACCGGATAGAGCACGAGCTGGTAGAACGCGTCGCGGTATTCGGGTGCGAGGGCGGCGTTGAGTTTCTCCGCGCGGGCAACGAGGTCCGCCCACTCGGCGAGCAGGCGCTCGGCCTCGCGGTAGTTGGTCAGGCTGTAGGTGTCGGGCTCGAGCAGCTCGGGCGTGCGGCGGCGGTTGAGCTTGGAGTAGCCGTTGATGAGCGCGGCGACTTCGGCGGCGTGCTCCGCGCCGAACTCACGTGCGGCCCACTGCTGCGAGTAATCCTCCAGTTTCTCGTAGGGCCAGCGGGCGGGGTTCCACGCGTAGCGGATGAAGAACTCAAGCGGGAACTCCATCGGCTTGAGGTCGCCAACGTTGACGATCCAGATGCGGTTGGCCTCGAGCTGCCAGGCGAGGTGCATCTGCTCCCAGACCTTCGTGATTGGGGTGACATTGATCCACTTGTAGTTTCGCGGACCGCCCACGTAGTCGAAGTGATAGTAAACGCCCGCGCCGCCCGGGCGCTTGCGCTCTTCGGGTGTGGGCAGGCGGCGGATGTTGCCCCAGTTGTCGTCGCACCAGAGCAGGATCACGTCGTCGGGCACGCGCATACCGGCCTCGTAGTAGTCCTGCACCTCCTTGTAGAGCGCCCAGAGCTGGGGCTGCTGCTCGACCGGCTTGCCGGTGACGTCGCTGATGATCTTCCGCTGGTCGGCCACGATCCGCTCGAGCAGCTTGGTGTTGGTGTCGGCCGTCATGGCCTCGTCGCCGTCGCCGCGCATGCCGAGCGACATGATGTTCTCGAAGTTCTTGGTGCGCTCGACACTGGAGCGCCAGAAGTCGCGGAGCACGGCGTCGTTCTTGGAATAATCCCACGCGCCCTTGCCGTACTTGCCCCACTCGGCGTGGGCGCGCATGAGCGGCTCGTGGTGCGAGGTGCCCATGACGATGCCGTATTCGTCGGCGAGGCGCGGGTTCTCGGGGTCGTCGTCGTTGAAGGCCCGGGGCAGCCACATGGCGGGCCAGAGGTAGTTGGCGCGCAGGCGGAGCATCAGCTCGAAGAGGTCGGCGTGAAACTCGCGGCCGAAGCGGCCGTATTTTTCGTAAACCCAGCCGGTGAGGGCGGGCGCCTCGTCGTTGAGGAAGAGGCCGCGGTATTGCACGGCCGGGCTGCCGACGACGGTGCGGCCGGGGGCGAGGAACAGTCCGGCGCTCTTCTTCACCGGAACATCGGCCCAGAAATACCACGGCGACACACCGATGTGTTCGGAGATTTCGTAGATGCCGTAGATGGTGCCGCGCTTGTCGCTGCCGGCGATGACGAGGGCGCGGTCCACGCCGGGCAGCGGCTGGTCGACCGTCTCGATGACGAAGGCCTCCCACTTCCCGCGGATGGCGGCGACGTCGAGTTTGCCGGCGGCCACGAGGCCGTCGATGAGCGCGCTTTTGCCGATGGTCCCGATCAGGACGGCCACGGGGGCTTGCACGGTCATGCTCGTTGAAAATTCCGGTTTCCGCCCCGTCACGCGCTCGATGTCCTTTTGGAGGTCGCGGGCCGCGCGCAGCACGCCCGGCCAGTCGTTGTCCGCGGCAAACAGCGGAGCGGGCTGCGCGCCTGTCACGAGGGGGAGGGCTCCGGCCGTGCCGGCCGGCACAACCAGGGAGGTTTCGCTGAGCGCGGCCCAGGCCGGGGTCAGACAAAGCAACAGGCCGGACAAACAGGACAGGAGCAGCAGGCGATGGCTCATGGGGAAGACACTTAAAAAGATGAAGACCTGCCGCCCCCTAAGGCGGCAGGTCATAAAGAGAGTCCCCTAACCCATAGGAGCCAATCTTCGAGTCCAGAGTCGCCGCGTGACGACCTTCCGCAACCGACCGCCCGGTCTAACAATAGCCACATCATTCCCGAATTGTGGCGGTTGATTAACGCGAAGCGGCCGCCGCCCGGATGGCCCGCAAGTTCGCCTAATGCCAACCTCGCCGGCCGTTGATTCCTTGGCCCTTGGCCATCCGCAATTTGCCTTTGCCGGCCACCTGATGCATAGCCACACCCGTCTTCGCGATGCCCCTGCCGACCCCACCGACCGAACGCCTGATCATCGCCACCGCCGCGCTGGCCTGCCTGCTGGTTGGCGGCTGTTCGCGCCAGGAGCCCGTCGCGGCCCCGGTCGCAGCAAAGCCGGCGCAACCCGGCCTGGTGGACGACTCCCGGCTGCTTGTACCGCAAACGGTCGGCGCGCCGATCGGCCGGCCGCCGTGGATCGCCCACGTGAATGCCCTCGACCTCGACCGCGACGGCCGCACGGACCTCGTGTTCTGCGAAGCCCAGGACAGCGAGGTGCGCTGGCTGCGCCAGACCGCGCCCGGTGTGTTCGAGGAGCAACTGCTCGCCGCCAGCCTGAAGGCGCCCGTGCATGCCGAGGCCGCCGACATGGACGGCGACGGCGATCTGGACCTGCTCGTGGCGAGCATGGGCGCGGTGTTCCCCAACAACGACCGCATCGGCACGATCTTCATCCTCGAGAACGACGGCCGGCAGAACTTCACCGCCCGCGCCGTGCTGGAGAACACCACCCGCCCCGTGGATGTGCGCGCCGCCGATCTTGATGGCGACGGCGACCTCGATCTGGCCGTCGCGCACTTCGGTTACGATCAGGGCGAGGTGGCGTGGCTGGAACGCACCGGTCCCTGGGAATTCCGCCGCCATGTGCTGTCGGAGTTGTCCGGCTCGATCAACGTCTGCATCGCCGACTTCAACGGCGACGCCCGCCCCGACATCGTCGCGCTCATCTCGCAACAGTGGGAGGAGGTGCACCTGTTCGAGAACCAGGGCGCCGGAAAATTCGGCTCCCGCCGGCTGTGGGGCTCGACCAACGAGGACTACGGCAGCAGCGGCCTGACCATCGCCGACCTCAACCGCGACGGACGCACCGACATCATCTTCACCAACGGCGACGGCTTCGGCCCCGCCGCGACGCCCGGTCCGCGGCCCTGGCACAGCGTGCAGTGGCTGGAGAACAGCGGCGACGGCAACTACCGTCACCACCGCATCGCCCACCTGCCCGGCGCCTACTCGCCGATCGTCGCGGACCTCGACGGCGACGGTCACCCCGACATCATCGCCTCCACCGCCTACGCCGACTGGAACAATCGCAACCGGAACGTCATTTCGCTGATGTGGTTTCGCAATGACGGCCGCGCGCGCTTCGAGCCGCGCCTGCTCGCCCGCACGCCGAAGGACCAGATCACGCTCGCCGCGGGCGACTTCGACGGCACGGGCCGCGTGTCGCTGGCCACCGGCGGCTTCTACATCTACCCGCCCTACGACGCCATGAGCCGCCTCACGCTCTGGCGCCGCCCCACCCGCCCATGAAACCCGGCCTCAAGATTGGTTCCGGGCTGTTGCTCGGCGCCGTGCTCGCCGGCGGCGGCTTCTGGTGGTGGCAGGCCGGCGGCACGCAGCAGGCGGTTACCGGCACCCTGCCGGCGCGGCCCGACCTGGCCAACGCCCCGGCCGCAATCCGCGACCGCCTCGCCGCCGCCGAGGCACAAGCGCGCAGCCGCTTCCAGTCCGTCGACGGCCTGCGCGCTCTCACCCGCCTTTACCACGCCAACGGGTTCCCCGAGGAGGCGTTGCACGGCTACCGTGCCCTCCAACAGCTGGAGCCCGGCGAGGCGCGCTGGTTCCACCTGGCGGCGCTGCTCACAGCCGGCTACGGCGAGCTCGAGCCCGCGCTCGAACTCTGGACACGCGCCACCGCCCTCGACCCCACCTACACGCCGGCCTGGCTGCGTCTGGGTGAAACCTATCTCAAGGCTAACCGGCCCGCCGAGGCCGAGGCCGCGTTCAAGGCCGTGCTCCAGCGCACCCCCGACGACGCCTATGCGCTGTTCGGCCTCGCCCGGCTCGACTTCGAGGCGCAGCGCTGGGACGACGCGCGGCAAAAGCTCGAGACCGTCGTCAACCGCACCAATTACACCGTCGGCTACGACCTCATCGTCTCGCTCTACGAACGCCTCGGCCAGCGCGACCGCGCCACCGCCATTCGCGCCGCCGCCAAGGCCTCGGGCGCCTACCGCGATCCCGCCGACCCGTGGGCCGACGGACTGATCGAGAATTGCTTCGAGCCCTACCGCCTCGGCATTGCCGCGGGCAACCTCGCGCGCAACGGCGATCCGGCCGGGGCGGTGCGCCTGCTGCAGCGCGCGGTTGAGGTCGCGCCCGACGACGTGTCCGCCCTCTACCAGCTCGGCACCCTGCTCATCCAGCAGGGCGACCACGCCGGCGCGATCCAGCAGCTGCGGCGCTGCACCGAACTTTCCCCCGATTTCGCCGACGGTTGGGCCAACCTCAGCGCCCTGCAGGAGATGCTGGGCGAGAAATCCGCCGCCGAGCGCACCCTCGCCGAGGGTTTGAAAAACTGTCCGCAGTCTCCCGGCCTGCACCTGCAGTTTGCCCGCAACCTCCAGAAAGCCGGCCGCGTTGCCGAGGCGATCGCCGAGTTCCAGACCTCGATCCGCCTGCGCCCGAACGAGCCCGACGCCTACCTTGAGCTGGGCAACCTGCTCATCCGGCAGGGCCGCAGCGGCGAGGGCGTGGCCGAGATGCAGCGCGCCCTCGCCGCCGAGCCCGAACATCCGATGGCGCTGAGCGTGCTCGCCTTCAATGCCATCCAGACGGGCAACGAAGCCGAAGCCCGGCGCTGGATGACCGCCGTGCGCGAACAGCCGCGGGTGCCACGCGAGCAGCTGTCCCGCCTCGTCAGCGCCTACCGCGAGCAGTTCGGCCGCGCGCCGTGAACCGGGTCCCGGCGTAAAGCGGGCAGTGGGCTGCCCAGATAAGGACTCAGCGCCGCACGCGCAGGGCGACGAGGATCACCTGCATCGGCTTGGGCGTGGTCCAGTCGCCTTGCAGGTGCCAGCGCGTCACCTGGCTCCAATTCATCTGCGAGTCGGCGCCCTTCTCGACCGGGTTCAGGGTGAAATCTTCCCGTTTGGCCCGCAGCCACACCGGCTGGCCGGGCACAAGCTGCTCGACCAGCACGCGGGCGGTGAACTGGGTGCCGTCGGCGTCGTTGAAGGCGAGCGTCACCTGCGGCACCTCGTTGCCGGGCACGGTGCCGAGCGCGACCTCGACAAACCGGACATCGCCCAGGTTCACCGCCGGTGAAATCTCGCGGCCGAGGCCGCCGTTGCCCTGCGCGCCCTTGCTGCCGAGCACCGCCAGGCCGCTCTTGGTCGTGGTGACCTGATCCTTCCACGTGCCATACTGGAAGACGCCGGGCAGCTCGGCACGAAGATCTGCAATCATCATCGTGCCTTCAAGGCCGGGAGCGGGTTTGGGCGCGTCTTCCGCGCAGATCAGCCGCGAGCCGGTCAGGGCCAGCAGGAAGGACAGGGATTTTAGGGGAATTCTCATGGGGGGAAAGGGGCGAAAACCCACTCTCCCTTTTTCACCGCGGCGCGGCAATCACGAGGTGCGCGCTGCCATTAGACTCAATCGCGTGAGTCGAGACGCGGCCGTCGGGCCAGGTGACGGCGAGCGAGCGCGGGGCGACCGGCAGCCAGAAAAACGCGGCCGGGGAAGACTGGGAGTAGTAACCGGAAGCCGCCGCGACTTCGGCGGTGCGAACGGAACCGTCGGCCAGCGTGAGCGTGACCCGGGCCCCAATGGCCGTCGGGTTGCCGGACGGGCCTTGGAGCACAACGCGCAAGGGCTGGTGGCCCGTGAACCCGGAGCGCAGGAAGGCCAGCACGGGCTGCTCGCTGCGGCTGGCCACCAGCTCCGGCCGGGCATCGCCGTCAAGATCGGCCACCACAAGGGCCCGTACATCGCCCGGCACGATGAAACCGCTCTGCTGCGGGTCGAGCGCACGGAAATCGCCGCGACCGTCGTTGACGAGAATCACGCCGAGTCCACCGGTGAAGCGTCCGAGCGAAGGCGTGGGCGAATGGGAATTTTGCCCCAACGCGAGATCCGCGAAACCGTCGCCGGTGAGATCGAGCGCGACCATGCCCTGCACGGGCGCGAGCTGGACTTCCCAAGGCAGCGGCACGAAACGGTGCGGGCCCGTGGGCTGGCTCAAATAGACGCCGCTGCGCAGCTCGGTTGCGTCGAAGCGCCTGGCGCGGGCGAGGCGTTCGGCGCCGACAATCTCCGGCAGCGCGATCTTGGCGAATTCGTTGTGGCGGGGATAACGGCGGAGCAGCCCGGCGATGCGGCCGCCCAGCTCGTTGCGCGAGCGCCGCGGAAAAAGTTTTCCGTCCTCCTGGGTGGCCTCGATCACCGACGGCGGACCGCCGTCGCCGAATCGTCCGTGGAAGAGAATCGCCGGACCGGAGTGGTAGGGCGTGTTGAGTCCGAGGTTGCCCACCGCGAAATCGGGCCGGCCGTCGCCGTTGAAATCGGCGGCCACGAGCGAACTCCAGAAACCGCTCTGTGTGAAACCCTGCGCGACGGAGCGATCGGTGAAAGCCTTGCCGGCGTCGTTGTGCAGGTAGCGGACCGTCCCCCACTCCGTCGCGAGGATCAGGTCGGGCCAGCCGTCCTGGTCGAGATCGCTGAAGACCGCCGAAGTGACGAGACCCAGTTCGCCATTCTCGGGCAAGGGAAGCTCGGTGAACGTGCCGCCGTCGTTGCGCAGCAGCACGCTGCGGGGCGTGAGCGGGTAACGACCGGGCAACACGCGCGCCCCAAGGAAAGCATCGAGGTCGCCGTCGCGATCCAGGTCCGCCGCGGTCGCCGCCCCGGTGCTCTGCGGAATGGCTGGCAGTGCCGCGGGCGTGAAACCGGTGGGCGTGCCGAGATGAAGTTTGGGCTGATAGTCGGGGCCGAAGGGCCGGCTCGTGCCGGCCTTGGTCTGGAGCAGGTCGGGGACGCCGTCGCCGTTGGCCTCGAAAACGAGGAGAGGACCGTCGTCGAGGTTGTCGGCCGAGAAGCCCCGCAGGGGATCGCGGGTCGTGCCGCCGAGCAGAAGCTGTTCGCCTTTGCCCACGGGGAGCACCGCCAACGCGGGACCGCGGCGGTCAAAGGTAAACGGCTGAAACGGCTGCGCGTTGGCGTCGGCTTCGGGCTGCTCGCGGGAAACCAGGCCGAGCGAGTCTGCCTGGAAGAGCGCGGCAGGCGGAACGGAGGCGGTTGGCCGGGCCGGGCCGGCGGGTTCGATGAGGGTCAGCTTTTGATCGGCCGCGAGGTTGCCGAAACTCTGGCGGTGGCCGCTCGGCCACTCGACGGTGAGTTCCTGAACGCGCTCGGCGCTGCCCAGACCAAAGTGCAGCACGGGCTCGCTCGTGGACAGATAGCCGCGCGCGAGCACGAGCGTGCGCACCTGTTCACCCGTGGCGGTTTTGATCCGCACCGTCGCGCCGACGCCGAAGCGGTTGGAAGTCGTGCCGCGCAGCGCGATGACCAGCCGGTGGCCGGTGTCGCTGTCGTTGCGCAGCACCGTCGGGCCCGACTGGTAGTTGGCGTAGATCAGGTCGAGGTCGCCGTCGCCGTCGAGGTCGCCCGTGGCCGCGCCCAAGCTCACGCCCAGCTGACCCAGTCCCCACTCGGTGCCGACTTCCCTGAACCTCAGTGCACCTTCGTTGCGGAACGCCAAGTTTCGCTCGGCGAAAACCGGGGCCGCCTGCATGGCCCGGCGCGAATCGGCGGGATTCTCCAGCGCCATAAGCACCTGGTGCTGGTCGGCGTTGTGGTATTCGCGGATCATGCCGTTGGTGACGTGCAGGTCGATCCGGCCATCGTTGTCGAAGTCATCGAAGCGCACCGACCAGGTCCAGTCCGTGGCCGCGATCCCGGCCAGTTGTGCGCCCTCGCGCAGGCGCGCGGTGCCGGTGCCAAGGTGCAGCGCGTTGCGCATGAACTGAAAGGCTTCGCCTGTTGGATGCACTGCCGAGTCGAGCATGGCGCGGATCTTCGCCATGCCGCGCTGGTCCTTTTCCCGCGTGGTCGCGGCCATGTCGGCCACGAAGAGATCCACCCGGCCGTCGTTGTCTGCGTCGCCCAAGTCGGAGCCCATGGAGGAGTGCGGCGTCTGGGCGATCGCCTCGTTGATCACGTTGGTGAAGGTGCCGTCGCGGTTGTTGCGGTAGAGAAAATCCGGCACGGCGTAGTCGTTGGCGACGTAGAGATCGGGCCAGCCGTCGCCGTCGTAGTCCCACCACGTCGCCGAGTGGCCGGCGGTTTCGATCGGGGCGATGCCGGCCGCTGTGGTCACCTCCTCGTAGGTGCCGTCGCCCCGGTTGCGGAACAGGTAATCCTTCTGCCCCTGCGGCGCCTTCACCGTGTCGAACAGGTTGGTCTGCAGATAAACGTCGAGGTCGCCGTCGCGGTCGTAGTCGCAGAACGCGCCCATGCCGCTCGCATCGGTCACGGCAAGTCCCCGCGCCGCCGCCTCCTCGCGGAAGGTGCCGTCGCCCCGGTTCATGAACAGCTGGTTCGGCACCCCGAAGCGGCAGAGGTAGAGGTCGAGGCGACCGTCGTTGTCCACGTCGGCGAAGGCCGCGCCCTGGGTCCAGCCCGCGGGTTTGCCCGGTTCGACGATGCCGGACTTCGCCGTGACGTCCTCGAACTTCCAGTTGCCGTGATTGCGGAAGAGCCGGCTTTGCTCGGTTTTGCTGACGATGAACACGTCGGGCCGGCCGTCGCCATCGTAGTCGCCGATCGCCACACCCGTGCCCATCGGGCCGTAGATGATTTCCGAGTAGCGGTCGGTCCACATGCGCGGATCGGCGTAACGGTTTTCGGCCACGATGCCCGTGTCCCCCGGAGCCAGCGTGGCAAAGAGCGTCGGGCCGCGCACGGGACTGCGCGGAGCGAGCGGCTCGGCCACCAGGCCCTCGGCCGCCGGCGCGGTCACCACCAGCAGGGCCAGCGCCACCCAAGGCGGGACGGTCCGGAGGAGCCCGGCAACCGGGGGGCAACGGAGGTTGGAAAACGGGGGCGGCAACGCCCGCATCAGACCGGTGGAGCCCGTCGTGGTCAAGGCAGGCGCAAACCTTCCGAACCGCACTTGCTTCCCGGTGAATTGTGACCGTATTTTCGCCGGCTCCCCACCCCGACTGATGACCCTCCTGCTGCGCCCCGTTTCCCTCGCTTGGCTGACCCTGATCGTGCTGTCGGCCCTCTGGCTCGGAGGCATGAACAACCGGCGGATCCAGCAGATCGAAAAAATCAGCGGCCAGGCGCAGGTCGCGCCGGCCGCGGCCGATTCGCCCACCGGCTACCAGCACGGCACGCGAGCCCGGTTACTGCCGGTCGGCAGCAGCCGCAGCCAGGCGGTGATCATGGACGTGCAAAAAATGGCGGCCACCGGTTCCTGGTCGGTGGCGCACGCCGACTACGACAACGCGCCGGAAGGCCGGCCCGTGCAGGGCGCGGCGCCCTACCGGTGGTGGCTGCGGCTGGTCGCGCTGGCGTCCGGCGGCGCGGCCGGGCCCGCGGTCGAACAGGCGGCCCTGCACGCCGATCCCGCCCTGCTCATCCTGCTGTGCGTGGGCGGCGGATTGTTCGCCGCCTGGAGGTTCGGCGCGGTCGCGGGCGGGTTTCTGGCCCTGGGCACGGCCGCCCTGTTTTCCCATGCGCAACTTTTCTCGCCGGGCCGACCCGACGACCACGGACTTTTCCTCGTCGCCAACGCCTGCGGGATGCTCCTGCTGCTGGCCGCCTGGCACCAACCCTCGCGCCTCACCCTTCTCCTGGCGGGAGCCGCGGCGGGCTTCGGCTCCTGGCTCGATGCCGGCAGCCAGCTGGCCATGCTGGGCGCGGTGCTGACCGGCGGACTGCTCGCCACCGGCTTTTCGCCGCGTTCGCAGACCGCACTTCTGTCGTGGCGCTCCTGGGCCACCGGCGCCGGCAGCGTCGCCCTGCTCGGTTGGTGGCTCGAAGGGCGCCCCGGCGGCCTCACGGGAGCGGGGTTGGATTCCAATCATCCGCTGCTGGTGGTCGTGTGGTTCGGCGTGGCCGAGGTTTTGTCGCGGTTCCAACAGCGCCCGTGGCGCGAATCGGCCCGCGGCGAACGCCTGGCGCTCGTCGCCGGCGGACTCGCCGTGCTGCTCCCCTTGGCGTGGCTGTTTCACCGCGGAGCCGGCGGGGCGGATCTCGGGCCTGATCATCCGGTCCTGGCGGGCCGCGGCGGTCTGATCAGTTGGGTGCGGGCCGATCGGCTGAGCCTCGGCCTGACGGCCGCCCTGCTGCCGCTCCTGCTCATCGCGGCCGCATTGCGGCTGATGCGCGGCGCCCCGGCCCGGCGCGCCGCGATCCTCTTTGCCAGCGGGGGCATCGGCTTCTGCCTGCTGCTGGTTTTCTGGCAGCTGCGGTGGTGGGGCCTGCTCGACGTGATGCTGGTCGGCCTGCTGGCGGTCACCGTCGCGGCGACGCCCGGCGGTTTTGCCGCCATCGGCTGGCGGAGCGGACTGGGCCTGTTGCTGCTGCCCGCGTTGATCGCCGCCTGGCCGCGGCCGACGGCGGAAGAGGAACTCGCCCCCGCCGAGGCTCGCGCCTTGGTCGAACGCGACCTCGCCCAGTGGCTGGCCGCGCGTTCCGAGCCCGGCACGATTGCTTTCGCGCCGCCCGCCCTGTCGGGTGCGCTGGCCTACCATGGCGGCCTGCGGGTGATCGCCTCGCCCTACCCCGGCAACCACGACGGACTGGCCCTCGCCGCGCGCATCGCCGGCACGGCCTCGACCGACGAGGCGCAGGCCCTCATGCAGCAACGCGGCATCCAATACGTCGTGCTGCCCTCGTGGGATGATGCGCTGGACCGGCTCGCCCAGGCCGGCTCGGCGACACCCGAGCGCTCGCTCATCGCCCTGTTGCGCCAGTGGCTGCCCCCGCGCTGGCTGCGGCCCGTCGCCTACCAGCTGCCCGTGATCCCCGGGTTGGAAAAAGACACGCTCGCGGTGTTCGAGGTGGTCGAACCCCAGGAAAACGCGATCGCGCTGAGCCGGCTCGCCGAATACTTCGTGGACACCGGCCGGCTGGACCTGGCCGCCGCGGTCGGTGACAGCCTGGAACAATCCTTCGCCGCCGACGCCGGCGCGATGATCGCGCGCGCCAAGGTCGCGCTCGCCCGCAAGGAGACCCGCACGCTCGCGCGCATCCTGCCGGAACTGTTGCCCGCCATCGCCGACGGCCGCGACGAGGACCTGCCTTGGGAACGGCGCGCCAACCTCGCCATCGTGCTGGCGCAGACCAAGCACCCCGACCTCGCGCGCGCGCAGGTGCAGTTCTGCCTGAGCGAAGCCGACACCGAGCGGCTGCGCGGGCTGGGCCCGGTGAGCCTCTTCCGCCTGCTCACCCTCGCGCGCGCCTTCCGGATTGAATTCAGCGATCCCGCGCTGCGCTCGACGGCGCTCGGGCTGCTGCCGGTGGAATTTCAGGCCCAGCTATGAACACGTTCTCCCTTGGACGGGCCAGCCGCCACCCGGTGCGTTATGCCGGCATCGTAGCCGGACTGATCGCCGGCATCGGCCTGGCGCTGAGCGGTTGCCAGCCGCGGACACCGGCCCCGGCCACTGCAAACCGGGCCGCACCGAAGACGAACTTCCCGGCGCTGGTTTACCAGCCCGTCGCGATCGGGAGCCCGGCCGGACCCGAGGATCGTCCGATGGTGACCAACCTCCAGATCGCCGACCTCGACCAGGACGGCCTGCCCGACGTGATCTACAGCGAAGCCCGCGGCAACACCGTGCGCTGGATCCGGCAGGCCCCGCGCGGGGTGTTCACCGAGCAGGTCATCGCCCGCGACCTGCCGGCCCCGGCCAACGTCTGGGCCGCCGATGTGCAGGGCAGCGGCCGGCTCGATGTGCTCGTCGCCTGCATGGGGCAGATCATGCCCAACAACGACCGCATCGGCTCCATCGTGGTGCTGGAGAATCTCGACAACCGCACTTTCCAACCCCGCACACTCCTCGAAAAAACCGCGCGCGTGACCGATGTGCGCGCCGCCAACCTCACCGGCCACACCGACGGCAAACTCGATCTCGTGGTCGGCCAGTTTGGCTACGCGCAGGGCGAGACCCGCTGGATGAAGAACCTCGGCGGCTGGCGGTTCGAGAGCCAGATCGTCAACCGCCAGTCGGGCACCGTGCACACGCCGGTCGCCGACTTCGACGGCGACAGCCGGCCCGATTTTGCCGCGCTCGTCACCCAGGAGTGGGAGGAGGTCCATCTCTTTCGCAACCCCGGCGACGGCGGCGAATTCAAGGACACGCTCGTCTGGGGCTCGACCAACGAGGACTACGGCGGCAGCGGGCTCGCCGTGGCCGACGTGAACCGCGACGGACGCCCCGACCTGATCAGCACCAACGGCGACGGCTTCGACTACGCCGTGCGCGGCCACCGGCCGTGGCACGGCATCCAGTGGCTGGAAAACACCGGCCAGGGCAACTTCCGCTACCACCGCGTCGGGGACTTTCCCGGCGCCTATGCGCCCTGCGCCGCCGACCTCAACGGCGACGGCCACACCGACCTCGTCGCCGTGAGCGGCTTCGCCGACTGGGACGACCCGCAGTCCGTCGCGCTGATGGCCTGGCTCAACGACGGCCGCCAGAACTTCACGCCGATGCCGCTCGCGCGCAGCCCGATCAAGCTCGTCACCGCCGCGGTCGGAGACCTCGACGGTGACGGTGTGCCCGAGATCGTGACGGGGGCGCTCCACGCGTTCCCGCCCTTCGAACGGTTGAGCAACATCACGCTGTGGCGCCGACAGTGAGCAAGTCCGCCCAGTCCGTCACACCCCGCCGTCGCTTCGGGCGCACCGCCGCGCTGATGCTGGCGCTGGTCGTCCTCGTCTCGTTGGCCGGCTACTATGGATTGCGCCGGGCCCAGACCAAGCGCGTGCAAACCGCCTTGCCTGCGCTGCCGGCGAACACCCCCAACGCCACGCTCCGCGATTTGCTGGTGGACGCCCGGGCCGCCGCCACCACCGGCCGGCTCGAAGCCGTGGCGGAACTCGGGCGGCTGTTTCACGCCAACGAATTCCGGGCCGAAGCCGAAGCCTGCTGGCGGATCCTGGCCCGCGAGCAGCCCAAGGAGGCTCGCTGGCATTACTACCTGGCCGACCTGCTGCGCATGGCCGGCGACCTGACCGGGGTGGAAGGGGCGCTCGAAGCCACCGTCGCCGCCGACCCCAAGGCCGCCACCGCGTGGCTGCAGCTGGCGGAAATGAAGCTCAAGAGCGGCCGGCTCGACGCCGCGGCCGAAAACTACCAACGCCGGCTCGCCCTGTTGCCCGACGACCCCTACGCCGGGCTCGGCCTCGCCCGCGTCGCGCAGTTGCAGGGCCGCACCGCCGAAACGATCGAACGGCTCGAACAATTGCTGAAGCAGCATCCGAAATTTTCCGCCGCGCAGAATCTCTACGCCGAGCTGCAGGCCGCCGCCGGCCGGGAGGAGCTCGCCGACCTCCACCGCTGGCTGGGCCGCGAAGCCGGCCGATTCCGCGAGGCCGACGACCCGTGGATCGAGGAACTGAACACCCGCTGCCGCGAGCCGCGGCGGCTCTGTCATCTCGGCGTCATCGCCTACCAGACCAATCAGGGCGACCGTGGCCGGGCGCGCTTCGAGCAGGCCATCGCCCTCGCACCGGGCTACGCCCTCGCCCACGAGCTGCTGGGCGCGCTGCTGCTGGAAGAAGGGGCGACCGTGGCGGCCCGCGACACGCTGCTCCGCGGCATCGAGAACGCGGCACCGGACTCCGGGCCGACCGCCATGCATTTTCTCAAGCTGAACGAGGCCTACGTGGCCTTGAAACAACCTGGCCCCGCCCGCCGGACGCTCGAGGTGGGCCTGCGTCAACATCCCGATTCGGCCGACCTGCTGCACGCCTGGGGCAACCGGCTCAAGGCCGAGGGCAATCGCACGGAAGCCGCCCAAGCCTACCGCCGGGCGATCGAGGTCAACCCGGCCTTCGTCGAGGCCGACTTCGCGCTCGCCGTCTTGCTGGTGGAAGCCGAGCGGCTCCCGGAAGCCGCCCAAGCCCTGCAGCGGGCGCTCACGATGCAGCCTACCTTCCCCAAGGCGCTGCTGCTCCTCGCCCGGCTGGAGGTGGACGCCGGACGCGTCGAGGAAGCCGGCCGCTTCCTGCTGCCCCTGCTCAAGGCGAATCCCGGCGAACCCGAAATCCGCCGGATCACGGCCAGCTGGCGCCTGCGCGCGGGCCGCGCTCTTGAACAGCGCGATCCGGCCGCCGCCGAACGCCACTACCGCGCCGGCCTCGTCTTGCAGCCCGACCACCCCGACCTGAACGCGGGGCTGGGCGTGCTGCTGCTGATCAGCGACCGGCCCGGCGAGGCGGTCGCGCCGCTGGAGATCGCCCACCGCGCGCGGCCTACCCAGGCGCAGGCCGCGCTCTTCCTCGGACAGGCCTACGTGCGCAGCGGGCGTCCGTCCGATGCGCGCCGGGTCCTCACCGCCGGCCTGCATCAGGCCGAGCAATCCGGCCAGGCGGCCAGCGTCCGGAATTTCCAAGAGATCCTCTCCATCTTGCCGCCCTGAGTGGGGCGGAGGAATTCTGCTCGCCCGGCGAGGCGATTGCCTTGTGCTGGAGCCATGGCCCCCGGTCACCCCCTGGCAGCCCGCCGCCACGACCCGACTTCCGTCCGACGGACGCGAGACGCCCGCTTCGCCGGGTTCGTTCTCGCCGGATTCCTGCTGGCCGGTGCGACCGGTGGCGGCGCGGCCGAGATTGTTGCCACCGAACTAGCGCCCCGCTCAGGTCCCGCCGGGGCAACGATGTTCACCGCACTTTCTCCCGACCAGAGCGGACTCCGTTGCGAAAACCATTTCGGCGACCCGCAGATGTGGGGCCGCCGCTACACCGAACTGATGAACGGCGCCCTCGGTACCGGCGTGGCGGTTGCGGACTTCGACGGTGACGGCCGGCCGGATGTGTTCGCCGTCAGCAAGACCGGGCCCAGCCGGCTGTTTCGCAACCTCGGCGGTTGGAAATTCGCCGACGTCACGGTGGCCGCCGGCCTGATCCGGAACGAGGAACTGACCAAGACCGACCGCACCGACTGGACGCAGGGCGCCAGCTGGGCCGACGTGAACAACGACGGCCGGCCCGACCTCTATGTCTGCCACTTCAATGCGCCGAACAAACTGTTCGTGAACCGCGGCGACGGCACCTTCCGCGAGGAGGCCTTGGCCCGCGGTCTCGCCCTGACGGACGCCAGCGGCCTGGGCGTCTTTTTCGACTACGACCGCGACGGCTGGCTGGATGTTTACGTGCAGACCAACCTGCTCGACTCCGCCCAGGCGCCCAACGGCCAGCGCGACCGCCTTTTCCACAACCGCGGCGACGGCACCTTCGCGGACGTGAGCGACCGCGCCGGCATCACGGGTGAAAACCTCGCCCACGCCGCCATCGTCTGGGATCACGACGACGACGGCTGGCCCGACCTCTACGTGGCGAACGATTTCACGGAGCCCGACCGGCTCTACCGCAACAACCGCGACGGCACCTTCACCAACGTGATTCACCGCGTGGCGCCCGTCCTGCCCTACTCCGCGATGGGCGCTGACACGGGCGATGTGGACAACGACGGCCGCACGGACTTCCTCGTCGCGGACATGGCCGCGACCAGCCACGAAAAGGACCAGCGCGGCATGGCCTACTCGCGCACGCTCAAGGGCAACACCGCCGATCCGCGCCCCGGGGAAACCCCGCAGCACTCGCGCAATGTCCTGCTCCTCGGCACGGGCCTCGGGCGCCTGCGCGAGGCCGCCCATCTCGCCGGTCTCTCCGCGACCGACTGGACCTGGTCGGTGCGCTTCGAAGACCTCGACAACGACGGCCGCCTCGACCTGCACGTGACCAACGGCATGGTGCGCGAATACCAAAACGTGGACCTGCTCGACCGGATGGTGCTGGCCGAGACCCCCGCCGAGCGCATCAACCTCATGCGCACGAGCCCCCGGCTCGAGGAGGCCAACCTCGCGTTTCGCAACGCCGGCGACCTGAAGTTCGAGCCCGTCGGAGCCCCTTGGGGCCTTGATCAGCGCGGCGTGAGCTTCGGCGCGGCGTTTGCGGACTTCGACGGTGACGGGGATTTGGACCTGGTTTACGCCAATCACGAGGGACACCCAACGCTGCTGCGCAATGACAGCGGCGAGGGCCACCGCGCGATCTTCGCGCTCCGCGGCACGAACTCGAACCGCTTTGGCGTGGGCGCGACCCTCCGCCTGGAAACCGCCTCGGGGACACAGCGCCGCACCCTCGACCCGGCCCGCGGCTATCTCTCCAGCAGCGAACCCATCCTGCATTTCGGCCTCGGCGAGGCCACGGTCATCCGCTCCCTCACCGTCGAGTGGCCGAGCGGCCACGTGCAGCGGTTCACGGACCTGCCGGCGGACCGGCGGTTCACGATCACGGAGCCCGCCGGACCCGCGCGCCCGGCCGCGCCCCCCGGTGCCGTCCCGACACAATTCGTCGAAACCGGGGCCGCCCACGGGCTCGCCCTCACCGTCGAGGAAAGCTTCGACGCCGAAAACCAGCCGCTGGTCGCCACGCGCTTCGACCGGCTCGGCCCCGCCCTGGCCCTGGGCGACCTCAACGGCGACGGCCGCGACGATCTCGTGGTCGGCGGCACGGGCCGGCAACCGGCCGGCATTCATTTCAACCAAGGCAGCCGCTTCGCGCCCGGTGGAACGCTGCCGGCTTCGCCGGTGGATGACGGTCCGTTGCTCCTGTTGGATTTCGACGGCGACGGCCACACCGACCTGCTGCAGACCAAGGCCGGCACCAACCGCACCGCCAATTCCCCCTCTTTCCAACCGGTGCTGCACCGCAACAGCGGCGCCGGCCTGAGCCCGCAGCCCGACGCCCTGCCCCCGCTGCCGATCAGCGTGGGGGCGGCCGTCGCCGCGGATTTTGACCGCGATGGCCGGCCCGATGTGTTCCTCGGCGCCCGCGTGCTGCCCGGCCGCTATCCGTTGCCGCCGCGCAGCGTCCTGCTCCGCAACACGGGCGGACGGTTCGAAGACGTGACCGATGCGCTCGCGCCCGGGCTGCGCGAGGCGGGCCTGGTACGCTCCGCGCTCTGGAGCGATGCCGATGGCGACGGCTGGCCCGATCTGCTGCTCGCGCTGGAATGGGGCGGCGTGCGTTTCTTCCGCAACGACGCCGGCCGCGGCTTCACCGAGCGCAGCCAGGAAGCGGGCTTCGCCGCCGCCGGCCATGGCTGGTGGACGGCGCTGGCCGCCGCGGATTTCAACGGCGACGGCCGGATGGATTACGCCGCGGGGAACGCCGGGCTGAACACGCCCTACCAGCCGCCGGTCTTTCTTTATGCCGGCAGTTTCAAACCGGGGACCGCGATCCAGGCGATCGAGGCCCAGGCGGAAGGAACGAGCCTTTACCCCCGGCGCACGCGCAAGGAGCTGGGCGCGCAGATTCCGACGATCCTGCAACGCTTTCCGCGCAACGATGCCTACGCGCGCGCCACACTGCCCGAAATCCTCGGGGCCGACAAACTGGCCGCCGCCCGGAAATTCACGGCCACCGAGCTGCAAAGCGGCGTGTTTCTCAGCCAGCCCGACGGCACCTTCCGTTTTGCTGCCCTGCCGCGGATCGCGCAGATCGCACCCGTGCAGGGCTTGGTCGCCGGTGATTTTGACGGCGATGGCCGCGCCGATCTCGCTCTGCTGCACAATTCCCATGCCCCCAACCCGGGCTTGGGCCGCTTCGATGGCGGACTGGGCCAGCTGCTTCGCGGCGACGGCCGCGGCGGCTTCTCGCCGGTTGAGCCGGCGCACAGCGGCTTGGTGGCACCGGGCGATGCCAAGGCGCTCGTGCGGCTGGACCTCGACGACAATGGTTGGCCGGACTTTCTCGCCAGCCGCAATCACGCCACGACACTGGCCTGGAAAAACGGCGGAATTCCGAGCCGCCACGCCCTGCAGATCCGCCTCCAGGGGCCGACCGGCAATCCCACCGCGGTGGGAGCAAGCCTGCGCCTCGAATTGACCGACGGCACCGGACAACTGGCGGAGATCGCGGCCGGGGGCGGCTATTACAGCCAGTCAGCCGCCGCGGCGTTCTTCAGCTGGTCTGAAGGCAATCCGCCCCGCCGCCTGTGGGTAAGGTGGCCGGACGGCACAGTCAGCGAACACCCGCTGACGAACACCACGACCCCGACGCTCACGATCAAGCGGCCCTGATGCCGATCGGCCCGCGATGCGGGCCTGCCAATCACAAGGCCGGGGGCGTTGTGAGCATTCAATACCATGCCACACCCCGCCCTGCGGGCACCCCTCTCAAGAGGGGATTTTCGCCATCATGGCTTGAGGTCCGCTCTGGCGAAACCACCGAAGACAACCGGCTTCCTCGGCCCTCTCGCAAGGTCAAAAGCCTAAAAGCTACGGGGATCTGATTTGAGTTGTGAGGCAGCCCGGTGCGCAAGCGGCCTGACTTCGGCGTGCAGCCTTGAACTCCCGGCCCTGCTCTCGCGCGATGGACACACGTCACCGGCTTGAGCTCGGAGTCGAGGGGCCCCTGACCAGCGCGGGAGTATGCGGCAATCAGCGTCCTCGCCGTCACCCCCGCCAAAAAAAGCGCCTCTCCCGAGGGAGAGGCGCGAAGTTTGAAACCTGGACCGGGCTTAGAACCGGAAGGTGTTCGTAAGCGACCAGTATTGGCGAGGTGCGATGCGGTAGCCTGCACCACTGCCGTCTGGCTGCGCCGTGATCGGGATCAGGTCGTTGCCCTTGCCGATGCTGCGCACGTTGAGCTGGACGCGCCAGTCAACCTTGTCGAACAGCTTGCGGCCATAGCCGACCCAAGCGTCGATGTCGGTCTCGGCGGGACCCTGGTAGGGGTTGGCCAGATCGAAGGTGATCTTGCCCGCCGAGGTGATGCCCGGGGGATAGCCGATCGTGACTTCGCTCTGGTAGCGCAGGGCGACACCAGCGTTGAAGCCCTTCAGGCGGCCCTCGGAGAAGTCATAGTTGGAGATGACGTTCACGCGCCACTCACGCAGTTCCGGCACGTTGGTGCCTTCCTGCAGAGAGCGGGCAGCCCACTCGGAGCCGACGTTCTGGTTCCACTGGAACAGGGCGGTTTCGTTACCGGCACCACCCCACCAGATGCGGAGATCGCCGCCCGGACGGAAGGTCGCGCCGTTAACGTCGGTGGCGGTCTTGTTCAGGAACGCCTCATAGGCGGAGACGAACTCGGCAAGATTGGCGCCACCGATGTTCTTGCGGGTGGCGAAGCTCTTGCTGGCGTTCAACGTCAGGCGCCAGTTGCGGGTCGGCTGGGCGTTGAGCTCGATTTCGTAGCCTTCAGAGAAGCTGTCTTCCGTGAGGGCGAAGCCGGAGGGCATCGTGTTGTTAACCTGGCCCGTGCGGGTGGTCGGATTGATCTTCCAGGCGGTGTACATCTTCTGTGCGACCGCGCTCTGCTGCCACTGGCGCCAGGCGGCGATGGCGGCGACCTCACGGTCAGGCGCATCGGTCCAGTTGGCGCGGGAGTAGGTCGGGTCCGTGCTGATGCCGGAGGAGTCACCGAAGCCGGTCCAGTTGTATTCGAACACGTTCACCCAGTCACCAGACCAGGCCTGCGAGGCACCAAGGAACCAGGCGCCACCGAGACCGTTGCTGTTGGCATTGGTGACGGCGGTTTCATACTTGTTAACCTTGAGCGAGTATTTGCCATCCTTGGTCTCGAGCAGGATGCCGAGGTCCTTGGTCTCACCGGCGGGGAGCGCGATGTCCACGCCGTAGATGTCCTTACGACCGGCGAACGGCTGGAAGTTCTCGGCCTTGTTGTAGAACAGCGTCACGCGAACCGGCAGCTTCTCGGCGAGGTTCTTGATGACCGGAAGCTCATCAAGGTGGCCGACGATCGAGTAGCTGCGCGAGGTGCCGGAGAGCTCGCTGAGGGTGCGGCCATCCAGGGTGTAGGTGTTCCGGTTGAAGTTGAGGAAGCCCGGAGCGGCGATGTTGCTCACGTTCTGCGAGATCTCGGTCGCGCCAGCGGTGTCCTCACGATAACCATAGGTGCCGACGAGACCACCGTTGAACAGGTGGGCCTGCCAGACGAAGGCCTTGGACTCGGTCTTGTCACGACGGAGGCGGGCAAAGGTCGTGAGGGCGTCACGATTGGCCTGCGAAGCCTCGGAGTCGGTGATCTTGAACGGAGCGTTGATCCAGCCACGGTAGTTGGCCGAGTTTTCCGACTGGGTCGAATTCCGGCTGGCGTTGCCCACGGGATAATACGGATTCTCCCACGGATCAGCCGGATTAACATTGGTGGCGATCCAGGTGGAATCGAAGAAGCGGATGGTGCCGCTGGAGGCTTCGTTCAGGTTCTGCACCCGGGGCAGGTAGGCGCCGGAGGCGGTCGAACGGCTGGCCATCGAGTTGCCCAGGTAGATCACCCGGTTGACGGCAAAACCGTTGTCGTTGAAACGAATGCCGGTGCCACCGTCGAACAGGGTGCGGTAGGCATCATCCAGCACGGCATAGCGCTGCCAGCTGCGGTCCTCGCGATCGAGGTTATCCTCGGACCACAGACCCGTGAAGGTGTGGCGGCCGAGGAGGTTGGCGAACCAGCCATTGCTCTTCTTGGCGAAGTCATGGGTGAAGAACGCGGTGGCGCGGGTGGAATCACGCTCGGAGTCATAGCTGCGATTGCCGCCCTGACCGCTGTCGGTCACGAAGGCGCGGCCGACATTGGGATTCTTGGTGCCGTTGGCAAAGCGAACGCCGTTCGCGCCGGCGGCCGTGCCATCGGAATAGACATCCATGATGTCGATGTAGATGGCCTGGCGCTGACCGTCGAGCAGGGCGATCTGGCCGTTGCTGTAGTTCTGCTGGTTGTAGACCACCTCGAAGCCGAACTTGTCGTCCATGAAGGTCTGGGCGATGGAGGCGGACATCGAGTCGAAGTCGGACCACTCCCACTTGTTCGGACCGTCGAGCAGGTTGTTGTAGAAGTCATAGACCGTGTTGTCGGTCAGCACTTTCGACTTGTAGACACCGAATTCCGAGTAGGGCAGACCGGCCTGACGGGCGAAGGAGTCGTAGGAGTTGATACCGACCGGGCGGTGGAAGGCGAACTCGCCCACGCCGTTGTCGTCAGCGCCGGCGGCGTTGATGCCGCGGGTGGCGCGAATTTCCCAGATCCAGTAGCTCGGGATGCCGCCGTCGGTGGCGTAGAACGCATTCGGGCCGCCGAACTGCTGGCCGTAGTTGCCAAGCAAGGGCTGGAAGTAGGGGCTGAAACGGCCGCTGTCCGCGCCGCCGTTGATCTTCGGACGGGCCTGGCCGGCATTCGCCGCGCCGGAGTTGTCGTCCATCACGATGTGGGGGTTGAAAGTCTGCTTGTTCAGGGCGTTGAACACGCGGAGATCACCCTTCTTGACCGTGGTGACAACACCGGTCGAGGGATTGCGGATGCTGCCGTTCTCGATGAAGGTGCCGTTGTAGGTGCCGGTGCCGAACCAGGGCGTGATAAGATCCAGCGGGGGCAGAGTGCGGGGACGGTTGCTGTTGATGTCACCCTTCTCGTAGCTGGCCTTCACGATGGTGCGGGCGCCTCCCTTGCGGAGGAACTTGGGCTCCCAGCGGACGGCGCCCATGTAGCGCTTGTCGTCTTCGTAGGCCGGGTCCTGCTGGAACTTTTCGTTCTCGTGCAGGGCCATGATGCGGACGGCCAGCTGGTCCTTCAGGAGCACGCGGTTGATGTCAACCGTGGCGCGGGCGCTGCCCCACTGGTCGGTCTGGAAGGAGACTTCGTTGGCGTTGCGGTAGGAAGCCTGCTTGAGACCGACGTTGATGATGCCGGCGGGCGAGCCCTGACCGAACAGAATCGAGTTGGGTCCGCGCTGCAGGTCCACGCGATCGACGTTGAAGCCGTCCCACGGGATGTCGGACAGGAAGTAGTCGCGGGTGTTGTCCGCGGCCGCCAGGCCACGCACGCGCGTGTTCTGGTTCGGATTGCGGAAGCGGCTCGACTCGTCGAGGAACGCGCCGTCACCCGTGCCGGCAAAGTTGCCGTTCAGGTTGCCGACTTCGGTGCCGACGGTGTATTGGAGCAGCGTTTCGTTGCTGGTGGCCGCAATGTCCTTGAGGAATTGCGAGTTGATCACCGTGACGGCGTTGCCGATGTCACGGAGTTCGGTGTTCAGACGGTTGCCGGCCAGGGTGGTGGCGGTGGCGTAGCCCGTGTCCGACTCCGCCGAGACTTCGAACGGCGACAGCACGAGCACGTCTTCTTCTTCCGTCTGACCTGCCGCGGCGGCTGCCGGGGCAGTCTGTGCATATCCCCACGTGGAGGACAGCACGAGGGTGCCGAGCATGGATAGCCCGCACCGGAGTGTGCGTTTCTTGGTGTTCATACGAGGTAACGAGGTAAGGTTCGGGGGTAAGGATGACCTGGGTAGGTCGTGAACCTTGGGTGTAAAAGTTGAATCCATGTCGGCCGGGCTTATCAAAGGAAGGCTCAGTCTAACTGTAGTGCGAATTCGGGATAGCGGTTGTTTGGCCCCATGACAGAATGGCAGGTTCATGTTGCCCACCCTCGGGCAACTTCGCTTCTTACTCCCTCCACCCTCCCTTCTCCACCATGTCCCTCTTCATCGGCATCGACAGCGGCACCCAGAGCACCAAGGCGGTCGTTCTCGACCTCAACGAAAGGAAGATCGTCGCGGAGGCCAAGGCCCCGCATTCGCTGATCGCCGGCTTGCCCGCCGGCCATATGGAACAGCACCCGCAGGAATGGTCCGCGGCCCTCGACTCCGTGATCTCCCAGGTCGCCGCCAAGATCGACGGCTCACGTGTGCGCGGCATCGGCGTCTCCGGCCAGCAGCACGGCTTCGTGCCGCTCGATGAAAAAGGCGAGGTCATCCGTCCCGCCAAGCTTTGGTGCGACACCAGCACGACCGAGGAATGCGCCATCCTCACGAAGAAGCTCGGCGGAGAAAAGGCCGCCATCCGCACCGCCGGCCTCGCCTTCCTCCCCGGCTTCACCGCCCCGAAGATCCTCTGGCTGAAGCGCCACGAGCCGGCCAACTACAAGCGCCTGCGCCATGTGCTGCTGCCGCACGACTACCTGAATTTCCACCTCACGGGCAATTACTTCATGGAATACGGCGACGCCTCGGGCACCGCGCTGATGGACGTCCGCAAGCGCGTCTGGTCGCAGCCCGTGATCAGGGCGCTCGACAAGAATCTTGCCGACTGGCTGCCGCCGCTCTCGCCCTCGCACGCGCCCGCCGGCACGCTGCGCCCGGCGCTCGCGCAGAAATACGGTTTCTCCAGCGACGTGATCGTCAGCGCCGGCGGCGGTGACAACATGATGGGCGCCATCGGCACGGGCAACGTCACGCCCGGCGTGGTCTCCGCCAGCCTCGGCACCAGCGGCACGATCTACGCCTACGGCAGCAAGCCCGTGGTCGATCCCGCCGGCGAGATCGCCGCGTTTTGCTCCTCCACCGGCGGCTGGCTGCCGCTGCTCTGCACGATGAACGTCACGCTCGTCACCGAGCAGTTCCGCCAGCTCTTCAACTGGGACCACGCGCAGCTTGAGCAGGCCGTGGCCAGCGCACCCGCGGGCGCGGGCGGCCTCGCCCTCCTCCCCTACCTCACCGGCGAACGCACGCCCAACCTCCCGAAGGGCACCGGCGTGTTCACCGGCCTGAGCCTCAACACGCTCAATCCCGGCCACCTCGCCCGCGCCGCGATGGAAGGCGTGACGATGAACATGAACTACGGACTGCGCCGCCTCACTGCCCTCGGCATCAAGCCCAAGGAGATCCGCGTCACCGGCGGCGGCTCGCGCTCCGCCTACTGGCGCCAGCTCATGGCCGACATCTTCGGCTTGCCCGTCGTGGCCATGGTCGAGGACGAGGGGGCCGCGCTCGGCGGAGCCTTGCAGGCCGCTTGGTGCGAAGCCCTCGCACAGGGCAAAAAAGCGAAGATCACGGACTTCACCACCGGCATCGTCGCGATCAACGAAGCCACCCGCTGCACGCCCGAGGCCAAGCGCAAGTCCCTCTACCGGAAACTGCAGGACCGGCACGAGGCCCTCAGCAAGCAGATGCGCCCGCTCTTCGCCTAAAAGACGGGGCGAAGAAAAGAGGGTTGATTCGCGCGAACCGGCCCTCAACCTTTGCCCCTCGTTTCGGACGCTTAGCTCAGTTGGTTAGAGCACGTGCTTCACACGCACGGGGTCACAGGTTCGAGTCCTGTAGCGTCCACCATCCTTCGCCACGCGAAACGAGTGAGAATTGTCGAGGGAACCACGAAATGGCCGGTTGGCCACCTGATGCTTCCTTTTGGGGTAGTGACAACTCATGCTTCCCATTCCACAAGTCATTGGGAATGAAGGTTGATATAAAGTCGCCCGATGAAATCATGGGCTCAGGCTAGATCGATAGCCTGACGACCGCTCTAAACGACTCAAGTGGAGAAATGCCGTATGGCCTAGCTCATCCGAGCGCGACCTCTTCGCATGCCTTCGGCTGAGCGGCCAACTCAGCCGGGCGTTACTCCTCCCTCAGCACCGGGAGGTGTTCACAGAGGTCCATGACGGCAACAACCTCCTTCTTCGACCCGTAGTATTCACGCACATGTTCAAAAGTCTTGGGATATTTGCGGCGGAAGGCCGTCCCGAGCTTGGCATTGCCCGCAAGGATGTTGGCCAGCCGCCGACCGCTTTTGAAAAACTTCATCGGCCATTCGGTGCCGATGGTGTAAAGCTCCCGCGTCTTGTCGGTCTCGGCCTCCGCGAGGAAGAAGAAATCCTTGAATATCTTGTTCTGCCGGATGACCTCAGAACCACCCTGCCACTGAATGAAAGTGAATTCAGCGATGCGCCGGTTGGTCTCCAAGTCGAATCCCTTACCGGTATTGCCTGCGCCGAGCGACAGCGATTCGACCCTCTCGCCCTTTTCGAGGATGGAAGGCAGCGCCAGTAGAATACCAAGGGCATGCACGATTTCGTTTATCTGACTGGAATGCTTTTTGACCAAGAGCGCCGCCAGTAGGACCTCCGCCTCGATGCCCAACTCGGAAATCGCCGTGGCGGCGTCGCTGGCCTTGATTCCAACAAGGCGGCGCTCGACCCCTGCGAGGGTCTTCCCTAGCGAAGCACCGCGGAAATTCGTGATCAGGGAGGATGCGTGACGAAGGTCGCTCATGGTTGATCGGCGCTAGGGTGATTCAAAGGTGGCAGCGCCAACCGGTAATACCGAGATTAACCTATTACTGTTTATGGAGGTGGTTGCGGAAGCGCTGAGATTGGGACGACAGCAATGACATCGCCCTCCTCCTTTACTACCTGCCTAGCCTCGGCTGCGTAGGCGTCGGGCACAATAAGGCGGCGCGCTTCATGTAAGAGGTGGCGACCACCAACTTCGGAGAATATCGAACAATGGTTGACGCGGGGCTCACCACAGAAGTCGGCCATAAAGAAAATTGGCGCGATCTTGAGAAGCTCTTCACGAGCTTGGTCGCCCAATGGAGGATAGTGCCATACCCCCTTGTAGGCCATGTTGGGCACGATTTTCCATTCGCGTTGGCGGAAGAACTGAAGCGGCGAAGAGGTCGGAAGATCGGTCGGATAATACAGGTTGAGGATGGTCTCAACGGCGAAGGCGAGCGTTTCCACTGGGTGCGCGTGCGGGAAAATTTCGCTCATGACTTTGCCCCTTGCAGCGAGCAGGTCCTTGTCTGGTGATTCGCCGAGTTTCCAAAGCTTGAACAGCGCTTCGTAGGCCGAGCCTAGATGACGCAAAACCTGGTCGCCAGCATCGTGGAGCAATTCGCCGCCCCTAATTGCAGTGGTTAAGTAAGCAGCGGGCTGGGCTCCGAATCCCCGCAGGACTTGCGCGTCGAACTCGAGAGAGAAGTCGCCAAAGACTTCCTGGTGCGCACGCACATTAACTTCCTCCAATGCGGTGAAGCAGATACGTTTTTGCCGAATTGTGGCAGCCGGAAGGGCCCCTACAGCGGGTGCAGTCTGAAGCTCATCCACCATCAGCAAGCCCCTCTTGAGCATGGAGCGAAGCATCCCCATCGAGATACGTCGGTTCGCATCCTTCCCGTAGTGCCGATGGAAGCTATGGTAGAGGTAGATTTCAGCATTCGGGACAACGGCCGGGCAGCTCATGGTATTGTGGACACGAGTGAACTGGCTGGCTAGGCCTTCGACTTAGGCGACGAAAGCTCTTCCAGGCGACGCTTGAAGTCCTTCTGGACCGCCGCCGCCGCCCCAATGAAGTGCGCGAGCTGCTCGATCCGTTTTTGCAAATACTGTTTAGTTTCCTCGGCCTCCACTGCCGAGTCCAAAGTCTCGAAATACCTGCGTCGCGCCATCAGTCGGGTGACACCGATCACATCGCCTTCCTTGGCCTTCGCCTGGATACATTTCAGGTAGGCCT
The DNA here is from genome assembly GCF_004118375.1 of Oleiharenicola lentus. Lineage (NCBI taxonomy): Bacteria > Pseudomonadati > Verrucomicrobiota > Opitutia > Opitutales > Opitutaceae > Oleiharenicola > Oleiharenicola lentus. The sequence goes on from NZ_SDHX01000002.1 coordinate 973,375, forward strand.
TGGTTCGAGGCGTCTTGGCCTGTTCGACAGCGGTCTCCAAAGCCACTTCGATAAGAATCCGAGCTGTTCGGTCCGTCCACACAATGAATCTCGCCATCTTCACCACGTCGGCCGACCTCTTATCCGTCGCACGTTTCTCGTCGAAATCCCGGATATAGTAACCATGTCGGCGATCAGGACTGATGGTCTCCAGTGCGCGTAATACGGGGTCGAATCCGGCGAAGGGATGCAACCCGCTCGGCATGGAATCCCGGTGACGCCAAAGTTGCAGAATAGCCGCAAAACACCGATCCTGCGCCTTGGCCCGCTCCTTGCCCGTTGCCTTATTCAGCTCAGTCATTTGCTCAGCCAGGTAGTGCGCCACCCAGCGGGACAGCGGGGTGGAGTGTGACTCCGATTTCAGGTCGGCGATCAGCGCCTCACCCAACTCGATAGTCTTTTTTGGGGTCTCGAAGCCAGCCATCGGCGGACAGAATGAAGATTTGGTGGGAGGATGGAACCCCGTATTCAGGGTATCGCCTTCCATAGCCGCGGTCGGTCTTGCGGTCAATCGACACGCTGAAGATCAGATGCCGTTTCGTTGCTCTGCACAGTTCGAGCAATAAATCGGGCGACGCCACCAACCGGCTGCCACTGCGGCAGAGGTTCTCTCGGTGGCCACGAGGGTGGCGCTCGCGCTCGCTCCATAGCTCCGCTCGGGCGACAAGATCGTGACGCTTGGCCCGGCGCCATTCGCGCCCTTCCAGATCGGTGGTCAATTTCAAGAGGGTCGCGAAGCTGGGTCCGATGCGAAAGCCGGGATAGCTGATTTCTCGCGCGAACGGATCCATACGGTCGAGGCGAGGATCTCCGCCGTTCCGTTCCAGTATCCACCCCTTTAGATCGAAGGGGGCATCGCCGAAACCGGCATCACGTTGCCGATAGTTGGGGAGAAAAAACCCACTGGGCTCCTCCGCCCAACGTAGGGAGTTTGCGAGCGCACTCGCCGCCTCTGGTCTGACGAGCGCGCTGCTCACCCGGACGGTTTCAACTCTTTGGGAATCATGATCGGTCCACGCTCCTTCGGCACACAGCCAGCCAGGTTGGTCGCTCGAGGCGCAGAGGCAATCGACGAAATCCGCCGTATTGACCGACCAGAGCCAGTGCTCCTCCCGCGAGTGCCGGAGCCAGGCGCGCCGCACGCGTGGCACAGGGTCTCGTCGGTCCGCCAGCCAGCGTCCATCAGTGCGGGTTAGGCGGTGACGGCGCAGCCAATAGTCCCATTCGTTCTCGTTATCATGTTGGTCCGCCGGTGTCACTACCCGCATCTTTTGCACCAGCTTGCCTGCCACGATGTGCATGGCATGGTAGGCAAAATAGAACTCCTGATCATCGGTCCGTGGGTAGTCGCACTTGTGGTAATGCACACCGCGGTCCTTGTTGAACCATTGGTGGTGGCGGGCGTCCTGCTTGAAGTCATCGCTCCCCACGCCGTTCAGGTCTTTCACGACGATTTCCTTGGCCAGCTCAATCACCTGCGCCTTGTCGGCACCGAATACATTCGCGAGTGGTTCGAGCCAGTGGTCGTCGAAATCCGTGTTAAATTGGTATTTGAGCGAGGCATCGACCTCGCCGCGCGTGTGCCACGGTGTCGAAATCGGCTTCGCGTTGGACTTCACCCGCCGACGCGGCCCGGTCGGCCGGCCGATGCGTTCGAGCCGGCGGAGGACGGAGGGTGTCAGTGTGCTCGGTTTCGCCTTAGCGACCCGCAGAGCGGCTTCCGCCGCGGTTCGCTGGATCAGGACATGCGGCAGGCCACCGTGCGCGATGCTGGCCAGTGCCTTCGCGTGGCCCACCAGCGTCTGCGGGTGGTCGACGGCGGCGCGATGCAGACCAAAGAGTAAGTAGAGACGCGCGTGCAGGTGGTAGAACAGATACGTGCGTCCTCCAAACGCCCCGCAGTTTCCGCGACGGTCCCATTCGAGGAGAGCCCGAATTAGGTGATCGCACCCGGATTCGGCCCAGCGTCGCACGCAATGCACCGCCTGCCAGCGAGTCTCGGCATAGGGCGAACCGAGCGCTGCCCACACAAAGCCGGCGAGAGACTCGGACGGGGATTCCGGGGCCCGGAGATGTTCCGTCCAGAGGCCATCGCCTCTTTCTTTACTGAGCTGACGCTCGAATCGCTGCAGACCAAAGTCCAACAGCTCACCCGCTTCCGCCGGTGACAAGCGCCAGGCGCCGCTGGCGATGAATCCGAAGAAGGCGCCGGCATGTAGCACGCCCTCCCACGCCGCCAAGCCCTCCCCGATGCCTACGCAGATCGCCTCCATTTCGGTGTCGTTGATCCCGTGGAAATCCCGCAGGGCGCCGCGGCGGTAAAAATTACAGAGCTCAAACGCGCACCGCCGTCCCACCTTGCCGAGGTAGTCGGGCCAGTAGCGGCTGACCGAAGCGAGGTGCAACCAGCGCTTCCGTGCAGCCGCGATGATATGCCCGAAAGTGACGTAACTGGCGTCGGCCTCCTCAAGCGTGAGAGCCAGGAAGGCAGTTTCGCGGCCTACAGGAACCCGGTCGAGAAGTTCGGGCAGAGAGGACCGCCACGAGCCGGCCTTGTCGAGCGCGGAGCGCGCCAGCTGTAGGCCCTCCGCCGTTGACACGTCCGCGCCCGGGATGGAAGCCCAAGCCGCCGCCCATGCTTGCTTTTCCTTTTCTTCCTCGGCCGGGTTGGGTGCGAGCGAGGGGCCGGCGTGCGCCACCATCTCGGCCTTCGCCGGCTGCGATGGCACTATCAAACCCCTCTGCGCCGCAACTGCCATTAGCTTTTCCATGGAAGTGCCATGGCCATGCTCCATTGACAGGTCAGACTCCAATCGCGCCAGCAACTCTGGCAGCCTTGAAGAATCGGTCTCGGCAGCTAAACATGAGCACGCGAATTCCTCCGAGCCCCGACAGGCTTCAAAACCGCTTAGACCCCAAGCCTCCTTGGTCGACACCGCCTTTCGCTCCAACAATTCCTCTGCGACAGCGATGACCTGCTCACCGAACCAACCGATCTCTCGGTCCCGCCATCGGCTGAGGCCCGCAATACCCGCCGCAGGGTTGAGGTGTGTCACTTCTCGGATTGCGTCGCATCTCTCGAATTTGTCGCTAGTGCCTTCGTAGTCGCCTACCTCCTCCGCGACGCGCAACATGCGATATGCGAGTTCTTGAGCGGCTGCGCCGCCTGCCGCGCGCCGCTCCGCGACGGCCATAATAGCCTGCCACCGCTCCAGCACTTCATCGCCAAACCGCGAAATCACCTGCCCCGCTTCGTCAAAATAGGCCGCAGCCTCAGCGCGCTTCGCGACCAGGACCGCGCGAGCCAGGTTCATATAGGAAGAGGCATGGTCCTGTGGGTTGCCTTCCCAAGGCCCCCGCAGTTCGGCAACACAGGACTCTTCCATTGGTGCTCGCAGGGCCTCCAAGTGCGAAAGACGCAGCGCTGCTCGAAGCACTGGGATGCGCCGTCCGAGCCAAAACTTGAAGGTCTTGCTCCTGATCGTTCCGTCGAGGAACGCCTGCAACTCTGTGTCCGAGACATTGCGTTTCCACATCAGCGTCGCGAAGCGCGCATCAGCTATCTCGAGCCTGAGGCGTCCCTCGGACCTATAGTTCGAGATATAAGCTGAGTTGGAGCGCTCCCGCGCCTTGTCTAGCGCGATGGCACAGGCATCGGGCACGCCGACTAGCAGTTTCGCTCGTAGGAAATACCACGGTATGAGCGCCGCGAGAAAGGAGTCGCCTTCCTTCTCATCGGCGGAGCGTTGGATTTTCTGCGCGGATTCGGCGGGCTCGGGCGGCAGCATGTTTCCAAGCGTCGGTTCGTCCGCGCCCGCGAGCACCGCGCGCAGCGCTGCTGCACGGAGAAAGTGCTCTCGGTGATCACCTCCGTAGTCGCTACGCACATTCCTATCCGCCGTGAGCGCAACACACCTATCGAGCGCCGCCCGGATCTCGGTCACCGGTAAACCGTGCGCCGCACAGGCTTCTAGCGTGGAAATAACGGCGGCGACGAGCGGGTTGCGCAGCTCAAATTGCGGCGCCCCCTTGGCTAAGTCGGTGTCATTGACGAGGAACTTAAGCGTGGCATCGAGTGTGCCTGCCGGTGGCAGATGCCCTACCTGGCCCAGCTCGTGCGCGACTGCGAGCATGAGGAATGGCACTTTCAGACCCTGCCGCGCGATCTCCTCGATTTCTTGGAACCGGCCGGCGTCGACCAACCGGGAAATCACAGGACCGCCCAGTCGGAATGGTAGGTCACGCGGGCGCCAACGACCCATTTCCTCGACCAGCCCCTTGGGGCCGTCCAGCGCGAGGTGAGCCCATAGCATTTCGACAAGGTGGTGGTCCTCTACCCGGCGCGGGCGCGGGCCCCAGCTTCCCTTTTCCTTTTTGTTGTCCTCGGCCACGACCGCATACAGCCAGCCCATACCGGATCGCAGGTAACCGCGACCCTCGCCCTTGAAGTCCGGCACCGAGCACAATAGAGACGCTGTATAGAGATTCTCGCAGCCTGGCCAGGCGCGGCCGAGCTTGTGCTGCAGCGCGAGCTCCTGCACCCGGTGGGGGGCCAGCAACACGGCGACCAGGTCGGTGTTTTCGGCGAACATTGCCAACTGCCGCCCGTCTCCTGCCATCTCCTCACCGGCCCTGAACGCAATCCGCATCGCGTCTGCCAGTTTTCGCTCGCCCATTGCTGCCTTGAAGGCGAATTGGAGTCGATCAATCCGCACCGCGCGTTCATCGAGCTGGTTGTTGACCGGGAGGTGTGCGTCAGACAAGGCAAGGTCGATGACCTGCTGGTAATCTCCGGCGCGGAAGAGCAACCGAGGCAACGCCTGCGCCACGTAGGTAAACTGGCCGGCGAGCGGTTTGAGCCGCGTGGCAAACTCGGCGATTCGGCTCTGATCGGCACTGAAGCGCTTCAGGAACCAGGTTTCTGTTGGTTCGTCCCGGAACTGAACTGAATTGTCCGTCAGGAGCAGCGCCCGACCCAGGTCGAATGCGAAGCTGCGTATTTCCTCAATGCTAACACCGGCGGCGCGTGCCAACACCTCCAGCGGGATAAACGGGGGCAGGTTGGCGAGGCCGTAGCAGATCGCGTCCATCTGCGCAGCGAAAGCCATGCCGTGGGTCGACTTCAGGGTCGCAGTCGCCTTGTCGAGCCGGGCGGCGATCTGGTCGTCCACGCCAGTGACACGAGGACCAAGATTGGTGAGGACTCCCGTAAGCGTGGCACCGGGCAGTCCCATCTCCTGAGCCTGAACCCGCGGGTTGCCCATCGAAAGTCGGTGAAATTCGTTTACGTCGTTGTCGGTGGCCTCTGGGAACTTGGTTCGCAGGTGAGCCGCGCTCTCCGCCCAGCTGAATTCCCGCAGCGACATAGGGCGCACCGTAGGCGCAGGCCTAAGCAGGTGTTTTCGCTCGGAACGGCAAAGCATCGTTAGGCAGCATCCAGGCGGCAGCTTCACTTGGAGCAGCTCTGCCGCGAAGCAGGGCTGGGGAGGAGGACCGGCTGCGACCATCTCCGCGTTGTCGGCAGCGTCCACGAGCAACACCAGCTTCGCGCCTGATGTCTTCTCGCGCAGGGCCGTCACCGCCTGTTGCAAGCGGAGCGCGAACGCCTTGAAAAATTCGTGGGGATCGACGCCATCGCGCGGCAGTAATGGCTGGCAAAGACCGTGAACCGCCAGCTCGTTCGCCATTTGCACCAGCGCGTCACGCGCCCGATGCCGCGGTTGCGCGGGATTGCGGTAGGTCGCGTTTCCGAAGCAATCGTAGACCAGCGCTACCGAGCCGGAGGGCACCGATCGAGCGATCTGGCAGGCGACAACCGTCTTCCCGACTCCTCCCTCGGCATGGATGATCGCCGGCGCGGAATCGTCGAGAACGTGCGCCAATAGCTCATCATGCTGTTCTCGCCTGAGCAGTTGGTCCGGCGGGTCGAAGGCGGGCAGTGCCGGGAAGAGCTGTTCCGCCGTCGCGTTGAGCCGTAGCAGCACGTCTTCCCGGCGGATCAAGCCGTCGGCACGGCCGCGCTCGTCCTTCGGCATCACCCGATCCGCGACAAGATTGACGAGCCGGTCCGCGTCATCGCTATCCACGAAGCCGACCACACACTCAGTGAGTTCGCCATGTAGCAGACGTTTCTGAGCGGCATATTCCTGCTCTCCGTCGCGGAACACGAGTTTCTTGAAGAAATTCTGCACGGCTTCACCCTTCAGTCCTGTGGCGGCCACGAGATCACGATGAAGTTTCGTAGTGGCCGCGGCGCCGGTGGCCAATTCGCCCGCGGCCGCCTTGAGGTTTGCCGCTACAGGACGGTTACTCACGAAGGCAAAGAAATGCTCGCGTTTCCTTGTATCGGTCGCGGTCGACTTCACCACTGCGCGAAACCGCTCCCCAAATCCCTCCAGCGTCCCCTTAAGTTCGCTCAATACGAAATGCTGGTCCACGCGCCGCGTCGAATGCTTGAGCTGGCTGTAGGTGACCATCTCGCTGCCATCAGGCCTGTTCTCGTATTCCGAAAGATCGATGACGTATTCGCCAGGCAGCGGCTCCGTTGAGGCCTCCACTCCGATCGCCGTGAGCGGCGAGCGCGGATGAGCCATGCGTAAACAGCGCCGGGCCGCCCAGCGATAGTGGAACATGTCTCCTGCCCGCGAATCGCGAACCTTCGTGTTCGGCGGATTGGTAAGCGGATTGGGATCTTGGTCGGGTGTCATGGACGACGCGTTGGCGGAGTCCTGTATCATCCTATTAGCCTCTGCTCCGGTGCCTCGAACGGCAACCCGCAAAGCTTCCGACAAGGATTGCCGGCTTAGATGCCAGGTGCGGAAGGATGCAACCTCACAGTCCTCCAGCTCTGCCCGATCTGCGTCGTCACGCTGCATGACTTTGCGCGAGCGCGACGCGGTGCTTGGCCCGCGCAACTCACATCGAGTTCTTCGCCTAAGCGGCCAAGCGGCTCTTCTGGCAGGCTGATTTCTTGTGGAAGCTGACTTGGTCGGGAAATGTGCGTGCCGCCCTCCGAGGTGGATCGGTTTCTTTACCTAGTCACTGTCCAGGGACGCGACGGATCGAAATCTCACATGAAGGTAAGCTTCGAGATATCTCCAACCGCAGGTATCTCCAAGATGAAGGCGAAGAGAGGAAGCCCGCCCTCAGCGAGTTTGGCCTGAACCCCAACATACTGAGTTCCGAATAGGGCGTAGAGTGAGGCGGCTTACCGTCGGTCGAATCGCGTCTCATCGATTCCATTGAGGCTTCAGCAAGGCTGCGGCGTAAACCGCATGCGTGATTTACATGCAAGCCATTGTATAACAATACGTTAAATCCTTCACCCTTTCCAGCTCTAGGGATCGAAATCGGCTCGCTACAAAACGAGGAAAGTCTAGGATGGATCGTGTATATCCTTATCTACGAGCACTTTGAATGCCGTTACCACACTCTCTTAACTGAGCGGGTGGAGTATCCCTTAATTTGGAGTCAGGACTGTTTCGCAGCCCGCGCGGCCGCCTTGGCCGCGTTGATTTTTGCTAGGGTTGCCCGCGCGGCCGCGAGCTTCCGCTCGGATTTTGACGCACCTCCCTTAGCACCCAGTTGGCCCATCACCGCCTTGACGGATGTTGCAGCTACGGGAGGTGGTGGTGGCGGCGGCGGTGCTTGCACGGCTGGCTCAACGAAGAGAGCTCTCAAGCCGGCCAAGTTCGGGCTGCCTTTGCCTCCTTTCTCCGCCCACACCGCCAAGTTCGTGATCCCCATCACGAGGTCGGCATTGAGGGGAGGTAGTCCTGGCCAGATTTCAACAGCCACGTTGCGAAACTTATACAGTGCCGATCTCGCGGCCAACGCAGTCGCCGAGAGGCTGTTCAACTTCGAGGGAGACATGCGATCACGTAACCGGGTTGGGCAGCGTGAGACAAGCGGCGGACATCTCTTCAACGTAGCTATGTCGGCACCTAATCGAGTCCAGCAGAGGGCAACGCCCGCGTCGCAGCCCGAGCTGCGGGTCCGATTTGCGATATGGATAATTGGTAAGAGAGACCGTCACGGAAGCCGCCTTGGAGGGTGGAATACGGAGGAGACCTATCTTTTCCGTGACGCCACCTCCGAGCACATGAAAGCCAACCGCAACACTCTCGACGTGCGGACCAACACGCAACCGAAACGGCTTCGGGCAACCGCCAACAGCGAGGAGATAATCTCTTCCACGATGAATGCCACTAACCGCCCGTGCGCCCTCGTGATCGTTAAGAGCAACCGCTGGGTGCTGCCGGTCCAGCTTCACCAGAGCCCTCTCTTCCCTGCCGCCGCACACTCCACGCATGAGTCGCTCCTGCGCACTCATGTGGCCGGCGCCACCACTGTGACCCGAAAGCGCCAGCAACCGAAGGGCTTCGGACGACGGGCGGAGGAGGAGACCTATCTTTTCCGTGACGCCATCCCCCAACACATGAACGCCACCCACAACAACCGCAGCACACGGACCCTCTCCCAACCGAACCCGATTCGGGCGAGCGCCAGCCGCGAGGAGATAATCTCTTCCACTATGAACGCCACCACCCGCCCCAACGCCACCGTGATCAACGAGAGCAACCGCTGGGTGCGGCCAGTCCCCTTCACCCCGGTGGGTGACCACTTCACGTATGCGTCGCCCGTGGGCACCCATGCGATTGTTGCCAATACGGACGCGCAAAAGCGCTCGCAACCGAAGCCCTTCGGACAACGGGCAGTGTGGGAGACCTATCTTTTCCGTGACGCCACCCTCCAACACATGAACGCCACCCAAAACAACTGCAGCTCACGGAACTCCTCCCAACCGAACCCGATTCGGGCGAGCGCCAGCCGCGAGGAGATAATCTCTTCCACAATGAACGCCATCACCCGCCCCAGCGCCACCGTGATCGTAGAGAGCCACCGGCATGAGCTGCCGTTCCACCTTCACCTAGCCACGTGGGTCTGCCCGGTCGCCCTGTTCGACCAGATGACGATCGTGCGCTGCGGGAAGATGATCGTCGCCACGACCAAGAGCGCATCACCGAAGCGGCTTCGGACAACGAAGTGAAGGCGAGTCCATCTATTCATTACCACCAGGAAACACGAACTCCTCCCCGAACATGAAAAACCTCTCCTCCATTCGTCGCAGCAGCACCGCCCTGCTCCGCTGGGCCGCCGGCGCCAAGCTCACCGACCGCGGCACGACCTTCTGGACAAAAGTCCCCACCTCCCGGCCCGTCCGCCGCACTCAGGGGCGCCGCTGCGTCCGCGGCTCCTACCCGAGCCAGAAGATGGGGGTGACCATCCAGTTTGAGGCTCACCGGACTGAGCTGATGCTGATCCACCACCTCGAGAACGACCACAGTGTCATCGAATACTACGACCAGCCGGTCACCCTGAAGCTCGTCTATCTCGATGCCGATGGCCGCAAGGTCGGCTGCTTCACCACCCCTGATTTTGCCGTCGCCGAAGCGGAGTGCGCCTACTTCGTGGAGGCCAAGACAGAGGAGGACCTGCGGAAGCTCGCAGAGGAAAAGCCCAACCGCTACGTGCGCCAGCAGGATGGTTCGTGGCGCTGCCCCCCGGGCGAGGAGGCCGCGGCCGGATTCGGGATGGGCTACCGGATCGTGGTCGCTGACCTCCTGAGTTCGGAGCTCACCCGCAACATCATCTACCTGGAGGACTATAGCCGGCGGAACTGCCCCGCCCCGGCGCCGAAGCTGGTGACGAAGGTGCTGGAAACCGTGAAGGACAACCAGGGCATCACCTACCCGGCGCTACTCGCAGAGCTGAGGTCGGAGGGGCTCTGCGCCGACGACCTCAATAACATGATCTACCGAGGAACTGTCTATGTCGATCTGCGGGCAGTGCTGCTCATTGACCACGAGAGCGTGAGGATTTTTTCGGACCAGACTACGGCTGTCGCGAACGAGGCGATCGAAAAAGCCAAAGCCCTGCCTGCCACGGGCACTGAGGGGCCGGTCCACTTTGTCCCCACCGCCAAGGTCCGGTGGAAAGGCACCAATCACACCATCACGCACGTGGATGACCAGATCGTCCATCTCATGCAGGATGGCGACGGCAAGCTCACCCCCGTGAAGCGTATCGACCTGGAGCTTGATGTCTTCGCAGGCAAGGCGACCGGGATTGTATCGGAACATACCCGGGAGCAGGCAGCGGCAGACAAGATCGCCACCGCGGGACCCGCACGCCTGCAAGAAGCCGTCAATCGCTGGCAGACCATTCAACCTTATCTGGAGGACCGTCGGCGGCTGAAGCGTGCGCCCAAACGGAAACGTCGCACCTTTAGCCGCTGGATCGAGGACTACCGTGAGGCGCAGGATTCGTTCGGAAACGGATTTGTCGGGCTGCTGCCTGAGATTCGCGATGGACGCGCCGGCAGCCATCTCGATGAGGCGGTCGACGAGCTGATGATCAAGATCATCAAGGAATACTTTGAAACGAACGTCAGCCCCACGATCTCCGATGCTTATGGAAAGTTGCTGGTGGCCTGCCAAGAACAGGACTTAGGGGCCCCGAGCCTGAAGACATTTGGTCGGCGCGTCCGTCTGCGCCCGCAATACGAGCAGACCCGCAAGCGCAAGGGTGGCCGACCGGCGACTCAACGTGCCAAGTTTTACTTCTTCCTGGACCAGACCACCCCGGTCCACGGAGACCGGCCCTTCGAGATCGCTCACATCGATCATACTGAATTGGACCTGGAACTGGTCTGCCCCCGAACCGGGAAGAATCTCGGACGCCCTTGGTTGACGCTCATGATCGATGCGCGGACCCGTCGCATCCTCGCCACGCACGTTTCGCTCTTCGCCGAGAACACCGAGTCGTGCATGATGGTCATGCGGGAATGCGTCCGGAGGCATCACCGGCTGCCCCAAACCCTGGTGGTCGATAACGGCAAAGGGTTCAACAGCCTCTACTTCGAGGTGCTGCTCGCGAACTTCGGGATCACCAAAAAGTCACGCCCGGCGGGACACCCGCGCTTCGGGTCGGTCTGCGAGCGCATCTTCGGCACCATTAACACCCAGTTCATCCACAACCTCCGCGGCAACACCAAGCTGATGAAAAATGTTCGTCAGGTGTCCAAGGAGTTCAATCCGAAGACCCTGGCCGCGTGGGCGCTGGAGGAGCTCGACGACCGCATGAAGTTTTACTGCCACGAGGTTTACGACACCAACGAGCATTCGTCCCTCGGGCGCAGCCCCCGGGACGAGATGGCTGCGATCATCGAGGCCACCGGCCGACGCCAGCACACGTTCATTCCCTATAACTTTCTGTTTCAGGTCCTCACGTTGCCATCAACCAAGAGCGGCGTGGCCAAGGTCCATGCCCAGAAGGGAGTTCACATCAACTATCTCGACTACTGGAACAGCGCCTTCACCGATCCCAAGCTGGAGGGCACGCAAGTGCCCGTGCGCTACGACCCGTGGGACTCGTCCGTCGCCTACGCTTTTGTCCATGGTGCCTGGCTCCCGTGCATTTCGAGTCATGCGATGCTGTTCAAGAACTATAGCCAGAGGGCACTGAAGCTGGCCGCGGAGGAATACCGGGCCAGGCGCAAGAAAAGTGGCCAGAACAAAAACGTAACGGCACTCCGGCTCGCCAAGTTCATGGCGGAGGTGAAGGAGGAGGAAACCTTCCTCATCCTTCGCGCCAAGGAGGTTGCCAGCCGCGGCGATGCGCAGCTCGTCGACGAACAGACGAAGCCGCAGGACCAGCAGCCCAAGGATCCGCCCGTCGCCGATCAGGGACAGCCGGAGGAACCCGCTGACCAGGAAACCGAACAGGAATTTGAGATCGTGAACGAATAATCACTCCTATGCAAAACCCAGACCACATCCGCGCCGCCCAGAAAGCAAAGGCGGCACTCGACAACTCGCTGGTGAAACACACCCGCTTTGACGAGGCCCTGAAAACGATCGAAGCAGCCCTCCTGTTCCCCACGGACACCCGGTTGCTTTGGGTGATCGGACCCAGCGGAGCGGGGAAAACCCGTCTCGCCCAGACCGTTGAAAAGTTGATCCACAAGATCGTCGCCGACAAGCTCGTGAGCGATCCCGGCTGCGTTCCCTGCGTCAGCTTCGAGGTGCCGTGCCCCGAGCTGGGTCATCGGTTCAGCTGGAATGAGCACCACTGGCGGTATCTCGACAAGTTGCAGTCGCCCCTCTCCCCGGATGGCGCAAACTGGCCGCCCCTGCCGCGGGTCGATCCGAAGCGCGGTCTGGAGCATGCCGTCCTCAATGCCCTGCACTACCGGAATCCCTTGGGGGTCCTCCTTGACGAGACCAATCACTTTGCGTCGGTAACCAGCGGCAAGGTGTTGTTCGACCAGACCAACCGCCTGAAGAGTTTCGCGAACCGGTCAAGGGTGCTGCACATTTGCTTCGGCACCTACGAGGTCGCTCAGATGGCATCCATTTCCGGGCAGCTGGCGCGGCGCAGCGACATCATCCACCTCTCGCGTTACCGGGCCGATGTCACAGCGGACTACGCGGCATTCAAGTCCGTGGTCCGCGCCTTCCAGAAGTGCCTTCCGGTGGTGCATCACCTCGATCTGCGCACGCAAACGGAGTATCTGCACGAACGCTCCATCGGGCTGGTCGGTGTGCTTAAGGGGTGGCTCATCAAGGCCCTGGCGCACGCCAACGGCGACGGGCGGAGCGCAATTACGATGAAGGACCTGGAGGCCACGGCCATGCCCGTCAACAAACTGCGCCTGCTGCTCCATGAGGCCACGGAGGGAGAGCATATCATGAACGATGGCGAGACTCAGCTCGATCTCTTCCGGAAGGACTTGGGGCTGGGGGGCAAGCCCCCTCGCAGCAGGGATGGGACGGGTGACCTTTTCGGCTCGCAGGATGGTGAACCTGAACCCGCTGAGAAGACTCCTTTCTCCAAGGCCAAACCATTTGAGCTCGCCCCCGAGCGCTTGCCGGTCGGTGGGGCATTCGACGGTAGCGTCGGGGCACTCGCGGGGTGACCGGACGATGACAGCCAACATACAGACACCGCCGCGCAGCACTCTGTTCAGAGTGCTGCCGCAGGGCCTCGCAACCGGTCGGATCGAAAGTCTCACGAGCTACGTCACCCGGCTGGCTGCCGCTCACCTTGTCACCCCCCTGACGCTCTTGCGCCGCGGGCTCGCCTGGTGGGACGAAGGGAACCCAAACCGGGTGGGCGAATGGGGTCGGCAGCGACCCAGTTTACGACTCAGCAACTGCATCAACGCGCACGCTTCCGGCGAGCGCTGGTGCCGCTTGCTTGAGCGACTGACCTGCATCGAAGACCTGTCGTCATGCACGATGCGGGCATGGGCGGACTTGTTCCCATCCCGCGGGCTCCTGCGCGACTATCTCGCTTGGTGCCCGGCTTGTCTGGCGGAACAAACCGAACCATACGATCCCCTGCTTTTCTGTATCCAGGAAATCAAAGCATGCAGTCGTCATCGGTGCCGGCTGGTCGAACGGTGCCCTCACTGCGGGAGCGAGGTGCCGGTGCTTCACGCGCGCTCCGCGCCCGGGGCCTGCCCCAAATGCAAGATGCCCCGCCATGCCGCGGGGCTGCACCTGAAGATCGCGCCGGAGGAGGAAGTGCAGGTCGCGCTCCTGGCGGAAGATTTCCTATTAGCGACGGCGACCAACCGCCGGCGTCAATGGAGGCGCACCTGCGAGGTGGCAGAAGTGCTGCAGAGGTGCGTGACCGCCGCGGACGTGCCAGACGCCGCTGCCCTTGGCCGCGTGGTCAATGTCAGCCGGATCACCGCATGGGGCTGGCTCAACGGCAAATCGGCCCCGGATTTCTCGTTCACGCTGCGCCTCTGTCACTGCTTTGGCCTGAGCGTGGAGGACTTCCTGAGTGGTCGCATCCCGTCGACGCTCGTGCTTCGCGTCTGGGAGGAGCTGCCGATCCGTCCAACTCGGCGCCGCCCCGGCCGTCATGATGACATCGGTTTGGCGCAGGCTGTTGTGCGTTACTGCGAAAAGCGAACGCAGCGGCCACCCAGTCTGGCTGAGGTCGCGGAGGCCGTGAGTGTCTCGCCGCGCGTGCTGCGCAAACGATTTCCGGCGCTGTGCAACGACATCAGCAGCCGTTGGCGCGAGTTCGTTCGGACGCGGCGGATCGCCCGCGAGGAAGAGCTGCGCCGGACGATCCGCGATGTCGCGCTGCGAGAGAAAATCAAGCGCGGCAGAATCCGGAGGTGCGACTTGATCAAACTGCTGCCCAAGCCGGGCGTCCTGCGTAGCGCCGCCACCCGCGACCTGGTCAAACAAACCCTGCTGGATCTGGAGAACTGACCATGCGCATCGTTGCAATTTCAGACACGCATCACCGACACGAGCAGGTCGTCGTTCCTGACGGTGATGTGTTAGTTCACGCCGGTGACCTGACCCGATCGGGCGACCCCGCCGAGGTAATCGAGGTTATGCGGTGGCTCACGCGCCTCCCGCATCGCCATAAAATCTTTATCGCGGGAAACCATGATTGGGTTTTCGAGCTCCAGCCTGCTGTCGCAGCCGGCCTCGTCCCCGCCGGCGTCACCTACTTGCAGGACTCGGGCTGTGAAATTGACGGGGTGAGATTCTGGGGTTCACCGGTGCAGCCGACGTTTCTGAACTGGGCATTCAACCGAGCGCGCGGGGAGGAGATCGACCGGCACTGGCAGCAAATTCCAATAGGTATTGACGTGTTGATCACCCATGGACCTCCCCACGGGTTACTCGATCTGGCAGGAAGTGAGCATGCCGGATGTGAAATGCTCCGGCGTCGGGTCGAGATCATCCGTCCAGTTTGTCACATCTTCGGCCACATCCACGGAGCGAGGGGCACGGACACACTCGGCTCGACGAGGCTGATCAACGCGGCGATCTGCACCGAGGACTACCGGCCCATCAATCCGCCGTTTGTGTTGGATCTCCAAGACGGCATCGCGGCGATTCACTCAGGAGCAGGGCTTTCCCCATGAATAACGATCACGACTATATCCGCCTTACGAAAATCTGGGAGCGTTCCTCGTCGGCTGCAGCGGCGTTACAAGATGCTCTCACGCACGTTCCTCCTGAGGGTGCATTCGGGCATAGGCTTGGCCTGGGCTATATAATCGACGGCTGGTTTCTCGCGAATCCCACCGTCGGGCGTCCCATGATGGTGCTGCGGTTCCGGCGGAATGGACTTTGCAATCTGGGGCTTTTCACCTCGTCCCTGATACTCAACGTAAGTGAAGCAGAAATCCGCACGGAAAATTCGATCTACAAAGTCGAGCGTCGGTGGTTCGAGACTGAAACATGCCATATCGAACATTAGCTGCGAGGGAAATGACCCCACCGCGACTCAAAGTCCTATTCGTCTGCGCCATGAATATACAGCGCAGCGTGACGGCCGAGCGCCTCTATCGAGACGATGAGCGTCTGGAGGTTCGATCGGCTGGTGTCCGCCATGGAGCAAAGCGTCGAGTGTGCGAAGCTGACCTTGAATGGGCGGATGCAGTCTATGTCATGGAGCATGATCACAAGCTTTGGATATCGATGCGTTTTGAAGGGATCGCCCTGCCTCCGATTGATGTCCTCGATATTCCGGATCGTTTCGAGCTCATGGCTGACGAGCTCCAACGGACCCTCCGGACACTACTTGATCCGAGAATTGCGCACCTGTGCAACAAGACGCCCACGAAGGGCCACCGGCCATGAATACTCATTCCCCTCGCGGACAGAAAACGCCGCAATTCGAGCACGTAAGGTCAGCAAACTTCATCGAGCCGACGCTCCTAAATGCTCCAGTCCGCCGACCTTTTGTCCAAGTTTCCGCACCACCGGCGACAACATTACAGGTTCGGATTTCCGTTGCTCCTATCCCACCGAGCCTAGGCGACTGGTTGCATGGCCGCCGAATTTAGGAGCATCCAACTAACCGATCACTTCTATGAATAAGATTACGAACCAGATAGATCGCAACGGCGCTAAGGTGCCATTCGTGTTCTCAACTGCGACATTACGCATGATTCCCATGCGTATCCGTCGGGAGATTTTCGAGGGGCGCCCGATGCTCCTCCGCTGTCCGCGAACGGGGGCCTCCCCGCTAATATACTGCCTTGTCCCGGTTTGGCGGCGCGGCATGCCGCGGGCGTATACCGCCGTTCATGTGACACCGCGCAGTTGGCCGCTGCAGTCGCCGCGCAAACGGCGGGCCGAAAGTGAGGTGTCAGACGAATGCACCAGCACCGCCCGGAAAAGGTCCCGGTAGTGCCATCTAGGGAACACGGCACCGGATCTCGATTCCCTCCCTTATCTCGTGTTGACACACCTGAGGGTTGGTAGCGCTGGAGGATACCGCTCGGTAGACAGTTAGCGGTGCGGGCGTTTCTGGCATCGATAATCAACAAACAACGGCCTGACCCCGTCCGACTTACACAATCCCGGCCCGTCCTACGACATCAATTTGGCCCGGCACATTTAGGGCAAGCCCAGCCTGACCCCGTCCGACTTACCTCTTCGGCTTGGCCCTGGCTCCGCCCTTCCAAAGTTGATTCAAAATGCCAATGCTCGGCCTTGCTAATCCGCGGCTGAGATTTGCCCATTCCGGATTGATTTCCGAGAAAGTCGTTTGGGCAAGCTTCACGATAAAAAAATCCTCGAAGCCCAAAGCTATTGACGGGAATTGCTCTCCTCCAGACATCTCCAAATGACGGATTTCCCTCCCCCGAGACAATTCGCATCGGTAAATATTCCAAATTAGATGACGATTCGTTCTGATTCCCAGTTTGAATTTTCGGAAATCATGGTGCGGAAACTTCCATGTGAAATCTCGAACTCCTACAAATTGTAGCATCCAAAGACTCCGCTTCTCATTCTGCATAATATGATCTGACAATACGTAGATGTTCACTCCGCTGTCCCATTCAGCAAAGTCGACATCTACGAGATAGGCGTCTGAGAGGATAACCTTTAGCAACTTTGTTTTTTTTGCGGCGTTCATTTCTTTGCCGGGATGTGACCGGCATTCGACGACGAGTCAACCGGATGCCCGTTTCGATCAAAACCTTGTCCGGAGGAATCATAGATATGCCAATGTGGCTTTTGATTTCCAACCAATGCGTCTCCTGAATCGTAGACAACCGTTGCCCCTGTGCGCGGATGCCGAAAAACCTTACGCCCTGTCGATGTCGTTTCAACGAGTTTGAAACCGGCTGCTTCAAGTGCTTTTCGCCCCGAGTTGTAACTCGCACCGTGCAAAGTGACTTCTCTCAGGCCCAATCTGCGCAGTTGCTGTAAGCCTTTTAGTGAAACGCTTCCTCGACGAGCACTACCATTTATTGCAGATTTCCCGCGCGTGGCCTCACGCGAGACTGCTGCGTCCATCGCGGCATCTCCCATTTTTAGTCCTGCGTTTACGAGTGCTTCAAGTCGATCGGTCCATTCCACGCCCATTGACTCAGCCATTTCCTCCAGTGCGATGCGCCTAATCCCGGCCCCCACGAAATGGGCTCAACGATAATGAGGCCTAGTGATTTTACCGGTCTGCCGTCCGAATGGTGGAAAAATTAACCTGAACATATCGTCTGCCGCACATGAATAAATTGATTCTGCTTTTAGGTCTGATCGCATTGAGCCGCTGTGATGCGAGTTCAGATTATTTTGTTCTCGGGAGAAAAAACACGGAGTTGATCACGGCATTCTCAAGAAATGAGAGATTTTCCGCCTCCGCGGAAGAGATTTCGTTCCAAGCGACAATCAATGGTGTTCAATGTACGCTTGTGTACAGAATGCAGGACGGTTTCTCCGTTTCGGCGCTGTGTTTTGTGTCTACCCAGAACCTTAAATTTGCAGAAGGACTTAAAAAATATTCAGCTTTGATGCAGGCTCTCGATTCTAGTGTAAGTCAGCGCGTGGTTCTGAGATTAAACGGAGTTCAGCTGCTAGGGGAAAGGTTACAGTTGGAGACGCCATTTAACTACATCCGTATTTCAGGAGAATGGAATACAGACTACGACTTTGAAGCTAGGCTGGATGGCTCCTTCCAAGAGGGTTCCATGGAAACATCGGAAGTCAGTAATTTAAGCATAACGATATCAAAAAAGATGAAGCTCTAGTGTAGTGCCCCGTAATTAACTCGGCATAAGGCTGCGTGAGCGCTTGGAGGGTAGCCGCCGCCGAGAGTTACTTCATCCGCGGACTTGCCGCATTTGCTCTGACGTTTCTGGCCGGCCTTTGGCTTTCGTGAAGCCCACTCGTCAGGAAGCTGGATGGCGTTTACTGGGCCGGGTGATTTGAGAGCGCCGACGTGACGGCACATGGGGAATTCGGACGGGGTCAGGCCGTTGTTTGTTGATTACGTACGGTTCCGGGTAAACGCCGCCTCGGGCGCCCCCCCGGTCTTGGCAGTAATCTAAGCCAACTCATCGTTCCCAAATGTGATTTTGGACAACTTGTGGTTCCCTCAGCCTGTTTGATTAAAAACGGGCCCGCTCGGAGCACATGCGCAACTTGTGGTTCCCGTCAGCGCGATTTGTGGTCACATCGACAAGAATGTGTCGGGGCTCACGCCGACGGTGGCTCTCCGAGGACTACCGCCAAGGCTTTCAGCAATTCCGCTTCGCTGTATGGTTTGTGCAGCACGATCCTCACGCCGAATGCCTTCCAGTCCACCTCCGTCGCCGGACGGGAGCCGCTATCCATCAGCCCGGTCACCAGGATGACCGGAACCTTGGAGCTCACCTCGCGGATGTGGCGGGCAAGGTCCCGGCCGCTCATCCTTGGCATCATCTCGTCCACGATGGCGGCGGCAAAATCACCGTGTTGCGCCTGAAACTCGCGCCACCCGTCCTGCCCGTCCACCGCCTCTACCGGACAGAATCCGCGTCCGGTGAGCACCCGGGAGGTGATAAGCCGGATGGGCTCCTCGTCGTCCACGACCAGAATTTTTCGGCCCTCCCCCTGCAATACCGGTCCTGACGCGACGACGGGGTCTCGCCGGACTTCGGTCACCGCCGCAGGGAGGATCACCTCGAAGGTCGTGCCCTCGTTTTCCTTGGTGTGCACTTGGATGACACCTCCGTGGTCACGGACGATGCCATATACCGTGGAAAGGCCCAGTCCGGTGCCCTTGCCACGCGGCTTCGTGGTGAAGAACGGCTCGAAAATGTGGTCCAACACCTCCGGTGGAATACCCGTGCCGGTGTCGGTCACCGTGATCGCGACGTATTCGCCGGGCTTGAGCGGGGCCAACGCCGGATCAACCGGGGCCACGACCGGATGGTTCCGGGCCTTGATGGTGAGCATGCCGCCCGCGGGCATGGCGTCGCGGGCGTTAACCGCGAGGTTGAGCAACACCTGATGCAGCTGGGTGAGATCGCCCACGACGGGGAAAACATCGCGGGGAGTGTCGTATTCGATCGTGATGTTGCGCGGGAAGGTCTCCTCGATAAGTCGCACGAGGTCCTTGAGCAGATGGCGCGGCTGCACCTCGGTGCGCTCGCCGCCCTCCATGCCCCGGGCAAAGGTGAGCACTTGGCGCACGATGCCGGCGCCGCGCTGCGCCGCGTTTTCCACGGTCTCGACATAGCGGCGCGCATTCGCGTCGGGATAGCGGATCTTGAGCAGCTCGATCGAGAGCAGGATCGGCGTCAGCACATTGTTCAGGTCGTGCGCGATGCCACTCGCCAGCATCCCGATACTTTCCAGACGCTGGGCTCGGGCCAGCTGTTGCCCGAGCTGTTTCTCGGCGGTGATGTCCTGCTTGATGGCGACGTAATGCGCCAGAGCGCCGTCTTCGCCGCGCACGGGAGCAATCGTCATGCGCTCATTATATTGGCTGCCGTCCTTACGCTGGTTTAAAACCTCGCCGGTCCAAACTTCTCCTCGCTTGATGGCCCCCCACATAGCGGCGTAAAACTCCGGCCGATGCCGGCCCGACTTGAGGATGCGGGGATTTTTCCCGATCACCTCCTCCGATCTGTATCCCGTGAGCACGGTGAAGCCCGGGTTGACCCACTGGATCACACCCTCTGGGTCGGTGACCAACCAGCCAACCGGCGCCGCCTGCACGGCAGTTTCCAAAAGACGCAGATTATCCAACGCGTCATGCTTTTCGGACTCGTCGCGGATGATCAACAGCAGGTGGGGTGTTCTTTCGTGAATGAACCGCACCATCCGTGCTTCCAGCCAGATTGCCTTGCCATAGACCGTGGTCACAGGGCCCCGGTGAAACGTCTCCTTTCCGGTAGCCAAGGTCTCCTCGGCTAGCGCCAGCAAGCCGTGCCGCCGCCATGATTCCAGCTGGCGAAAATTCACCTGTAGCACACTGGGCAGGCTCGCACCAACGATCCGCGCCGCCGACTCGTTGGCCAACACGGTCCTGCCATCCTGCCGGAAGACGAGGACCCCCATAGGGGAAGAATCCAGCACCGCCGTGGCAAAGGCCAGGGAGTCGGCCGAGCGGGCTTCGGCGTTTTTGAGGTCATTGATGTCGGTATGGGTGCCAAGCATACGCAGGGGCCTTCCCTGACCATCGCGCTCGACCAACCGGCCGAGCGAGAGGATCCACCGCCAGTTGCCATCGGCGGTTCTCTGCCGGAACTCCACGCGATATGCATCCAACCGGCCGGCGACGTAGTCGCTGTAAACTTGGAAGACCTTCTCCCGGTCATCCGGGTGCAACCGGTCATGCCAGGCGGCGTTGGTTTCGCGGAAAGTTTTCGGATCGTAGCCGAGCATAGCGGCATAGGTGTCGTTCACCACTGCCTCTCCGGTCTGGACGTTCAAGTCGTAGAGCCCTTGGTTGGCCGCCTCCAAGGCGAGCACCAGCCGCTGCTGACTCACCTGAAGTTCCGCCTCCACGGTGACATGGCGGGAGTCCAGGCGCTTGATCAGCGCATAAAGCAAGCCGGTGGTTACAGCGACAAACACCAAGCCCTTGGCGGAATCAAGAAGCCACCCAGCGTGTCCTTCCTCAGTCCAAAGCATCAGCAAACCGTCCCCCGCCACCACCCAGAGGGCCGAGTAGATGGCATAGAGCAGAACCACCTTGAAGGGGGAATCGGGACGGGTAAAAGCCATGATGCGTGGTGTATTCATCGGCATGACGGGCCCACATCATGCCGTTTCCGCTCCCATAATACTGCGCAGATGTTGCCCAAGCCAAGGCCCGAATCAACGGGCTGCAACCACCTGCCGGCGGCTTCTCGCCGGGAAAAGCGTGCGGCAGATTTCGCAGACCGTGCCGTCGCAACCGCGGGCGGTGCAGTGTTCGCGGCCGTAGAAGATAATCCGCAAGTGCAGCTGGTTCCAGTGCGCCTCGGGGAAAAGCCGCTTCAGGTCGCGCTCAGTCCGCTCGACGCTGCGGCCTTCACTCAGTTTCCACCGCTCGGCCAGCCGATGGATATGCGTATCCACCGGAAAGGCCGGCACGCCCCAGGCCTGGCTCATGACGACCGACGCCGTCTTGTGGCCCACCCCGGGCAACGCCTCCAGTTCCTCGAAGGTTCGCGGCACCGCGCCGCCGTGGCGCTCCATGATCAGCCGCGAGAGCTCGCTCACGGCCTTGGCTTTCTGGGGCGACAGGCCGCAGGGGCGGATGATCCCCTGGATTTTCGCCACCGGCACGCGCGCCACGCCGGCGGGATTGTCGGCCAAGGCCCACAGGTGCGGGGTGACCTCGTTCACGCGCTTGTCGGTGCACTGCGCCGACAGGACCACCGCGACGAGCAGCGTGTAGGGATCGCGATGGTCGAGCGGGATCGGCGTCTCGGGATAAAGCTCCGCGAGGCGACGATCAACGTAGGCGGCGCGTTCGGCTTTGGTCATGAACCGGGGCACGCAACCACGCGGCGGGGAAAAGGCAACCGCCCTTCCCCGCCCGGGTCCGCTCACTCGGACGGCTGAACCAGAGTGCCGTTGCCGTTGACCGTGAGCCGGTCGGCGATCACACCGCCCGTCAGCGTGCTGTTGCCGTTGACCGTGACGGTGCCGGACGGCGCCGTCACGTAGCCGGAGAGGGCGACGTTGCCGTTCAAGGTCAGACCGCCCGCGGCGAGGTTGAGTTCGAGCCACTCCGGGTGCAACGGGTCGCCGGCTGAGCCGTTGAGCGAGATGCCGTTGGCCAAATTCAGCATGACCGGGCCGACGATGACCAGTCGGCTGCTGCCGTTGAGCGTGAGGCCCTGGAGGTTGTAAACCACGGGCTCGGTGCCACCGGCGACGCCGAACACGAAGCGGCTGCTGCCGTTGGCCGTAAACGAGCCGTAGGTGCCGGGTGGCACCGCCAGCTCGCCCGCGTTGCCGTTCAACGTGAGGTTCCGGAGGGTCGCGAAGTCACCCGGAGTCTGGCCGGCCGAGTGGATCGAGACGTTACGCGTGCCGGTGGGAGCCGGCGGAGCGACGACCACGGGCAGCGTGAGCGCATCCGTGCGACGGACGACATGCCGCAGCACCGCGCCGCCGTTGAGCGTGATCGTGTGGTCCGACGGCGCAGCCGCGCCGCTACCGTCGACCGTGCCGCCATAGGCCGGCTGACCGTTGAGCCGCACGGTCGGCGTGCCCGGCACCAACAGGTCACCTGACACCCAGGCGCTACCGTTCAGCGTGACGCTTTCCGGCAACAGCACCTGCACCGAACCGTCGAGACCGCCGTTGAGCACCGGCGCGTGCCGCACGAGCGCGGTGATGCTCACCACCAGCGAATCGCTCAGCGATCCAGTGTAATCCGGATGATTGATCGTCGCGGTCACGGGATAAACCCCGGGATTGACCGGCGGCGTCAGCGAACCGTCATAGGTGATGACCACCGGAAGTCCGGCCGGAACCGTCGCGGCCGTGACGACGCGCGGGGTGCCGTCGTAAGTCTGGGTCAGACCGCTCAGCGTCAGGTTGGCCGGCGCCGGGTTCACCGTCAGCTGCACCGCGCCGCTGGTCGTGCTGCCGGCGCTGTTGGTGATCACGACATCGTAGGAGCCGGCGTCGGCCGTCACCGGATTGGCGATCGTGTAGCTCGCCCCGTCGGCGCCGGGGAGGTCCACGCCGTTGCGGCGCCATTGGTAGGTCGGCGCGGGATAACCGATGACCTCCACGCTGAAGGTCACGCTGTCACCGACGGTGACTGTCTGCGCCGCAGGCCCGGTGACAATCGTCGGAGCCGCCGTAAGGTTCAGGCCCACGAGGACGGGGTCGTGGTCGGAATAGCGGTAGGGCGTGCCGGTGTTGATCGCCTGTTGCGCGGGTGACTTGTCCTCGGTGTTGTAGTCGTAGTAGATCGGCTCGTCGGAGTTGACGTGCCAGGTGGCCGCGCCGGTGACCTGCGCCGCGAGACTCGGGCTTGCGAGCGCGTGGTCGAGGTGGCCAAAGGCACCGTCAAACGCGTAGGAATACCCCTCGGCGCCTTCGTAGAGCTCGGTCAGGTTGACATAGCCGGCGCCCTTGAGCGCGGTGATGGGATCTTCCTGCGCGTAGGCGTTCAGATCGCCGATGATCAGGAAGTCCGGATCGCCGCTGCCGGTCGGGTCGGTGGCGAGCCAGGCCGCGAGCGCCTCGGCTTCGCGCGTGCGGAGCCAGTTGTTGGCGCCCTGACCGTCGCCCTGGTCGATGTTGGGGTTGGGCACGATGCCGTCGCTCATGCTCGAGACGCTGGCCTTGGCGCGGAAGTGGTTGATCGAAACCGTGAGCACGGCGCCGGTCGCCTTTTCGCGGAAGGTCTGCGCGAGCGGATTGCGCGCGTGGTTGTTGAAGTAGGGACTGCTCAGCATCGCCGGGGCGCCGACCGTCTCGACCGTTTCCAGGCGGTAGATGAACGCGCAGTGGATAACGTCGGTGACGATGTTCACCGCCGCGGCATCAACGTAGGCGTAGGTCGTGCCCGCGGGGGCGGCGGCGTTGAGCGCCGCCACCAGCTGCGCGAGCGCGCTGGTCGGGCCGAAGCCGTCGTTCTCCACCTCGGTCAGGCCCATGATGTCGGGCGCCTGCGCCAGGATGGCGGCCACGGTCTTGGCGAGCTGACGCTGGTATTCCTCAAAGTTGGTGGCTCCGCGGCTGGTCGGGAAACCGCCGCCGGCTCCGTCACCGTTGAAGAGGTTCAACACGTTGCCGATCGTGACTTTCAACGCACCGCCGACCGCCGGCGGCGCCGCGGTCCGGGCGTTGGCGCGGCTGAAGACCGGCGCTGAGTCCGGCTGGAGCATGAACGCTCCGAACTGATAGGTGAGCACGCCGCTCGCACCTGTGGTGGTGTCGCCCGTGCGGAGCGTCGCCCCCAAGCCGTCGTCGAAGAGGTAGGGCGTCGGGTCCGGATTTGAGCGCGAGGTGCCGTCGTCGAGCAGGATCTGGTTGAGACGGTTGGCCGCGAGCCGGGCCTGCGCCGGCGCGCCGGGTGCCACGATGTTGGTGGGCTGGAAGAGCCGGCCATTGGCAAGAATCACCTGGCCGAAGCGGCCGAGATCGTAGTTGTCGGTGACCGTGAGCGTCTGCGGCAGGCTGATGCGCATGCCTTCGTAGCGCTCCAGGTGACCCGACGCGGGCAACGGCAACGTGACCGACATTGCGGCGGGCAACGCCGCCGTGCCGTCCACACCGATGGCCACGACCGAATCCACTTCGGTGAGGCTGTTGAATTCCGTGGCCTTGCCCGTGACCGTGACCACATCGCCGACGTTCAGCGCGGCGGCCGTGGCGGCCAGCGGCGAACTGGAACCGAGGAACACATAGACGCCCTCGGAGGTGGCCGGATCGGAGTCGGCGTTGGCGTCGAGTTCCTGCACGAAGAACCCGTCGCGGGTGCCGAGCGCGCCCGTGAAGAACCCGGTCACCACGCCGTTGATCGTGACCTGATAACCGACGAGCGGGCTGACCGGGCCGCTGCCCTGGATCACATGAATGCGGGTCACGCCGGTGCCGCCGTCGTCATCCACGACGCCGGCGGTGAGGGATGGAAGCGTGAGGGCGGCCGGGTAGGCGGCATCGCCGGAGGCCACGATGGCGTGGCTGATGACGCTGAAGTGCGTGGCGGCCTCGTTGACGGTGTCGTCCGCGGCCTGCACCTGCACGAGCCTGGGTTGAAGGTCGCTCAACACGATGTCCGCCGTCGGGCCGAAGATCAGGCCGTCGGAGCTGACCAGAGTCTGGCCGTCAGCGCTGGCGCGCACGGTGACCGGACCGGCGGGCACGGTGTTGAGGCGCAGCGTGTAGGTGTCAGTGGTCAGGCCAGCCTCCTGCACGAGCGTGTCGCCGCCCGTCGGCGAGGCAAAGATCCGCGCGATGCCATCGGAGACGCTGGACACGACGATATCGTCGATACCCACCCACTCGTCGTTGCCGACGGCGTTGGTGGTCAAGAAACGCACCTGCACCTTCGCCTGGTTGTCCACCTCGGCCGGCAGCGTCGCCAACACGGGGGTAACCAGGCCGTTGAGCGCCGGGCCCTGCGTGGCATCGGGCACGAAGGCCTCGGGCACGTTGGTGAACGGCCCAATGTCACCGACCCGATACTGAAGTGCGACGGGCTGCGCGGCGTTGTCGTTGGAGCCGTCGAGGTCGCGCAGGTTGGTGGCGACGCTCACATTCGTGCGACCACGGGTGTCGAGGTGGATGACGAGGTGCGGCGCATCAGCCGTGCCCGAGCCTTGGAGCGCGATGGTGGGATTGGCGATGCCGTCGAATTCGGCGACGCCGCCGCTGCTCAGACCGTTCGGATTGGCGTGGTTGGCGATCACATCCACGTCGTTGGCGACGCCGCTCGTGCCGGTGAGCGCCTGCGGGTTCGTGCCCGTGCCGGTGGTGATGTCCTGACCGAGGTAACCGATGACCGAGGGCACGGCCGACCAGTTGTCGTTGGCCGTGATGAGCGTGGTGGTGGACCAATCTTGGCTGAAATTCGCGACGGCCAGATTCCAATAGAGATCAGGCACAATGACCGTGAGCACCGCGGGCGCGCTGGTGTCGTTGCCGGCGGAATTCGTGACCGTGACCGTGTAGTTGCCGGCATCGCCGGCCTGCACGTTGGTGAGCGTCAGGCTGGAGCCGGTCGCGCTGCCGATGGGGAAGCCGTTCTTGTTCCACTGATAGGACAGCGGTGCGGTGCCGGTCGCGGCGACGTTGAAGGTCACGCTGCCTCCGGCGAGGACCGTCTGCGAAACGGGCGGCGTGGTGACGGCCGGCGCGACGGGCACGACCACCGTGAGGGTGGCCGCGACGCTGGTCGCATCGCCCGCGGCGTTGCTGATGAACACCGAATAGTCGGCTTGATCGGCGGCCTGCACATTGGTGAGCGTGAGGGTCGCAGTCGTGGCGCCGGAGACATTGCCGACATCGCTGAGCGGGTTGCCATCCTTGCGCCACTGGTAGGCCAGCGGCGCGGTTCCAGACGCAGCGACGCTGAAAATCGCGGTTTCGCCCGCCGCCACGATCACGCTGTCGGGCTCATCCGTGACCGTCGGCGCAACGGCCCCACCGCCCACGGGCGTGATGGAGAAACTGTCCACGCCCATGGCATCGTCGGCTCCGGCGGCGTTGAAATCAGTCCAGCGCAGGTAAAAGGTCGCGCCGTCCGGAATGGAGAGACCGGTGATGTTCGCAGCCACTACCGCCGAGTGCTGCTGGGTGCCGCTGCCCGTGGCGGGCTGGCCGGGGTTGGCGTAATCGAGGGCGTTGACGTCCGTCCAGGTGCCCGTCGTGAGCGAAGATGCATCCACGCTGTATTGAAAATCGAGCCGGTCGGAGCGATTGGTGGCACCCACGCGCCAAGTCTCGCCCGTGTAGCTGATCTGCAGTTCGGTCACCGTGGCCCCGGTGTTATTGGTGAACCCCGCGCCGACCGTCGGAATCAGCGAGCCGCTTTGCAGGCCGCCGAAGGCCCACTCCCCCGCCGTGCCGAGCAGATAGGTGTCGCCGGCGTTGCTGGACCCGGTGCCGCTGGAAATCGTGGCGTTGGCGTTGGTGCCAGCCTCCGCAAACAACCAGCCGCCGGGCATGGCAGCCGGGGTGGCGGTGTTGAAATCCTGAGCATAGGCGCCGGTCAGCGATACCTGCGCCGACAACGACAACGGGAGGGCGAACAAAAGGGTGGCAAGTGAAGCGGCCACCAGACGCGACAACCGGGGAAGCAGATTTGAAATGAACATAGGATGCAGTGTGTTGCGGCGAACACTGTCACCCGCAGGCGGCAAATCAACCCGCACTTGGTGACGATTTGCTGACATTTCATTCCCAAGGCCAGCAGACCGACTACCGGTCACTGCACGGCAGTTAATGTCGCCACCCCAGGCCCAAAACTCAGTTGCACGGCAGGGAGGCGGTTGCGTAGCGTCGAACATGGTTCCGCCGCGCGATCCCCTCGCCCCTCTCGACACCTTTGAACGCCGCCACACCGGCTCCCCCGACGCCGATGTCGCCGCCATGCTCGCGACCGTGGGTCAGCCCTCGGTGGACGCCCTCGCCGACGCGGCCGTGCCCGCCGGCATCCGGCTCCCCCGCCCCCTGAACCTCCCCGCCGCCGCCGGCGAATCCGCCGCCCTGGCCGAGCTCCGCAGCCTCGCCGGCCTCAACCAGGTTTACCGCAGCTTCATCGGCACCGGCTACTACGACTGCGCCACGCCGGGCGTCATCCAGCGCAACATCCTCGAAAACCCCGCCTGGTATACCGCCTACACCCCCTACCAGGCCGAGATCTCCCAAGGCCGGCTTGAGGCGCTGCTCAACTTCCAGACCCTCGTCACCGACCTGACCGGGATGCAGATCGCCAACGCCTCGATGCTCGACGAGGGCACCGCCGCCGCCGAGGCGATGATGCTCGCGCATCGCGTGAAGCTTGGCGACAGCCACGACGCCTCCGTCTTCTTCGTCTCCGACAAGTGCCACCCGCAGACGATCGATATCGTCAAGACCCGTGCCAAGCCCCTCAACGTCGCCGTCATCGTCGGTGACCACCGCGTATACGAGTTCGCCGGCAAGGTCTTCGGCGTGCTCGTGCAATACCCTGACACGACCGGCAGCATCCACGACTTCGCGGCGTTCTTTGAGAAAGCCCACGCCGCCGGCGCGCTCTGCGTCGTCGCCACGGACCTGCTCGCGCTCACGCTCCTGCGCGCCCCGGGCGAGTTCGGCGCCGATGTCGCCGTCGGCTCGGCCCAGCGCTTCGGCGTGCCCATGGGCTTTGGCGGCCCGCACGCGGGCTTCCTTGCCACCAAGGACGAGTTCAAGCGCCAGATGCCCGGCCGCCTCGTCGGCGTGTCCAAGGACGCCCAGGGCAACCCCGCCATGCGCCTCGCCCTCGGCACGCGCGAGCAGCACATCCGTCGTGACAAGGCCACCTCCAACATCTGCACGGCGCAGGTGCTGCTCGCCGTCATGGCCTCGATGTATGCCGTCTATCATGGCCCCGAGGGCCTGAAACGCATCGCCGCCCGCACGCGCCGCCTGACCAACCTCCTCGCCGCCGCGCTCAAGGCCGCCGGCGCCACGGTCAACACCGAGCCGGTCTTCGACACGCTCACGGTCGGCAACGTCGCCGCCACCCGCGTCCACGCCGCCGCCGCCGCGAAGAAGATGAACCTGCGCGTGGTGGACGACTACACCGTCGGCCTCTCGCTCGACGAGGTTACCACGGTCGAGGAAGTGCAGACCCTCCTCGCCTGCTTCAGCGAATCCGCCGTCTTGGACATCCTTGGAACCCAGGCCCCGGACCCCATTCCCCATTTCGAGCGTAACTCGAAATTCCTCACCGCCTCCGTCTTCAACCGCTACCATACCGAGCACGAGATGCTTCGCTACATCAAGCGGCTCGAGCTGAAGGACCTGTCGCTCGTCCATTCGATGATCTCACTCGGCTCGTGCACGATGAAGCTCAACGCCACGAGCGAGATGTTCCCCGTGACGTGGGCCGAGTTCGGCAAGCTCCATCCCTTCGCGCCGGCCGAGCAGACCCGCGGCTACGCGCGGCTCTTCAGCGACCTCGAGACCTGGCTCGCCGAGATCACCGGCTTCGCCGCCGTCTCGCTCCAGCCCAACGCCGGCTCGCAAGGCGAATACGCCGGTCTGCTCGTCATCCGCGCCTACCACGAGTCGCGCGGCGAAGGGCACCGCAACATCTGCCTCATCCCGACCAGCGCCCACGGCACCAACCCTGCCAGCGCCGCGATGTGCAACTTCAAGGTCGTGCCCGTCGCCTGCGACGCGAGCGGCAACATTGATGTCGCCGACCTCAAGGCCAAGGCCGCCGAGCACGCGAAGAACCTCGCCGCGCTCATGGTCACCTACCCGTCCACCCACGGCGTGTTCGAGGCGCCCATCCGCGAGATTTGCGATGTGATCCACGGCCACGGCGGCCAGGTTTACATGGACGGTGCCAACATGAACGCGCAGGTCGGCCTCACCTCGCCCGGCCACATCGGCGCCGACGTCTGCCACCTCAACCTGCACAAGACCTTCTGCATCCCGCACGGCGGCGGCGGCCCCGGCATGGGCCCCATCGGCGTGGCGAAGCAGCTCGTCCCCTTCCTGCCGGGTCACGCCGTCAGCGCGCCCGCTGGCACGCAGGCCTCCGCCATCGGCGCAGTTTCCGCCGCGCCCTACGGCAGCGCCAGCATCCTCGTTATTTCCTGGATGTATATCCGCATGATGGGCCCCGACGGTCTCACGCGTGCCACGAAGTACGCCCTGCTCAACGCCAACTACGTCGCCAAGCGTCTCGAGAATTTCTTCCCCGTGCTCTACAAGGGCGCGGGCGGGCTCGTCGCCCACGAGTGCATCCTCGAATTCCGTCCGTGGAAAAAGCACGGCCTCGAGGTCGAGGACGTGGCGAAGCGCCTGATGGATTACGGCTACCACGCGCCCACGATGTCGTTCCCCGTCCCCGGCACGCTCATGATCGAGCCGACCGAGAGCGAGACCAAGACCGAGCTCGACCGCTTCTGCGACGCGCTCGTCAGCATCCACGGCGAGATGGCAGCCGTCGCCTGTGGCGAGAGCGACAAGCTCAACAATCCGCTCAAGCACGCCCCGCACACCGCCGCCGTCGTCTGCGCCACCGAGTGGCCGCACCCCTACTCGCGCGAGACCGCCGCCTTCCCGGACAAGCACACGCGCGCCTCGAAGTTCTGGCCCGCCGTCGGCCGCGTGGACAACGTTTACGGCGACCGCAACCTCGTCTGCTCCTGCCTCGGCATGGAAGCCTACGCGGAAGCGTCGAAGGCGTGAGGATTGGGATCGATCCCGGTTCTAAGACAACGAAGCCAAGAAGCGAAGGGCTGCGTCGGTGACTTCGTTTCTTAGCTACTTCGGGTGAAATTTTCCGGTTGGTTGATCCTTACTCCTCACCCTCCATCTCCGGCGGCTTGATGGCCGTGAGCAGGCGGTCGAGCTCGCCCTGCGTCGGGTTGCGGATCGAAAGCACGGTGAGGACCGACGGACCGGCCGGCAGTTGCACTGGAGTCGGCTTGCCGGCCGCGAGACCCAGCAGCGACGCGGCCAACGGCGAGCTGTGCGGGAGACACTCGATGCCACTGTCCGGATCGGTCGCCGTCTCCCCGTAGGTTGCGACGAGAAAAACGAAACGGTGTTTCCGCTTCGTGCCCACGTCCTCCTTCTCGATCCGGATGACATGCCCGAGCTGGACGAAGTCCGTCGGCTTCGTGAGCCAGCCCGCGGGATCGACCTCGATGAACGTGTTGCGCCGGTAGAAGCGGTCGAGCTCATCCATCTTACGGTCCACGGCGCGGATCGCGTCCTTGGCCGCCTTGAAACCGAAGTTCTCGCGCAAGTCGCCCTGGCTGTGCGCCTCCATCTTGTCCTCGACGAGCGCCGCCCGCTTCACCTTCAGGGCCTCGAATTCCTCCGTGAGCCGGCGCAGGAAGCCGCTCCGCACATAGATGGTCATGGGCGGCGGCGGAGCCTGACGGAAAATGACTTTGCGACGCGGGGGAGCCATGCGTCGCCGAGTGAGCAAAGCGCCGCCCGCAACGCAAGCCGCGGAGCAACCGCAACTGTGCCGGGCGAATCCGCCTGCTGCCGTCACTTTGGCGCCCCTCGGCCCGGTTGACACCCCGACCCGACCGTCGCATCCTGCCCCCGTGAGCAAGCCGCGCAAAGTCGAAGAGCCCCAGGCCCCCTACGCCGCCAAGAAGCCGGCGAAAGTCGCGGCGCAGCCTCCGGCCGGCCCCCGCTTTGCCGACCTGGAAAAAGTCCGGGCCAACAACGCCAAGCTGATCCGGGTCCATAGCAAGGTCCTGCAAAAACTGGCCCAATGAACGACCCCGTCTTCCTGTCGAGGGAAGCCGTTGATCTGATTCACGAAGCCTCCCTGCGGGCGTTCGGTGGCGCCGATGGCGTGCGCGACGAAAATGCGCTCGAATCCGCTCTCGCCCAACCCATGCAGGAGCATTTCTACCGGCAGGCTGACTTGTTCCAGATCGCGGCGGCTTACGCGTTCCACCTTGCCGAGAACCAACCTTATATCGACGGCAACAAGCGCACCGGGCTGCTCAGCGCGCTTAACTTTCTCGCGGAGAACGGCGTCGTGGCGGACCAACCCGTGGAAGAATTCTACGACGCCATGATCGGCATCGCCGAGAAGCGCGTGGACAAGGCCGGCCTCGCCGCAATCTTCCGCCGCGCACTGCCGACGTGATGCCTTGTTCGTTTTGCGCCTTATGCGCTTCGTGTGGCCAACCCCCTGACCAAGCACCCATGATACCCGTAAACATCCGCGACGTGCCCGAGGAGGAGCAGGTCTCGCCCGCGGGGCACTTCCAATCGTTCTGCCGCAACCTCTCGCTCGCCCTCGGTGGCGTGCGCAACGCCGGCACCTGGGGCGGCGGGCATCCCTTCGACCTCCAGCTCCGCCGCATTCCGCCCGGCAAATCCGTCTGCCCGTTTCATGTCCACTTCGCGCAGTGGGAGCTGTTTCTCGTCCGCTCCGGACACGGCACCGTGCGCGTCGGACCCGACCGCCACGCCATCCGCCCGGGCGACGTCTTCCTGCAGCCGCCGGGCATAGCGCACCAACTCCTCAACACCGGCGACACCGATCTCGAAGTTCTGATCATCACCGACAATCCTCAGCTCGACGCCTGCCACTATCCCGACTCCGACAAGTGGGGACTCCGTCCGCCGGGCAAATTCTTCCGTCTCACCGAGGCCCCCTACTTCGACGGCGAGGAGCCGAGAATGCCCGCCGATGTTCGTATTACGAACATTGCCCCACCTGCCCCCGAGAGCGCCGTTGCGAGCAATGTTCGTAATACGAACATTGGCCGGGTTCCGCCCCTGACGGCGGCGGAGGCGCCTTTCTCCGCGCGCAAACTGAATCTCGACGACCTGGCGTGGGAGGACTGGGCGTCGCCCAAGGGCAAATTCGCGCAGTCCGGCAAACAGCTCTCGCTCGCGCTCGGGGCCAAGCACCGCGCGCCGCTCACCGCGGGCGGCCATCCGTTCGACCTGGAGCTCGCCCGCATTCCGCCGGGCAAATGCGCCTGCCCGTTTCATTTCCACGCCCTGCAATGGGAGTGCTACCTCTTCCTCGGCGGACGCGGCGAATTCCGGCTGGGGGACGAGCGCTTTGCGGTCGGCGCCGACGATCTCGTGATGGCCCGGCCGGGCGTCGCGCACACCTTCACCAACACCGGCAGCGAGCCCCTGTCCTACCTGCTCGTCACCGACGACCCGCCCGCCGATTACTGGCACTACCCCGACTCGGGCAAATGGGGCTTCAGCACGCCGCGGAATATTTTCCGCCCCGCCGAGGTGGACTATTTCGACGGCGAAGAGTGAGCGAACGTTGCAACCCTTGGTGGGCCGGTCTCCGCACCTACCGCGGCCGGTGCGGAGACCGGCCCACCACCACTCTTCACTTCCGCGCCGGCGCGAGGAACTTCTCCTTGGCCACGAAGTAGAGGAAGCCGCAGAGCAGGCCGTAGGGAATCAGCGACAGCAGGTCGGCGTGCGGGCCGGCGTAGAAGGGGTTGTGCGCCGCCGCCCACTTCGCCACGGCCGCGTCGAACTTGTCGGTCACGCCGGCCAGGAAGGCGATGACGATGCCTGCGATCGCACCGCCGGCAATGTAGCCGGAAGCGAGCATCACGCCGGGGCTCTTGTCGCACTCGGCGTTGAAGGTCTCCCGGTCCATTTTCGCGTAAACGGGCTTCTTCCGCATCCACGCGTCCACCGCCCAGCGGATCATGCCGCCGATGCAGATCGGCAGCGACGCCGACAGCGGCAGATAGACCCCGACAGCGAAGGCCAGCGCGGGCACAAACGAGAGCTGCACCGTCACCGTGATCATCGCGCCGAAGAGCACGAGCGCCCACGGCAGCTCCTGGTTGAGGATGCCCTTGATGATGTAGGAAACGAGCGTGGCCTTGGGCGCGTCGAATTTGCGCACCTCCGTGCCGTCGGGCCGCGTCGTGTGCGTGCCGTTGATGCCCGGGTCCACGAGCCACACGGCCTCGCCGCGGTCGTTGACGAGATATTTGCCGGCCGGACCGCCGGTCTCGTCGGTCTTGTGCCAGGCGTAGTAGGTGGCGGCGTCGGTGCGGGCCTGCGGTCCGTGGAGAGACTCGCGGGCCTCCAGGCGCGCAACCTCCGTGCGCAGGCCGGCGGGCGCGACCTGCGCCGCGGGCACATAGACCGTCGCGGATTCGTTGAGCCGCATCAGGATCGGCCCGAGCAGCACCGCCGAGGCGAGCGCGCCGGCGAGGATGGCGTATTGCTGGAGCTTCGGCGTGCCGCCGACGAGGAAACCGGTTTTCAGGTCCTGTGAGGTTGTGCCGCCGTTGGACGAGGCGATGCACACGATGCCGCCGATGGAGAGCGCCGTCACGTAGTGCGTGCCGCCGGTCCAGCCGACGAGCAGGAAGATCAGGCAGGTGAACAGCAGCGTGGCGATCGTCATGCCCGAGATGGGATTCGACGTGGAACCGATCTCACCGGTCAGGCGTGAGGAAACGGTCACGAACAGAAAGCCGAACGCCACGATGAGCAGCGCGCCGAGCAGGTTCATGTGCAGCGAGGGCGCCAGCATGATCGCGCCAAGCAGCACGAGGATGCCGATGCCCACGAACTTGAGCGAAAGATCGCGGTCGGTGCGCGGGGTTTCCTGCGCCGCCCCGTTGCGGGCGAAACCCAGGTCGCGCAAGCCGCCCTGCAGGCCGTGCCAGATGGTCGGCAGCGCCTGGACGAGGCTGACCAGCCCGCCCGCCGCGACGCAGCCTGCACCAATGTAGAGAATGTAGGCGCCGCGGATTTCGCCGATGCCCATCTCGCTGATCGGCACCGCGCCCGGGGCGATCGGGACCGTCGTGCCCTGTCCGAAAAAACTGATCATCGGAATCAGCACGAGATACGACAGCGCCCCGCCCGCGGCCATGAGGCCGCCGATGTAGGGCCCGATGATGTAGCCCACGCCGACCAGTTCCGGCGAAATCTCCGCGCCCACGGAACCGTTTTTCAAGGGCGCGCCGAAGACCTTTTCGGGAATGTCCTTCCAGCCGCGGAACGCGACGTTGAGCGTCTTGTAGAGCAGGCCGATGCCGAAGCCGGTGAAGATGATGCGCGCACCCGGCGACTTGCCCAGGCCCGCCGCCTCGGCGGCGGCCATCTCGGCCTGGGCCGAGGGCGAAGCGGCGGCGCGCGACACCTCGTCGGCGCCGGCCTTGAGCACCGCCGCGCAGGCCGTGCCCTCGGGATATTTGAGCTGGCCGTGCTGCTTCACGATGAGCGCCCGGCGCAGCGGGATCATCATGAGGATGCCGAGCAGCCCGCCGAGCACGGCCACCAGCAGGACGCGGGTGAGCTCGAGGTCGAAGCCGAGGATGAGGATCGCCGGCATCGTGACGCCGAGGCCGAACGCGATGGACTCGCCCGCCGAGCCGGCCGTCTGCGTGATGTTGTGCTCGAGGATGGTCGCATCGCGGCCGCCGGCCTTGGCCCAGCCGCGGAACAGCGCGAGCGAGATGACGGCCACCGGAATCGAGGCGCTGACCGTGAGGCCGACCTTCAGCACGAGGTAAAGCGAGGAGGCGCCGAAGACGATGCCGAGCAGGGTGCCGGTGAGCAGCGCGCGGACGGTGAATTCAGGAATCTTGGCCGCGGCCGGAATGAACGGCTCGAATTTCGGGGAAGGCTCGGTGGACATCGCGTTGGGTGAGCCGCGACGCTGGAAAGCTTATGACATGGGCGCAATCGTGAATCTGTCCGCGCAAGAGCGGAACAGCAGGCGGGTTCTCCGTACCCCGCCGGATTCCTTGATGGAGGGCACATCTCCCGATGTGCCGCGGCCCGGCTGGAGCCGGGCCCTCCACATCGAGCGGCGGGGTGCGGAGACCCCGCCCTGCATGAAGCTACCGCTTGCGCGCCTTCGCCTTCAGCGCGGCGTTGCGGGCGGCGAGGCGCTGCTTGATGAGCCAATAGAGCATCTCCATGCGCGGCACGGCGGCGCCGACGGATTTGGCACGACGCACGGGTTCGCCCCAGATCTCCTCCAGCTCCACGTCGCGGCCCTCCTCGAAATCGATCAGGCTAGACGGCCGGTAAGCGCCCATCATCGCCGTGCGCTCAAACTGCAGGTCCACGAACGACCGGGAAATCTCATGGCCGAACTTCGCGGCGGCCTCGACGATCTCCTCCATCAGGCGGCGGGCGAGCAGCTTCAGGCCTTCGTCGGCGATCAGGACATCGGTCGTGATGCCGCCGGCCACGATGGCGAGACCGTTGAAGGGCACGTTCCACACGAGTTTGTGCCAGCGTTGCGCCTCGAGGTTGTCCTGGGCGTTGCATTTCACGCCGGCCCGGCGCAGGAGCGCGGCCACGGCCTGGGTGCGCTCGCCGGCGGGTTTGCCGAACTTGCCGATCGTCATCAGCCCGGGAAACGAGCAGCTCACCACCCCGGGCGCGGTGCGCATGCAGCCGATGTAGCAGATCGCCCCGACCACGCGGCCGGGTCCGACGATGTCCGCGATGGGTTCCTCGACGCCGAGACCGTTCTGGAGCGTGAGCACGGCGGTGTCGGGCTTGAGCAGCGGCGGCAGAATGGACTTCAACGCCTCGTTGGCCGTGGCCTTGGTGGCGATGATCACCAGATCGCAGGGGCCGATCTCGTTGGCCGAGCCGTAAACCTGGATCTTGCGGGCGCTGATGCGCTCGGTGGGAGTTTTTACCTTCAACCCCTGAGCCATGAGTGCCGCCCGGTTGCTCCGGACCAAAAAGTGGACGTCCTCGCCGGCTTTTACGAGCCGCGCGCCGTAGTAACAGCCCAAGGCGCCGGCGCCGATGATTGCGATGCGGGGTTTGTCGGGGAAGGGAGTGCTCACAACGCCCCCAGTCGTCCCAAAGACCGCCCCAAAACTCAACCCCACAGTCGGAGGATTCCATTAGCGAAACTCGCATTTCTTCACACTGGCGGTTTACCGCTTCGTAAAGAAGCCGCCGCCCTGGCCGGACAGGGTCCTTGGTCTCCCTCGGTCCGCCCTAGGGGGATGCCCTCAAGCCGAAGAGCCATTTTCATTCAGCAAGGTTACGCTTCCCACCCAGCTCCACTCCGGCAGCCAGTGCGCTTGTTACCAAGCTATTATAAATAAACTTATAGTCCGCGACTCTCGCGGGCCAGCGCCTGATGCGAGCCAAACGGCCCGGCCCGACGACTTCACGACTCTGACCCACGACCTGCCCACCGGCTGTTCACATTTGCCCAAGGGCTCTTAACTCAGAGTGAGTCGCGGCGTCGGCTGACAAGTTATTCACAGCCCGCCGGGCGGTGTTCACAAGGGCATGTTGTCGGTCAGCCTCACTTCATCCACCCAGTAGGAAACCGCCATGAGGCATTGGCCGGAATTGATCTCGCGCATGGGCTCCATGGTGCGCTGGTCCACCACCGCAATGTAGATCACCCGGAGCCGGCGCTTGGCCGTGATGATATGCGTGGCCTCGGCCACGATGCGGTCGGTGCTTTTCACGCCGGAATCCACCATTTCCTTGGCCTTGCGCAGGGCGCGGACGACGGCGAGTGCTTCCTCGCGCTGCGAAGGGGTCAGGTAGGCGTTGCGCGCGCTCACCACCATGCCGTCGGCGTCGCGCACGGTCGGGCCGGTGAGGATTTCGACCGGCAGGAGCAGGTCGGCGGCGGTTTTCTTGAACACGGCCAGCAGCTGGGCGTCGCGCTCACCGAGCACGATGGCATCGGGCTGGACGATGTTCATCAGCTTCAGCCAGCAGGTGAGCGCGCCGCGGAACAAAGCCGGCCGCGTCACGCCGCACAGCGGCTTGCTGATCGCATCCTCCTGCAAAAGGGAGGAGAAACCCTTGGGAAACATCTCGTCGGCCGTGGGGGTGAAGAGAAGCTCGACGCCCTCTTTCTCGGCCAGCATCGCATCCGCTTCGGGGGTGCGGGGATACTTGGCGTAGTCCTCGCTGGCACCGAACTGCAGCGGGTTCACAAACGCCGAGACGACCACCGCGGCCCCGCTCTCCCGGGCGATCCGGATCAGGCTCGCATGCCCGGCGTGCAAGGCGCCGAGCGTCGGAAGCAGGGCCACGCGCCGGCCGCTGGCGCGCAGGGCCGCCGCAGCTGCTTTCATGGCGGAAATGGAGGTGACCTTGTTCATGACCGGGAAGACGCTTGAATAACCACACGCCGTTCCCTTTATCAAGCGCTCTCGCTGGGACCGCCAAGCCTGCGAGATCCATGACCAGAGACTAACGACCAAGGAACACCGATCTTCCAACGATCCTTGCCCGCCGGGCAGTCCTTGGTCCTTCGTCCCTGGTCCTGCCTCCCCTATTCCCATGATCCGCATCAACGAGAACTACACCAAGCTCAAGGCCAGCTACCTCTTCGCCGACATCGCGAAGCGCGTGAACGCCTATGTCGCCGCCAATCCGTCCAAGCCGATCATCCGCCTCGGCATCGGCGATGTCACCGAGCCGCTCCCGCAGGTCTGCCGCGACGCCCTGCACGCCGCCACCGACGAGCTGGGCCAGCGCGCCACCTTCAAGGGCTACGGCCCGGAGCAGGGCTACGCCTTCCTCCGCGACGCCATCGCCCAGCACGACTACGCCGCCCGCGGCTGCAAGATCGAGTCCGACGAAATCTTCATCTCCGACGGCTCCAAGTGCGACTGCGGCAACATCCAGGAGATCTTCTCTCACGACGTCCGCCTTGCCATTCCCGATCCGGTATATCCCGTTTACGTGGACACCAACGTCATGGCCGGCCGCACCGGTGCCAATGTGGACGGCCGTTACCAGGGCATTACCTACCTCGAGTGCACGCCCGCCAACGGCTACGTGCCCGCCGTGCCCTCGGTTGCCACCGACCTGATCTACCTCTGTTTCCCGAACAACCCGACCGGCGCCGTCGCCACCAAGGCCCAGCTCGCAGCCTGGGTCGCCTACGCCAAGGCCAACAAGGCCATCATCCTCTTCGACTCCGCCTACGAGGCTTACATCCGCGACCCGCAGATCCCGCACTCGATCTATGAGATCGAGGGCGCCCGCGACGTCGCCCTCGAGTTCCGCAGCTTTTCCAAGACCGCCGGCTTCACCGGCACCCGCTGCGCCTACCTCGTTGTCCCCAAGACCGTCGTGGCCTACGACGTCGCCGGCAACGCCCACCCGATCCACGCCCTCTGGAACCGTCGCCACTCGACCAAATTCAACGGCGTCTCGTATCCCGTCCAGAAGGCCGCCGCCGCCATCTACACCGAGGCCGGCAAGCAGCAGACCGGCGCGCTCATCAACCACTACCTCGCCAACGCCAAGCTCATCCGCGACGCGATGACGAAGCTCGGTTTCAGCTGCGTGGGCGGCGACAACGCCCCCTACATCTGGGTGAACACCGGCCGCGACTCCTGGCAGTTCTTCGACACGCTCCTCAACCAGGCGCAGGTCGTCTGCACCCCCGGCGCCGGCTTCGGCAAGTGCGGCGAAGGCCACGTGCGCATCAGCGCCTTCAACTCCCGCGAAAACGTCGAGACCGCCCTCGCCCGCATCGCCGCCGCGCTGAAGTGATCCAAGCCGGCGGAGGAAAAGCACGCTGACCCAAGCGCCCCCCAGACACAATTCAGGCCGCCCGTGGGCGGCCTGTTTCAATTAAGCGCCGGGGATCGCGGCGGGCGTGCTGTCGTGGACCCAGAAGCGGGAGACCACCTGGTGGTCCTTCTTCAGCTCGTAGCCCCACTCGGTGTCCTTGATCTTGATCTCGACCACGCGGCCGGGCTTGGCGGCCAGCTCGGGCTGATTCACCGCATCCTGCCACTCGCGCAGCGCCTCCATGCGGGCGGTGTCGAAGGCCTGCTCCACGTCGTTGAACTCGCCGCAGCGCCGGACTTCCTGCGTCAGCCGGCCATCGGGGGCCTGCTTGAGCGAGAAACGGAGAACGGAGAATCCGGTTTTCATGACGTGGTGACGGCGGGTCCTTGCTTAGCCGGAACCATGCCACGGCCTCGGCGCGGCTGCAAAGAATTTTTACACCGCCCGGACATCATTTTTCGACCACCGCCGCGATCGCGTCGGCCAGCTCACCGGCCGCCTCGCGCATGAGGCCGATGATGGCCCCAGGATCGCCGCCTTCCCACTTGCGCGGGGTCGCGGTGAACACGGCCGACTGGGCCTCGCCGCCCCCGGCGGGAGTGATCGCGTAGGTGGCAACCAGCTGGACCGTGTTGTCGTCGGAACGAACCAGTTCGCAGCGCTGCACCTGCACGACCACGGTGGCGCCGGTCGTCACTGCCCGCAGGCGGTTGCGCAACACCTGGGTGAGCGCCTCGTCGAGCGGCTCGGCCCAGCGGACATCTTCCAGATAAACGACTTCATGGGCCGACACGCGCACCGCCATGGTGCGGTTGCGCAGGTGCCCGGCCAGTCGCACCGGGCGCACAACCACGCCTTCCGTCGCGCGGCCCATCTGCGCCGGCTCGCTCAGCGTGAAATGGCGCACGGTGTCCGCCTGCGGCTCGGGCAGGATGCTGCAGGCGCTGAGAAAAAGACTGAGGGCGGAGAGCGGAACGCTGCGGGCCAGACAGCGGCGAATTGAAATCCGAATCTTCATTTTCGTGTCTTTCGTGTGTTTCGTGGTGATACCTCACTCCGGTTTCTTCTTCTTGCCCACGAGGAGGGATGTCGGGTTGCGTTCGAGAGAGCTCACGAGGTTCTCGAGGGCCGTGGCGGCCTCGGCGACCTGCCGGAGGGCGGTGGTGATCTCGTCACCCACATCGCCCTGGCGCTGCACGAAGCGCCGGGTGGTCGCGGCCGTGGAGTCGATCGTCTTGAGCGCGGCCTGCGCGTTAGCGAGGGTCTTCTTCAGTTCCTCGCTCACCGGGTCCACCTGCGTGTCGATCTTGGCCACGGCGGCCTTGGTGGCGACGAGGGCCTCGTTGAGGTTGGTGAAGGCCTGCTTGGCCTCGGGCGACTCGACAAAAGCGGTCATGGCCTCCGCCGCCCGGCTGATGCGTTCGCCCAGGCCCTTCACGTCGGCCTCGCCGATCTTTTTATTGGCGGTGGCGAGCAGGGTCTTGGCCTCGCGGGAGATGCCGGCGAAATCCACTTTCTTCAGGTCGGCGAGGATTTCGCTGAGGCTGGCCTGGTATTCGGAGATGGCCGAGGGCACGGCGGGAATGACGACAAATTTCGGCGGGGTCGCGATCTGCGCCGCGGGATATTCCGCGGGGTTTTCGAAATCCAGTTCCACGAACAGCAGGCCGGTCGCCAGTCCGAGCACCCCCAGCTGGGCGCGCAAGCCGTGGTCCACCATGGTCTGGATGTCGGCCGGGCCGGCAATTTTCAGCGCCGCGCCCTTCTCGTCGGTGATCACGTTGCGGTTGAGTTCGCAGGTGACGACGACCACGGACTTGGTGGCGGCCTCGTCGTAGTGGACGGCCAGGTCCACCACGCGGCCGACGCGGACGCCGCGGAGCTTGACGGGCGACCCGAGATCGAGGCCGTGGATGGACTCGTCGAAATACACCATGAACCGGTGCGGCTTGGAAAACAGACTCATGCCGCCGAAGGACAGGAGCGCGATGAGGCCGATCGCGAACGCGCCGATCACAAACACACCGACGGCGGCGGGACTGAGCTTGGTCTTCACGGGTGGATACGGTTAGCGGAGTTGGGAAAAATGGACAGGATTTTCACCGGGCTTCGCCCGTGAAAGTAACAGGTTTCAAGTTCCAAGTGCCGGGAGGTCATGGCCATTGTTTTCCTGATACTTGATCCTTGTTACTTGTTACTTCCTACCCGCGGCTGGTCGCGGCGCAGGAGGAATTCCCCGACCCGCGGGTCGCGCACACGTTCCGCCAGCCCGTTGGGCGGGCCCTCGGCGATGATACCCTGCGCGGTCCGGTCGAGCATGATCACCCGATCGGCGATGCCGAAGATCGACGCCAGCTCGTGCGACACGACCACCAGCGTCGTGCCAAAGCTGTCGCGCACCTGCAGCACGAGGTCGTCGAGCTTGCGCGAGGTGATCGGATCGAGGCCGGCGGAGGGCTCGTCGAGAAACACGATGTCGGGATCCAGCGCGAGGGCGCGGGCCAGGCCGGCGCGCTTCTTCATGCCGCCGCTGATCTCCGCGGGGTAGTAGTCCTCGAAGCCCGTGAGCCCGACCTGCGCGAGCTTGAGGCTGGTGAGCTCGGCGATCTCGCGCTTGGAGAGCGCCGTGTGCTCCTCCAGGGGCAGGGCCACGTTCTGGCGCAGCGTGAGCGAGCTCCAGAGCGCTCCACCTTGATAGAGCACGCCGAAGGTCTTGAGCAGGTTGCGCCGGGCGCCGAGGTCAGAGGCGGTGAAGGATTGTCCGAAAAACTTCACTTCGCCGGCCAGCGGAGCGTTCAGCCCGACCAGATTGCGCAGGAGCGTGCTCTTGCCGCAGCCGCTGCCGCCGATGATGAAAAACACTTCCCCGCGCTTCACCGAGAAGTTCAGGTCCTTCAGCACCGTGCGCCCCTCGTAGCCGCACTGCAGGCCCGTCACCTCGATGGCGGGGCTGGAATCGGTGTGGTTCGTGGCGAGGCTCATGGGGTCAGAGTCCGAGGATGTCGAAGACCACCGCGTAGAGGGCGTTGGCCACGATGATGAGCAGGATGGCGGTCACAACGGCCGAGGTCGCGGCCCGGCCGACGCCGGCGGCGCTGCGGTCGGCCTCCATGCCCCGCAGGCAGCCGGACAGGCCGATGATGAGGCCGAAGGTGCCGCCCTTGATCACGCCGGTCACGAGGTCGGACAGGTCCACGATGGTCAGCATCTCCACCCAGTAGGCGGTGGGCGGGATGGAGAGCACGCCGCTCGCCACCGCCATGCCGCCGACGATGCCAAGGGCGTTGGCGTAGAGCGTGAGCAGCGGCATCATCACAAACAGCGCCAGCAGCCGCGGCAGCACGAGGAAGTCGATGGCGGAGATGCCAAGGGTCTCGAGCGCGTCGATCTCCTCGTTGGCCTTCATGTTGCCGAGGGTGGCCGCGTAGGCCGCGCCGGTGCGGCCGGCGAGCACGATGCCGGTCATGAGCGCGCCCATCTCGCGCACCATCGCGAGGCCCACCAGGTCGGCCACGTAGATGTCGCCGCCGTATTGGCGGAGCACGATGGCACCGATGTAGGCCAGCGTCACGCCGACCAGGAAGCTGATGAGGCTCACGATGGGCAGCGCCATGGCGCCGCAGTTCTGCATCTCCTCGAAGGCGTCGCC
This sequence comes from Oleiharenicola lentus, assembly GCF_004118375.1. NCBI lineage: Bacteria > Pseudomonadati > Verrucomicrobiota > Opitutia > Opitutales > Opitutaceae > Oleiharenicola > Oleiharenicola lentus. The sequence goes on from NZ_SDHX01000002.1 coordinate 1,016,053, forward strand.
CCAGCGGAAGCGGCGCGAAAGCTTCACCACCCGAATGACCCCGATGACGCATTCGCCGATGAAATGGGAAAACCCGCGCGCCTTGTGCAGGGCGTCGAAAGTCGCCTCGCCCACCGCCGAGAAGAAATTCTCCGAACGGTCGAACGGCACGGTCGTCTCGTGCGACACGGCCATCTGCTTCAGCAGGACCAGGATCTTTGGCGGCATCGCCCGGGTGTCGCAGAACGCGCCGGTGATCCGACACCATTGCTGCGCCTCGAAGAGAAAGAGGAGCAGGGAACTGTCCCAGTCGCCCAGGCCTTCGGCTGAGAGCAGCACCTGCTTGGGCTGGCGGCCGGCCAGGGTGGTCGTCCAATTCGGGCGGGCACCCGTGATGGACCAGTCGCCCGCAATCGCGACCTTCAGTGCCGCGCCCTCAAGGACGGTTTCGGCACGGGCAACGGGCGTTGACGAGGCGGGCGGCATGGACAGCCCCAGTGTGCGGGCAGGCCTCGTCCGCGCCAGACAGATTTTTCAGGCCCGTGGTTTCCGCAGCACCGCGAGCTTGGTCTCGACCAGTTCAGGGGCCACGCCGTGCTTCGCGCAAAACTCCTGCACCGCCTGCCGCGAGCCGTCATAGACGTGATCAGCCTGGCAGTCGTCCACCACGATCAGCCCGCCGGGGGCGAGCAGCGGCCAGACTTTCGCCAACCCGGCCACGGTCGGCAGGTAGAGATCCACGTCGAGCAGCACGAAGCTCAGCTGCGTGCCGGCCGGAAACGAGAAATCCTGCACCGCCGCCGCATGCGTGCTCACGCGCGTGATGCCGTTCTGGCGGAGCGTGGCCTCGAACATGGCGCGCGAGTTGACGGTGAACTTGTCGAGCGCGCGGCGTTCCTCGCGCCCGGTCTTGCCGCGCATATCCGTTTCGTGCGCGACATCCGTCGCCACGAAGCCGCCAAAGGTGTCGATGGCCCAGTACCGCTTCCCGGGCGCGATCGCGTCGAGGTGCTTGTTCAGGAAGACCGTCGTGTAGCCGCGGTAGCAGCCGATCTCGCAGAAATCCCCCGGCGCGGCCGCCGCCTCGGTGGCCAGCGTGGTCAGGCGGGCCAGCTGGGCCGGGGTGAAGGCGTAGCGGTATTTGTAGAGCAGGTAGGGACGCAGCGGCGAACGGAACATCAGCCGCTTCGCCAGGCCGTCCCAGAAAATTTCCCAGCGGGAGTTGGTCATGGCCCGCGGGGACCGCCGGTCGCCCAGGGGGCGCGCGTGGCGGGTTTCTGCCGGGCGCGCTCCACCTGCAACTGCAGCGCGTGCAGCGAGATGAAGATATCACGGAGAAAATCCACCAGCGAGGCCGTGAGCAGCACAATGCTGGCCGCGAAGAGCAGCAGCACCACGAGGCGCATGTTCCAGTCGAACATCGCCGCGGCGAACAGCGCCACAATCATCAGGCACGACACGAGCATGCTGAGCCCGTTGGCGGTCACGGCCCGGCGGATCATCAGGGTCCGCCGCCACATGATCGCCAGCTGGTCCTCCAGGTGGGTGCGCTCATCGGGATCCGAGTCGGGAATCTTCTCCGCCAGTTCGCGTGTGCGGTCCACGATGCGGGCCATGCGGTTGGTGAGCGTGATCATGAGCGCGCCCATGCCGGAAATCAGGATGACGGGCGTGATGGCAAACTGGATGATCGGCAGCAGCGAGGAGAGGGAATCCATGGCGCCGAAACCGTGGGCGGTTCGGGCCGGCAGCGCAAAACAAGAAATCCCACTGCCCGTGATTAAGATTGGTTTGGGATTTGGTTTTGGGCGTTTGGAGTTTGCGACCGCCGGCTGGCCCGCGTGATGCTGCGACCCTCCCATGCTTCCCGCCTGCGTCCTCCTCGACCTCGACGGCACCCTGATCGACCACTTCAAGGCGATCCATCGCTGCCACACGCACGCCATGACCCGCCTTGGCCTGCCCGCGCCGACGATGGCGCAGGTCCGCGCCGCGGTTGGTGGCGGCGTCGAACTCGCCGTCGAACGCCTGGTCGGGCGGGAGCGGCAGGCCGCCGCGCTCGCGATTTACCGTCCCCACTGGAACGCCACGATGCTCGAGGACGCCGAGATCCTGCCCGGAGCGAAGGAGCTGCTCACCGCCTTGCGCGCCCGCGGCGTGAAGACCGCGGTGTTCACCAACAAGCACGGTCCTTCCTCCCGCGCCGTCTGCGCCCACCTCGGCCTCGCCCCCCTTCTCGACGGCAACTTCGGCGCCACCGACACGCCGTGGCTGAAGCCCGAGCCCGCCTTCGCGCAGCACGTGCTGACGCAGCTCGGCGCCGAGGCAAAAACCACGCTGCTGGTCGGTGATTCGCCCTTCGACGTGCAGGCGGCGCAGAATGCCGGTTTCGCTTTCATCGGCGTCACCACCGGCACCCACAACGAGGCGGAACTGCGCGCCGCCGGCGCCTCGCATGTGTGCGCCGGTCTGCCGGAAGTCAGTCGCGCATTGGGTTTATAGGCCGGAGCGCAGCCGAGGGAGCGATCCTTGGTGATGGGCCGCTCGAACGTTTCGCCTGATTTTGCATCGCCCCGGACGCGGGGCGGTGCTGCGCTGGGTGCATGGCAACCATCGCATTCATCGGCACGGGCGTGATGGGCCGCAGCATGGCGGGGCACCTCCTCGCCGCCGGCCACACGCTGCATGTCCACAACCGCACGCCGGCCAAAGCCCAGCCGCTGCTCGACGCCGGCGCCCGCTGGCACGCCACGCCCGGCGCGGCCGCCGCGGCGGCGGACTTCGTCTTCACCATCGTCGGCTTCCCTCAGGACGTGGAAGCCACCTACTTCGGCCCGGCCGGTGTTATCGCCGCCGCGAAGCCCGGCACGGTGCTGGTGGACATGACCACCTCCAGCCCGGGCCTCGCGCGGCGCATCGCCGGGGCAGCGGCGGCCCAGGGGCTCGTCGCCCTCGACGCCCCGGTCACGGGCGGTGACGTGGGCGCCCGCGAGGCGCGGCTCTCGATCATGGTCGGCGGCGACGAGGCGGCGTTTGAGAAGACGCGTCCGCTCTTCGAGAAGATGGGCAAGATCGTCATCCGTCACGGCGGGCCCGGCGCCGGCCAGCTCTGCAAGCTCGCCAACCAGATCTCGATCGCGTCGGTCATGATGTCATGGTGCGAGGCGCTGACCTTCGCCCGGCGCGCCGGGCTCGACCCCGCGCGCGTGCTGGAGAGCATCGGCAGCGGCGCCGCCGGCAGCGTGGCGATGAGCGTGCTTGCGCCGCGCGCGCTCAAGGGCGACTTCGCGCCCGGTTTCTACGTGAAACATTTCCTCAAGGACCTGCGCCTCGCGCTCGACACCGCCGCCGAGCTGAAGCTCGACCTGCCCGGCACCCGGCAGGCGCAGCAGCTCTACGACGAGGTCGCCCGCCGCGGCGGCAACGACGACGGCACGCAGGCGCTGTTCCGGCTCTACGCGGAACGGGGGTGAGTGAACGTCGGAATGGAGGGCTCAGCTCCCGCTGAGCCGTTTCGACAAGCTCAAGGTCCCGAGCCTGTCGCGGGACCGCGGCCGATCAGGCGATGGGCCTTCCACCCGCCCTAACCCCGGCGCAGCGTGTTGATCCGCCCGGGGCTGTTCGGCGCCGGCGCCACCAACAACTGCTGCTGCACCTCGGCCGGCAGTGATGAGCCGCGAATCCACGTCTCGGCGGCCGCGCGGTCCTGCTGCAGCCATTGCCGGCCGATCTGCTGCATGAGCCGCGTGCGCCGCTCGGCATTGGTCACCAGGTCCAGCAGGAGCACCGCTTCCGCCGGCTGCTGATGGGCCAGCTGGTTGATGGGATTCTCGAGCATCTGGTCGCGACGCTCGCCGGCCGGCTGCGCCCCGACCCACTGCCGCGCGGTGTCGGGGTCCACGTTGAACCACTGGCCGGTGATCTGCTGGTAGATGTGAGCGGGCACCTGGCTTTCGGGCAGCGCGGCCACCCACTGGATCGCGGCCGCCGGGTCGCGGTGGCCCCATTGCATCGCCACGTTCTGAATGACCTGGCTCTGAGTGTCGCCCAGGGGCAGCGAGGTCGCGTATTCCGCCGCCAGCTCGACGTCGTGGTTGGCCACGCCGCTGATGAACGACTGCAAATAGGCATCGCGCGAGGGCCCCACCGGAATGCGCTCGACCTGCCGCAGCGCTCCGGCGGCATCCGCGTAACCCTGCTGCTGGCCGATCTGGCTGAGGAGTTGGGTCCGCGTCTGGCCGTCGGCCATGGTGACCGCGTAGTCGAAGGCCCCGGCCGGATCGCTTTGGATCCACTGGTAACCCACCTGCCCCATGACCTGCTGCTTGACCGCGCCTTCGGGCAGTCCGCGGATCCAGGTGGTGGCCGCAGACAGATCCTGTTGCGACCAGCTCAGGGCCACCTGCACCAAGGCGTTCTGCCGCGTCTGCCCCGCCGGCAAGGACTCGGCCAGAGCCAGCGCCTTCCCGGGATTTTGTCGTGCCAACTGGCCGGCCACGATGCCGGCGACCTGGTTGCGCAACGCGCCCGGCGCCAGTCCTGCAACCCAGTCGGCGGCGCCGGTTGGATCGGCCATGGCGTATTGCGAGGCGATGTTGTGATAAACCTGAATCCGCTCCTGCCCGGCCGGCATGATGGCGGCGAGGCTGAGCGCGAGCTGCGGGTCCTCCTGGATGATCGGATGGATGACGCCCTGCAGGGCGCGACTGCGTGCCGCGCCGGCCGGGAGTTTCTGCACGTAGTCGAGGGCGGCCGCGCTGTCGCGCTGGGCGAGCTGGCCGAGGGCCTGTGCCAGCAGACCGTCACGTTCCCGCCCGGCGGGCAGGAGCTCGAGCCCGCCGAGCGCGCGCACCGGGTCGTTGTGCGCCCACTGGCTGATGATGCCGTTCACCATGCCGGAACGCGCCTGGCCCGCGGGCAGCGTCAGCGCATAATCGAGGGCGGCACGCGGCTCCTTCTGGCCCCACTGGCTGACGACGGCGTTGAAGAACTGCTGCCGCTGCTGGCCGGCCGGCAACTGCTCGGCCGCGGCCAGCGCCGCGCGGACATCCTTCTGCGCCCATTGGTGGGCGATCGCCCAGATGCCGTTCTGCATGGCCTGGGGCGATGATTGCTGGCGCAACCAGGCAAACGCCGCGGCCGGATCCTTGGCCGCCCAGGCATTGGCCAGCGAATTGATCATCTGGAGCCCCGGGCTGCCTGGGCCAAATTGCGTGACGAATCGCGCGGCCTCCTCCGGGGAGGATTCGACCCAACGGTGAAGCACCGCACCCATGGCCATCATCCGTTCCTGGGTGTTGTCCAGCGAGGCGGCCCAGCGCGCGGCGGCGGCGGGATCGCGCTGCGCCCAAATCTGCGCGATGCCCACGTAGGCATCGCGCCGGGCCTGGCCCGTGAGGGAGGCGGCGCTGGCGGCCGCCTCGGCGGGATTCGACGCCGCCCACGAGCGGTAAAGTCCGCTCTGATCAAAATCAGCGCGTCCGGCGACACCGGCCTGTTCGGCGAGCGCAAACATCGCCGCCGGATCATCGTCGGCGAGCTGCGCAAGGGCGGCGGACACGGCCTGGTCGCGCGTGCGGCCGGCAGGCAGTTTCAGCGCCCAATCGGCCAGCGGCCGGGGATCGGTGTAGGCCCAGCCATGGAAGACCGCCGCCAACGCCTGCTCGCGCTCGGATTCGACCGGGGTTTTTTCGGCGTGCGCCAGCGCCGCCGCCGCATCGCACTCCGCCCAGCGCGAATAAAAGGCGACGGTCAGCTGGTTCTTGGCGAGGGAGGGGCCGTGTTTGGCCAGCACGGCCAGCAGCGGGGGAAAATCCGGCGACTCCAGCGAGTTGATGATGATTTCCCAACGCTTGTTCATGCTCCAACGCCCGGTTTGGGCGGCGTGCTCGACGAGGGGAGTCACCTCCGCCACCGACGGCCTGCGGGTGAGGTCGAGGCGCTTGAGCGGCGCGTCGGTGAGGACGGGCTTGGGCAGGGGCGTCACCGCCCGGGCCGGGGAATCAGCCGCGGCGAGCGAGGGACTGGTCGCAGTAGCCGGTTTGCGCGAGCCAAGGAAATAACCGGCACCGGCGGCGACGGTTGCCAGCAACGCCGCCAGCAGGATGATTTTGGGGTTCATGACGTTTTGGCCCGTCGCGCCGCAGCAAGGCAAAGTCCGGCACCGCGCGCAAGCCGGGGCAGCATCACAACGTTGGAACAGCCCCGCCCTTAGCCCGTTCCTCAGGCCACCGGTCTTTTTCGCACATCAGCGCAAACAGGTTCCCGTCGGGGTCGCGGAAAAACGAGGTCCACAGCTCGTGATCGGGCATCTTGGCCGTCAACCCGGGCGGGCGTTCTTCGCGGGCTCCGCGGGACTTGAGCGTTGCGTGAGCTGCGTCAATGTCGTCCACCAGGTAGTAAAACAGCGATGGCGCGTGATCGAGCTCCGGCGACGACGGCAGCGTGAGCATGAGCCGCACGCCGCCCACGTCGAAGAACGAGAGGTTCGGTCCGGCATCGAAGAGATGCTTCAGCTCCACGACATCGCGATAGAAGGCAACCAGGGCCGGCACGCTCTTCGTGGTCAGGGCGATCTGCCGGATGCTTTTGACGGGCGCGGCGTTCATGACAGACGGGAGGAACCGCAGTCTGTTCTTTGGTTGCGTGGTGCCAACCCGCAAATGTCACGCCCCGTCCAGCTCGAGCGTCATCGCGCGGACGGGCTTGGGCCGGGGATCAAGCCGGTAGAGAGAGAGCGCGACCTTGAGCGGATCCTCGGCGAGCTTCGCGGAGAGTTCCTGGTCCTTGGCGGGGTGCTCGGGATCGAACACGTAGCGCCGGCCGTCGCGCCAGTATTCCAGCACCATGTGCCCCTGGCGCGCCCGCTCCGGATAAATCGCCAGCAAGCGCGCGCGTGTGGGCGGGTTCGGCTCGGCTTGCAAACGTTGCCATCGCGCCACCGCCGCGAGGAAGCAGTGATAAGGCGGCGGACGCGCCAGCGTGCCGAAGGGCGGACCGCCGGCCACCGCCGTGTAACGCCCCAGCCCCGGCTCGACCGCGCGCAGCAACGGCGCGAGATCAGCGCGGTCGGCTTCCGTGCGCCCAGCATAACGCGAGAGCGACTGCGTGCCGTCAAACTCGGTGTAGAGCCAGAGGATGCCCTGAAATTCCACCAGCAGCCCGTGAAATTCCGCGGGATATCGGCTGCCGCGGCCGGGCCGTTCGTTTTCCAGCCGCAGGACCTGCGACCACACGCCCGGGCCGAGCATGGCCCGGGCCTGGAAGGCAGACTCCAACGACCCGGCCCCCAGCGCCGCCGGCAACAGCAGCGCGATGAGCAAACACCAGAGACGGGACGGGATCATCACCGGGCAAAACGCATTCGCCGCACCGGAGTTTTGCGTTTGCGACCGGGCGCGCCCCGGTCGCGACCAACCGCCACGTGCTCGCGATGATTCGCACGAGCGTCATAAGCCGGCCCGCCATCGGTTCCCGCCCGTGCAACCGGCCCGTCCCATCCGTGAAACCGCTTCACGCGCGATTGACTCCCGGCCGCCCTTGCACTCTCACTTGCGCTCCCATGTCCCTCCCCACCCAGTTCACCGGCGTCACCGTCCACACCAAGGCCAACGTCTATTTCGACGGCAAGGTCGTCAGCCACACCGTGCTGATGCCCGACAGTGCCAAGAAGACCCTCGGGCTCATCTACCCCGGCAGCTACCACTTCGGCACGGGCGCGCCCGAGCGCATGGAGATCGTCGCCGGCGCCTGCCGCGTGACGCTCGACGGCTCGACCGCGGTGAAGGACTACGCCGCCGGCACCTACTTTGACGTGCCCGGCAAGAGCGGCTTCACCATCGAGGTGAAGTCCGGCCTCTGCGAATACATCTGCTCGTTCCTGTAAACTGAACCGGCAGGAGGAGCCCGCGCGGAGCGCAGGCTCCTCCCCGACCCAATCCGGACTGGCCGGCCGGCCGCGTCAGGCTATGGTAACGCCATGCGCTTTCTGAAACCGCTCGCGTTCCTCGCCCTCGCCCTGTGCGCGACCCTCCTGCCGGCCACCGAACCGCTCGGCCCCGGCCTCTACGCCGAGTTCACCACGCCGCGCGGCGTGTTCGTCGCCGAACTCGACTACCAGCGCGTCCCGATGACCGTCACGAGCTTCGTTGGTCTCGCCGAGGGCACGATCGCCGCGCGCGACGGCCAGCCGTTCTACACCGGCCTCAAGTGGTTCCGCGTGGTGCCGGGCTTTGTGATCCAAGGCGGGGACCCGGACCACTACGCCAATCGCGACAACGACAAGGACACCGCGCACTACACGTTTCCCGATGAATTTGTCCCCGGCCGGCACCACGATGCCGCCGGCGTGCTCTCGATGGCCAACGCGGGGCCCGACACCAACTCGACGCAGTTCTTTGTCACACTCGGCGACAGCACGCGCCTGAACTACCTGCACAGCGTCTTCGGCCGCGTGCACCTCGGGCTCGAGGTGCTGCCCCTGGTGCAGGCGGACGATCCCTTCAGCATCCGCATCATCCGCGTCGGCGAGGCCGCGCGGGCCTTCCAGGCCGACGCAGCGACCTTCCAGGCCCTCGTGGCCAAGGCGAAGAAGTATTCCGGCGCCGCCGAGCCCGGCCCGACCGCGCACTTCGACGATCCCGACAAGCTGATCCCCGCCGAGCCCCCGCGCGCGAAGGCCTTCAACTTCAAACTCGCCAACTACGAGCGCGCCACCGGCCGGAAGATCTTCGCCCGCCTCTCCGGCTCGGCGCCGCCCGCGGCGGAGGACGAGCTGGCCGGGGCTTACATGAAAGCGCTCGCCACCAAGCTCGGCACGGTCCGCGACGGCGTGCTGGTCGCGTTCTTCGCGCCCGACGATTGGCGCGTGTGGATCGGCGACGACCTCGTGCCGGTCTTCCTCGGCCGGCCGGTCGCCGACGGCGACCTCGGCGAGGGCGGCAAGCTGCATGACGCCAAGGAGGCGCTCCTCACCGCCGCGCTCAAAGCCGGTGATGAAGCCTACGCCGCCCAGAAAGCGTCGGCGGAAAAATCCGGCCGCGAGCCGCCGCCACCGGCCCAGCACCTCAAACTGCAGGTGGACGCCCTGCTCGACGCGCTGCTGTTGCGTTTTGAGCCGAAGCGCTGAGATTGTCCGGTCGCATGCGCACCTACGGCATCCTTCTCATCCTCGGCGTTATCCTGATCTTCATCGCCTGGCAGGCCCGCACCGGTGTGTTCCGCCGCGCCGATCCCGGTGAACCCGCCAACAAATACATGCGGCAGGTGCTGGAGAACCCGCAGCTCAGCGAGGCCGACGCCGCCGTGCTCCGCGAGCAATACGGCACCGCGCATGTGAATCCCTCGGGCCTCCGCTACCTCGTGCGCCAGCCCGGCGAGGGCCAGCCCCCCTCGCTCGGTGCGCAGGTCCTCGCGCACTACGAAGGCTACCTGCTCGACGGCCGGAAATTCGACAGCTCGCGCGACCGCGGCGCGCCCTTCGCCTTCCGCGTCGGCACCGGCGCCGTCATCAAGGGGTGGGACGAGGCTTTTCAAGGCATGAAAAAGGGCGAGAAGCGCACGCTGCTGATCCCGTGGTGGCTCGGCTACGGCGAGCAGGGCAAAGGCATGATCCCGCCGCGCGCGACCCTGCGCTTCGAGGTCGAGCTGCTGGAGATCCGGTAAAGGCAGGATTGCTCTGGAACTGGAGGCGGGGTGAGGGCACCCCGCCTCCACAGGTTTCACCTCACAACCCCAGCAGCGATCCCTCGTGCTTCAGCCAGCGCTCGGCCTCGCGCCAGGCGGGAAAATATTCCTCCACCTGCGCCCAGAAACGGTCCGAGTGGTTCATCTGCCGCAGGTGCGCGAGCTCATGGCAGATGATGTAGTCGCGCACGCTTTCCGGCGCCTGCACGAGGCGCCAGTTGAGCGAAATGGTGCCGCCGACGGAGCAGGAACCCCAGCGCGAGCGCTGGTTGCGCACGGTCACCTGCTTCACGTCGGCCCCCTTCTCGGCGGCGAGCTCCCAGGTGCGCGCCGGCAGTTCGATCTTCGCCCGGCGGGCAAACTGCGCCTCCAGCACCGCGCGCAGATCACCTTCCAGCGCGCGCACGGGAAATACGTCCGACGCGAGACAGACCTTGGGCGCCTCACCCACCGCCGCGGCGCGGATTTCCGTCATCTCGCCCCGCCACAACACGGACGTGCCGATCGTCCAAGAAACCGCCGGACGCGGGCGCCGGGCTTGCCGCGCCCGCGCGCGGGCCAGCCAGTCCTGATGCTGCGCGACAAATTCCCGCGCTTCCCGTTCGGAGCCGCGCGCCGGGATCGTGACCGCGGCCACGCCGTCCTTGCGCAGCGTGAGCCGGTAGGAACGGGCCCGGACGCTGCGCTTGAAGACCATTTCCGGCATGGTCCCGCTCACCAAAGCTGCGTTTTCCAAATTCAATGCCGCGGAGATAGGGACAAACACCCAGGCTGACGAGTCCGAAGGGACTGGAGGCCGCGACTTCACCCGCAGTCTGCGTATTCTTACGCACAAGCGCGGAATATTTTTTCTTCCGACGAAACCTGGGGGTGTTTTCATCGTCGCTCTGGCATCACCGCACAACGCTTGCGCCTAGTTTTGTCGCTCCATGCTTGCGGCGGTGACCAAACCGACTCTACTCTCCCGCCTCGCTACCCACTGATGTCCGGTTTACTTCGCAATCATCCGACTTTCCGCCGTGCGCGGGCTTTCACGATCGTGGAAGTCATGGTCGTGGTTGCGATCATCGGATTCTTGGCGGCGGCGGGTTTGCCCGGCTACCGGCATCTCACGATGCGGTCAAAGGTCACGGCGCTCGAAAACGACCTGCGTCAGTTTGCGACCGTGGTTCAAACTTTCGCCCTCCAGAACGGCCGCTGGCCCGCCGACGGTGATCCGCAAACGATCCCGGCCGATCTCGTTGCCTCCATTTCGCCCAACTTTGCCCAGAAAACCCCGATCGGCGGCGTTTATAAGTGGAATTACGACATTCCCGCCGACGGCGTGACCGCCAAAGCCGCCATCGTGGTGCAGACCGCCTCCGGCAATCCCGTCACGGACGACGAGGCCCTGTTCCTGATGATCGACAAGCAAATGGACGACGGCGTCCTTGAAACCGGCAACATCCAGGTCGGCTCGACCAATTCCCTGGTGTTCATCATCGAGAAATGAGCGGTCCCTATCGCATCACCCTCATTCACCTGACCGCCGATGCCTCGGCGGTGGCGCCGGCCTCGGAACGGCTCGACCACGGCGGCAACCAGCCGCTGGAGGAAGTCATCCGCCTGACCGGGAAGCTCGCCAAGATCGACCAGTCCGCAAGTGTCGGCACGGAGCCGGGTCTGGTGGTGCAGCGCGGCGACAAGTCCTACCGCATCGTCGCCCATCAGGGGCGCATCCGCATCCACAAGAGCATTTCGCTGTTCGACGATTTCTGGACCATCGACAGCCCGGCCGAGCTGGCCAACCTCCCGCCGTTCCATCCCACGGCGCCCAGCAGCGGTTCCCGTCCGCCGATCCGTGCGCGCGGCAACGCCAAGCAGTCCAGCCCGCTGAAATCCGCCGCCGAGGTCATCGGCCTGTTCGCCGTCGCCGTGATCCTCGTCGCCGTCGGCCTGCGTTTCGGCCTCCCGCAAAAACGCCTGAGCGACCTCCCCGACGACATCACGCTCATCAGCTCGCCGAGCGAGAGCGCCTCCGTTTTCGCCACCGTTGCCGGCAGCTACGCCACGGGCAAGGCGCCCGGCAACAATCTCGTCATTATCCAGTCCGACGGTCGCGTGCTCCTGACCTCAATCGGCAAGGACGGCAAGCCGGGCCTCCCACGCGTGGACGAGCAGGCTCGCGCCGGCCGACGTGGCAGCATCGCCTGCGTGATCACTTCCTTCGGCATTATTGCCGGCACCGAGCCGCCCGAGGCCATCAACGTCGGTCGCTTCCAATACCGCCGCGCCCAGCTGGCGGTGCAGTAAGCCAGGCTGCGGTCAGAGCGCGACGCGCCGCCACTCCGGCGGCTTCCCGTCGGCCACCGTCAGCCACGCAAATCCGACCGTCGAACCGTCTCGCGGCCGGCACAGGGCCCCGGGATTCAGCCAGCGCACACCCGCCGCGTCCGTCTCGTCCCGCGGCACGTGGGTATGGCCGTGCAACACAAAGCGCACGCCGGCCGGCGCCTTGGCGGGAGGAATGTGCACCAGGTGAAAGGCGTGGCCGCCGCGCGCGAGCCGCCGTTCGAACGGCCAGAGGTTGTGCCACTCGTTGTTGCCGATGACGACCTGAACCGGGCGGCCGAGCGCCTCAAATTCCCCGAGCACCTCGGGCGCGCACACGTCGCCCAGGTGCCAGATCTCGTCCGCCGCCGCCAATCGCTCCAACAGGCCGGGCGGCACCCGGTCGTGCGTGTCGGCGATGACGGCGATGCGGGTCACTTCGTGGCCGGGGCCGGGGTCAGCGGCACGTAGGCGTCCTCGCGCAGTTCCGCCGCCCGCCGGCCCGAGAGCAGCAGCCACCAGACGCGGGCGTTGGCCGCCACCACGAGCAGCACGAGCACGAGGAAGGTGCCCGTCACGGCGGTGTTGATGTAGTTGTTCGTCACCAGATGCTCCCAGTCGGCGAGCTGCTTCGCCGTGCCGCCGCCGGCGATGCGCTCCTGGAGCGAGGCGGCCGCGCTCAGGAAGCCGACCCGCGGATCGGCCGCGAAGATTTTCAGCCAGCCGGCGCTCATCGTGACCGACAGCAGCCAGACCAGCGGGGCCAGCGTCACCCAGAGGTAGCGGGCACGCCCCATCTTGATGAGCACGGTCGTGCCGAGGGAGAGCGCGATGACGGCGAGCAGCTGGTTGGCCACGCCGAAGATTGGCCAGAGCGAGTTGATGCCGCCGAGCGGATCCACCACGCCCTGGTAGAGGAACCAGCCCCAGGCCCCCACGAAGAGCAGCGTGGCGAGCGTGTTGGCGGCGAACGAGCCCGTGTCCGCCAGGCGCTTCGACACCAGCCCGAGCAGGTCCTGCACGAGGAAACGCCCCACGCGCGTGCCGGCGTCGATGGTGGTGAGGATGAAGAGCGCCTCGAACATGATCGCGAAGTGATACCAGAGCGCGAGCGCGGCCTTGGACCCGAGCACGCCGGCGAACATGTGCGCCATGCCCACGGCAAAGGTCGGCGCGCCGCCGGTGCGCCCGACCATGGTCTTCTCGCCCACGTCGGCGGCGAGCTGGTCCATCTGCGCGACCGTCACCGGAAACCCCAGCTCGGTCACGCGCGCGGTCACCGCCGCGGCCTCGCCCTTCATGTTGATGGCGAAATATTCGCCCGGCTCCATCGCGCAGGCGGCGATGAGCGCCATCAGGCCCACCACCATCTCCGTGGCCATCGCCCCGTAGCCGATCGTGCGGATGTGGCTCTCGCGCATCAGCAGCTTGGGCGTCGTGCCCGAGGAAATCAGCGAGTGGAAGCCCGACACCGCCGCGCAGGCGATGGTGATGAACACAAACGGGAAGAGCGGCCCCGCCACGACCGGGCCGGTGCCGTCGATGAACTTCGTCAGCGCCGGCATCTTGAGCGTCGGCGCCAGCACGATGATCGCAATGCCCATGGCCGCCACGGTGCCGATCTTCATGAACGTGCTCAGGTAATCGCGGGGCGCGAGCAGCAGCCACACCGGCAGGATCGAGGCCACGATGCCGTAGCCCATGATCCACCACGCCAGCGTCGTGCCCTTCAGCGTGAGCCAGCCCTCGAGCGCCGAGCCGTGCACGTGTTGCCCGCCCCAGACCGCCGCGAGCAGGGCCAGCACCCCGAAAATGCTCACCGACCAGAGTGTGCGGGCGCCGTGCCCGCCATAACGCAGGCCGCAGCCCATCAGCACCGCGATGGGCATGGTCGCCGCGATCGTGAACAGTCCCCACGGGCTTTCGGCGAGCGCGTTGACCACCACCAGGCCGAGCACGGCCAGCAGGATGATCATGATCGCCACGATGCTCACCAGCGCCGCCAGCCCGGCGAAGGGCCCGACCTCCTCGCGCACCATCTGGCCAAGCGACTTGCCGCCGCGGCGCACCGAGCAGAACAGGATCACGCTGTCGTGCACGGCGCCGCCGAGCGTGGCCCCGATCAGCATCCACAGCATGCCGGGCATGAAACCGAACTGCGCCGCCAGCACCGGCCCGACCAGGGGGCCCGGCCCGGCGATCGCCGCGAAATGGTGGCCGAACACGATCCACTTGTTCGTCTGCACGTAGTCCTTGCCGTCCTCGCGCACGACCGACGGCGGCGCGCGCAGCTCATCGAGCGTCAGCACCTTCGCCAGCAGCCACGCCGAGTGAAACCGGTAGGCCACGGCAAACACGCACAGCGCCGCCACCACGACCCACAGCGCGCTGACCGGCTCCCCCCGCGACCAGGCAAGCACGCCGACGGCGGTAACGCCCAAGGCGACAACGAGAGACCAGACGAGGACCTTGAACCAGGCGGGGAATTTCATGGAAGGCAACCGGGCGCAGTGTCTAGGCCCCCGCCCCGCCCGCTCCAAGAGCAAAGAAGCAAATACCGAGGGGGTGAAACCTGAGGGGGTGAAGGGGTGAGGATGGCACCGCACCCCGCGGGGGATTGGGCGAATCAAACCTGAAGATTTACGAGACCCCGTATTTCCGTATCCTCCGCCTACACGGGTTATCCATTCTCCTCACACCCTCAGCTTTCACACCCTCACACCCTCTCCCATGCCTGCTTTCGCCCTGGCCCAACTTGACGCCATTCCGCCGGTTCCCTGCCCCTGCGGCCAGTCGCGCCGCGCCTTCGCCACCCCCGACAACCCCGTCGCCACGATCCACCTCGTGGACGCCAAGGTCGATACGCAGACCCACTACCACAAAAAGCTCACCGAGATTTATCTCATCCTCGAGGGCGAGGGTCACATCGAGCTCGACGGCGAGCGGCACCCGGTGCGCCCGCTGACCAGCATCCTGATCAAACCCGGCTGCCGCCACCGCCTCATCGGCCAAATCCGCTTCGTGAACATCCCCGTCCCCGCCTTCGACCCGCACGACGAGTGGTTCGACTAAAATACGAAACCTGAGGGAGGTGAAGGTGTGAAACCTGAGGATCGTAGCTCTTCTCCTCACACCTTCACCTCCTTACCCCCTCGTCTATCACCCCACGACCCGGGCCCCGTCGGCCACCTGCAGGTGGATGATCTCGGGGCGGGAACCTGCCTGGGCGGCGATTTTCTCCGCCTCGGCCTGACCAAAATTATCGCGCGTGAGCGCCATCACGGCGCCGCCGAAGCCGCCGCCGGTCAGGCGGGCGCCGAGCACGGCCGGATGCGGCTCCAGCAGATCCACCAACCGGTCGAGCGCCGGGGTGCTGTTTTCGAACAGGTGTTGGGAGCTGCGGTGCGAGGCGGTGAGCAACCGGCCTGCCGCCGCCAGATCGCCCCGGGCCAGCGCGGCCACGGTCTCGGCCACCCGCGCGTGCTCCTCGACAATGTGCTTGGCTCGCTTCGCGATCACCGGGTCGAGCTTGGTGGCCTGCGCGGCGAACTGCGCGGGCGTGAGGTCGGCGAGCAGTTTCACCCCGAGGATCTTGGCCGCGGTCATGCACTCGCGGTGCCGCGTCGCGTAAAGCCCGTCCACCAGCGCGTGCTTTTCCTTGGTGTTGAAAATCCACAGGTGGGTGTTCGCCGGCAGCGGCACCCGGGTGAAGACCGGGCCGCGGCAGTCGATGTGCACGAGGTGTCCGGCCGCGCCGAAGGCGCTCGTCCCCTGGTCGAGGATGCCGCAGGGCACGCCGACGTAGGTGTTTTCGGCGTGGCGGCCGAGGGCCGCCAGCTGGTCGGGCGTGAGGGTGCCGCCGGCCAGCTTGAGCAGGGCCAGGGCGGTCGCGAGCTCGAGCGCGGCGCTGCTGCTGAGGCCGGCCCCGGCCGGAAGGTCGGATTCCACCAGCAGGTCGAAACCCGCCGGCCGCGGCAGCTTGAAGTCACCCAGCGAGCGCCAGATGCCCAGCGGATAATTGGCCCACGCCGCTTCACCGGTCAGGCGTCCGCCGGGCAGAATCGCCAGCTCGACGGGAGCGCCGCCGCCCGTGCTGCGCAGGTGAAATTGTCCGGCCGGGGCGGCGGCCGCCGCCACCGTCACGGTGCGATTGATCGCCGCCCCGAGCACGGCGCCACCGTTGTAGTCGGTGTGGTTGCCGATGAACTCGACCCGCCCCGGCGCGCGGGCGAAAACAGCAGGGGCCTGGTTGAAATGCTTACGGAATTGTTCGCTGAAGGTGTTCACGGCGGAGCGGCCAACCTCACAGACCCCGCCCCGCAGGGCACGCCAAAAACGTGTCACGCGGCAACCCCGCCGTCTCACGCCATTCATAGCCGCGCCTGAGTCCCGCCGCGGGCCGAAAGCGGGGGCCTTTGTTGCCGCGACCAAGGACCAGGGACAAGGGACTACGGACCACAGACCACGGACAACAGACTTCTGACCAGGGACCCGAACTGCGCATGACTTTCGATCCCGTCATCCTGAGCTAAGCGAAGGAACCAAGAAAAGGCGCGAGCCCGGTTGGCCCCTTCGCTTAGCTCAGGGTGACCGATTCCAGGGAGACAACGTTTCCAGTAGCCCTGCGCGGGAGCGCAGACTAGCGAATAGGACTGGGCTACGTCCGCTTACTTTATCTCCGATGGGGCATTCCCGATCAGCTTGTTCGCCCAGGCGAGGAAGTGGCTCATGTTGCTGCGGCTTTCGTGGCCGCCGTCGTGCTGGCGCCAGGCGAGGACGCCGTCGAAGCGGCCGAAGGTGGCGGAGGGCAACAGCGCGGGGTGTGGGTCCGCGTGTGAGGCTCATTCCGCCGTGGTGCGCGGGCGCGCCGCCCGCACCTTTCTTCGGTCGGAATAGTGGGTGACAAACTTGGTCACACCAGTCGCAGTTGTATCACCGTTTCCGTTTCAAGGTCACATGAAACCCCATCTCCTTGGCCGGTGGCTCCGGCGGCGGTGTCAGCAGCGGCTTGAGCTTCTTCCATAGCGCCAGCAAAGCGCTGTTGTGCTCCAGCAACGTCTTGTCGATCTCAGCCAGTCGCTTGAGGATGGTCGCGTTGGTCGCCAGTGCCTCGCGCATTTGCACGAACGCCCGGACAATATAGAGGCTCATCTGCACTGCCCGGGGGCTGTTCAGCACCGTCGCCGCCATCAGGCAGCCGTGCTCGTTGAAGGCCCAGGGACGATACCGTGCCCCGCGTCTGGATCTCATCGCAAATTGCGATGAGTTACCTTTAACCAATTCCATACCAGCAGCATCCGAACTTCAAGCCGGAAATTGCGATATCAGGCTGGCCTGCTCTTCCCGCGTAAGTTGGAACCGGAAGTCTTCGGGAAACTTATCGGCATTGCGCTTCACCGCCTCGTTGAAACGAAAAGTCGCCACGCCATACAACCGGGCGAGGTCGGTATCGAGCATCACGCGCTGACCGCGGATCGTGAAAATGCGGCCGGCCAAGGGATCGGCATCGGGGGAGGACATGGGGCGACGTTAGTTCAAATTAACCGCGGAGACGGTCCGCCTCGTGCAAGACTTGGCGGGACAAGCGGTGTGCGTCGGCCCAACCCGAAGCAAACCATCGCGTCGCCTTGCGCCAAGACCAAAGCCGCCGGAGGGCTGAAGCGGGCTTGTCTGCGTCACGACGCTTCATGAGTTCGCGTGCAAGCACGCTCCCACCGGATTCAGCCTGAGTCACCCTCAGCCTGAGCAGGGGACTCTTCGACCCTTCACACTTGGCGCTTGGCTGTTTGCCTCACTTCGCCGCCGCAGGCGGCGGAGTGTGCCCGATCAGCTTGTTCGCCCAGACGAGGAAGTGGCTCAGGTTGCTGCGGCTCTCGTGGCCCCCGTCGTGTTGGCGCCAGGCGAGGACGCCGTCGAGGCGGCCGAAGGTGGCGGAGGGCAACAGCGCCGCGCGGTAGTTCGTGGGGTCGCCGACATCCTTCACGCCAAGGAGCCGGAAGGCTTCGCCGGCGGCGACGGTCGCCATGTAGCTGCCCTGCGCGTCGAGCCAGTGGGCGTCGCCTCTCTCGGGGACGCCGTAGCTGACGAAGGTCGGGCGCGGGGCGCAGAGGGCGAGGCGGAAGTGCGCGTCGAGCGGAATGTCGTGGGCGGTCTTGCGGCCGAAGGACGACTCCTCGGCGGCGTATTTCACGAAGTTGCCGGCCATCCAGTGGTAGGCGCCGGAGCCGGCGAGGTTCTCCACCGTCTCGCCGAAGTCGCGGCGGTGCGGCTTGGTGCCGCCTTCGCCCGACGAGGCGATCAGGCCGAAGGCGAAACGCGGCTCGAGCGCAAGCGTGACCAGCGCGGCCTTGCCGTAGCGCGACACGCCCTCGATGCCCACGCGCTTGGCGTCGGCCGCGGGCAGGGTCTCAAGGTAGTCGAGCGCACGGGCCGCACCCCAGGCCCAGGCGCGGAGGGCGCCCCATTGCTCGGGCGTGCGGCGGGCCCCCTTGTTGGTCAGGCCGATGATGCCGGACGTGAGACCGGCGCCGTTGTCGGGCTGGATGCTGGCGGGATTGAGCGCGACGTAGCCCCAGCCGGCCTGGATCAGCTGCTGATTGGACGGCGGCGCGGCGGGCTCGGCCACGCCGGGAAAACGGAACGGCGGCTCGTCTGGCATCGCGGCCGAACCAAACATGATCAGCACCGGCACGGGGCCGGACGCCTCGGCGGGCAGGACGACGGCCATCTTGATGGTCACGGCGATTTCGGGGCAGGCGGAATTGTCCACGATACCGACCAGCCGGCGGGCGATGACGGGCACGCCGCCGACCTTCGTGTTCACGGTCTCGGTGACCTCCCACTCCACCTTGGGCACGCCGGCGGGGAGGCGACCGACGATCTCACGCTCGAGGTCCTCGATGATTTCGGGGCGGCGTTTCTGCCACCACTGCTCGGGCGTGGTGATCTTCGTGCCGTCCTTCGCCACCATGAGCTCGGGCCAGTCGGGGAAAGGGTTGGCCTTGGTCGGGTCGTAGTTGGGTGGGTTGGTCGAACCGGCGTTGGGGTTGCGGCCTGGGCGGAGCTTGGTGATCCCGAGCTGCCTCAGCATATCCTGGTGATCCTCCTGCGACAGCCGGTTGACCAGCTGCCGGTCCGCCTGGCTCTGCTCCCAGAACGGCTTGGTGAAATCCGGCTTGCCCTGTCCTGAGCCTGTCGAAGGAGCCCGCGCCGCAATGGCCGTCGGGGCTGTGGGGGCCGCCGGGGCAGGCGCCTGGGCGTGCAGCAGGGTCGCGGAACAGGCGGTCAGGAGGAAAGCGGCGAGACGGGGGGTGGGATTCATTTTAGAAAAGCAGTTGAAACGCGAAGACCGCAGAGGTCGCGGAGACGGGGTGCGGCGGCAAGAAGGGGATCAAGGCAGGATTAACCACAGATGGACACGGATTCAAACCAGCCGCACACAAGGACGGAATTTTTCCGGGCTAACGTATGAACGGGATGGCCCACGGAACACACAGAATACACGGAATGGAACTGCCAGGGACCGGATCTTGGCCTTCACTTCGTAGCCCTGCGCGAAAGCGCAGGGACAGGAGTCCACAGTTTATCTCTCACGAAGACCACGAAGGAGACGAAGTCCCAACCCAACCTACCTTCGCTTCCTTCGCGAGAAATCTGTCCCGCCTTCCGTGTATTTCGTGGGCACCTTCGGGATCATTGGCTCCCCTTTTCGTGTGCTTCGTGTTTTTCGTGGTTACCCCACTGCCATACATCCTCAGCTTCCAGGTTTCAGCTTTCAGGTCTCGACTAACTCTCTGGTTTCCTCCCGCCGGCGACTGGCGCGGGTCGGACGGCGCCAAATGCCCCGGGGGTCCTGCGGTGCTGCGCGCAGAGACTCCCCGGAGCGTGGCTACCCTTAGCCAAGGATTTGTCAGAAACGCAGCGTCACGCTGGCCAGCACCTGACGACCATCGAGGTAGATGTTCGAGGGCACCATCTTGGTGCCATAGACCTGGTAGCGGAGCTTGTTCGTGAGGTTCACGCCCTGGAGCGCGAACTGCAGGTTTTTCGTGAGGCTGTAGTTGAACGAGGCGTCGAGATCGGCGTAGCCGAGCATCGTCTGGCTGAGCAGGCCGGCGTTCACGAAGTAGGCGAAGCCCGTGACGAAGTCCGCCCGGTAGTTATACGCGAGGCGGGCCGAGACCGGTCCCTTTTCATACATCGCCACGATGTTGTAGCTGCGCTTCGAGAGGTTCGTGAGCGGCGTCGTGACCGTGCCGGCGCCCGTGACGGTGGTGGGCGTGGAGCTGTCCACATAGGTGTAGTTCGCCTGCAGGCCGAGGCCGTCGAACGGTGCGGGCAGCGAGGAGAAGAAGTGCTGGAAGCCGACCTCGAGGCCCTTGATCGTCGCCGGGTTCAGGTTGCGCGACGTGCTGATCACGTAGGTGACGCCGTCATAGGTGCGCTGCTCGGAGAAGCTGGCGATGAAGCCCTTCACGTCCTTGTTGAAGGCGGCGACATAGACCAGGTCGGACTTGTTGAAGTAGTATTCCAGCGAGAGGTCCACGTTGGTGCCGCGGATGGGCTTGAGGTCGGGATTGCCCTGCGAGCCGGAGTTGAGGGCCGGGTTCACGGGGTTGGCGTTGAGCGTGAGCGAGGGCGACAGCGAGCCGAAGTTCGGCCGCGTGATCGTCTTCGAGAAGGCCGCGCGGAAGAAGAGATGGTCGTTCAGGCGGACGCGGCCGTTGAAGCTCGGCAGATAGTTCCAGTAGGAGCTCTGCAGGTTGAGCGGCACGGCGGAGGCCGAGTTGGGGCCCTGGAAGCCGTTGGTATCCTCCTTGGTCTGCACGGCCCGGAGGCCAAAGTTGCCCTCGACGGTGTAACCGCCGACCGTGCCCGAAAACTGGGGCATGACATAGAAGGCGGTCGTCGTCTCCTCGATGTCGAAGAGGCTGAGGCGGTTGACGGTCGCCGAGGTGTCCGGCGTGTTGGTGGCGCCGTAGGCCTTGTAGAAGGCGTTGGCGTCGCGCATGATCGCGGTGTCGCCCGCGAGGTAGGCGGGAATCTGGGGCTGGCTGTAACCGGCGAAGAAGTCCTGGACCGGGGTCGGACGCCAGAGGCCCGGATACTGGCTCAGCTGATTGGCCGTGCCCGGGATGGTGAAGGAGCCGAGGAAGAGGCCCGTCGGGTAATTGTCGCTGGTCGTCGTCGAGTAGCGCATGCCGCCGACGATCTTGGAGAGGAAGCCCCGCTTGATGTTATACTCGGCGTCGATGCGCGCGGCCTTGCCCTCGGAGTTGGAGGGGAAGAGGCGGTAGTTGACCTGGTTGAGGCGATAGACGCTCGGGTCCTGCAGGCTGACACCGCCGATGCGCACCGAAGGAATCTCGCCGGCGAGGTCGTAGGAGAGCGACGGGATGGTGACGGAGGCGAACACGAGGTTGTTGTGGAACCGGTTCGAGCTCTTGAAGCGGTTGGCGTCGAACAGCACGGTGAGATCGCCCTCGGCGAAGCGGCCGCCGGCGAAGACCATGTCGAGCTTGTTCTGGAGGTCACGGATGAGGCCGTAGGCGGTGCCGGTGACGTTGGCGAAGCTCGCGGCGCGCACGGCGGTGTTGCTGCCGTCGAACATCACGCCGGAGCCGGCCACGGAATTGGCGGCGGTCAGGGCGGTCGTGAATTGCATCGTGTCCTGGGTGTTCCGCCACTTGTTCGGGTTGTAGCCGACATAGAACTGCCAGCGCTCGTTGGGCTCCCACTCGAGCACCGTGTTGGAACCGTTGGTCTTGAACCGGCCGTAGGAGGAGCTGACGTTGTAACCGCTCGAGGACAGCGCGGTCGCGACGCCGGTCGTGACGGTCGTGTTGGCGATGGGGTTGCCGATGCCGATCGCGTCCTCGCGCCAGGGCGTGGCGATGTCGCTCACCGCGACGAGCAGTCCGATCTTGCCGAAGTCGGTCTTGGCGGTGGCGTTGCCAAAGACGTTGTAGTTTTGCTCGTTCTTCCGGTGGAGCGACGAGTAGGAGGTGCCGACGGTCGCGCCGCCGCCGAAGCCGTCGGGGAAGTCGAAGGGCTTGCGCATGCGGACGTTCACCAGGCCGCCAAGGCCGCCGTCGATCTGGTTCGCGGCCGCGGTCTTGTACACGTCGATGCCGGCGATCAGGGCGGAGGGAATCTGCGAGTAGTCGAAATTGCGCTGACCGACACCGACGCCGGCCGTGCCGTTGGCGATGCCGCCCGGCGTGAGGACCTGGCGTCCGTCCAGCGTGTTGGTGATCTGGTTGAGGCCGCGGATCGTCACCGCGCCGTTGCCGCCCAGGCCCGAGAAGGTGTGGGCCAGCTGCACGCCGGGCACGCGGGAGAGCGCGTAAGAAACGTTGATGTCGGGCAGCTTGTCGATGTCGCTCGCGACGATGGCGTCAACGATCTCCATCTTGGACTGCTTGATCTCGGCGGCCGAGGTAAGACTGCCGCGCAGGCCGGTGACGACGAGCTTGTCGAGCGTGACGACGCCCTCCTCGTTCTTTTTGTCGGATTCGCTCGGAGTCGTGGTCTGGCCGAACAGGGGTGTCCAGCCGACGGTCAAGAGCGCCAGGAGACCGGCGCTCGCACGTGATTTCAGTGTCGTTTGCATGGGGTTTGAGAGGTGGCGCAGGAACGATTCCGGACGCCTGGGAGTGGGTTACAGAAAAGGGCGGGGTTGAAGGGACGCGCTTCACGCCGCCTTTCCCGCACGGCATCGGGGCAACCGATGCACACGGAAAATCTGGGCGTGGCGATGGACAGTGGCGTCCACGGAAGTTGTGGTGGGGGAACGATCCAGAAGGCTCGGATCTATCCGTTGCTGGCGGGGAACAGCTGGGGGGTGAAAGGTGCCGTCAAAAAAACGCGGGGGATTCGCGGGGTAACGGCGCACATCATAGATGAATTTTCACGATAACACTCCCCATCGTTGGCCGAAATGTTACGGTATTCTAACCCATTTTGGGCGACGCACAGATCCGGCCTGATTTGCCCCGATTCGGAACTACAGCGTGCGACCTACCGCCTGCCGCCAACCGTCGTGCAGCGCCGCAACTTTTTCCGCCGCCAGTTTTGGCTGATAAATGACCTCGTCGCGCGTGAGCGCGGCGAGTCCGGCAAGGTCGCGCTGCAGGCCAAGTCCGAGCTGTCCCGCCAGCACCGCGCCGAGCGGCGAACAGTCGGGCATCGTCGCCACGCGCAGATCCACGCCGCAGAGATCGGCGCAGAATTGCATGAGAAATTTGCTGGCCGTGGGTCCACCGTCGCCGTGCAGCGCCGTGAGCGGCACGCCCGCCTCCGCGCGCATGGCGTCGAGCGCGTCGCGCACCTGAAACGCGATGGACTCAAAGGCTGCGCGCGCGACATGACGCCGGTCACTGTGACTCGAGAGGCCGAGGATCGCCGCACGCGCGTCGGGCCGCCAGTGCGGCAGGCCGAGGCCGGTGAACGCGGGCACGAGATGCACGCCGCCGTTGTCGGGCACGGCGAGAGCGAGTTGCTCGATGGCGGGCACGTCGGCCGCGAGGCCGAGCTGGTCGCGCAACCAGGTGAGCGTCGAGGCGGACGAAATGATGATGCCCTCGAAGGCGTAGGTCGGCCGGCCGGCGTGCGACCAGGCGAGCGCGGTCAGCACGCCCTGCGCCGAAAAGCGCGGTGTGTCGCCGATGTTGAGCAGGAGCGAGGAGCCGGTGCCGAAGGTGACCTTGGCCGCACCGGGCGCATAGCAGCGCTGGGCGAAGAGCGAGGCCTGCGAGTCGCCCATGACGCCGCAGATCGGCAATGGTTCGACAAGCTCACCACTCAGCGTCGTCTCTCCGAACGACGCTGAGCAGTCGCGCACCTCGGGCAGGGCGCGGCGGGGCACTTCCCAGAGCGCGCAGAGTTCGTCATTCCACGCGAGGCGGCCGATGTCGTAGAGGAGCGTGCGCGAGGCGTTGGTCGTGTCGGTGGCGAAGACCTGACCGCCGGTGAGCCGGTAGATGAGGTAGGCGTCGATCGTGCCGATGAGGGCGGAGCCGTCGGCAAGCTTAGCCTTCAGTCCGGGTTGATTATGCACCAGCCACTGGAGCTTCGAGGCGGAGAAGTAGCCGTCGATCTTCAGGCCGGTGGTCCGGTGCACGAGCGACTCGTGCCTTTTCGCCGCCGCGCAGAAGCCGTCGCCGCGGCGATCCTGCCAGACGAGCGCGCGATGCAGCGGCCGGCCGGTGCCGCGCTCGAAGACGAGGATGGTCTCGCGCTGGTTCGTGATCGAAAGCGCGGCGATCTCCCCGACTTTGTCGGGGTTGCGCGCCAACAGCGTGCGCAGGACCGTGAGCGTGTTCTGCCAGATTTCCTCGGCGTCGTGCTCGACCCAGCCCGGCTGCGGGTAGTGCTGCACGTGATCGCGGGATTCGCGATCGAGCGCGTGGCCGGCCGCGTCGAAGAGCAACGCCTTCGTGGCCGAGGTGCTTTGGTCGAGGGCGAGGAAGAGGGGCATGGGAGACTAAAGACGAAACCTGAGACCTGAAACCTGAGAGCTGAGGATGTAATCCGAGCCCCGGTATGTGGCTGCCTTCATTTCAGGTTTCAGCTTTCAGGTTTCAGGTTTTCAGCAATCCCCGCGCCGTCTCGGCCAGTCCTTCCATGCTGATCCCATAATGCCGGAAGATGTCGGCCTGGGCGCCGGTGACGGTGTCTTCGTCGGGCAGGCCGACGATTTTGAAGCGCGGGGCAAGGCCGGCGGCGAGGAGCGTGGCGGCGACGGCTTCACCCAGCCCGCCGTGGACCATGTGTTCCTCCACCGTGACGACGGCGCGGCACTCGCGTCCGGCGGCGAGCACGGCGGCGGTGTCGAGCGGCTTGATCGTGTGGAAACTGAGCACGCGCGCCGAGAGGCCGGCTTCGGCCAGATGAGCGGCCGCGAGGAGCGCGTGGATGACGGTCTCGCCGCTGGCGAGGAAGGCGACGTCCTTGCCCTCGCGCAGGGTGATGGCCTGGCCGGCTTCGAATTTCGTGCCGGCGGGAATCACATCCAGCATCGCGGCCTTGCCGAAGCGCAGGAAGACCGGGCGCTTGGCCGCCGCGGCGAACTTCACGGCCTCGCGGGTCTCGAAGTTGTCGGCCGGCGCGATGAGCGTGAGGTTGTTGATCGCGCGCAGGACCGCGAAATCGTGGAGCGAGTGGTGCGTCGAGCCAAGTGCGCCGTAGCTCACGCCGGAGCTGATGCCCACGAGCACGGCCGGGACGTTGGAGTAGCAGACGTCGTTCTTGATCTGCTCGAGCGAGCGGGCGGTGAGGAAGCACGACGGTGAGACGCCGAAGGCCTTCTTGCCGCAGGCGGCGAGGCCGGCGGTGATGCCGACGAGGTTCTGCTCGGCGATGCCCACCTCGACGATCTGCTTGGGCAGCGCCTTGCCGTAGGGCGCGAGCTTGCCGGAACCGCGCGAGTCGGAGGTGACGGCCACGAGGTTTTTGTCGGCCGTGGCGAGCTGCTGCAGCGTGTCGGCAAACTCCTCAAGGTTGGCGCGGCCTTTCTTGAGACCGAGCTTCTCGGCCATGGCCTTGGCGGCCGGCGTGAACATGGACGGGGCGGGCGCGCTCATGCGACGGCCTCCTTCAGTTTTTTCTCCGCGGCTTCCAGCTCCGCCAGCGCCTGGGCCAGCTCGGCGTCCGAGGGCACACCGTGGTGCCACTTGCCGACGTTTTCCATGAAGCTGACGCCCTTGCCCTTCACGGTGTTGGCGATGATGAAGAGCGGCTTGCCGGGGTGCGGCGTGGTGATCGCCTGCGTGAGCGCGGCGTAGTCGTGGCCGTTGACCGCGCGGACTTCCCAGCCGAAGGCGCGCCACTTTTCGTCGAGCGGTTCGTTGGACATGACGTCCTTGGTGTGCCCGGTGATCTGGAGCGTGTTGTGGTCAAGGATGGCGACGAGGTTGTCCAACTTGTAGTGGGCGGCGGCCATGGCGGCCTCCCAGTTGGAACCCTCCGCGAGTTCGCCGTCGCCGAGGAGCGTGAAGACCTTGAAAGCGTCGCCGTCCATCTTGGCCGCCAGCGCCATGCCGAGGCAGATCGGCAGGCCGTGGCCGAGCGCGCCGGTGTTCATCTCCATGCCCTTGATCTTTCGGGTCGGGTGGCCGACGTAGTAGGATTTGTAGTGGCAGACCGTGTCGAGGTCGGCGTCGGGAAAGTAGCCGCGATCGGCCATGACGGCGTAGAGCGCCTCGACGCAGTGGCCCTTGCTCTGGACGTAGCGGTCGCGCGTCGGCGAGTCCACGGTCTCCGGCGTGATCCGGAGCACGCGGTTGTAGAGCAGGCTCAGGATGTCGAGGCACGAGAGCCCGCCGCCCGTGTGCCCGGCGCCCGCCCCGTGGATGAGCGTGAGCATCCGCCGGCGCAGGGCGAAGGATTTGAGGGTGAGTTCTTGGTCAGTCATGCGGTGGGACCGGAAATCTTGAAATCGGGCATCGGGAATCGAAAACTTAAAAGGTCAGACCAGCGGTCATCCTGAGCCAGGCGAAGGATCCAGATGAATTCGTGAGCCCGCTTGGATCCTTCGCAGAGCTCAGGATGACGGTGGCGGGGGGCATGAGCATTTCGATCCTCAGGTCTCAGGTTTCAGCTCTCAGGTTTTCCACCCTCACTCCTGCGGCGCCTCGTGGTGATACACTTCCCAGCCGAGGTAGCGCTCGAAGGCTTCGGCGAGGATGGGGGCGGTGCGGGAGGCGTTCATGACGACGTGGTGCTCGAAGCCCTCGCGGCAGACGTGGCGCATGAGCTTCTGGAGCTTGGGCACGCGCGCGACGGCGCGGTTGCCGAAGGTCTTCAATTCGTCGTCGGTCAGCTCGCCCTCGCCCACGTAGGTGCGGATGACGCCGGCGGCGTCGTCGGTCGTGATGCGGCCGTAGGTGAGCGGGCGGGCCGTGGTGCGGCCGTCGAGCGCCCCCCAGGTGTTCTCGACGCCGAGCGTGGAGCCGAGGATGGGCGCGTTGAGGACCTTGATGTCGGGCAGGAAGGACTTGGCCCAGTTGCCGCAGTGGAAGAGCACGCACTTGTCGTCGGCCGCGCCGTAGTTGTTGTTCCAGTCCACGAGGGCGGACGGCGAGCTGGAGGCCAGCTGCATCGCATACATCGTGAGCACGCCGGTGACGTCCACCTCGCAGGCGCTGGGCAGGAAATTCTCGCTCATCATGCTCATCGAGGTGCAGACGTTGCAGCCGTGGTTGGCCTGCACGGAGGTCCAGCACTGGATGGCGGTGGCGTCGAGGTGGTTGGCCGCGACGAAGTCGTCGAGCACGATGCCGAGGCGTGCCATCTGCGCGAGCTTGGCGGGCGGGACGGCGGTGGCGTTGGCGTAGGCCTTGATCTCGTCCACCTTCGCCACGAGGCGCTTGTCGGCGTCGGCGATCTTGCCGGCGGCGCCGAGGATCTCGGAGAGGTCCACCGTGGTGACGCTGATGCCGTTCCGCTCGAGGATCTTTTCGGAGTAGCGGACGGTGTTGAACGCACCCGGACGCGCGCCGATGGCGCCGAGGCGCACGCCCCGCAGGCCGCGAACGACGCGGCACACGGCGACGAACTGCTGCAGGTCCGCGCGGAACGAGGCGTCGAGCGGGTGGACGACGTGCTTCGTCGTGAGCGAGTAGGCGATGCCGGCCTGGCGGAGGTTGTTGCAGACGGAAATCTTGCCGCAGAACGCGTCGCGCCGGCGGATGACGTCGAGCTTGTCGAGGTCGTCGGGGTAGCCCTGGACGAGGATGGGCACGTTGAGGCCGGAGAGCTTCATCACATCGGCCACGCCCTTCTCGTCGCCGAAGTTGGGCAGGCACACGAGCACGCCGGCGATCTGGTCGCGGTGGCGCTTGAAGAGGTCGGCGCACTTGCGCGCGTCGTTGTGGGTCTCGACGCCGCCGAGCTTGGTCTCGGCCGGATCGAGCATCACGGCCTGGAGGCCGAGCTCGCCGAAGAGCTTTACGACGTCGGCGCGCGCCTCGGGCACGAGCTTGTCGGGGAAGAAATCGCGGTTGCCGAAGATGACACCAAGGGTGAGCGGGGTGGGTTTCATGACGTTGGGGAGAGGGACCGAGGCCGGGCAGGAAGCATCCGGCAAGGGGTTTGATAGATTAGCACAGGATTACGCAATGCTTCCTCCGGACTGTGCCGAAGAATCAACCATATCATAACATGGCTTGGAATGCGGGGCGGTGCCTGCGCCGAGCCACACCCCCGCCCTGTCTGGCACCCCTCTCCAAGAGGTGACCCAGAATCGCGGCAGCGAAAGCCCCCTCTTGAGAGGGGTGGCGCGAAGCGACGGGGTGTGTAGGTGTGTTGCACCGGAACAAGTCGGCGTCGAATCATGGCACCACGTTGACTATGACACGCTGGTAACGGGTGAGCCGCGGGGTGCCGTGGTCGGTGACGGCGAGGATGATGTGCATCTCGCCGGTGCCGGGCGGCATGACGCGGGCGGTCGGCACGCTGAACCAGGCCCTGGGCTGGTCGAAATTTTTGATCTCGAGCGGCTGGCCGGAGCGGGCGCTGGAGAGCGGGAAGGTGCCGGCTTCGTTGTAGTAGAACCACGCGTAGGAGAGCGCGTCGCCGTCTGGGTCGGTCGTGCCCTCGGCGCTCAGCTCGATCCGCTGGCCGGGCTTGGCGGTGAGGCGCGCGGCGTGGCCGAGTTTCGGCGCGGGCGGGTGGTTCGCCTCCTTGTAGGGTTTGATCGTCCAATCCATGCGCGCGGCGAAGTCGTTCTGATACGCCTCGCGCCAGCGCCAGATCGTGGCGTGGTTGGTGTCGTGCCAGCGACCGTCGGCGCCCATGACTTCGTCGTCGGCGTCGGTGTAGATCGGGCGCGTCTCGGGCTGCGCGTGCCACTTCATCGGGCGCGGCGTGTAGAGTTCGTAGCGTCCGCCCCAGCCGCCGAAATCGGGCCGCTCGGGCACGTTGAGGCCGTTGGTGATCAGGCCGAGGAAGCTCGGGGTGTCGCCTTCCATGAGATATTCCCAGTGCGGATACTGCGCGCCGAGCGGGCCCTTCTTGCGGATGTTGCGCTCGAGCCACTCGTTGGTGACGAGCGTGAAATCCGCGCCCGGGCAACGGGCGTGGAAATAATCGCCGCTGATGCCACTCCACGTCGCATGGTGGTAGGCGCCGCCGGCGCTGAAGCCGGGACTGACGACGTAGAACAGGCCGGGGAACTCCTTGCGCAGCCACGGGCCGGAATCGTCCTGGTCGGAGATGGCATAGACGCGGAGCTTGGCGACGGCCTTGGCCAGCGCCTCGGGCGAACGCGTCTGGCGGATTTTCCAGAGCGCCTGGCCGAGCACGTTCGGACCGCCCCAGACCGGCACCCAGAGCGGACGCGGGTCGTCGCGGTCGATCGCGCGGATCAGCATCTCGGAGCCGGGCGAATCGTGGCCCGCGCCGACGGCGAGCATGCCGTAGGTCGGCAAACCTTCGCTGACGAGGGCGAGCAGCTGGGCGCCGGTCGGATAGCCGGGCTCGTGCAGCTCGAGGTTGTCACGGACCTTGCCGTAGGCCTCGACGATGCGGCGGATCGTCTGCGGGGCGACGTGGCTGCGCTGGTGGATGGAGGTCGTGGCGATGAGGCCCTCGATATCGAAGTGGTTGGCGTAGGTCAGAAACCGCACGAGCGACATGGCATCGTCGGGCTCGTTCTCGATGTCGGTCAGGACGAACACGCGGGGTTTCTCGGCGGCGAGCAGCGGCAGGCAGCAGGTCGCGAGCAGGAGGAAGAGACGCAGGGGTTTCATGGGGGGAAAAGCAGGAGGTTCAGGGGTTCACGGTGACGATGATGCGGCGGTAGCGGGAAAGGGCCGGGGTGCCCTTGTCGGTGACGCGGAGAATGAAGTGGAGCGTTTCGGGTTTGTTCACCTTGGGCGCGGTCACGTTGAAGCGGTCCGCGTTCTCGGCCCCGCCGGAGACGATCGGTTCGCGCCAGGTGCCGGCCTCGGGGTAATGAAACCAGAGGAAGCTGATGCTGTCGCCGTCCGGGTCGTTGCTGCCGTAGGCATCGAGGGTGAAGCTCTCGCCGGATTTCACCGTGAGGTGGTCCGGGTGCCTGAGCTGCGGCACGGGCGGGTGGTTGGCTTCGGCGTAGGGCATGGTCGTCCAATCCATGCGCGCGGCGAAGTCGTGCTGGAAGTCATCGCGCCAGCGCCAGAGCGTCACGTGGTTGCCCGTGAAGCTCTTCTCGGCGCGCTTCACCGCCCGCTTGTAGAGGTTAGGCAGGTAGGGCGTCCAGGTGTCGGAGGCGTTGGTCCAGATCGGCCGCGTTACCGGCTCGGGCACCACAATGGATGACTCGTCCTTCATCGTCTCGAAGGCCGGGATACCCAATTCGTAGCGACCACCCCAGCCACCCCAATCGGGGCGATCGGGTGTGTTCAGGCCGTTGGGGATGAGTCCGAGGTAGGCGGGCGTGTCGCCTTCCATGCCCCAGGCGGCGTCCGGGTAGGCGGCGCCGAGCGGACCGTGGCCTTGCTGGATATGCTGGGCCAGCCACGGGTTGCTGATCGTGGTGTTGTCGATGCCCTCGTAGGTGTTGTTGATCGCGATCCAGGTGGCCCGGCCGTAGTCGTCGCCCGGCGTCACGATGTAGAACAGCCCCGGAAACTCGCGACGCATCCATGCGCCGCTGTCGTCCTGGTCGGAGATGGTATAGACGCGGAGCTTGGCGACGAGGCGCGCCACTTCCGGCGCGGGGCGGGTGGCGCGCAGTTTGTGCAGGGCTTGCGCGAGGGTGTTCGCGCCGCCCCAGACCGAAATCCAAAGCGGCCGCGGGTCGTCGCGGTCGAGCTGCTGGATGATCCAGTCGGAGCCCTCGGAATCCCGGCCGTCCCCCACCCCGGTCAGACCGTATTTGGGCAGGCCGCGCTTCACCACCGCGCGCAGGGAGTCGGCGGTCGGATAGCCAGCCACATGCTGCAGCAGGTTGGGCTGCACCTTGGCGTAGGCGTCGAGAATGGTGGCGATGAAGTCCGGGCGGATGGCATGCTGCTGCCAGCACGAAGTCGTCGCCACGATGCCCTCGACGTCGATTTCGTTGGCGTAAAGTAGCAGCCGCACGAGCGATTGCTCGTCGTCGGGATCGGCGCCCATGTCGGTGAGGACGATGAGCCGGGACTTCTCGGCGGCGAAAGCGAGCGTGGCCAGGCTCGCGGTGAGCAGGATCAGACGGAGGATTTTCATGGCTTGGGGGTGCGGCAGCGTTCGAGGCGATCGGCGAAATCGCGGAGAAAATCTTCGCGCCATTGGTTGATGGTGCGGGCGCCAGGGATCGCGCCTTCGCGCAGGTCGGGCGAGGGATCATCGGTCCACCAATTCGGCAACGCGGGATCGGGGCGCAGCGCCAGGTCGGGCGTCAGCGGCGCGGAGGTGATTTCGCCCTGGAGGCCGTCGAGCGCGGGCACGTTGCTGCGGATCGTGTAGCGGTAGAGCCTGGCCTCCTTCGGACAGAAGCGGAAGCGCACGGAGCCGTTGCCGTCGAGGTGGCCGGGAAGTTTTTGGTTCTCGATCTCCATCCGGGCCTCGGGCGCGGCCGGGGCACCGGCGCCGAGAGGCAGCACGAGCTCGAGGATGCCGCAGTGCTCGACGCGGTCGGCGGCGGTCGTCAGCCGGTCGAAGCGCACATAGGGCCGCGTCCAGGCGCGCACGTAGCGTCCGCCCCAGCCCGGCTGGAAGGGCAGTTCGGGATTCCCGCGCAGCAGCCAAGCGACGGTCGGCGAGTCGCCCATCTTCACGGTCGTGCGCGTTTGCTCGTGAAAGCTGATCCCGCGGGCAAAGTAGTCGCCGAGCGCGCCGCGGCCCACGACGTGCCGGTTCACGAACTCCGCGTTGCCCCACCCGCCCGCCTGGTTGCCGCCGACGAACCAGCCATAGTAGGTCGTGTTGGACTCGATCATCCACAGCGTCGGGTGGTGCGTGGCGATGTAGAGGTAGGCGTCGGGGCTCCATTTCTTGTTGGGCCCGCCGATGAAATACACGCGCAACTTCGGCAGGATGTCCGGCGCATCGTGCAGAGCCTGCGCAAGGTCCTCGATGCCGCCCCAGACGAGCACGTGGAGCGGGCGCGGGTCGTCGCGGCGGGCGCGTTCCACGATCCAGGCGGAGCCCTCGGTGGGGCGGCGCACGCCGGCATAGGGCGCGATCTCGGTCTCGCCCTGCTTGGTGATCGCGCGCAGGGCGTCGGGCGTCGGGTAGCGGTCCGACCAGGTTTTCAGGTTCGGGTAGTCGGTCGCGTAGCGGTCGATCACCGAGAGGATGTGCGACGTGCGCCCGCCGCCGTGGGGCGACGAGATCAGTCCCTCCAGGTCGAGCACATCGGCGTAGAGCAACACATGGACGAGGGACTGGAAGTCGTCGAAATCGGTGCCACCCGCGTCGGTCGAGACGATCACGCGATGGCGGGCGGGCTCGGTGGAGGCCAGCAGCAGCGCGGGTAAAAGCAGGAGGAAGAGGACGAAAGTTTTCACAGGGAGTTGAGATAGACTTCGAGGTTGTCGTAGCGCGCATCCAAGTCGCGGTCGATGGCGCGGCTGGTGGCGGGGTTGAGGCCGTGGGCGGTTTCCCAAGTGTCGGGG
Source organism: Oleiharenicola lentus (assembly GCF_004118375.1). Classification (NCBI taxonomy): domain Bacteria; kingdom Pseudomonadati; phylum Verrucomicrobiota; class Opitutia; order Opitutales; family Opitutaceae; genus Oleiharenicola; species Oleiharenicola lentus. The sequence goes on from NZ_SDHX01000002.1 coordinate 1,048,605, forward strand.
ATGCCGTTGCCCGTTTGGTCGGCCGGTGCCCTGGCCGGCGCATAGCGGGCGAAACCGCCGTCGGGCCAGTCGTCGGGCGTGCCGGGAATGAAGCCGGTGCCGTCCCGCGCGGTTTGCGCCACGTAGGCCGTGATGCGGTCGCGCACGGGTTTCGTCGCGCCGCCCTCGGCGAGCACGCGGCGGAATGCCTCGGCGGCGGGGTCGGTGGTAACGGGGGCGAAGGCATGCGGACGGGAAAGGACGACGCCGGCCGGCGCCTCGAACACTCCCTCGAAGTCCGGCGGCAGCCGGTTGTCCTCGCTATAGGCCTGCCACCAGGCCCCGGTTCCGGAAAAGGCCGCGGTCACCGGGTCGGTGGAGTTCGGGCCCTTCTTCAGGACGTTGCCGACGTAGTTGATCCGCCGCCCGTCGTTGTCGGAGCCGTAGCCGGTGCCGAGGAAATTATAGACGACGTTGTTGCGGAAATCGTAGTGGAGCATGTCGACGCGCGGATTGCGGCGCTCGGTGTGCGCTATGAGCGTGTGATGCACGGAAACCCAGCCCCAGCCGTCGCCGGCGGTCGTCATCGAGTGGTTGCCCTTCTCGTGGGTGGATTTTGTCGGCCCGCCATAGAGGTAGGACCACTGGAGCGTGACCGCCTGGCGCTGCACCGCGCCGTAGAAGTTGACGATCTGGTCGTTGGCGTAGGCCGCCTCGCAGTGGTCCACGATGAGGTTGATCCCGGAGAGGTCGAGGGCGTGCGTCTGCTCGCCCAGCACGCGGCGGAGCTCGCCGGGGCCCTTGATTTCCCCAACCCGGAGACGCAGGTGCCGGAGAATCACGTCGTGGGTCCGCACCCTGAGTCCCCAGTTGCGGATCTGGACACCCTCGCCGGGTGCGCTTTGTCCGGCGATCGTGATGTAGGGATGCTCGATGACCAGGTCGGCCTTCAGGCGGATGTCACCGGAGACCGCGAAGACGACGTAGCGCGGTCCCTCGGCCTCGATCGCCTCCCGCAAGGTCCCCCGGATGACCGGCTCGGCCGGCAGCGCCTCGACCGCGGGCAGCCGCGGGCGGCCTTGGCCGGGACGCGGCGTGCCGAGTGCGTCCACGTAGGGGCGCCAGTTGCCCTCGCCGAGGGTGAGGGCGTATTCGCTGGGCTGGCCATAGGTGCCCTCGCTGCGACCCGCGCGGGGTGCGGGCAGATAGTCCTCGAGCGAGGTCACCACAAAAACCTTTCCGCCGCGCCCGCCCAGGGCAAAACGCCCCGCGCCCTCCGCGCCCGGAAAGGCCGGGGTCTGCGCGCCCTCGAACCTCCGCACCGGCTCCGACGGAGTCAGCGCGATCTCGACGTAAGGCGAGCCGTTGGTCGAGCCGGTGAAGTTGGTCACGGTCATGATGAGACCGTTGGGCAGCGCGTATTCCGCCACGTGCGCATGTTCGCCCGGCCGCCGGCGGGCGCCGAAGCGCTCCAGGGATTTGGCGATGCCATCGAGCCGGGCCAGCAGCGGGGGAATCACCGCGGCATCGAGAAAGGGAAACCGGCCCACCCCCCGGCGCGAGGCCGCCCGGGCCTCGACGCGGCCGTGCTGCATGTTGAAGAGCAGCGGACGCCCGACGTGCAGCCGGATGACCGGACGCACGCGATCGAAGACGTAGAATTCCGATTCGTAAGCCACCTGGTCGAAGACCTTCTCACCGGGCCAGCCGTCGCGCTCGCGCTGGTCTTGGAAAAGGAGCGGATACGCGGCATTGCCCTGGGCCAGCCGCGGCGGGCGCGAGAAAAGGGCGCGGGCGAGATCGGCGGGCGCCTGTTCCCAAGGGGTTTCGGCGGTGAGCAGCCTGGCGAGCACAGGGAAGTCCTGCTGCAGGGCGGCGAGTTCCGCGGAGGCGCGGAGGGTCCCATCGCAAAAACCATCGCTCGCGAGGGACGTCGCGAGCCCCAGCAGGGCGGCGATGGATTTGAGTTTCACGAGGAATCGCGTTGGCGGGCGTTCAGGCGGTCGAGCGCGACGGCGAGCATGATGACGGCACCCTTGATCACCTGCTGCCAGAAGGGGGAGACGTTGAGCAGAAAGAGGCCGTTGTTCAGCACGCCGATGATGAGACAGCCAAGAACCGTGCCAAGGATGGTGCCGCGTCCGCCGGAGAGCGACGCGCCGCCGATGACGACCGCCGCGATGGAATCCAGCTCATAGCCGAGACCGGCGTTGGGCTGCGCGGAGTCGAGGCGCGCCGTCACAATCAGGCCGGCCACACCCGCCAGCGCGCCGGCAAGCGTGTAAACCGCGAGCCGGATGCGCCCGATGCGCAACCCCGAGAAGCGCGCGGCGGTCTCGTTGCCGCCGACGGCATAGACCTGGCGGCCGAAAACCGCGTCGCGCATGATCAGGGCGAAGGCGGCCGCCAGCCCGCCGGAAATCCACACCGGCAGCGGCACGCCGAGCAGGGTGCCCGTGCCCAGGAAGCCGAAGGCGTCGCCGAGGCCCGTGATCGGGAAGCCGCCGGTCCACAGCATGGTCAGCCCGCGGGCGATGCTGAGCATGCCAAGCGTCGCAATGAAAGACGGCAGGCGGAGCCGCGTGACCGCGAGGCCGTTGCCCCAGCCGAGCAGCGCACCGACCGCGACGCCGGTCACTACCGCGCCCCAGGCGGTGAACTGCAGCTTCACACCGAGTGGCGCGAGCGGCAGCCCGTTTTTAAGGAGCCCGGCGGCCACCGCCCCCGAAAGCGCTAGCACCGCGCCGATCGAGAGGTCGATGCCGCCGCTGACGATGACCAGCGTCATGCCGATCGACAGACAGAGGTTGACCGAGATCTGGCGGAGAATGTTGAGGCCGTTGTCGGTCGTGAGGAACTTGTCGGACAGCAGGCTGAGCGCGACCACCATGAGCGCCAGCGCGATGAGCGACTGGAACCGGGCGAGATTTTGCCGGGAAAACGCGGAGGTCATCGGGCCGGGTGCGCCTCCACAAACACCGGGATGAGCGTGAGCAGCGGTCCGCCGGGCGCGGGGTCGGTCGCCTCGGCGCAGCCGACGAACTCGATGCGCGCCCCCATCGTGGCGAGCCGGCGCAGGTCGGGCAGCACGCGCTCCTCGACCAGCCGGTTCAACTCGGCGGACACGGCGTTGAAGTCGGCGAGCGACGGAAAGCTGTTCATGTCCAGCAGCCCCGGGCCATCGCGCACGACGTTGCCAAAGATCGCGCCCGTCTTCAGCGCGAAAGTCGCCCCGTCAGCGCCGTCCAGGGCGAGAACGATGACATTGCGTTCCACGGCGACGACCCGTCCCCTCCCACGCACATGAAAATACGCCGTGCCCAGGCCGACCGCGCGGGCATGGAGCCGGGCGGCCTCCGCCGGGTCGCGGCGCAATGCGGACGCGAGCACGGCGGCATCCACGGCGCGGACGCGGGCCGGCGGCAGGGTTTCCGTCCAGAAGCGCATGGCGGACTCCGCCGGACTGAAGGCGGCAGCCGCCGCCGGCGCGGGTGCGACAAGCGGCACGACCCGCCAAAGCGGGAAGAACCACAGCAGCGCCCCACCTGCCAGCGTGAAGCCGGCGAGACGGGCCCAGGGGAAGGAGGGCGCCGGATTCGATGGGCTCACCGCCAACGGGTCAGGGTTGGCCCTTGCGCCCATAGTCGCCGAATTTCGCCACGTTGGCCTTGGTCACGAGCTCCACGGCAACGGGCACACGCTGCGGGAAGTTGCGCTCGCCCTTGAAATACTTGTCCGCGTTCTCCGCGGCCGTGCGCGCCATCGTCTTCGGGAACTGCATGACGGTGGCGGCGATCTTGCCCTCGGCGACGGCCTTCACGACATCGTCGGCGCCGTCGAAGCCAAAGACCTTTACCTTGTCGGCCTTGCCGGCGGCGAGCAGGGCCTGGTAGGCGCCCATGGCCATGGCATCGTTGCCGCAGAAGACGGCGTTGATGTCGGGATGGGCCTGGAGAATGGCCTCGAGGACCTCGAGGGCCTTGGTGCGGTCAAAATCGGCGCTCTGCTGTGCGACCATCTTCAGGCCGGGGAAGCGGTCCACGACGGAGTGGAAGCCCTTGGAACGGTTCCAGGTGTTGGTGTCGGCCACGAGGCCGAGCAGCTCGACGTATTTGCCCTCCTCGCCGACCACCTCGACGAAATATTGCCCGAGGGCCACGCAGCCCGAGTAGTTGTCGGAGAGGATCTGCGAGACGGCCGCGTCGTTGGCCTCGATCTCGCGGTCCATGCAGAACACGGGGATGCCCGCGGCCTTGGCACGGCGGACGTTGGCGATGGAGCCCTTGGCGTCGGTGCAGTTGAAGAGCACGGCGCCATAGCCCGAGGCGATGAGGTTGTCGAAATGCTGCGCCTCCTTCGCCGGGTCGTTCTGCGAGTCAAAGATCACGGCCTCGTAGCCGAGCTCCTTGGCGCGGTCGCGGGCGGTCTCGGCGAGCACGACGAACCAGGGGTTGTTCAGCGTGGATACGACGACCGCCACGCGGGAGGCCTTCGCCGGCTGGACGGGAGCGGCGGACGAATTTCCCGCCGGAACGGCGGGCTTGCAGGCGGTGAGGAACAGGGCGGCAAGGAGCAAGGCTCCGACGGCCGCGAAACGAAGCGGAGGGATGGGGCACATGGGGAAAGCGGGCAGGAGGTTAGGACTGGGCGTTTTGAAATGAAAGCCCCGACACCGTGGCCGAGACATTCAGTTGAACGGCCACGGTGTCGAGGAACCCTGATCCAAAGTCAGTGCGGCAGCCGAACTGCCGGGAAGCGGCCCGGCCGCCTTCTGGCAAGGCCGACGGAGAAAATTGGCAGCACTAAGCTCATGGACAAAAATCGCGATGCCCGGGTGGGGGCGGCGAGGGTTGGGGGTGACATCCACCCTAGCAGACTTCTTTCCCGCTGTTCTCCCGGTCTGAAGGAAATAACCTGCGGCATCCTAAGCCCGGACCACGACGAACCGCCAGCGAGCCGAAGAAGACCGCTGCTGCCGCGGCCCAGAGCCTGAAACACTATTATCCCGGGAGTTATTGCGAAAAGTCCGGCAGATGCCCGCGGCCGTTTTTCGTATCTTAGCGACCGTTACCCTACCCCCCACCGGCGTCTCCACACCGGCGCCTGAGTTTAGTTTTGTCGAAACCTACCATGAACCACCCCACCGTAAGCCGGTCGTTCGCGACCGCCGTTCCGTCGCGTCAGGATTCCTCCTGCCGCCTGTCCTCCCGCCCGAGCCGTCTCCTGCTGTGCGTGCTCGCCGCCGCGCTGGTCCCGGCCTCCGCCCTCGCCGCCGTCATCAGCGGCACCGTGAACAACAAGAACACCCAGAAGTACCTCGATCGCGCCGTGGTCGAGGTGGTCGGCACCGGCCTCAAGACCCTCACCACGCCCGACGGCCGTTTCTCGCTCAGTGGCGTGCCCGCCGGCACCCACACGGTGACCGCCACCTACACCGGCCTGGACCCGAAATCGCAGACGATCACCGTCACCGAGGAGCAGGCCGCGGCCGTCAGCTTCGAGCTCACGTCGGACATCTATGAGCTGGATGCGCTCGTGGTCACCTCGACGATCGAAGGCACCGCCGCCGCCATCAACCAGCAGCGCCGCTCCGAGTCCGCCCTCAGCGTCTCGACGATGGACGCCTTCGTGGACCAGTCCACCGGCAACCCCGGTGAGTTCCTGCGCAACATCTCCGGCATCCAGATGGACTACTCGCAGAACGAGCCGAACCGCATCCGCATCCGCGGGCAGGATCCCGTGCTCACCTCCGTGACGATGGACGGCAACGAGATCGCCTCGGCCGCCTCCTCCGGCACCACCCGCAACCTCGAGGTGGACCAGCTCTCCATGGCCGCCATTGAGAGCGTCGAGGTCTTCAAGGCCCCGATTCCCTCCATGTCCGCCAACGCCATCGGCGGCGCCGTGAATTTCGTCACGAAGAGCGCCTTCGACCAGAAGGGCCGCCGCGCCAGCCTGCAGCTGGGCGTGCTGACGGACTCGCACGACTTTTTCGGCCGTTACATCGGCCCCGGCCACAACGACTCGGGCCGGAAAGTGTCCGCCTACCCGATCGGCCGCCTGACCTACTCGAATTCCTTCTTCAACAACCGCCTCGGCGTCGTCGCCTCGGTCGGTCGCGATGAGTCGTTCATGCTCGGCTCCAGCACGACCCACACGTTCAACGTCTATAATGCACCCGCCGGCACGGGAGAAATCACCCCGGCCAACGCGACGATCTTCCGGAATCAGCTCCTCATCAACCCGAACCGCCAGCTGCGCACGCGCTCGGATTATTCGCTGAACCTCGACTTCCGCCTCAACGACGAGATCACGCTTTTCCTGAAGAACACCTTCACCCGCTACCACAGCACGAACCGCAACCACAGCTTCAACCTCACGCCGACCAACAGCCTCACCGCCTACACGCCCGACTCCACCCTGGAAAAATACACGACCACCAACGGGCGCGCCGACCAGGGCGTCAGCGTGTTCAGCAAATACACCGACTCCTGGCAGATCAACCCGGGCCTGAAGTTCAAGTCCGGCCTCTGGCAGGCGGAGCTTGTCGGCGGTCTCTCGAAGTCCATCAACCACTACCGCAACGACGACAACTTCGGCTCGCTCAGTATCTTCACCGCCACCGGCAACGGCTGGACCGTGACCACGCCGCGCGACAACGAGACGCCGACCGCCTTCGTGCAGAACAGCGGCCCGAGCGTCTATGACCTCTACAACTACTTCCCGAACCAGGCCAATCTCGCCTCCACCAACGGCGAGCACCGCGCCAACCACGGCGGCATGGTCACGAGCAACATTCGCAATTCCTCCGAGGTGCGCTGGTCCGGCCGCCTCGACGTGCAGCGCGACTTCCAGCTCAGCTTCCCCTTCTACCTGAAGGCCGGCCTCGCCTACAACGAGACCATCCGCGACCGCTACAACACGCCGAAGCGCTGGTATTGGGTCGGTGACGACGGCGTCGCCGGCACGGCGGACGATCTGACCACCGCCGCCCAGCTCGGCCGCTTCGCCGAGCGCGTGCCGGTCACCCAGGGCCTGCCGGACTTCCACATCCGCGAGGCGAATTACTTCAGCACGACCGAGCTCTTCCAATACTGGCAGAAGAACCCGAAGGTCCTCGTCGAGAACAAGGCCTACGCCCTAGACCAGTGGTTCCAGAACCGTCGCAAGGTGAACGAAAAGATCACCGGCTACTACCTGATGGGCAGCGGCAACCCGATCCCGAAGCTCAACGTGCTCGCCGGCCTCCGCATCGAGGAAACCGACGTCGCCGCCACCGGCATTCGCACCCTGCCCACCTCCGGCGCCACCAGCGTCCTCCCGGTCGGCGTGGACGCCAACTCCGTCGCCGGCATCAACGCCAAGTATCGCTTCATCACGAGCACCTCGAAATACCGCTCGGATCCGTTCCCCTACCTGCACCTGCGCTATGAGGTGCTGCCGAACCTCCAGGCCCGCGCCAGCTACACCGAGGCCATCGGCCGTCCCGACTTCGCGCAGATCCTCCCCTCGCTGACCCAGAACGATACGCCGACCAGCGGCTTCGCGGGCACCATCACCTCGACCCGCGCCGGCCTGCTGCCCCAGCGCTCGCAGAACTTTGACTTCAGTCTGGAGTATTACACCAAGACCGCGGGCGAGTGGACCTTCGCGTGGTTCCGCCGCGACATCGACGACTACATCGCCAGCGCCACCGTCCCGATGACCTCCGAGCTGCTCGCCGAGCTGGGCCTGGGCAGCGAGTTCGCCAACTACCAGCTGGCCACCAGCGACAACCTGGGCAACGCCAACTGGGACGGCTACGAGCTGAGCGTCCGTCAGCGCCTGAGCGACTGGGAGTTCATGCCGGGCTTCCTCCGCGGCTTCGAGATCTGGGCCAACCACACCCGCATCTACAGCATGGAAGGCACCTTCACCGGCGGCACCACCGGCGCGACCATCACCCACCTCGCCAACGTCGTGGACTCGCAGTTCAACGCCGGCGTCAGCTACCGCTCGCCGCGCGGCCGGCTCTACGTCCACCTGAAGACCAACTTCCAGGCCGGCCGCCCGACCGCCAACATCCTCGCCACCGGCCCGTCCAACCGCGCCAACCCGCGCCTGGAGGACTACCAGTTCTGGGATGGCGAGCTGACCTACGCCCTGAAGCCGAACCTCCGCCTCACGGTCACCGCGCGCAATCTGCTCGCCGAACGCCAGAAGAACACGGAATACGGCCTCGTCCGCGCCCGCCAGCAGGACACCGGCATCTCGTGGATCTTCGGAGCGAAATACGACCTCTGAGCCGGGCCACGGCTGTTCTTTTCACCGGGGCCCTGAAGCAATTCAGGGCCCCTTTATTTTTCACCCTCGCCCTCAAGTCAGGTTCGCCCCGCCCCGGGATTCGAAACGCCCCGCCAACCGAGGACCCTCGCCCCGACCCGTCGCTTGACCATCCCTCCACCCAAAATTACTAATCCGCGTCATTCCGCTCCATCCGGCCGGCCTTTGCCCGCAGCCTAACCCGGACATCACAGTTATGAGCAATCCAGTCAGCCAACAGTCCGTCCGCCCTTCGGGCGGAGCGACTTGGTCGCGGTTCGCCCCGACAAAGTCGGCCCGCCAGGGCGAATATTCCTCCATCTGGTTGTGAAAAATCCGGGCTAAGCATGCACCAGTTCGATCCCGCCCGCCCCGACTTCACGCCCTACGGTTTCACCTGCGTGCGCTGGAGCCCTTCGCCCATGCGGCGGCCGGATCACCACAACGAGATCGAGCTCAACCTGCTCTACGCCGGCTGGGTCACCTACCTGCTCGGCGGCCAGAAGGTGCGCTTCGAGATCGGCAAGCTCGGGCTGTTCTGGGCGGCGATTCCGCACCAGATCATCGATTACGCCCCGGAGACGGAATACTTCGTCGCGACGATTCCGCTCTCCTGGTTCCTGCAGTGCGAGCTGCCGGAACGCCTCACGCAGCCGCTCATGCGCGGCGAGGTCATCATGGAACCCGACAGCCGCCGGGGCACCTCCGATCAGGGCCTGTTCGCCCAGTGGGAAACCGACCTCGCCGGCGGCCGCGCCGACACCAAGGACATCGTGATGCTCGAACTGGAGGCCCGCCTGCGGCGCCTCGCGGGCAGCATCCCCTCCTCCGCGATCCAAAAACGCCGCCGCCAGCGCCTCTCCGTGCAAAGCGGCGGGCTCAACAAGGTCGAGCAGATGGCCTGCTTCGTCGCCCAACGCTACACCGATCCGCTCACTGTCACCGAGATCAGCCAGGCCGTGAGCCTGCATCCGAACTACGCGATGAACCTGTTCAAGAAAACCTTCGGCACGACGCTCATCGACTACCTCACGCACCACCGCATCTCGCACGCCCAGCGCCTGCTCGCGACCACCGACCAGAAAGTCCTCGAGATCGCCTTCGCCTCGGGCTTCAGCTCGCTGAGCCGCTTCAACGAGGCTTTCCGCCGCGCCTGCGGCTGCACCCCGCGCGAATACCGCGTCGAGCACGAGACCTCCGAGACCGACCGCGACCGCCCCGACGCCCGGGAGGATTGAGGGGGCGAAGGTGGTGCGCGTTGCTCCCCAACGCGCAAAGGACGTCCGCACCGGAAGAAGCGCCCTGGAGAGCAGGTCGCTCCACCCCCGCTTTCATCACCACCGCTGCACCCACTCGTCGCCGGCCTTCAGGTCGAGCGCCCACGACTGCTCGCCGCAGCGCACCGTCACCTTGCCGCTCTGTGTGGCGCGCACGACGGCGCTCACCAGTTTCCCGTCGCGCCAGGCAACATCCACGCTGTAGCCGCCCCGCGCACGCAGTCCGCGCGCCGCGCCCTCGCTCCACTGCGGCGGCAACGCCGGCAGCAGCCGGATCTCCGTGTAGGGCGGGATCGCTGATCCCGCCGCTGGAGGGCCGGTCTCCGCACCGGCCGTCTTTGGAGGGCTCGGCTCCCGCTGAGCCGCGGCCCGGCCGGAGCCGGGCCCTTCACTGCGGCTCTGGACGATCAGCTCCGCAATCACCGCGGGGCCGCCGAGGTTGCCATCAATCTGGAACGGCGGGTGCGCGCCAAAGAGATTCGCGTAAAGCCCGCCGGTCCACTGGCCGACCTTCTCGGTCGGCTTCGCCGGACGCAGGTGCTGCTTCAGCAGGTCGTGCGAGCGCGCGCCGTCCCCGAGGCGGGCCCACATGCCGAGCTTGAAGGCCGTGCCCCAACCGGTGCCCTCGTCGCCGCGCCCCTCAAGGGTCTTGCGCGCCGCCGCCGCCAGCGCGGGATCGGACCACGCGGTGAATTCATGGCCGGGATAAAGTCCCCAGAGGTGCGAGACGTGACGGTGATGCGGCTCGGGCTCGGCGTATTCCTCCAGCCATTCCATCACGCGGCCGTCGCTTCCGATGCGCGTCGGCGCCAGCTGCGCGCGCTTGGCATCGAGTTCGCCCGCCAGCTCCGTATCCACGCCGAGCTCGCGCGCTGCGGTCGCGGTGGCGATGAACAGCTCGCGGACGAGCTGCTGGTCCATCGTCGCCCCGAGGCAGATGTGGGCCTTGGTGCCGTCGGCCAGCTGGAAGGAATTTTCCGGAGAGTTCGACGGCGCGGTCACCAGCCAGCCGTGCTTCGGCTCGGCGATCAGCATGTCGAGGTAGAACTCGGCCGAACCTTTGAGGATCGGATAGGCAGTTTTCAGGAACTCCCGGTCGCGGGTGAACAGCCAGTGTTCCCACAGGTGCGTGCAGAGCCAGGCCGAACCCGAGCTGGTCGAGCCCCATTGCGCCGACTCGCCGGGCGAGGTGAAGCCCCAGGGATTGGTGATGACATGCGCCACCCAGCCGTCGGCGCCGTAGTAGGCGCGCGCGGTCTTCGCGCCCGGCTCCACCAGCGAGCCGATCAGGGCGAACAACGGACGATGCAGCTCCGGCAGACCCGCCACCTCGGCGAGCCAGTAGTTCATCTGGACGTTGATGTTGAGGTGCCAGTCGCCGTTCCACGGCGTGTTGATGCCGTCGGCCCAGATGCCCTGCAAATTCGCCGGCAACCCGCCCGGCCGCGACGACGAGATCAGCAGGTAACGCCCGAAATCAAAATACAGCGCGGCCAGCCCCGGGTCCGGCTGCCCCGCTTCGAACGCCAGCAACCGCGCCGGCGCGCTCAACGCCTCGGCCGCGGGATTCACCGGCCCGAGCTGCAGCGACACGCGGTCGAACCACTGGCGGTAGTCGGTGACGTGCGACGCGCGAACGGCGGAAAATCCCATCGAAGCCGCCCTCGCGACATCGTCCATTGCGACCGCCGGCAGAAATCCGGTCTTCCGTCCGGCAAAGCTGCGATTGCCGATATCGGTCACACCCGACACATAAATCACAACCTCGGTGGCCTCGCGCACTTGCAGAGTCGCTCCCGCAGCGCGCACCCTGCCGTCAGTCGGAGGCACCCAGACATTCGCCAGAAACCGCACCCCCTCGCCCCCGCGTCCATCATCCAGTGATCCCTCCATCAGCAGGGAGCTGGGTATCTTGCCAGCCAGGATTCCACCGTCTTCAGCCTTCGTGGTCGCCCGCTCCGAACGACCGAGGGTGAGATCGAACGACAACGCCTTGGGCTTGTCCGCCGTGAGCCGCAGCACGAACACCTCGTCCGGCGCACTGACGAACCCCTCGCGCGTGAAGCGCACGCCGCCCTGCACGTAGCTGAGCCGGGCCACGGCCTCGCCGAGGTCGAGTTCGCGCCGGTAGTCCGTGAACGGTTCCGCGGCCGCGGCATGGACAAACTTCAGCTTCAGGTCGCCGAGCAGCTGGTAGCTGCCGTAGGGAATCGTCGCCCCGCGCCCGCGCCCCGAACCGCGGCCGGCGCAGGTGAAACGCTCGTTCACGAGCTTCTCCGCCTCCGCGTTCTTGCCCTCCAGCAGCAGCCGGCGGATCTCCGGCAGGGCCTCGGCCGCGTCGGCCCGATCCGCCTCCTGCGGCGAACCCGACCACATGCCGCTCTCGTTGAGCACGATCCGCTCCTCCGTCACGCCGCCGAAGAGCATGGCCCCGAGCCGGCCGTTGCCCAGCGGACTCGACTGCGTGAAATGCGTCGCCGGCTCGTCGAGCCGGATGACGCGCCCGGCGGCGAAGGAAACGGAGAGGCAAAGCGAGGCGAGAATCGCGAGTCGGGGGAGAAGCTTCATGGGGTCCCGCGACTAAAGCCCGAGTCCTCCGTTTTTCACGCCGAATCCCATGGAGATTTCCGACAGGGCCTCACGCCAAGAACGCCTGAGCCGTATCGCTGCAATCGAACCCGATTCAGCTCTGAGTGCTTTTGCCATGGGGAGGTGGAGCGCGTTGCTCCCCAACGCGCTTGGCTCCGTCAGCTCCCAAACCAGCGCATTGGGGAGCAATGCGCTCCACCTTCGCGCCCTTTGCGCGAGGCCATGCATGGGTGTTAAATCGCCAATTCCCCGTCACAATCCCGGAGCAATCCGAACGTGACGCCCACGCGCGTCACGCTTTGATGGCGTAACCCCGATGCGCCCCCGTCTCCTTTGTCTGTTTCTGCTGCTTGCCGCCCTGCTCCGCGCCGACCTCGCCTGCCCGCCGATCTTTGGCGACCACATGGTGCTCCAGCGCGACCTGCCCGTCGCCGTGTGGGGCACGGCCGAACCGGCCGCCACGGTGACCGTGCGCTTCGCCGATCAGGAGAAAGCCACCACGACCGACGCCAGCGGCCGCTGGCTCGTCCGCCTCGACGCCCTCCCCGCCTCCGCCGACCCGCGCGACCTCACCATCTCGGCCCTCAATCGAGAATCCAAAATCGAAAATCTAAAATTCGAGGACGTTCTCGTCGGCGAGGTCTGGTTTCTCTCCGGCCAGTCCAACATGGAAAAGCAGCTCGGCCCGCGCCGCGGCCAGCAGCCCACCGACGGCTATGAGGAGGAACTCACCCGCGCCGACTGCCCGCCGCTGCGCCTGTTCCAAGGGCTGCATGCCCTCAAGCCCAAGGAAGGCGACATCCTCCTGGAGTGGCGCCGTTGCTCGGCAGAGGCGTTGACCCGCATGGAATTCTCGGCGGCCGGCTATTACTTCGGCCGGGAACTTGTCCGGGAACTCGGCGTGCCGGTCGGCCTGATTCACTCCAGCTTCGGCGGCACCCGGATCGAGGCCTGGATGCCGCCGGCGGCCTTCGCCTCCGACCCGGCTCTGCGCGGCCTGGAAAAGGTCCCGTACGATTCCTGGGTCAAGGGGGTGCAGGCCACCGAGCTGTGGACGGAGCGCGTGACCCCCTATGTGCCGTTCACCCTCCGGGGCTTCCTGTGGTATCAGGGCGAGGCCAACGTGATGAACGCCGAGCACCTCGAATACGCCGTGAAAATGCGTGCGCTCATCGCCAGCTGGCGCGCGGCCTGGGGCCGGCCCGACGCGCCGTTCTACTTCGCCCAGCTCGCGCCCTTCACCTACTCGCGGATCAAGGTCTGGCCCAAGCAGCTGACCCCCGACTCCCTGCCCGCCGTCTGGGAAGCGCAGGCCGCCGCGCTCGATGTGCCGCACACGGGCCTCATCCCCACGACCGACCTGGTCGGCAACGTGAAGGACATCCACCCGACCAACAAACACGACGTCGGCCGGCGCTTCGCCCGGCTCGCGCTGGCGGAGACCTACGGACGCAAGGAAAACGCCGTGCAGGCTCCTCGATTCCAGACGCTGCGCCGCCCGTGGTTCAGCCAGAAGCTCGAACTCACGTTCACGCCGGCCGTCGGTCTCCGCAGCCGCGACGGCCAGCCGCTCACCCTTTTCCAAATCGCCGGCGCCGACCGGAAGTTTCATCCGGCCGAGGCCGTGCTCAAGGGCGGCAAGGTCGTCGTGAGCAGCCCGGCGGTGCCGAAGCCCGTCGCCGTGCGCTTCGCGTGGGACGAAACCGCGAACCCCAATCTCGTGAACCCCGCCGGCCTGCCCGCGCTGCCCTTCCGCACCGACGACTGGCCACTGACGCTCGAGGTGCCGAAGGAAGCGAAGTAGGTGGAGCGCGTTGCTCCCCAACGCGCCGCTTGGGTTCATGTCGCCCCGCCGATCAACGCACTGGGGAGCAGTGCGTTCCACCGGTTAATGGATAAAACGCCCGAACCTGTCATTCTGAGCGCAGCGAAGAATCCAGGGGAGTCCGCACCCCATTTCCGCCCAGGCTGGATTCTTCGCTGCGCTCAGAATGACACGCTGCGAAAGCGGCTTGGCGGGACTTAGCCGCAACTTGTAGGTGCGTGGCCTTCCCACGTCCGCGGGCGCGCACGAGACGCGCCCCTACACTCAATCCTGCCCGGCCCGGAACTCCGGCTGCAGCCCCGCAGCGGCTTTGATCTTCTCGCTCACCATCGGACCGTTGTTTTCCCAGACGTTGCCCTCGCCGTTGGCGTTGCGGAGGAAACGCTCGGCCGGGCACCAGTTGTCGCGCCAGACGGTGAACGCCGTGCCCTCGTCGGCGTAGTAGTAGAACCAATGCTCCGGGTCATGCACCCACGGGCTGATCTTCACCTCGTCGGCGACATTCTCGCTGACGACCGTGCCGGGTTGCGACGACAGCGTGTAGATGGCAGCGGTGTCGGTGAGGCGCGTGGCGTAGCGGACGATGCGGTTGGCGCGGACGAGGTTGTTGCGCATGGCATTGGGCGAGCGCGTCCAGCCCCAGCCGAGGCTGATGCCGGTGTAGGAGGTGTCGGTGATCTCGTTGTGCTCGATCACGGAGTCGCGCACGAAGCCCGCGATCAGCGCCACGCCGCCCCAGTCCTCGTTGGCGCAGTCGGCGAGCCGGTTGTTGGTGAAACGCAGGCGCGTGCCGATGAGCCGTTCATCGGCCGGGTTCCACGGGAGGTGCGTCTCGAAGCCGCCCTCGCCGAAGAAGCCCGCCACGAGACCGTTGATGCCGATGTCGCGAAACAGGCAGCCCGTGACGGCCGTGTCCGAGACCGCGAGCCCGAGGTCGAGCCCGCTGGCCGCGGTGCCCTCGAAGCGGCAGCGCGTGAACGCGAGGTGTTGCGCGCCGGTGACCGTAACGGCCGCAGGCGGGCGCCCGATCCAGCCCTGGTTGTCGAGGCTGCGCCACTCGGGCGTGCCCTTGGGGTTCAGGCCGTAGGCATCGAGCAGGTAGAAACCCGCCTGCAACGGAACGTGACCGGCGTGCGAAGGACGCAGCCAGGTCGTGTGCGCGAAACCGAGGCCCTCGACGGAGAAATGCTGCACCGGCCGGTCGGCCGTGCCCTCGATGCGCAACACGGTCTCGAGCGCCGGCACGATCACCCGCGCCTTCATCAAGTCCTCGCCCGCGCGCGGCCAGTAGTAAACCAAGCCGGCCTCGGCGTCAGCAAACCACTCGCCGGGTTCGTCGAGAAATTCCAGGGCGTTGGTCAGGAAAAACGGCGCGTTGCCGCGTTCGGCCGACATCACGGGCTGCGGCCAGGGATGCTCGAACTCCACCCGGCTCTCCGGTTCGTGGAAGGTCACGCGCGCCTGGTCGCCGACGCGGTCATGCGACTTCAGGCGCAACACGGCGACTTCCCACATCTGGAGCAGCACCAGCTCCACCCCGTCGAGCCGCGCCGGCACGGGCAGGGCGGCGGGGATCCACGCCTCGCGTTTCGGCCGGTCCCACGCCACGAGCCGCGCCATGTCGCCCTCGCCGGGCGTGCGGGCGCGCACAGCCTTGGTGCCCTCGACCCAGAGCTGACGAAATTCCAGGCGCCGGCCGTTGTGGCGCGGGATCGGCGCCACCCACACGTGGCCGCGGGCGACCGCCGGGAGCTGCGGCGGCGCCTCGAGCTTGTTCGTCCAGCCGTTCACCGCCACTCCGCCGCCGAGCACCGGTTTCTCGCCGGGCGCGGCCGCCAGCACCGTCGGCGCCAGCGGCGTGCCGCTGTCCTCGGGACGGATGAAGAGCGGTTCGTGCAGCAGGTAGTAACCGTCGCGCAGGATGACGCGCACGCCGTTCTCCGCGGCCGGGTTCTTGAGCCGGCGCATTTCGCGGCCGAGGCGCAGGGCCTTCGTGGCGGTGGCCAGCGGCTGCTCGCGCGTACCGGGGTTGGTGTCGCTGCCGCCGGGGGCGACCCAGAATTCGGCCGCGACCAACGCATCCACCGCGGCCACGAGAAGAACGAAAAGGGAGAGCAGGCGTTTCATCCGGAAAGAAAACAGGGGGTGACAGGCTCATTGCTCCGTTGCCGCGCACCGCGCAACGCTGAACCTTAGGCGCCCGAAAATTCGGGACAGGGATTTGACGGGTGGAGCCGACGCTCCGCGCCCGCTGCTGGGCCGGTCTCCGCACCGGCCGCAAGCCCGCTAAGGAGCGCGGGCTCCACCTTCTCAATCCCCGCCGGCGTGCTCCGTGCGGTAGGTGCGCGGGGTGCAGCCGCTGGCGCGGCGGAAGGCCTCGTTGAAGCGGCTGATCGAGCTGAAGCCCGAGCTGTAGGCCACGTCCACGATCTTCTGGTCGGTGGTGGCGAGGAGGCGCTTGGCGTGGAAAACCCGGTGGTGCGTGATGTGGTCGATCAGCGTCGTGCCGAAAACCTTTTTGAACAGCCGCATCGCCGAGTTCGGATGCATGCCGACGGCCTTGCCAATGTCGTCCACCGTGATCGGCTCGAGGTAGCTGCGGGCGATGTAGCAGACGATCTGCTCGACCTTGTTGAGGCCGCCCATCTGCACCTTGGCCGGCGGGCGCAGCGCCGGGCCGGTCTGGTCGGCCTCGAGCGCGAGCCCGAGACGGCGCAGGCGGGTCTCCATCTCGCGGGTCACGATCTCGCGCAGCACGCGGTGGTTTTTCTTCAGGTCCTGCTCCCACTGGGCGAAGAGGGCGGCGTCCATCACGCTGCGTTCGGTGGAGGGCTCGGTCACGACCTCGCCGCGCATCAGCGGCTGGACCACGGCGTCGGGCAGCTGGCACTGGAGGAACCAGGCCAGCGGCAGGGTCGCCACGAAATAGTCGGTGTCCTCCTCGTAATCGATGATCTGGTGGGGCATGGCCGCCCAAAAGGCCAGAAACTGCCCGACCGGCACCTTGGTTTTTACGCCCCCGATCATGTAGGTCACCCGGCCCCGGCGCAGGAGGTTCAGCTGGATCTCGTTGTGGTGGTCCGGACCCGGCATGGGCGACGGATTCCACCGGACGCAGGAGAGTCCGTAAGTGGTAAACTGGGCGCGTTCCGTCTCGAACTTGGCCATGGGTTAGTTTCCCGGAAGAAAAAACGCAGAACACGGCGGAAACAAAGCTTAAAACATCCTATCATCCGTCTTCCACGCAGATTGCGCACCCCCGCGATAATCCGTGGACGACCTGACACGCGCCACGGGTTTGAGCTGGCGAATTGCCCCGGATCATCCCCACGTCACCCTGTTGCCCATGAAGACCCTGCCCCTGTTCCTCGGCCTGTTGGCCGGTTGCGCCAGCTTTGCTCCGCTTGCCGCCGCGGAAAAGTCCCTCATCGACACGACCCGCTCGCCCCACGCGAAGTTCTACATGCCCGACCTCGGCGACGTGCGCTGGAACGGCGGCCTGCTCGGCGACCGCTTCGAGGTCTGCCGCGACGTGATGATCCCGCACATGTGGACGATCCTCAGCAGCGAGAAGGACAGCCACGCCTGGCACAATTACCTGATCGCCGCCGGCGAGGTGCCCGGCAAGTTCCGCGGTCCGCCGTTCAACGACGGCGATTTCCTCAAGTGGTTCGAGGCGCTGATCCAGGTTTACGCCCTCACCAGGGAGCCCGCCCTCGAGGCCCAGATCGACCGGATCATCCCTGTCATCGCCAAGGCCCAGCGCGAGGACGGTTACCTGCACACGCAGAACATCATTCCCCAGCGCAACGGCGAGAAGCCCCGCGAATTCGTGGATCGCGAGCACTTCGAGACCTACAACATGGGCCACCTGATCACGACCGCCTGCGTGCATTACCGCATCACCGGCAAGCGCACGCTGCTCGAGTGCGCGATCAAGGCGGCCGACTACATCGACCGCCTCTGCAAGGAACGCCCGCAGGAACTGGCCCGCAACGCCATCTGCCCGTCCCACTACATGGGCGTGGTCGAGCTTTACCGCGTTACCCGCGAGCCGCGTTACCTGGAGCTCGCCAAACAGCTCATCGAGATCCGCAGCCTCGTCACCGAAAAGGACGGCTCCGACCACAACCAGGACCGCACCCCCTTCCGCGAGACCACCGAGGCCGTCGGCCACGCGGTGCGCGCCAACTACCTCTACGCCGGGGTCGCCGACCTTTACGCCGAGAACGGCGATGCCACCCTGCTCAAGCCGTTGCTGGCCCTCTCCCAGGATGTCGCCGGCCAGAAACTCTACATCACCGGCATGACCGGCGCCCTCTACGACGGCGCCTCGCCCGACGGCGTCCCCCACACCCAGCACAAATACATCAAGACCGTCCACCAGGCCTACGGCCGCGACTACCAGCTGCCGAACCTCACCGCCTACAACGAGACCTGCGCCACCATCGGCTACGGCATGTGGATGTGGCGCCAGCTCGCGCTCACCGGCGACGCCGCCTATGCCGACCTTTTCGAGCAGACCCTCTACAACGGCATCCTCCCGGGCATCAGCCTCGACGGAAAGGACTACTTCTACGTCAACCCGCTGAAGAAGCTCCACGATTTCGACATTCCCCTGCGCTGGTCTCGCACCCGCGTGCCCAACATTCCCGTCAGCTTCTGCTGCCCGCCCAATGTCGTCCGCACCATCGCCGAGGCGCACAACTACGTTTACTCGCTCTCGCCCGGCGCCGTCTGGGTCAACCTCTTCGCCGCGAGCACGCTCGACACCAAGTGGACCGACGGCTCCCGCATCAAGCTCCGCCAGGAAACCGACTACCCTTGGAACGGCGCCGTGAAGCTCGTCATCGAGGAAGCCCCCGCCGCCGTGACCGCGCTGAAGTTCCGCATTCCGGGCTGGCTCAGCCCCGACCAGGTTGCCGTGAAGCTCAACGGTGCGGTGCTCCCGTCCCAGTTCCAGCCCGGCACCTACGGCTTCATCCAGCGCGCCTGGAAAGCCGGTGACACGGTCGAGCTCGCGATGGATTTCTCGCCGACCCTCTGGGAGGCCAACCCGCTCGTCGAGGAGACCGTCAACCAGGTCACGATCAAATACGGCCCGCTCGTCTATTGCGTCGAGTCCAACGACCTGCCCGAGGGCGTGCGGCTCGAGGACGTCGCGCTCTCGCTCACCACGCCCGCCGGCTTCAAGGCGCAGCGCGAAAAGATCGCCGGCGCCGACGTGCTCACCTTCACGCTCAACGGCCTGACCCTCCCGCGCCGCGACTGGGTGAAGGGCGAACTCTACCGCCCGGTCACGCCCGCCGCGCCGCGCCCCGTCACCTTCAAGGCCGTCCCCTACTACGCCTGGGGCAACCGCGGCGACACCGAGATGAGCGTCTGGCTGCCCGCCCGCTGACGCGGCAAAATTCCAAACGCCAAAGCGCCAAACCCCAAAGAAACCCCAAACCCCGGCATGATCACCCGTTCCGTCATCCTGAGCGCAGCGAAGGATCCAAGGAATCTCACGCACCCGCTTGGATCCTTCGTCCGGCTCAGGATGACACGCTTCGGGAAAGTGTCCTTCTGAATTTCCCGATTTAGATTCCCGATGCCCGACTTCACGATCTCCCCCACCCCATGACCGCTCCCACCCCCGCCCCCTCCGCCGACACCGGCACCATCACCGCCCAGCAATGGAAATGGTCCGCCCTCGCCGGCATGGCCTCCTACCTCGACGCCGGCTCCATCGTCGCCCTCGGCGCGGGCCTCGCGCTCTTCCAAACCACCTTCGGCATGACCGACGGCGCAGTCGGTGCGCTCCAGGCCATCGGACCCAACGCCATCGGCTGCGCGCTGGGCGCGTTTCTGGGCGGCTGGCTCGGGGACAAACTCGGCCGCAAGCGCATCTACCAATACGACCTGCTGGTCTACATGGCCGGCATCCTCATCATCGCGTTCTCCGCCAACAAGGAGATGCTCTTCGTGGGCACGTTCATTGTCGGCCTCGCCGTCGGCGCGGACATCCCGACTTCCCTCGCGCTCGTCGGTGAATTCGCCCCGGCCAAGGCGCGCGGCAAGCTCCTCGGCTTTACGCAGGTGGCATGGTGCCTCGGGCCGGCCATCGTGCTCTGGCTCGCCCTCGCCCTCGCCCCGCTCGGTCTGCTCGGCGTCCGCATCGTCTTCCTCCACCTCTTCGTCGTCGCCTTCGTCACCTGGGCGCTGCGGCGCGGCCTCGCGGAATCCGCGCGCTGGACCGAAGCCGCCAAGTCGGCGACCCTGGTCCGCAACAAGGTTAGCGCGCTGTTCTCCGGGTCGAACTTCCGCGCGCTCGTCTGGACGGCCACGATCTACACCTTCTGGAACCTCGCGGCCGGCACGGCCGGCGCGTTCAACTCCTACCTCATCACCAAGCACAACGCCGACAGCCAGGCCCTGGGCGTCGGCCTGCCGAGCCTCGCCTTCGTCACCGCCATGGTCGTCACCGTGGCCGTGTTCATGAAATTCGCGGACCGCAGTTTCGCCGCCCGCAAGACCATGTGGGCCATCGGCTCCCTCACCCAGATCTTCGCCTACGGCCTGCTGATCGTCATGCCCTTCAGCATCCCGGTCATCATCGCCAACATCGTGCTGTTCGCCGCCGGCGGCGCGCTCGCGGGCGAGGCTTTCTACAAGGTCTTCAGCCAGGAACTCTTCCCCACGATGCTCCGCGGCACCGCCCAGGGCTTCACCTTCGGCTTCGCCCGCATCGCCGTCGGCGTCTGGAGCTTCTACGTCCCGGTCATTTCCAACTCCGGCATCGGCACGCTGGCCACGCTGCTCACGCTGTTCCTCGCGATCAGCGGTGCAGTCGGCTTCTTCTTCATGCCCGACACCTCCGGCAAGTCCCTCGAACAGATCGAGGCCGAGCGCGCCTGAGCTAAGCCGGGACCACTGACCACGGACCAAAGACCAAGGACACCCGATCCGCGGCCCTTCCCTTTCACCGCCACTTTCAGCTTTCCCCTCCGTTGTCCTTCGTCCGCATCACGCACCTCCGCTGCGAATACCTCGTCGCCCCGCTCGGGCTCGACGAGCGGACGCCCCGCCTGAGCTGGCAACTGGAATCCGCCGCGCGCGGCGTGCGCCAGACCGCCTACCGCATCCGCGTTGCGAGCACCGCCGAGAAACTCGCCGCCGGCACCGCCGACCTCTGGGACTCCGGCCGCGTCGAATCAAACGCCACCACCCACATCGCCTACGCCGGCACCCCGCTCGCCTCCCGCCAACACTGCCACTGGCACGTCGAGGTCTGGATCGCCGATCCTCAGGTTTCAGATCTCAGGTCTCAGGTTTCTGCTCCCTCCCGCTGGACCATGGGCCTGCTGGAGAAATCCGACTGGTCCGCCAAGTGGATCGCCGCCGACCCGGAGATCATCCGCCGCGATCCGCAAGCCATCGCCCCGACGCTCACCGATCCCGGCACGCCCGCCCTCTTCCGCCGGGAGTTCGAGGTGCCCGGGCCGGTCGTGCGCGCGACCGTCTATGCCACCGCCCGCGGCCTGTTCGAACTCCGCGCCAACGGACGTCGCATCGGCGAGGACCTCTTCGCCCCGGAGTGGACCGACTACGACAAGCGCCTCCACTACCGCACCTACGACGTCACCGGCCTGATCGCCCGCGGCCCCAACTGCCTCGCCGCCACCCTCGGTGACGGCTGGTGGTCCGGCTACGTCGGCTGGCAGGAAAAACGCGGCCGCTACGGCTCGCTGGAAAACAGCCTGCTCATCCAACTTGAGATCGAACTCGCCGACGGCGCACGCTTCACCCTCGCCACCGACGGCTCGTGGACCTGCAACACCGGCCCGATCCTCGCCTCGGACCTTCAGATGGGCGAAACCTATGACGCCCGACGGGAACACGCCGGATGGGACCTACCCAAAGAAACTCCACGGGTCGTGCTCAATGACGCTCCACCGGGATGGGCGGGGGTGGAGATTCAAGGATTCGCCAAACCCGCTGACTATGCTCGCCTCGCGAATTCCGATGCTTGGCTCCCTGCTCGTGAGGTGCCGCCACCTTCTGCAGTGCTTGTCGCCCAACGCGCCGAACCGGTTCGCATCATCGAAACTTTGGAGCCGGACCATATCGGAAACCCACCCAAGGGCACATATCTTTATGATTGTGGCCAGAATATCAGCGGCTGGGTCCGGCTGCACCTTGAGCATGTGCCCGCAGGCACTAAGATCACTTTACGCCACGGCGAACGCCTCACATCCGAAGGCTCTCTCTACACTGCGAATCTGCGTCGGGCAAAAGCTACCGATACTTATGTGGTGGCCGGCCGGCCCAAGGAAGTATGGCAACCTCATTTCACTTTCCACGGTTTCCAATATTTTGAGATCACAATTGATGGTCCACGCCCACCGCATGCTTTTATAAGGGCCATCGCCTGCGTCATCCACTCGGCCACGCCTCCGGCCGGGCATTTCGAATGCTCGAACGCCCACGTGAACCGGCTCTGGCTGAACGGCCTCTGGTCGCAACGCGACAACTTCCTGTCCGTGCCCACCGACTGCCCGCAGCGCGACGAGCGCCTCGGCTGGATGGGCGACGCCCAGGTTTTCTGCCGCACCGCCATGTGCAACATGGACGTCGCCGCGTTCTTCACGAAGTGGATGACCGACGTCGAGGACGCCCAGACGGCCGAGGGAATTTTCCCGGATGTCGCCCCGCGTCTGCGCGAGGACATCCATTACGTCGGCCTCGGCAACCTCGGTGGCGGCGCCGCCTGGGCCGACGCCGGCATCATCATTCCCTACACGCTCTGGCGCGTCTATGGCGACCTTCGCCTTGTCGAGCGCCACTGGGGCGCCATGGTCCGCTGGCTCGACTGGATCGAGCGCCACAATCCCGACGGTCTCCGCCTCAACCAGCTTTTCAACAACTACGGCGACTGGCTCTGCATCCCGAGTGACACCTCCTTCGGCACGCACTCGCCGATGAAGAACCTGCTCGCGACCGCCTACTGGGCCGACGACGCCGCCAAGATGGCCCGTCTCGCCCGCGCCCTCGGTCGCGAGTCGGAGGCCGCGCGTTTCCAGGCGATGTTCGAGCGCGTCCGCGCCGCCTTCCAGAAGGAGTGGCTGAAGCCCGACGGCCGCCTCGCCGTCGAAACCCAAACCGCCTACCTGCTCGCCCTCGCCTTCGACCTGCTGCCGCCGAACCTGCGCGCCGCCGCCACCGAACACCTCGTCGCGAACATCCGCAACCTCGACTGGCACCTCAGCACGGGCTTCGTCGGCATCAGCCACCTCAATCCGCAGCTCACGCTCGCCGGCCACGCCGATGTCGCCTACCGGCTCCTGCTGCAGGAAACCTATCCATCGTGGCTCTTCCCCGTGCTCCAGGGCGCCACCACGATCTGGGAACGCTGGGACAGCTGGACCATCGCCGGCGGTTTCCACAAGGACGGCATGAACTCTTTCAACCACTACTCGCTTGGTTCCGTCGGCGAGTGGTTGTTCCGCCACGTCGCCGGCATCGAGCTCGACCCCGAGGTGCCCGGCTACCAGCGGTTCGTGCTGCAACCGCATCTCGGCGCCGGCTTGGATTTCGCCCGCGC
The DNA here is from genome assembly GCF_004118375.1 of Oleiharenicola lentus. NCBI lineage: Bacteria > Pseudomonadati > Verrucomicrobiota > Opitutia > Opitutales > Opitutaceae > Oleiharenicola > Oleiharenicola lentus. The sequence continues at coordinate 1,072,162 of NZ_SDHX01000002.1, forward strand.
CACCTACCGCACGATGCACGGCGAAATCGCCAGCGCCTGGCGCCGCGAAGGCGACAAGCTCACGTGGACCGTTACCGTCCCGCCCAACACCACCGCGCAGGTCTTCATCCCGAGCGAACCCGGCACCGACGTGCACGCCGACGGCCTCACGGTCACCGGCCGCGAAGGCCGCTTCGCCCGCTGCGAAGCCCCCGCCGGCACCTACACGTTCACGAGCACCTATAAAGTGGAGGGCCCAGCTCCCGCTGGGCCGGTTTGATCCGCGCTCACCCCTTCCGCTTCACCAGCAGCAGATGTTCCGCCGCCAACACCGTTTCCCCGCGCTGGTTCAGCGCCTCGACCAGCTCGACGACCACGCCGAGCGTCGGGCGCTTGGGGTCGTCGCGCTTCTCCTTCACGGTGCAGCGCGAGGTGATCGTGTCGCCGATGAACACCGGCTTGATGAACCGCACGCGGTCGTAGCCATAGGAAAACGCCTCGGGGTTGATCTCGCCCGCGGTCTGGCCGACGGCCACCGCGAAGATCAGCGTGCCGTGCGCGATGCGCTGCTTGAACGGCTGCGTCTTGCACCACTCGGCGTCCATGTGGTGCGGGTAGAAATCACCGGTCTGGCCGGCGTGCAGCACGACGTCGGCCTCGGTGATCGTGCGGCCCGTCGAGGTGCGGCTCGTGCCCGGCGCGTAGTCTTCGAAAAAGAGCGTCTTCATGATGTGCGGCGCAGCGTGAGCCGCGTCCGTCCGGAGGGCAATCCCGCTTGAGGCTTATGGCGCCGTGCCACGTCCCGCTTCCTTCCGTCTCGCGCCCGATCGTCTCGATCGGCGCCGGCGGCATCGTGCGCGACGCCCATCTGCCGGCCTACCGGCTCGCAGGCTTTCCCGTGGCGGGCGTCTTCGACCCCGACACCGCCAAGGCCGCGAAGCTTGCCGCCGACTTCGGTATTCCGCGCGTGTTTGCCTCGCTGGCCGAGGCCGTCGCCCAGGCCCCGGCCCACGCCTTGTTCGACGTGGCCGTGCCGGCCTCCGCCCTGCCTGACGTCCTGCCCGCCCTGCCCGACGGCGCGCCGGTGCTGATTCAGAAACCCTTCGGCGAAAACCTCGCTGCCGCGCGCCAGCTCCTCGCGCTCTGCGAGCACAAGCGCCTCTCGGCCGCGGTGAACTTCCAGCTGCGCACCTCGCCCGGCGTCGTCGAGGCGCGCCGGTTGATCGCCGCTGGCGCGATCGGCGACCTGCACGACCTCGAGGTGCGCGTGACGGTTTACACGCCGTGGCAGCTCTGGACCTTCCTTGAGGGCATCCCGCGCGTGGAAATCCTCTACCACAGCATCCACTACGTGGACCTCGTGCGCAGTTTTCTCGGCGAACCGACCGGCGTTCACGCCAAGACCACGCGCCACCCGGCCGCGCCGAAACTCGCCGCCACGCGCACGACGATGGCGCTCGAATACGGCGAAGACCTGCGCGCCACGATCACCACGAACCACGGCCACAACTTCGGCGGCGCCCACCAGGAGAGCTATGTGAAATGGGAGGGCACCCGCGGCGCGCTCAAGCTCCGCCTCGGCCTGCTGCTCGACTACCCGCACGGCGAGCCCGACACCCTCGAACTCTGCCCGCTCGGGGCCGACGGCCGGCCGGGCGCCTGGCAGCCTGTGCCGCTCGCGGGCAACTGGTTTCCCCACGCCTTCATCGGCCCGATGGCCGCGCTCCAGCGTTTCGCCGCCGGCGAGAGCCCCGACCTGCCCACGCGCGTGGCCGACGCGTTCCGCACGATGGCCGTCGTCGAGGCTGCCTACGAATCCAGCGCCCGCGGCGCCACGCCGATTCCCGCATGAGCACTTCCGTCCAGCTTCGCGGCATGACCTGGGGCCACACGCGCGGCTTTTTGCCCGTCGTCGCCACCGCCCAGCGCTTCGGCGAGCTGAACCCCGGCGTCGAAATCGTCTGGGAGAAGCGCTCGCTGAAGGCCTTCGAGGAGTTCCCCGTGGAGAAACTCGCCGCCGACTACGACCTGATCGTGCTCGACCACCCCTTCGTCGGCTACGCCGCCGCGCACGGTCCGCTGCTGCCGCTCGACGAACACCTGCCGGCCGCCTTCCTCGCCGACCAGGCCGCCAACTCCGTCGGCGCCTCGCACCCGAGCTACACCTACGGCGGCCACCACTGGGCGCTGGCCATCGACGCAGCCACGCCGGTCGCCTTCTGGCGCGAGGACCTGCTGGCCCGGCACGGCGTCGCGGTGCCGCGCACCTGGGACGACCTGCTTGGTCTCGCTCGCGCCGGCCGCGTGGAGATCCCCGCCGCACCAATCAACTGCCTGATGAATTTCTACACGTTCTGCGTGGCCCACGGCGAAACGCCCTTCGCCACCCGCGAACGCGTGGCCTCCGCCGACACCGGCCGCGCCGCCCTCGCCAGTCTGCGTGAACTCATCTCGCTCTGCGACCCGGGCTGCTGGGCGCGCAACCCGATCGCCTCGCACGACCTCGTGGCCTCCGCCGCGAACACGCAGGTCGCCTACTGCCCTCTCGCCTACGGCTACTCCAACTACGCGCGCGCCGGCTACGCCGCCCACCGCCTGACCTTCGGCGAGCCCCCGCTCCACCGCGGCGCCCCGCTGCGCACCACCCTCGGCGGGACCGGCCTCGCCGTGTCGGCGCTGCGGCCGCACCGCGCCACCGCCCTCGCCTACGCGCAGTTCGCCGCCTCGGCGGAGATTCAGCGCACGCTCTACACCGCCGCCGGCGGCCAGCCCGGCCACCGCAAGGCGTGGACCGACGCCGACAACAATGCGCTCACCGGCGGTTGCTTCATCCGCACGCTGCCGGTGCTCGACCGCGCCTTCCTGCGTCCGCGCCATAACGGCTACATGGCCTTCCAAGAGCACGCCGGGCAGGTCGTGCACGCCGCGCTGCGTGGCCAGACAGACGAAGCCTCGGCCCTGAACCAACTCGATGCGCTCTACCGCGCATCGCTGGGCAATCGTGAAAACTGAGATTCTCCGAGGCTATTCGATATGGTGATTTACCCTCAAACTCCCCCCGCCGTCATCCTGAGTGAAACGAAGGATCCAAGGGAATCCGCGCATCTCCTTGGATGCTTCGCACGGCTCAGCATGACGCTCCGCGGATTTGATCCGGCTGAAACTGTGGGGCTTCGATTCCCGATGCCCGATTTCAAGATTTCCCTCCCCGCATGAAACCGCTCGAAGGTCTCCTCGTTCTCGATTTCGCCCAGTTTCTCGCCGGGCCCTGGGCCGCCACGCGCCTCGCCGACCTCGGCGCGCGCGTCATCAAGATTGAGCGCCCGGGCACGGGCGACATCGGCCGCCAGCTCTACATCTCCAACCTCGCGCTCGACGGCGACAGCACGCTCTTCCACTCGATCAACCGCAACAAGCAGAGCTACGCCGCGGACCTCAAGAACCCGGCCGACCTCGCGAAGGTGAAGCAGCTCATCGCGCGGGCCGACGTGCTCATCCAGAACTTCCGCCCCGGCGTGATGGAGCGCATCGGCCTCGGCCCGGAGCAGTGCGCCGCGCTCAACCCGCGCCTCGTCTATGGCGTCGTCACCGGCTACGGCCGCACCGGCCCGTGGGTGGAGAAACCCGGCCAGGACCTCCTCGCGCAGTCCGTTTCCGGCCTCGTCCACCTCAACGGCAACGCCGGCGACCCGCCGCTGCCCTTCGGCCTCGCCGTCGCCGACCTCACCGCGAGCGCCCACCTCGTGCAGGGCCTGCTCGCCGCCCTCGTGCGCCGCGGCGTCACGGGCAAGGGCGGCCTCGTCGAGGTCAGCCTGCTCGAATCCATCCTCGACCTGCAGTTCGAGGTCACGACGACCTTCCTCAACGACGGTGGCCGCGTGCCGCAGCGCAGCGCGGTGAACAACGGCCACGCCTACCTCGGCGCGCCCTATGGCATCTATGCCACCGCCGACGGCTTTCTCGCGCTCGCGATGGGTTCGATCACGAAGCTTGGTGAACTGCTCGCGCTACCCTCGCTCGCCGCCTTCGCCGACCCGGCCACGTGGTTCACGCGCCGCGATGAGATCAAGCGCCTCCTCGCCGACCACCTCAAGACGCAGCCGACCAAGCACTGGCTCGCCCGCCTCGAACCCGCCGACTACTGGTGCGCCGAGGTCCACTCCTGGCCGCAGCTCTGGGAGACCGACGCGTTCAAGGCCCTCGACTTCGTGCAGGAAGTCACCCGTGACGGCGGCCCGACGCTCCGCACCACCCGCTGCCCGATCACGATCGACGGCCAGCGCTTCAAGTCCCCGCGCGGCGCCCCCCGCGTCGGCCAGCACACCGCGGCCATCCAAACCGAATTCGGCCTGTGAGTCCCTTCCTTTCAATTCTCGCCCCCTGTCATTCTGAGCGCAGCGAAGAATCCAGCCTCAGCACGCGCGCCCTCACGCCGGACTCTGGATCCTTCGCTCCGCTCAGGATGACACGCTGCTAACGCCCCACCCCATGTTACCCCCCGACCCCAATCCCCTGCTCGGCACCGCCTACCACGCCGTCGGCGCCGGCAGCGCGGCGCTGTGCTACGCCCCGCAGCGCCACCTGCACAAGTGGAGCTGGCAAACCTACTGGCTCACGCAGGCGGCCGGGTGCTGGCTGGTTTTCCCGTGGCTTTTCGCGTGGGCCACCATCCCCGAACTCGGCACCGTGCTGCGCGAGGCGCCGGCCGCAGCCATGTGGAAATCCTGGGCCCTCGGCGCAGTCTATGGCGTGGGTGGCATCGCGTTTGGCGTCGCCATCCGCTACATCGGCTACTCGCTCACCTACGCGCTCGCCATCAGCATCTCCTGCGTGCTCGGCACGCTGCTCCCGCCGTTCCTCGCGGGCAAACTCGGCGAAACGCTCTCGTCCAGTGCCGGTCTGCTCGTCATCGCGGGCGTGCTGGTGGGCGGCGTGGCGATGATCGTGACCGGCTACGCGGGCTTCCGCCGCGAGAGCGAAACGGCCCATGATGCCAACAAGACGCCCTTCAACGCCCGCCTCGGTCTCCCGATCGTGCTGCTCGCCGGCGTGCTGTCGGCCGTCTTCAGCTTCGCGCTGGCCGCGGCGCAACCCGTGGCCGACATCGCCGCGAAGCACGGCGCCGGTCACTTCCAGGGCAACGTCATCTACCTGTTCTCCAACAGCGGCGCCTTCACGACCACGCTGCTCTACGCCGGCTGGCTCGCCACGCGTGAGCGCACCTGGGGCGAATTCTTCCGCACGCCCGACGGCACCGGCCTCGGCCGCAACTACCTGCTCTCCGCCCTCACCGGCCTGCTCTGGTATCTGCAGTTCTTCTTCTACGGCCTCGGCCATGTGCGGATGGGCCGCTTCGAATTCTCCAGCTGGGCCATCCACATGATCATCCTGATCCTGCTGAGCTGCGGCTTCGGCGTCGCCATCGGAGAATGGAAATCCGCCCGCCCCGCCACCAAGGCCCTTGTCTTCGCCTCCATCGCCCTCCTTCTCGGCGCCGTCGGCCTCATCAGCTACGGCAACACCCTGGCCTCCGCCCCCGCCGCCCACTGACCAACCCAATGTTCGTAATACGAACATTCAACCGATGCCCCCTGAGACCACACCTGTCGCCTTCCGAGCCGTTTCCCCAACGGTGGCGCACGGCCAGGCCGTCGTCCGGGCGAAAAGTCCACCCCGCCCAATGTTCGTAATACGAACATTCACCCCATGCACCTGATCGACACGCACCAACACCTCTGGAACTTGCAGCAGTTCCCCTACGCGTGGTGCGCGGGCATCCCGGCGCTGAACCGCAGCTTCCTGCCCGGCGACTATGCCGCCGCGGCCGCGGGCACGGGCATTACGCGCACGGTGTTTGTCGAATGCGACGTGGACGAGCCGCACGCCCTGGCCGAGGCGCAACACATCCAGTCGCTCGCCTCCGTTTCCCCGGCCATCGCCGGCATTGTCGCCAGCGGGCGCCCGGAAAACGAAAATTTCCGCACCCACCTCGAGGCGCTCGCCCAACTGCCCAAGGTCCGCGGCTTCCGCCGCGTGCTGCACACCCAGCCCGACGAGCTCTCGGCCCAATCGCGTTTCATCGAGCACGTCCGCCTGCTGCCGGAGTTCGGTCTCAGCTTCGACCTCTGCGTGCTGGCCCGGCAGCTGCCGCAGGCCATCGCGCTGGTGGACGCCTGTCCGCATGTCTCCTTCATCCTCGACCACGCCGGCGTGCCCGACGTGAAGGGCCGAGCCTTCGACCCGTGGCGCGAACACCTCCGCGCCCTCGCGGAACGCCCCAACGTCGCGTGCAAGCTCAGTGGCCTCGTCGCCTACGCCGGCCCGGACTGGACCGTCGCCGACCTGCAGCCGTGGGTGGAGCACGTCATCGCCTGCTTCGGCTGGGACCGTGTGGCGTGGGGCGGCGACTGGCCGGTCTGCACGCTCGGCGCGTCGCTCGCGCGCTGGGTCGAGGCCACCCGCGAACTCACCGCCGGCGCCAGCGAAAGCGAGCGCGCCCGCCTCTTCCATCGCAACGCCGAACGCCTTTACCGGCTGGAGGTCGCTTCGTCATGAAAATCACCCGGCTCGTTCCGATCATTCTTCATGCGCCGGTCACCCGCGGCAGCATTGCCGACAGCACGCACAGCATCACCCACTGGGGCGCCCCGGGCGTGGCGATCGAAACCGACGCGGGCCTCACGGGCTACGGCTTTTCCGGCACCCATGCGCATCTGGCCACCGACCGGCTGATCGTGGACTGCGCGGTGCACAGCTACGGCCCGCTGCTCCTCGGCGAGGACCCGCGCGAAGTGCGCGCGCTCTGGGAAAAACTCCACAAGCACGCTCCGGTGCAATGGGTCGGCCGCGCGGGCCTCACGCACCTCGCGCTCGGCGCCATCGACATCGCCCTCTGGGATCTCAAGGCCAAGGCCGCCGGCCAGCCGCTCTGGAAACTCCTCGGCGGGTCGGCCGCGAAGAAGGTCGAGGCCTACAACACCGACGGCGGCTGGCTCAACTGGCCGATCGAGACGCTCGTCAGCGACTGCCGGCGGTTGGTCGAGTCGGAGGGCTACCGCGCCGTGAAGATCAAGGTCGGCAGCCCCGACCCCGCCACCGACCTGCGCCGCCTCGAGGCCGTCCGTGCCGCGATCGGCCCGGGCGTCCGGCTCATGACCGACGCCAACGGCAAGCTCACCCTGCCCGAGGCCATCCGCCTTGGCCGCCGGCTCGCCGACTATGACGTCGTGTGGTTCGAGGAACCCACCGCCTTTGACGACGTGCTCGCCCACCGCCGCCTCGTGGAGGCCATCGAGACGCCCATCGCGCTCGGCGAACAGCTCTACCTCGCGGCCCAGTTCCGCGACTTTATCCACGCCGGGGCGGTCCATTTCGTGCAACCCGACGTCGTGCGCCTCGCCGGCATCACCGAGTTCTGGCAGGTCGCCGACCTCGCCCACAGTTACAGCCTGCCGGTCGTGCCGCACGTCGGCGACATGTGCCAGGTGCACCAACACCTGTGTTTCGCGCACCCGGGTTGCCGGCTGCTGGAATACATCCCGTGGCTGCGCGACTGGATGAAACATCCCGCCCAAATCCGCGACGGCCACTTCATCGCGCCCGAGGCCCCCGGTGCCGGCATGGAGCCGACCGCCGACGCCCTCGCCCGCATCAACCGTGCCTGAACATGGAACGCGTCACCGCCACCTACCACATTGAAACCGCGCTGCCCGTCGCAAAGGCCGCCGCCACCCTCGCCGGCGAGCAATCCTCCGGCACCTTCGTCGCCGTGCCCGGCGAGACCGCCGAGCTGAAGGCCCGCTTCGCCGCGCGCGTCGAAAGAATCACCGAGCTCGACTCCGTCGCCATCCCTTCGCTTCCGACCGGCCGCCCCCTCGCCGCCAGCTATCGCCGCGCCGAGGTCGTTGTGTCGTGGTCCGTCGAGAACTTCGGCCCCAATCTCCCCACGCTCGTCTCCACCCTGCAGGGCAACCTCTACGAGCTCGCGCAGTTCTCCGGGCTCAAGCTCGTGGACTTCGACGTGCCGCCGGGTTTCGCCGCCGCGTTCCGCGGCCCGGCCTTTGGCATCGCCGGCTGCCGCCGTCTCACGGGCGTCACAGGTCGCCCGCTGATCGGCACGATCATCAAGCCGAGCATCGGCCTCTCGCCCGACCAGACCGCCGCAATGGTAAAGGAACTCGTCGAGGCCGGCATCGATTTCCTCAAGGACGACGAGCTGATGGCCAACCCGCCGCACTCGCCGTTCGACGCGCGCGTGGACGCCGTGATGCGCGTCATCAACGACCACGCCCAGCGCACCGGGAAGAAGGCGATGTATGCCTTCAACGTCAGCGACGAGCTCGACGCGATGTCTCGCCACTACGACAAGGTCGTGGCCACCGGCGGAACCTGCGCGATGCTCAGCCTGAACAGCGTGGGCCTCGCCGCCGCCAAAAAGATCTGCGACCGCGGCCAGCTCGCCATCCACGGCCACCGCAACGGCTGGGGCATGCTCAACCGCCACCCGCTGCTCGGCATGGAGTTCCCCGCCTACCAGAAACTCTGGCGCCTCGCCGGTGTGGACCAGCTCCACGTCAACGGCATCGCCAACAAGTTCTGGGAACCCGACGACTCCGTCGTGCGCTCGATCACCGCGTGCCTCGCCGCCGAGCCGCTGGGCAAGCCGCTGCTGCCCGTGGTGTCCTCGGGCCAGTGGGGCGGCCAGGCGCCCGAGACCTTCCGCCGCACGCGCACCACCGACCTGCTCTACATGGCCGGCGGCGGCATCCAGGCGCACCCCGACGGCCCGGCCGCGGGCGTCGAATCCCTCCGCCTCTGGTGGCAGGCCGCCACCGAGGGGCTCGACTACGATCAGTCGCTCGCACGCTACCCGGGGCTGGCAAAGTCGGCCGCGAAGTTCGGAGGTCCTTTATAGGCCCTATACGACCCATAAGTCCCATAGGTCTTATACAAAATCCCCATGCTCCACCTCGCCTACTTCGCCGACGACTTCACGGGCGCGACCGACGCGCTCGAGACCCTCGCGCAATCCGGACGACGCACCCGGCTTTTCCTCTATCCCCCGACGCCGGCCCAATGCGCCGGCCTGGAGGCCGTCGGGGTCGCCGGGCTCACGCGCTCGCTCGCTCCGGACGCGATGGAGGCCGTGCTGCGGCCGGCCTTCGCCGCCCTGCGCACGCTCAACCCGCGCCATGTTTACTACAAGGTCTGCTCGACCTTCGATTCGTCGCCGACCGTCGGCAGCATCGGCCGCGCGATCGAGGTCGGCCGGGCCGTCTTCGGCGGCGGCGTCACGCCCGTGGTCGTCGCCGCGCCCGCGCTCGGACGTTACTGCGCCTTTGGCAATCTCTTCGCCCGCTACGGCATCGGCAGTGACGGCCCCATCTACCGGCTCGACCGGCATCCGGCCACCAGCAAGCACGTGGTCACGCCCATGACCGAGGCGGACCTGCGCCTGCACCTTGCCGCCCAAACCACCCTCCGCATCGGCCTGGTCTCGCTGCCCTCGATCGAAGGCGACCCGGAACGCGTCCACCAGGCCGTGCTCGCCCAGGCGGGCGGAGGGGCGGAGATCGTGTTCATCGATGCCTTGACCAACACCCATCTCGACCTGATCGGCGGTGCCCTGGGCTCCCTCGCCCCGGCCGATCGCCCCTTGTTTTCGGTGGGTTCCTCCGGCCTCGGAACCGCCCTGGCAGCCTACTTCGCCACCATTCCGGCGAAGCCCGCCGCCGTTCCCCCCGGCCCCGTGCTCGTCCTGTCCGGCAGCTGCTCGCCGGTCACCGGCGGGCAGGTCGATCACGCTTTGGCCCACGGCTTCACCGGCGTGGCCCTCGACCCCGCGACGCCCGACACCCCGGCCATCCGCGAACAAATTGTGGCCGCCCTGCGCACCGGCCGCCCGGTGATCGCTTATACCGCGCGCGGCTCAAGCGACCGGCCCCCGGTCGGCGCCGCCGAGCTTGGCGCCGCCCTCGGCCGCCTCGCGCGTGAGGCCGTAGCCGCCACCGGCTTGCGCCGCGTGGTGTTCGCCGGTGGCGACACGTCCAGCTACGCCGCCCGTGCCCTCGGCCTCCAGTCCATCGAATGGCTCGCGCCCCTGGCCCCCGGCGCGCCCTGGTGCCGCGCCCATGCTCCCGGTTCCCCCATCGACGGCCTCGCCCTCAACTTCAAGGGCGGCCAGGTCGGCGCCCCCGACTACTTCACCGCCGCCCTCGGCTGACTTTCCCCTCTCCTTCCCTTTACCCTCACCGCTCCCATGCCCGGCAAAACCCTCGCCCTCATCCATACCTCCGCGACCCTCGTCCCGGTGTTCCAACAGCTCTGCCGCGACAAACTGCCCGGCGTGGACACGTTCAACATCGTGGACGACAGCCTCGTCCGCCAGATCGGCGCGCAGGGCGGCATCACGCCCGCCATCGCCGCGCGCGTGGCCGCCTACATCGGCTCGGCTGCCTCCGGCGGGGCCGACCACATCCTCGTCACCTGCTCCTCCATCGGCCCGGCCGTGGAGGCGGCCGCCCCGTCGGTCAAGGTGCCGGTGCTCCGCGTGGACCAGCCCATGGCCGATCTCGCGGTGCGCACCGGGAAACGCATCGGCGTCATCGCCACCCTGCCCACCACGCTCAACCCGACCGCGGATCTCGTGCGCCGCCGTGCGGCCGCGGCGGGCCAGTCCATCGAGCTGACCATGCGCCTCTGCGAGGGTGCCTTCGAGGCGCTCATGGCGGGCAACGCCGCCGCGCACGACACGCGGGTCCGCGCCGCTTTGGTCGAACTTTCCACGCAAGTGGATGTCATCGTGCTGGCCCAGGCCTCGATGGCGCAGGTCGTCGCCACCCTCACCCCCGAACAGCGCCGCATCCCCATCCTCGCCAGCCCGCCCCTCGCCATCGACCATCTGGCCACCCTCCTTTCGGCTTCGTGAACTGAACTACCCCAACCCAGCACCACCCCATGCTGCTCTTCCGCCGGATCTGCCTTGTCCTCGCCGCCGTCGCCGCGCTCGCCCTGGTGGCCGGACTTGCCACCGGCTCCTCCCCTCTCTGGCAACCCGCCGCCGTGGTCGCCAGCATCGGCCTCGCCATCGGGCTCGGCGCACTGCCGGCCGTGGCCAGCTACCAGTTCACCGCCTGGATCCTCGCCACCGTCGTCTGCGGCCTGCTCTATCCGCACGAGGTCATCCACTGGGGTGACGTGGATCTCACCAACAAGTGGATCCGCCTCGTCGCGGTCCAGATGGTGATGTTCGGCATGGGCACACAGATGGGCGTGCGCGACTTCGCCGGCGTGCTGAAACAGCCCTGGGGCGTGGCCGTCGCCGTGATGTCGCAATTCACCGTCATGCCGCTCGTCGGCTGGATGCTGATCAAAACTTTTCCGCTCGAGCCGGAGATCGCCGCCGGCGTCATCCTCATCGGCTCCTGCAGCAGCGGCCTGGCCTCGAACGTCATGTGCTACATCGCCAAGGCCAACCTGCCGCTCTCCGTCACGGCCACCGCCTGCACCACGATGCTGGCGCCGCTCATGACCCCGCTCTGGATGAAGCTGCTCGCCGGCACCCTCGTGAGCGTGAGCTTCGTCGGCATGATGACCGAGATCATCAAGATCGTGCTCGTGCCCATCGGCGCCGGCCTGCTCCACGACTGGCTCAAGTGGGCCTCGCCCGCCGCCACCCGCCGGCTGAAACTCGCCCAGGCCGCCTGCGGCACCGCCGTGGTCCTGCTGTTCCTCACCCGTGACCGCTGGGGCGCCCTCCCGCCCAACGTCGCCCTGCTGGTCGAGCTTTTCGGCTTTCTGCTCGGGGCCGTGGCCTTCGGCGTGTTCTACCACCAGCTGACGAAACTCCTGCCCAAGCTCGACGGTTGGATGCCGGTGGCCTCGATGATGGGCATCATGTATTTCACGTCGGTCACGACCGCCGTGGGCCGCGACCACCTCATGCGCATCGGCGGCGTGCTGTTCCTCGTCGCCGCCCTGCACAACGCCTTCGGCTACATCCTCGGCTACTGGCTGGGCCGCGCGGGCGGACTCGACCGGAACTCCGCGCGCACCGTCGCCATCGAGGTCGGCCTGCAGAACGGCGGCATGGCCTCGGGCCTCGCCGGCAGCATGGGCAAGCTCGCCACCGTCGGCCTCGCCGCCGCGGTCTTCGGCGCGTGGATGAACATCTCCGGCTCCATCCTGGCCAACTACTGGAAACGCCGGCCCGTGACCCCGGAAACCCCACCTTCATGAAGAACGCCAAGCTCGCCCTGCTCGGGCTGTCGCTCGCCGCCAACGCGGCGCTCGGCGCGTGGCTGCTGCGATCCCCCGCCGCTCCCGCCGGGGCGCCACCGGCGACCGTCCCGGTTTCCGTCCCTCCACCCGCCCCCGTTGACCCGCTGACCCAGCCCGTCACCGCCGAGACCTGGCCGCAGATCACCGCCCTCTCCGACGCCGACTACCGGCAGCGCCTCAAGCGCGAGGGCCTGTCCCCGGCGCTGATTCGCTCGCTGCTGCAGGCGCGCGTGGCGGCCCGTTACGCCGACCGGCTCAAGGCCCTGGAATCCACCGGCCAGGACGAATACTGGCGGCGCAGCTTCCGTTTCCCCGGCAGCCAGTCCAACCTCAGCCCCGAGACCCGCCGCGAGCGGCGCGCGCTCTACCGCGAGATGGGCGACGAAATGAAGGCCATCATGGGCGACGACTTTGAGCTGGCCTCGCCGTTCGAGCGCAGCCGCCGCGAGCGCAACTTCGGCAATCTCCCCGCCGACAAGATCGCCCAGATCGAGGCCATCAGCGCCGACTATCAGGATCTGCGGGGCGCGGTCAGCGAGCAAACGCAGGGCATCATCCTCCCCGAGGACCGCGCCCAGCTC